>JABZKD010000009.1 GCA_015257455.1 Nanosynbacter sp. | reverse complement strand
GGCTTCAGCTTTGTATTCGAGGGTTTCATCTGGTACAAACTTAGTGATTTCTACATTAGGGATCATCAATGGAGCTTTTTTAGCCTCTGAAAAGGCCATCGGCACAGTACGACGAACAGCGATATCGGCAGTGGTCGAAGCAAGATCATTAGGATTGATGTGTTTTTCAGCGATTTCGGCAGGAACCTTACCCTTGCGGAAGCCCTGGACATTAACTTCCTTAGCAAGACGAGCCACAGCCTGTTCTTTAGCAGTCTGCAAATCGTTCTTATCTAGAGTAACGGTAATTTCCACCTTGGTCTCAGATATATTCTTTGTAGTAACTTTCATGCCTTAATTATAACATATTGAGAAATAGTTATATTTACAACATTTGCTGTGGAAAACCATTAGCTTAATATTCAATAAAGCCAATCAGTGGAGCTTCACGTAGATGACGTACAAAATTGGTCAGTGTAGCACCCTGTTTGACCCCAGGAGACATAATATTATCGGGGTCGAAGGTTTGACGAATTTGATGATAAAATTCTTTAATCTCTAAATCAGTATGTGAGCTAGTGATTACACTTAGTGTACGACCTTCGGCGAAGCCACCCGCAAGCGATCCGCCGACTTCGTAGACAATCTTAGCGTAAGACTGCAAGAAGAAAATGAGATTTTTGCGATTCAAAATGTCGGTAAGGTCAAATTCTGGTCGAATCGAATAAAGATCGGTGAGAAGTGAGCCAAAAACAGGTAGGTTTTGATGGAATTTTTGTTCAAGAGGCTGCAGATTACGCAGAAAATCTGGCAATTTTTCGGCTGGAATCGAAGTCTTATCGACGATGGCGAGTTTTTCCGCTGTATCGTGACTATTGAGGTATAATTTGAGGCCAAAATTAAAATTATTAAAATCGGCTTTGTATTTTTCCTGATCGACGTAGGACTTATCGGCCAAGGGACGTAATTTTTCAATCTCGCGGTCAATCTTTCTAATATGGAAGAAGTTTTCGGCAAAATCTAGATAGATATAAAATTTGGCGGTAGATTGAGCGGTGGCAGTATTTGACTCGAGTAATTTAGCCTTGCGACCAAGACTTTCGAGAGTTTTAAATATGCGACCGTCATAAAGATTCATGGTACGCGGTTCAAGCTCTTTGGCTTTTTCAGAAAAGGCGAGGGCTTGATTAATTGAAGTAAATTCAAAAACATACTGGCGAGTGTGATATTGAATTGGCTGAACCTTTAAAATTACCTCTGTAATAACCCCGAGAGTACCTTGGGCGCCAAAGAAAATTGGCAGCACATCGAACGGCTTATTTTCGCGGTTTACCTCGGTCACCATACGATAACCGGAGCGATTATGGACG
Source organism: Nanosynbacter sp. (assembly GCA_015257455.1). Lineage (GTDB taxonomy): Bacteria > Patescibacteriota > Saccharimonadia > Saccharimonadales > Saccharimonadaceae > Nanosyncoccus. Next base: position 28,925 of record JABZKD010000009.1, on the reverse strand, counting down.
GATTCACGAATTTTGGCGATTACTGCCTGATTTTTCTCAGTCAAATCATAGACCATAATATTGGTTTTGGCATTCTCATCATCATTTTTCGATTGAGCTAATTTAATGCCGCGTTTAGTGAGACTGGTGGACTGAAAAATTTCACCATTTGATAAAACTACTTCGATACGATCAGTGAAATAATAGATGCTGCCGTATTTTTTGGCGGCCTCATCGATGAGAGCGGTGGAAATTAGGCCACCGATGGTCTGTTTTCTAGAGGCCACTACAGGAAGTTCTAGGCCGAAGAGTACCAGTGCATCGTTTAATTTACCGAGGGTGATGCCAGCTTTTACCCGTACTAGACTTTCACGAGTGTCAATTTCTTCGATGGTGTTAAATTTTTCCATGGAAATTAAGAGACCGTCAGTCAGGTCGGCACCCGTAGTGTCGAGACCGGCGCCGCGTACACCAATTGGCAGTTTGTATCCCTTTTTGGCTAATTTAGCACTAAAACGCAAGATAAACTGAATGTCTTCTACAGTTTTCGGAATGCAAAGAAAGCGCGGCATCATTTCCAAGACGCTCATATCACGCGAATAGGCTGCAAGAATCTCCGGTTTATCAGTGACAAGACCAGAAATATGCGCATTCAAAAACTTCGCAAGTTTATTCATGACCACCCTTTTTCATTAGTATTATTTTAGCATAGGCTTTTTAATTTTTGTAGTTGAATTATGGAATAATTCTGGTTTGATTTTGGTGAATTAATTTTTCGTCGGCCAACTACTATTTTAGGACCACAGAATTTTCACCGACTAGATCTTTGAGGCCAGAAATCAACTCTGGACTAGCTTCGATGCGGAATGGCATGCGGAGCGGTTTTTTAATATCGCCGTCTTTGAGTACGAGAATAATTTCCGAAAAACCTGGTGATTCATCACAAAGTTCACGAATCGAAGTGAGCGTGGCGGTATTTTGGGGATTTTCCACCAGAACGAAAAGCTTGAGGCTACGCGGGTCAGCTTCCGGCGCGATAATACGCTTCGGGGTTTCTGAATCTTCGGCGGTTTCCGGCTTGGTTGCTTCAGGGTTGACAGGGGTGGCTTTTCCAGCTGGCTTGTTTGACTTAGCGGTAATACCTGACTTGGTATCAGATGCGGATTTGTCAGAATCGCTTTTCTTGGCGGCTGATTTAGAAATTGTGACGGTTGGAACATCGGTAGACTTTGGCTTGACAGTTTCTTCACCAGCTGGTTTGCGACGACGAAATTCCTTTTTTGGAGCCTCGGCTGGATCAGCTAGGTGCGTACCAGTTGATTCGTAGGAAGAGAGTTTATCGTCAGAAAGAACGGAGATGGATTCGGCAATAATCTTCACATCAGAGGTAATATTTCCATCCTTATCTTTGGCATTAATGCGGCCAGTGACCTTAATTACATTATCAACTGCGAGACGGTCACTATATTCCTCATAGGTTTTAGGGAAGACGAGAAATTCCAACTCAGAGGTCTTACTCTCAATCTTCACAAAAGCCATCTTGGTATTGGATTTAGTGAGAATAGTACGAATACCCGTAATAATACCGCCGACAATCACTTGTTTACCATCATTTTCAGGCGTAACCAGTGAAAATGGGTGAGTTTGCTCTTCGAAATAAGTATCGTATTTATCGAGCGGATGAGCAGAAAGATAAAGCCCCATCAAATCACGCTCCCAAAGTAGTTGATCCTTTTCGGAAACTTGAGTAGGTGATGGTTGAATAACTGGTTCTGGAATCGAGCCGGCATCGCCCATCATGCCGAAGAGGTCGGTTTGGCCAGAGGCCTTGTCTTTTTGGACTTTGGCACCATAAGCTTGGATGTCTTCGAGGTTAAACAAAAGATCAGTACGATTATGGAAGCGGTCGAAGGCGCCGGTTTTGATGGCGGATTCCCAAGATTTTTTATTAAACTTGGAACCGTCGACGCGGGCGGCAAAATCACAGACCGACTTGAAGGGTCCATTTTTATCGCGCTCAGGAATGACAATATCTTCCACTAAGGCCTTACCCATACTTTTAATCGCGGCCAGACCAAAACGAATGGTGTTTTCTCCGCCGACAATACCGAAGTCAGAATAAGACTGATTAATATCTGGGCCAAGCACCTTAATACCCATACGCTTACATTCAGCAATCTCGATAGCTAAACGATCAGTCCAGCGCATATCAGAGGTCATCAGTGCTGCCATGAAGGCATCTGGATAATGCGCCTTGAGGTAAGCCGTCCAATAAGCCACTAAAGCATAGCACGCGGCGTGGGACTTATTGAAACAGTAGTTAGCGAAGTCAAGAAGTTGCGACCAGAAAGTTTCAGCCTGCTCCTCAGTAGCACCACCAACTTCTTGGGCACCTTTAATAAACTCCGGCTTCACCTTATTCATGAGGTCGACTTTCTTTTTACCCACGGCTTTACGTAGAGTATCGGCCTGGCCACCAGTAAAGCCGCACCACTCCTTGGAAATCTGCATGAACTGCTCTTGGTAAATCAAAATACCGTAGGTGGATTTCAGAGCATTCTCGAGACCAGAGTGAAGATAGGTAATCGGTTCTTCCCCATGCTTACGACGAATAAAGGAATCAATAAACTGCATCGGGCCCGGACGATAAAGGGCCACCATAGCGATGATATCTTCAAAACTACTGGCGCGAAGGTCTTTCAAATAGCGCTTCATACCGGCAGATTCCAGCTGGAAAACACCAGTGGTTTCGGCACGTTGTAAAAGTTCATAAGATTTTTGATCATCAAGCGGAATGCTATACAGATCGACGTCATCGTGATACACCTTACGGATCATACGCAAGGCATTATTAATTACCGAAAGGTTAGAAAGACCCAAAAAGTCCATCTTAAGAAGGCCTAATTCCTCGACCTGAGTCGAAGGATACTGCGTGGCTAGTGGACCCTTAGCGGAAACTTCGAGTGGCAAGAATTTGACCAATTCATCAGGAGCAATCACCACACCACAGGCATGTACGCCGTGAGAACGAATGGTACCTTCGAGTTTGGAAGCGTAATCAATGACGCGCTTAGCGACCGGATTATGTTCATATTCATGCTTGAGATCGGGCGCGGTTTTGATAGCGTCAGTTAATTTAACATGGTGGCCCATCACCGGGTCTGGCACGAGTTTAGCGATACGGTCAGCCTCGGCATACGGAACTTCGAGCACACGCGCCACGTCACGCACGGCGTTTTTGGCCATCATTTTACCGAAGGTGACAATGTTGGCCACGCGATCTTTGCCGTATTTTTCCGTACAATACTCAATTACCTCATCACGACGGGTATCCTGAATATCGGTATCAATATCCGGCATCGAGATACGGTCTGGATTTAAGAAACGCTCGAAGAGCAGACCATATTTCATCGGATCAAGCTCGGTGATACGCAAAGCGTAAGCTAGAATAGAGCCGGCAGCCGAGCCACGACCTGGGCCGTAAATAATACGCTTAGTCTTACCCCACATAATGAAGTCTTGCACGATCAAGAAGTAACCATTGTAGCCCATACGGTCGACAACGCTTAATTCATAATCGATACGTTCAAGAATTTCTGGAGATAATAGTTTGCGACATTCTTCAACCGACCAATCTTGTACCTCTTCCTGAGTTTTACCGCCATAGCGAAAAGCCAGGCCACGAAAAACCAACTTATCGAGATAAGTTTTATCGGTCTCACCTTCCGGCACGGGAAACTTCGGAATCAGGATACGCCCGAGTTTCATGTCGACGTCACAACGTTCGGCAATCTTGCGAGAGTTTTTAATGGCGTCAGGATAATCTTTACCCCAACGGTCAATAATTTCCTGTGGTGGAATGACGTGAAGTTGAAAATCCTTCAAGGTCATACGATTTTGATCAGAAAGATTGGCAGCCGTACCGATACAAAGCAGAATTTCATGAGCATCCTGATCTTCGTGCTTCAAATAGTGGCCATCACAGGTAACAACAAGCGGGAGACCAGTTTCTTTGGCAATTTGTTGTAAGCCTTGATTGATGCGATCTTGGACTTCCCAGTGAGTCGGTGACTCTGGGTGGCCATGATCTTGCATCTCGAGATAGAAACGGTCTTTATAAACCTCTTTATACCAATCGACTAATTTTCTGGCGCCGTCCATGTCGCCATTTTTGAGACGCACGGAAATTTCCGAGCTCGCGCAGCCAGAGAGACAGATAATTCCCTCGTTGTATTTTTCCATAATTTCATGGTCGATACGAGGTTTGTAATATTTACCATTAATTTCTGCTTCGGTAGCTAAACGACAGAGGTTTTCAAAGCCCTGGTCATTCATGGCGAGCAAGGTAATGTGATAACGTACCTTATCATGCGCGGGATCCTTATCGGTGCGATTTCTAGCCGCCACATAGGCTTCGAGTCCGAGGATCGGTTTAATACCCGCAGATTGACCTTCCTTATAAAGTTCGATCAAGCTCGACATGGTACCGTGGTCGGTGACCGCCACGGCTTGCATGTCGGTTTCTTTGACATACTTAATGAGATCCGGCACTTTGGTCAGACCATCAAGAAGTGAGTAATGCGTATGGTTATGCAAATGCACAAAATCCGCCGGAGACAAAATGTGTTCCGGTGAATCTATTTCTTCGCAAAACTTCAAAAAATCGTCGTTATTTGCCTCGGTAGATGGAGAGGCCTCTGCGGGCGCCGACATTTACTCCTCAGTATCGTCGGTTAATTCTTCAGAAACTGCGTCTTCGACAGGCTCTACAACCTCGTCTTCGATCTCAGCAGCTTTCTTTGCAAATTTTTGCTTAAATTTTCCAAAATTAGTTTTCTGTTCGTGATAAATCTTGCCTAGATTCTCTTTTTGATCGCGGTAGATTTTGCCACCTTTGGCCTTAATTTCAGCACGAGTTTCTTTGCCAGACTTTGGAGCAGAAAGAACCCCAGCAATCGCACCAAGAGCCATACCAAATATAGCACCGAGAACAAAATGACCAGTAGATTTTTTCATATTCCTCCTTTTTGTTAATATATTTATATTATATTACTTTGTCGACTTTTTTGCAGTAGTCTTTTTAGTAGAAGTACGAGGTTTAGACGGATTAATAAAGCTCATCAGCTTCTTGGTCAAAATATCTTTCACTAAACTTTTCGCGAGAGGTCCGACCGAGGTCATGTCCTTAATATTATCTGCTACATCGTCGGCTTTTTCGGCAATGGATTGACCAGTTTGCACCATGATTTCAATCTCAGAGAGTAGGTGAATGAATTTAACCAAGAAAATAATTCCGACCACCAGAAAGACCAATAAGGTTATTGATAAAATCGCTACTAAAATCCATTCTGCTGTATTCATATAAACCTTTCTGGTAACTATTTTAGCATAAGTTCGATGAAATAAAAAATATAACTGGAGCTACCAGTTATATTTTTTAGCCAAGCGGATTATGGGTTATACTGTAATCTTCACGGATGGCATTTTACTTTGAGATGAAATTTAGATTTCGCGAATAAATTTCTTGATATCTTCACCAAAATCTTCGTACATGAAGTCATAGGCAAGCGAGGCAAGAGCGTAATTTTTTGGATCACCAGTGGTCATCCAGCGACCTTTAGTTTTTTCGACGTAGACGTTGCCAGTTTCTGCCATCTTAGTAATGGCATCGACGGTCCAGAGCTCATTATCGAGACCAATATTCTTTGGATCAAGATGTTCAAAAACTTCTGGAGTCAAGAGATAGCGACCATAAGAGGTGAGATTAGATGGAGCCTGTTCAATAGCTGGTTTTTCGATAATATTGTCGAGAGTTTGAAGTTCTGCGTCACGAAGCTTGATGATGCCATACTTATTTAAGACTTCGCGTGGCATTTCTTGAGAAATAATGATTGCCTTAGCATCTTCATGCTTCTTGTATGATTCGATCAAGGTCTTAATGTCGGAATTGCCGAAAACTACATCGTCAGAATAAGCTACCACGAAAGCCTCATCGTCACGGATGTAAGGACGGGCGGAAGCGATTGGTGAACCATTACCATATGGATAGCTTTGATCTTGTTCAATGACGGTGATTTTTGGAAAATCTAACACGTGTTGCACAGGAGCGTAACGATCTAATTTGCCCTGAGAAGCAAGTTGTTTGCGGATACGGTTGACGGAATTATTAAAGTAATCCTCGTAGATACCCTTACCTTCTGGAGTGGCAACGATGATAATTTCTTTGATGCCGGCGTCCACACATTCTTCAACTACGAGTTGCATAATTGGGCGATTGCCAAGTGGGAGCATGGCCTTAGGTACGGTTTTAGTAATTGGTAGATAGCGGCTAGCAAAGCCAGCGTCAGTAATAACTGCCTTGGTAGGTAACTTGTATTTCATAATTTCTCCTTGAGTCTTAATTATACAAGATTGACGCGTAATAGTCAAAGATTACAGGGGTGAATGAACTTGCTAAATAAAAAATAGGGCACGTGGCCCTATTTAGGATGAGTTTTATTTTTTTGAAATTTTCTTGGCAGTTGGTTTTTTGGTTTTCTTAGTAGCAGCTTTTTTAACTGACTTATGTGCAGTTTTTTCACCAAGATTTTTTGACTTATAGGCACGATCTGGTTTTACAGAAAGTTCTTTAATGGCGGCAATTTTCTTAGCATTCTTGATAGACTTAGCACGATTTTCTTCGCGTTTTTCACGAAGCTCGGTTTCGTATTCGTGTTTTTGTTCCTTATTATGGATGGCATAAATCAGATTAGAGATACCAAAAATCATCATGTAGGAGCCAAAATATTTAATAAATGGCAGATTACCGAGATGTCCAGCATTTACCACTACGATGCCGATAATACAGCCGGAAATACCAGTGAGCACCCAAATAAAACGGTCTGTCAAATCATCCACGGAACCGAGACCAATGAAAATCTCAAGAATACCACGGGTGATGGTGTATAGACCGATAATGGCGAGATGCCAGATGGCGTTCTGATCCTTGGCAAAGAGCATGGTGAAAGCCGTGGCGATTTCTAGTACGGCCATGAGAAGTGAAAGACCCCAGGTTTCCTTCAAGTGGGTACGAGTAAGGAGGTTCAGCATCTCGATAATACCGAGACCGAGCAAAACCGTACCGGCAATCACAATAATTGCCTCGAGACTATTTAGATTAGTAAAGAGGGCGTACCAGCCGAAAAGAAGTGCCAACACACCCTGCAATGCGAAGATTAGCCAGTGGCTATCAATATATTTTCGCTTGATTGACATATAATTTTCCTTTGTTAATTCTTATGCTTATTTTAGCATAAAAAGAAAAATAAAGCAGAGTTTGCTGAAATATAACAAAAACCTCGAATTCATTTTTGATAAATTCGAGGCGTATTTAATTGACTAAAAATATTAAACGTGACGCACTTTTCGGCGAAGAGTTTCAATCGGAAGAGTCTTAGTGTAGTAAGAGATTTTATCTAGAACAAGGTCTCTAGCTTCAAGGTATTTCAATTCTTCCACGCCAAACCCACGCTTGAAAACCGAGACGCCATAGAAGCGGTGCTTGGTATCGTTTTCATCGACGATGCCCCAAAAATTGTAACGCTTAATGCCACGCTTCCTCGCATCACGCATAGCTTCCATATGAAGAAGGGGGGCGCCGGAATACTTGGTGCCGAGTTCGGAAGAGACGCCATAATGATACGAGGCTTCGTTGCCATAGAAAATCATAAAGTTTTCGGCAAGAATCTCACCGTTTAATTTCGCGATGTAGAGTACCGCTTCGTCATTCTTAGCAAAAGCTGCAAATTGCTTAGTGAGAAAGTCTTCCGAGAAAGCATAAAAATCGTGGCGTTTAGCAGTTTGTAATTCAATTTGATAAAAATCATGAATCGCTTTTGGGTCGGAAGTTTTTTCGATGGTGATTTGATTTTTCTCCGCCTTGCGAAGAGCGCGGCGCAGACGCTGTCGCATGTTTTTAAGAATTTCCTCTTCCGAATTTTCTAGATTGAGAACACCAGCAAACTCCACCGAAAGATACATCGGGGCCTTACGGAAGCCGAGTTGCTGAAAGATTTGCGCGTTCTCTGGGGTATTCTCGAGTTGTGGGCGTACGCGAATAAAAGCACATTTTAATTTCTTGGCCTGCTGCTTCATGTCATCAAAAATCAGTTTTTTAACTTCCTGGTTAGTCCAATCAAAAATTGGTCCACCAGCTACGGCGAGATGACGACCACGCTTGGCAGGTTCGACTTCGCCAGCATAAACCCCGACGAGCTGATTATTTTCGTCATAGACACCACGACGCACAATATCAAAACCGCGGGAGAAGTAGAATTCGTAGAAATCCCAGGATTGCAAAAAGTTAGCATCCGGATGTGCGGTAACAAATTCATCCCACTCAGTTTGATTTTCGACGGTTTTGACGGTGTATTTCATAGTTTCCTTTTTAATTTATAGATGACGTTTTTTGCGACGAGCGTCTTCGACGAGCCGAATCAGACCGTAGTGAAGTTTCTTGACTGGTAAGTCATGGGCATGTAGATAATCAAATTTTTCACCACCAAAGCCAGTCTTAAAGGTGGTAACGCCAGCGAATTTATGATTTTTTTGGCCGGCCGGAGCAATCCCCCAGAGGTTATAACGAAGTTTTCCCTGCTTTTTTAGATCTCTCATTACATACCATTGAAGTGCATAGGCGCCTGGGAATTTGTAATTCAATTCGGTGGAGGCTGCCTCAAAGTAGTCACCTTCTAAGGCATCAGTTAAGACTAAACCGTAAGCTACTGGTTTGCCATCGAGGGTGGCGCGGTAAATCTGAAGATCAGAGCCGAAAGCCTTGGCATAAGCATTGAGATCCTTGCGGCGTGGCGGAATAAAACCTTGACGCTTGGCGGTTTCGGCTTGAATCTGATGAAACTCACGGAGAATTTCAGGGGTATTGGATTTTTTGACCTTAAATTTTAGCTTCTCCGAGCGGCGCACTTCATAACGTGTTTGACGACGCATATTTTTCAGGAGATCCTCTTCGGACTGAATAAGGTCAACAAAAATAGTATTTTCAGCGTGAAGAAAATAGGAGGCGGAGAGCGATGGAAGTGACTCGATAAGCGCTCGATTTTCCGGAGTTTCCTCGAGATTTGGACGAAAACGCACGAAGACACAATTATTTTGCTTAGCATAACGGTAAATCTCAGCCATAGCAAGCTCTAATTCATTACGATTGGTGTAATCTAAAATCGGTCCGCACGGAATCTCCAAAAAACGGCCACGCTTAGCGTCTTTAATAATGGCAAGACAATAAGATTTTTCACTAAACATCAAGAAGATAGGTTTATGGCCGATGGATTTATTAACTTCATACCACTGTTTGGACTGCAAGAAATTAGTGTGAGAGGCGGCGTGACGAAGCGTATCTATGTGTTCTACTTCAGTTTCGGATAGAGATTTTTTAGTAGTGAAGGAAGCGATTTTTTCACCTTGAGAATTTATTTCATATTGATTAATCAAATGTCTTGCATCGGCAAGTTCAAAAATATTTAACCAATTTGGTAGATTAATCAGATGTTTGGCGGCAAAAACCGCGTTCGGGCAAGCTTTTTCGTTAAAATTAGCTCGGGTATAGTATCTCTCTGGTGAAACTGGTGAACTATACCAAATATCATCCATAATGAAGCCTGCGGCAGTGAGTTTTTCTAATAATTCTTCCCGATTTTCCACAAAATAGAAACGACGAAGTGGGGCACGATGCTTAATTTTCTTAAGATCAGATAAAGCAAGCTTGGCCTGCCAATGAGTGAGGCGAATAGAACTATCTAGCCTAGCATCGGCAGATTTCTGAATTTGATGAGTCTTCAAAAGAAAGGCGGTAAAGAGTCGACCAAAATTAAGGCGACCAAGCTGTAAATGAAAAAGACCACGAGTGATTGCGCCAAAAAGTGGATAAGTGCGCGTGCGAAAACGATCGGCTAAGCTTGGCAGGTCGGTCGGGATGGTAAAAGATTTTTTGCGCTTATCAGTTTTACGAAGGAATAATAATCCGCCAGAAATTAGATCGAGGGATTTTCCCTTACCGAAACTCATAATGACGGCATCCCCCACCGTACCAGCTTCGCGACCATCCGGGTAATCCATACCGACACAGTGTGCAAGATCCTCGATTAGTGCGAGGTTATATTTTTTTGCGACAGATTCAATATTTACCATATCACATGGATAAGCTAAATTATTTTGCACAATCACTGCCTTAATTTCTGGGTTTTTCGTGCAGGCTTTTTCGAGAATTTTTGCATCAAAATGCAGATTCTGGAGATTCACATCAAGGTAAACCGGCTCACAGCCAGCACTACGTACTGCTTCCACTACCGCGAAGCAAGTCAGTGCAGTAATCGCTACTTTATCTCCTGGCTTAATAAAATATTTTAAGGCTTCGGAAAGTGCGGTACGACCAGAACCATAAAGTGCAACATTTTCCGCTTCCACTTGATAGCGGTCTGCAATATAAGCTTTTAATTTTTCAGAATCTCGCTTAAAGCCAAAAGTGAATAATTGCCTCAAGGTCTTTTTCAAACCAAATTGACTAGCGTGCGCGATAAATTTCATTAAGCAAGCACCTCATTAATGGCCTTAGCGAGACCTTTTGGATCATCGATATACGGAGCGTGACGCCATTTTTCGGAAGAATAAAAAGTACTACCAGAAATCAATTCATGAAGCTTCTTGCCTTGACGAAGCGGCGTAATTTGATCATTTTCACCCCAAAGAATCGAAGTTTTTACCTTAATGCGCGATGGATCGAGGTTTTTATCAGATTCATGCATGTTTGCTAAAGTTTTTTTCATATTTTCTGGCGCATGAGCATAATCAGAAGCCCCAACTAACTTATGAAAAATCTTACGCAAAATCGGCACTCGCTTAAAAATACCAAAAGCCTTACTGAGTCCGCGTAAAATATCACGTTTCAAAGATTTTTCGTATATACCCGCACTATCGAGAAGAATTAAATGTGAAAGTTTTTTCGGGTGCTTGATAGTGAGATTCATCAAAATGCGTCCGCCATTACTATGCCCGAGTACAACAGCCTGATCCGGCAATTCGCGCTTGGCCCAACGTACATAATCGTTAATTGTCCAAACTTTTTGGCTTTGCTCGGTCAAGCCTGGGACGTGCAACATTTTAACTTCAATTTTGTATTTATCACGTAGAATTTCAATGGTTTTAGTCCAAGGCTCCACGGTGTAAGTCCAGCCATGAATAATGTATAAAGTTTTCATTAGTTAAGTCCCCTTTTTTCACGACGCTTTTCTGCGGCTTTTTCGCGGCGTGGCAGACGCTCGGCGTCTTTTGAATTTAATAATAATTTTTCGATAATCCATTCAAGATATTGGCTACCTTTAAAGAGAATAGTTTCTCCGTTCACGGCATTTTGTTGAATGAATTCGAGAGCCTTTTTGGGATCATTAAAGGTATTGACCTTAATTCCCTGCTTCTTTAGGATTGGATAGGTATATTCACGAGTACGTCGACCAATGAGAATAACCTGTTCGGAGTTAGCGGCAATTATAGCCTCGGCTAGCTTTTCATGTTCGTGCCGTTCGATACTTCCTTGCTCCACCATATCGCCAATTACCAACCACTTATGTTGGGTACGCATTGAGCGGTACATTTTAAGGATCGATTCCATAGAGATGAGATGGGCATTATAGCTACTATCGATAATTTTTAGATTATTAATTCCTTTCAGGAAAGTATTACGTCCAGGAGCTTCACGCATATCGGAAAAATCATTCGGCATTTGAATATGGAGATATTCACAAAGCTTGGCGAGCATAGACAATTGGATGGCAAGGTCACGTTGCATCGGGTTTTTAAAGGTGATAGTGAATTCGCCCAGCTTTGGCTGACTGGTAAAATCCATGACAAATTCAGTTTTATTCGGATGAACAGTATAGTTCAGCAATTCACTCTTACTACACTTAATAACTTCGGCCTTAGTTTTGCCTTTGGCGACAATTTTATCAATCGCACGATTCATTAAGTCGACATCCTTATCGATGAGAATTAATTTTTGAGTATTTTCTGGCAAAGTAGCAAATTCATGCGTAATGGCTTTTTCGAGATTTGGGAAGATGCCAGCTTCGACCTGTTTTTCAAATTGTACGGCATGTGATAGACCCAATGAAACCCAAATAGTGACTTCTGGCTTTAGCCATTTAGCCAGAAATTCGGCCTCATGTGGGCGTTCGCCATCGATTTCGACAATATAAAATTTTTCACGATGGGTGTAAAAAAGCGATTTGAATGGCACACCGATAATTAAGCTAAGCCAACGCCACTTGCTACCACGTACGCCGTCCATATCGACGATATCAAAGGCTACGCCAAAGGCGGAATTAGCATTAAAGGAATAATGCGCCTTGGTTTTCAGGGTGGATTCGACTAAATTTAACATGGTAGTCTTACCCACTGAACCGGTAATGGCAATTACACGAGGCTTCCAGCGCCTAAGCGAGATATTAGCAAAAAAACGAAAATAATTCGCAGCTAAAAAATAAAATTTCTTTTTAAGTCTCATTACGAGCGTCATATATTTATTTTAGCATATACTGTTAATTTTTAATATTTTGGAAGAAGCGGGCGGCGCGTTCAGTGGTGGGATGATTCATTACTTGATGCGGTTCACCATCTTCAATGATTTTCCCCTTATCAAGAAAAATGAGACGCGACCCGACTTCTTTAGCAAAACTCATCTCATGAGTCACGATGACCATGGTGCGACTGTGGTCTTTGGCAAGATCTTTAATCACCTCGAGTACTTCGCCAACCATTTCCGGATCAAGTGCAGAGGTCGGCTCATCAAACAAAATTACTTCTGGGTGCATGGCTAAAGCGCGAGCGATAGCGACACGCTGTTTCTGACCACCAGAAAGATTCTTCGGATAATCGTAAGATTTATTCGCTAAACCAACCCGTTTCAGTAGCTCTATGGCTTCTTTTTCCGCCTGTTTATTTGATAGATGTAGGACTTTTCTGGGAGCGAGCTTGATGTTTTCTATGATATTAAGATTTTCAAAAAGATTAAAACTTTGAAAAACCATACCAACTTTAGCACGAAGTTTATTAAGATTGGTTTTGGGATTCGTAATCTCCTGTCCATCGATAAAAATTTGGCCCTTATCTGGAGTATTCAGAAGGTTAAGGCAGCGCAAGAAAGTAGATTTTCCGGAACCAGAGGAACCAATCAAGACTACGGTTTCGCCATCTTGAATTTCGAGGTCGATACCACGCAAAACTTTTTGATTTTCGAAACTTTTTTCAAGCTTCTTTACGACAATAGACATCTTAAGCTAACCTCTTTTCTACTTTTGACATAATTTTAGTAAAGATTAGAGTAATTGCCAGGTAGATAATGGCGGCAGCTACCAGAGATTCAAAAGCTGTGGCAGTGAGAGAACGAATGTCGTCGGCGCCACGCATAATATCACCAAGACCAATCCATCCGACGATAGAAGTCTCCTTGAAAAGTGAAATCCCTTCACCAATTAAACCTGGCAGAGAATTCTTTAAGGCCTGTGGCATCACGACGTAAAGTTGCGTACGAAATTCCGAAAGACCGAGAGATCTGGCGGCCTCCTTTTGACCATTTGACACACTTTCGATCCCACCACGAATGATTTCCGAAATATAAGCGCCACTATTGAGTGAAAAAGCTACGGCGGCTACGATAATTTTCGGCATGGCGCGATATTCGGCGAAGATCACGTAATACATAATTAAGAGCTGCACCAGAAGAGGCGTGCCGCGAATAATTGTGACATAGAGATTGGCGATTTTTTGACAAAATTTAACGCTGGAAGTGCGAAGCATTGATATTAAAACGCCGAGAAGAAAACCAAAAAAGAGCGCTAAAATAGTCAGGACAATGGTAACTTCAAGTCCGTGCCAAAAATAAATCCAACGACCATTACCGAAAATAACTTCAAAAAATTTCATCTGCTCTCTCCAAAATATTTCCTTAATAAGGCATCCATTCGGCCGTCCTCTTTCATGCGATTAATTGTTTGATCAACTTTTTCCTTGAGAGTCTGATTAGATTTTTTCATCGCAATGGCATAAGATTCATTACCGATAGCGGAACCCAGGATTTTTAGGCCCGGAAATGCCACGATATATTGATTTGCTGGCGCGTCATCTAGAATCACCGCATCAACCCGACCAGAAGCGAGCTCCTGCAAAACATTTGGCGCGGCTGGGAACTGAATCACTTTGGCGCCTTTAATTTCGGAAGCCAAGATATCACCAGTGGTGCCGAGTTGAACGCCGATTTTCTTACCGATTAGGCCAGATTTATTAAAAATTTTACTATCTTCTGGGACAATAATACGCTGGGTGGCCTGATAATACGGCTCTGAAAATAGCGCATTCTTCGCACGTTCCTCGGTGACCGACATGCCAGCCACGGCGATATCAATACGACCGCCTTCGAGCGCTGGAAGAAGTCCATCAAAGGACATGTCCTCAATTTTTAGCTCAGCGCCGAGGTCTTTCGCGATTTCGCGCGCAAGGTCAATATCGAATCCAACCACTTGCCCACCTTCTTTATATTCAAAAGGCTTGAAAGTAGCGTTTGTACCCATGACGAGTACCGAGGCATCATGAGATACCACAGTCTCGCGTTTTAAAATATCGAAAAACATCCAGAAAAAAGCCGAGACACACCCTGTGAGAATAATCAGATTTTTAATAATTCGGACAGGATTTCGTTTCGGCTTATGCATAGTTTAAGTATAAGGCGTTTAGCATAATTATTCAAGAATGCAAACGCAATAAGAACAGACGTGCGTTGATTTAGTGAAATTTAAATCTGCGTAAAATATCCTGGATCCCCAGGGCGATCAATGCGAAGACATTTGAGAGCTTCATTATTATTACCTGAGAATGAACATCTGGACCCATTACCACCACGAAGCGTACGACGTTCACCAAAGACATTATAGATTCTCTTAGTTACACTGGATGTATTAAAATCACTCCTTACATAAATATTGGTCAAACTATCTCTAGTATAATGACCCAAAGAGAACATTCCGGTAAAATCTTGGACATTTCTAGTATCAAAATTAGTTAGATATAACTTCACGGTATATTCCGTCTCACCAAACATTCCACTCATATCTGTTACATTTTGAGTATTAAAACTAGATAGATCGAGGTTCGGAATTCTAGTACCATAGAACATTCCCGACATATTAACGGCGCTCTGCGTTTCAAAACCTGCCGTATTTAATGAAGTAATTGATGCTCTCCAAAACATGTTTTTAAAATTTGTCACCTTGCCAGTATTAAACCTTGTGGCTATTACGGTCTGCAAATTAGCAAGCTGAAAAAACATACTATTCATATCAGTGACGTTTTGAAAATCAAAACTACTTAAGTTAATAGTGGGTAGACTGGTAGCACCATAAAACATTTCGCTCATATCGGTAACTTTTGAAGTATTGAAGCTTGACATATTTATATCAGTAAATCTACTAGAATCCTTAAACATACCCTTCATATTAACTACATTGGCTGTATTAAAATTACTCAGGTTCAAAGTAATAGTATCTCTTCTGATAAGTGATCTTATTCCACTAAACATTTCACTCATATCCTGCACCTTGCGGGTATCAAATCTTGAAACATCGATTGGATTTAAGTATGAGGCGTCTTTAAACATACCCTTCATACTGATCACCTCACTGGTATCAATATTTGAAAAATCTGCACTATAAATGCCCGTAAATGAGCTAAACATATAGCTACTATCAGGGTTAGCGTAAATTTTAGTAGCGTCTGAGCCGTAACATATTCCTTTATCACCCCAACTCCAATCTGGCCAAATGTAAACACCAAAATCTGATTCTACCGGGTCCGCAACATTATAATGCGGCTGTTGCTTTATACCCTCCGTAACGGTACATCGCCTAAATGCATTTGCGCGACTGCCACTATTTACTCTGGCTATAGCTTGGTTAATTTCTGGGCCAGGCTTAAAGACGGCTCGCCTGTCAATCGGATTAGTTACTACGGAAAAAATTAGACGATTAGTATAGCTACCATTTTCAAGATTACTTGCAAGTTTCATGCCGATATTTAAATCCGTGATACTGGCACCATTAGTAGCTTCGGTAGTCTGGCGGAAACTAGTGGGTGCAGCAAGCGCTGGAATGGGATTATAATTTGGCGCAGAAGCTAGACGATAGCCCCAGGTGTTATTTGGTAGATTAGCGAGAGGGCTAGGCGTAGAGATTGAATCAATTTTTGCGAACAACGCAGAGCTATTATTTACCAAGGCGGTATTATTTGATTCAGAACTTATGGTAGCGGTATAACCAGTACGATTGTTAGTATTGACAGTCAAGCGCAATGGAAACTCAGTAGTTTTATTGGTGGAATTAATTACCTGATTGCCGTTAATAGTTACATTGGCATTATTAATGGCCGCGGAGAGAGTTGGGGTTGGGGCGGCAAAAACATCTGACGCACCGAATTGGTTGCCTAAAATAGTGAGCGTAAAAACGACAGCAGCAAGATTAAAGACTTTTTTAGCCCACAAAAATATTTTGGATTGATGATAGAGATTTTTCATAGTTTTTATATGACCGTGTGATTTGTCGTGTTATATTTTAATATAAGCAAAATAAAAATCCAAATACGAAATTTGGATTTTTAGATATTTTTGGATTTAAAGTTTATATTTTCCGATGAGTTGTGAGTTTTTTAAATTATAAATATGGTTTTAAGTGTTTTAATTATGGCTTAGCGGTAAAGTAACCTGGAGCGCCGGCTATATCTAAACGAAGCCAAGTCTTATCGGCGGTAGCTGGGTCGGTTTCATGAGAGCCATTACCACCACGCAAATTGGTACGACCGGCGAAGAGATTTTCAGCTTGAGCGGAAGCATCGACGACGAAGTTTGTCGAAGCATAAATTGTGGTTAAGGCATCACCGGCTGGACAAGCAGCCGTAGTGGTACCGATGCCGGCGAGACTAAAGAGATTATCGAAATTTCGCACATTGGTGGTACTTAACATCGAAAGATCGAGGCTAGCAACCTTACAAGTATTAGCAAAGATGCCTGCGAGAGTAGTGGCATTTTCTAGAGTAAAATTAGCACCTAGCTTAATTTCGGTTGCGGCTTGAAGATTATTAAAGAGATTAGAGGCATCCGTAACTTGCTTAGTATTAAAGTTCGAAAGATCAAGCGAAGTGAGTTCAGTCATACCAGAGAACATATTACGTATATTAGTGACATTGGTTGTGTCAAAATTTGCAAGATTAAGATTCTGAACTTTTTCAGCCGCCTCGAACATACTGGCCATATTTATCACGTTTCGAGTGTCAAATTTAGCTAAATCAAGGTCCTGAACATGAGTGAAATTTTTGAACATATTGGAAGAATCTGGGGCGAGGAAGATTTTTTCAGCTTCGGCATAATAATAAACTGTTTTATCAGCTTCCTTATACCAAGCCTTGATAGCATAATCAGAATTTGCATTATCTTGAATTTCAATAGCCTTATCACCGGCAGTTGGAGAGGTGGTGCTGCGGCGGAAATGCTCAATCATTTCTTGACCATGACCGAAGAAGTTGGAGGAGCTACGCTTGCCGAGATAAGTGATAGCCTTATTGAAGGACTCACCCTTATCCATAATGGCTTCTTTTTGATAAGTGTTCGCTACCACAGAAACCACTAACTGATTAATATAGTCGCCTGGACGCAAATCGTCACCGAGATTAACGCCGAGATTAAGAATAGTTTTTTGATTTGTAACTTCTTTTTCGGAACTATTTGCAATGGTAGCTGGATGACTAAGACTTGGAATTGGGCTGTAGCTGGTAGCGGTAGATAATTTGTAGCCCCAGGTGTTGGCGGTAAAATTATTCAAGGCTTTGTCACTTGTGATTGATTCAATCTTGTCTGGCTTGGCTGGGTCAGAATTATTCAATGCGGTATTATCGGTCTTAGAATTAACCACGACTTTGTAGCCGGATTTATTTTTCGCGGTAACCCCGATATTTAGATTCATTTCCCTTTTAACTGATGGATTATCCAGCAAAAGATCGCCATCTACTTGAGTTTTGACATTATCAACATAGGCCGAAAGACTGGACTGATAGAGGGCAGAAGTGTTTTTCGTATTAAGCCAGGCAGCTGCGACCAAGGTCAAAGCAAGGCCAGAGCTAAGCTTCAAAAATTTATGATTCACAATATTTTCCCTAATTCGTTTTATACTACATTTAGTTTAGCATAACTAGAATGGAAGAAAAGTCTTGAAAAATTTGGAAAATATTATTTCTAGATTATAGTGACTCACAAAAATACCCGTCAAAACCTCCACCCCCAGCCCTCAACCAGCTTAAGTCTGACACTGGTGCATTTTGCAAGTGATTCGGCCCACACCCCGTATAATTTGTGCGACCCGCAAACATCCCTTCGTAACTTTTTACATTACTTGTATCCCATATGTTTTCATGCCAACTTACACCAATGTTTTCTACCCTGTTTTCCTGATCGGTAGCAAATATATAATCCAACTTCTTAACCTTCTTGGTTTGACTACCAAAAGCGCTACCAATATAATAGTATCTTTTACCATTCAGGCCATAAAACATATAGCTCAAATCTTCAGCACTTCTTAGATCTAAAGATTCTGCAAAACCTATATCTCTTAATTGCCTAGTTCTTGCAAACATACCAGACATATTAACTACGTTTTCTGTATCAAAAAACCTTGGCCCAACGTAATTATTAACTGGAATTTCTTCTAGTCCAGTATCAGCAAACATTTCATGCATATCAGTAACTTTTCCTGTCTTATATATATATTTTCCAAAATTTAGGGTTTTCAATTTTGGATTTTTTGAAAACATATTAGCGGTAGTGGTAGCAAAAGAAGCATTAAGCTGAGTGGTGTCGATAGATTCTAAATTAGAAAAACCATCGAACATCTTTTCGCTATTTTCATTCAAATAGGCAAAACTCGCAGAAGTCCAGTAGTAAACAGTTTTCTCCGATTGGTCGTACCAAATCTTAAATTCGCCTTTCACATCGGTGTTGGTTGCAATATTTTTCACATTTGTGCCTTCTGGTATTGTGTTAGAAGCTTTGATATGGACTACATTTTCTTCGCCGCCAGCGATTTCCTTGATAGTCTTATTGAATTCAATCCCCGATGGCAGATTAGCGACTTGATTAGATACCACCGAATAAACAATGGTATTTTTATAATTAGCGGGCTTAATATTCTCATTTAATTTAATTGCATAGTAAGTCTTTATTATTCTACTATCTTGACCTTTTGTATTTGCAATAAGGTTTGGATGATCTTTATCTGGAATTGGTTGATAATTCGTACCATCAGTACTGATTCCCCAGTTATTTTCTTTAAAATTATCTAGCGTTAAGTTTTCGGAGATAGATTTAATTTCATCATTAACGAATTTTTCCTCATTAATAAGCGAGGTGGTATCATTTTTTGTATGAACTGAGACGGTGAAGCCACTGTCATCTGCACCCTGAACGTACAATTCAGTTAACATCTGTATTGATTTTGAATCAGAATCTAGAATATCCCTGCCATCTGCACTCGTATTAGTATTCCAAGTGAAAAAAGCAGACAAATCGCTTGCGTGAGTATTATTGGTATTTAAAATAATGCCAGATAAACTCACTGTAAACAACAAAGCAGCGCATTTTAGAATGTGTTTATTTTTACTAAAAAATAACATGAAACCTTCCTCTCCTTTTAACTAAGTTTAGCATAAGTGTAATAAAAGAGAAGACTTGAAATTTTTATTAATCATTATTCTTCATATTTTTCAGCTTGAAGGTCAGCGTCAATCATCCAATGACCACGGAGACGAAAGGCTGGGATAGTACCACGGATAGCTTTATTAGTAGCGGACTGAACACTCATTTGATTTTGCTTGGCCCAGTCCGAAACAGAAATAATTCTCGGCGCAGTGAGGCGAGTGATGCGACGATATAAGGCCTCAATAAGAAGTCTCGCAAAGAAATCTGACAACCGATCAAGCTTATTAAAATTCGAATATTCTTCTAGCGCCGGATAATATTCGTCATTTTTGGATTTATTCGGAATTAGAATAGGAGGCAAGTCGAGTAAATCTAATTGCTCATTGATGAGTAGTCGCCCGATACGGCCATTGCCATCGATAAACGGATGAATATTCTCAAATTCGGCATGAAAATAGACGATTTTATCGAGAAAATATTGGTCGTCTGACGCGTTATATTTTTCAACTAAGTCCGACATAAAAGCGTGGACGAATTGTGGATTCGCACCAATATGGTTCCCCACGCGCACCCACTCCTTGTTAGTACGAAATCGGCCGGCAGCATCATCACGAATATTCTGCATTAACATACCATGTAGTTTAAGAATCAGCGAGACAGAAATTCCGGTTTCCGGATTATCTAAGAGATATTTCATAGCTTTCGCTAAATTAGTCGCTTCAAAAATTTCACGAATCTGATGATCGGTACGAATCTGATGGCGTATTAAAATATCTTCCGTATCTTCTAGTGTGAGCGTGGAGTTTTCGATGGCATTGGAGTTATAAACCATTTCTGGAAGCTCGACAAGGCTTAGTTCCCTGATCCCAGAAGCATAATTTGGTACCAAATCACGATAATGTTCAATCAAGAAATCTAATTTTTGCCGAAGAGAGTTACTAATCATAACTCTATTATAGCAAAACCGTTTAAAATTGTCATTTTTGATGATTTTAAACGCTTATGGTTTCTGAGTGAAGTAACCCTTGGCGCCTGGGCGGTCGATACGGAGCCAAGTTTTGTCGGCAGAAGTAGGATTTACGAGGAAGGAACCATTGCCACCACGTAGTTTAAGCTGATTTCGAAAGACATTATCAAATTCAGTACCAGCAGAAATGTTAAAATCTTGACTGACGTAAATTTTTTCCAATTTAGTTTCGAGCGGGCGCGAGGAAGCAAACATGTTGCTAAATTTATTCACCTTCGCAGTATTAAAATTACTTAAATCAAGTTCAGTAAGACTATTCGTATCTGTAAACATGCCACGCATATCTGTCACACTAGCCGTAGAAAAACGTCCGCCGAGATTGATTGAGGATAAAGCCGCCATACCGGAGAAAATATCTTGCATATTATGAACCTTACTAGTGTCAAGATGACTGAAGTCAAGATTTTCGAGCTTACTAGTACTATAAAACATACGATACATGGATTCTACTTTGCTGGTATCGAAGGATGAAATGTTGAGATTTTTTAACTCAAACATATAGCTAAACATGGATGCCATATTTGTCACATTCCTAGTATCAAACTGCGAAAGATCCAGACTGACCAATTTACGATCGTTGAAGAACATATTATACAAACTGTTTGCCTTAGAAGTATTAAAATTGCGTCCAAGCTCAAGACTAGTAAGATTCAGCATGCCACTAAACATACCAGCCATACTAATACTTTCACTGGTATTAAAAGTCGAGACATCAAGTGAAGTGAGGTTCGAGCAGGAATTAAACATATTGGTAAAATCTGTAACTTTTCTAGTATCAAAACTCGAAAGATCAATTTCCTGCAATTGACTACAATTATTGAACATACTATTCATATTAGTGACATTACTAGTCTGGAAATTAGGGCTTAAAATAATCTTTTTTACATTACTCATACCGCTAAACATAGCACTAGTAGTAATCACTTTTCTGGTATCAAAATTCGAGAGATCAAGCTCCTCCAGAAGGATGCAGTTTGAAAACATGCTGGCCATATTTGTCACATTGTGAGTCTTAAATTTGTCACTAATTTTAAAATCGGTCATTGAGCGGAGATTACCAAACATGGAGAGCATGTTGGTGACCTTAGAAGTATCAAAATTACGGATATCGAGGCTAGTGAGCTTGGTAGCGCCACCAAACATGGTTTGCATATTGGTAACCTTAGCCGTATCAAAACTCGAAACATTCAGACTGGTGAGATTACCACAATCCTTAAACATTTCCTGCATATTAACAACATTAGCAGTATTAAAATTCCCTAAATCTAGTGACATAATATTACTTGCACCACTAAACATATTGCCCATATCGGTAACTTTAGCAGTGTCAAAATGCGAGAGATCAAGATTTTGCAAAGAAGAATCACCCATAAACATACGAGAGAAGCTTTTAACGTTTTTCGTTTTGAAGCTAGAAATATTGAGATTTTTCAGAGACCCCATATAGGCAAACATATTAGTCATCGCAGTCACACGAGAAGTTTTAAAGGTAGAAAGATCTAGGTTTACCACACTTCTGGCGTTATTAAACATAAAAGACATATCCTTCACGTAACGTGTATCGAGTCCAGACAAATCAATATCGGTAATATTAAGGATGTTATTAAAAATCTGACGTGAGTCGTCGTTCATATAGACACGATCATTCTCGCAATAGTAGTAAACTGTTTTGTCCGCCGGATCGAACCAAGCTAAAATTTCATAACTAGATTCATCAGAATCTTCGATATTAATAGTCTTCATGGCGGCCGTCGGCGCGGTCGGACTTCGTTTGAACCCCTTAATAGCATGCAAATTCGTACCAGCAAGCATTGCACTACGGGCAATTTTCTGGTTTAAATCTGGTCCTCTTGTGAGCGTAGCATTAGTACCGGCATTATTATTCGAAATAACTGAAATCATGAGGGTGTTTTTATAACTACCACTCAAAAGATCGATGCCCAAATTCATACCAACAGTAATATTCTTGACTTCATTGCCATCGGTTTTTTCTTCAGTGTCTAAAAGATTCGTCGGGCTGGCGACTGAACCAATCGGGCGAAAATTAGTCTCGTCATCAATCTTATAACCCCAGGTCCGAGCAGGAAAATTACTTAGAGTATCGGCATGAGGAATTGAGTTAATCTTATCAGTAACAGCAGGATTCGGACTAACGAGTGAAGTGTTATTCGAATCAGTACTAACAATGATACGGTAGCCGCTTTTATCGTTGGAATTGATGGTTAATTTAGTGGTCGCTTCCTGAAGTTGTGGATTCGCGGAGCGATCATCATTACCGTGAAATACCGCCGATGACTGATTAAGAGCCGCAGACAAAGACGGCGTAAAGAGAGCGTAAGTTTGGGTAGCAAAAATCAGGTTCAAGCTAAAAATTGAGGCCGTTAGGGTAAAAAAGCCGGCGAGACTTTTCAGCCATGAACGGGTGATTCGCAGTTTTTGATTTTTATCGCTCGTCATGTACGATAATTTTAACATAAAGATTATCGTAAAACAAATCAAAAATCCCAATACTAGATTGGGATTTTCAAGTAATTTATGTTTTAATTACATTTTGATTTCGGCGTCGACGCCAGCTGGCAAAGACAAGTTTTGAAGTGCATCAATAGTCTTTGGGGTAGCATTGGTGATGTCGATGAGACGCTTGTGAATCTTCATTTCGAAAGCTTCACCACCGGTCTTGTAAACGTGAGGTGATTTCACCACAGTAAAAGTACTGCGCTTAGTTGGTAGTGGGACTGGGCCAGAAACGGCGGCACCAGTACGGATAGCGGTATCGACGATTTGCTTAGCGCTTTGGTCGATCACACGATGGTCGTAGGCTTTGAGACGAATACGGATCTTCAAGCCTTCGTTTTTTGCGTCTGCCATGTTTTCCTTCTAATTCTATAACTTCAGATGCTTGATGCGTCAATGAGTTTTTAGAATTCAATTAATAATAGTAGATTTATTTTACGATAAAAATAGAGGTTCGTCAAGACAAAAAAATACCTCTCCCGAAGGAGAGGTATTTAGATTGTTATAGATTATTTGATAATCTTAGTAACAACACCAGAACCGACAGTACGGCCACCTTCGCGGATAGCGAAACGGTCGTTGTTATTCATAGCGATAGCTGAAAGAAGCTTGACCTGGAAGGTAACAGTGTCACCTGGCATGACAATTTCTTTGTCAGCTGGAAGTTCGACTTCACCAGTAACATCGGTAGTACGGAAGTAGAATTGTGGCTTGTAACCCTTTGAGAATGGGGTGTGGCGGCCGCCTTCTTCTTTCTTCAAGATGTAAACCTGAGCTTCGAATTCAGTGTGTGGGGTGATAGAACCCGGCTTAGCAATAACCTGACCACGTTCGATTTGTTCGCGTTCGATACCACGGAGCAAGAGACCAGCGTTGTCACCAGCTTCACCTTCGTTAAGAGTCTTGTGGAAGGCTTCGATACCGGTAACGACAGACTTTTGGGTTGGCTTCAAACCAACGATTTCAACTTCGTCGTTCAATTTAACAACACCCTGTTCGATACGACCAGTAGCGACGGTACCACGGCCCTTGATGGAGAAGACGTCTTCGATTGGCATCAAGAATGGTTTGTCAAGATCGTGTTCAGGAATGTCAAAGTATTCATCCATAGCGTGGACGAGATCCATGATGCGGTCTTCCATTTCAGTGTCACCTTCAAGAGCCTTAAGAGCAGAACCCTTGATGATTGGAGCGTTGTCACCGTCGAAGCCGTACTTGTTCAAAAGTTCACGGACATCCATTTCAACGAGCTCAACGAGTTCTGGGTCAGCAAGATCCATCTTGTTGAGGAAGACGATGATTTTTGGTACGTTCACCTGGTGAGCGAGAAGTACGTGCTCACGGGTTTGTGGAAGTGGACCATCGTTAGCAGCAACTACGAGGATAGCACCATCAATTTGAGCAGCACCGGTAATCATGTTCTTGATGTAGTCGGCGTGGCCTGGCATATCTACGTGAGCGTAGTGACGCTTTTCTGATTCGTACTCTTGGTGAGAGGTAGCAATGGTAATACCACGAGCTTTTTCTTCTGGAGCGTTGTCGATCTGATCGTAAGCAACTGATTTGTTAACATCAGATGGGAGACGCTTCGCAAGTACGGTGGTAATAGCAGCAGTAAGAGTAGTCTTACCGTGGTCAACGTGACCCATAGTACCAACGTTAATGTGTGGCTTGGAACGGTCGAAATTTGCCATTCTTTATTATTCTCCTTTAATATTATTCTCCTTGGCACTAATATTAACCAGCCAAGAAGCTAGATATACCTATATATTAATAGATTTTAAAGAATAAGTAAAGAGAGAATTCATGAAAAAAGGCGCCAAATTGACGCCTTGACTGTTAGTTTTTCGATGTTGTAGTAAAATTAGCCCAGATGAGCTAGTGTGATTTTTTAATTTAGAGTTGCAGTTTTAATCTTTCGGTACGACTTTGACCAAATCATGGCGTTCACGATCCCACTCACAGCCACAGCCATAATCATCAAAATCAACTTCGTCGTCTGCGATTTTGGGGATTCTGTTCTTGGGGCTTCTGTCAAACTGAAAATGATAGCAACCCTGGTCCATTTCTTCATCAATTCTAGCAATTCTTTCCGCTAGAAGTTTCTTACGTTGATGATAGATTATAGACACGAGTGCCGGAAGTAAGGTCAGCACGATCCAACCACAGACAAAAATATCAATCCGCAGAATCAGAATAATGCGAAAATAGTTCAGCACCAGACAGAATAGACCAGCCAAAAAACACGACAATGTTACTAGTATTGCAAACATACAATTTCCCCCTTTTCTAAAGAACTTACTGATTTTTCCATTTTTTGAAAAACTAACTTGCATATTCTACCATATTTTTCGTTTTTCCGCCAGTAGATATTGCTATTATGCTAAAATTGACATTTTAACTAAAAAATTGTAGAATATAGTTAACTTTTAGGACGCTTAAACCTACGCACATTAAAATGGAGGTGCATGATGAAGAAACAATTCCTGTTTTTGTCACTCGCTCTCGGCTTAGTTGCCTGCAACGCGCAGAGTAAAACCGTGATTCCGGAGACTTCCGAGGTAGAAACTACCGCGAAGGCGGAAGTGAGTCACGAAGAAGAAACCGACAACCCATACGAGATGGATGCCCAGCTTACCGCAGCGGTGGATGCTCCTGAATTTGGTGGCGGCGAAGTAGCCGGATCAATTAAGGATGCCACACCTGATGTGTTAGAAGCTAGGCGAGCGGCCAGAAATGATTATGGATTAGCACCGCTAAAAGATCCCGATCCAAGTAGGTCACACCCTGGAACATTTCAAATGATTTCTGATTTTAATATCAGAGAAGTGGAAGACCTGAGAGATCGGCTTGAGTCGCAATCTGGCAGCTACATCTCGGATTTTATGGTACCAAGTAATGTAATTCTCTTCCCGAAGCATTTAACTCAGAGTATTAGAGGAAATTCGGTGCTCGAGGTAAATACGGATGCCGGAGAGAATAGCTATTACCACTATCGGAATATTCCGACTTATATCAAGGACGGTACCGATGCGGGATTCCTGGACCCATATCTGAACGGGCGCACACCGAATTTTACCGGAGCTGACGGAATTAACTATACGCAGTTCCTGGTGCAGAATCTAGTGGATGAATTTCATACCACGAAGCTCGATCCCATGGAGCCGATTGAGCCAGATGAGCCAGATACCATTTCTTTTACTGCGGAATATATGCTGAGACGTATTAAACAAGAAGCCTCTGAGCCACTCGCGACCCACCAGAAAGATAATCCGAGGACCTATATCAGATTCAATGAATTTGACCTGGTTGGCTACATGAGAGATAACGGTTTTAATCTCAGGTTAGCCGATAGCTTCCCAGCACTAGACGTCTATACCTTTATTTGCGAAGCCAATCCAAAATTAATGATTCGGTTCGATGCAAATTATGGAGCGGATGGCAAGCAGATAAACGATCTTGGCAACATGGCAGATTTTGAAAAACGTCTGGTACCCTACCGCATTGATTCACGCCGACATATAAGCGGGCTGTTTTACGGTATTGGTGTAAATGGGATTGAAGTCTACTATGTGAAAGATGACCGGCTTTTCCCAAATTCCGGCTATGGCAGAACCGATGCGAGACCGGAAGATTTTTATCACGTAATGCACAAGATGAAGCTCACGGATATTGATCATAATGGTGGATCGTATTTTTCTAATGATGGCAATGTTTTACTACTTTCACCGGAACTTTCGAGTTTCTATGCAGAGATGCAGTTGAAGCGTTTTATCGAGAATAATCCTAACTATGACCCGTCTAAGGATCAATATCGTGCATTGTATTATGTACG
Organism: Nanosynbacter sp.; assembly: GCA_015257455.1. Taxonomy (GTDB): domain Bacteria; phylum Patescibacteriota; class Saccharimonadia; order Saccharimonadales; family Saccharimonadaceae; genus Nanosyncoccus. The sequence goes on along the minus strand of JABZKD010000009.1, from coordinate 1,796 downwards.
TGAAGATTCGGTGGATTTGATCAAGCGAGTAGTGGAGCGCACCAATGCTCTGGTTGGACACGAGTCTAATCTTAATCGCGATGATTTATTTAAAGATATCGATGCAAATGTAGTCGTAGGACGAAATTAATCTCCAAAAAAAGAGCCTCGCAGAAAATGCGGGGCTTTTTGATGTAGAAAAATACTCACTATGCTGAGCATTTTAATCATAGGTTTAAACTTGAAAAATGGAAAGATATGGGGGATCAATAGATGCCATACTTAATCTAATAATTAGGTTCAGGATCTCCGATTTCTTTCTGTCTAACTCTTTTTGTTCTCTAATAACCGGATCTTTTTCACTCTGAATTGATTGTTCAGAATATCTATTCCTGTTTAATTGTAAGCTACTCATACAGAATAGAATAAATAGTGCAATACCAGATGCAAAATAAACAACCGCAGTTAAACACTCTTCATCTGAAACATCATTTCTTTTTGAATTCATATTTTACCTCCAAAATGATAGAAGACCTTCTGAATTAGATACAAAACCACGCATAGATAGACTGAAGACGACTACTCCTGTCCTACAATCCGTAGTTTACCTCCAGAAAAATAAATGACTATCTCTTGGTTCGTATTAGGGTTGCCGTACGATTCTGGCTCTCTTGTTTCAGATGTATTTAAATCTGAATTTTTAGTCTCAGACACATTTGATTCCGGACTTTGCGTTTCAGCTATGGTTGAATTCAAACTTTTTGTTTCTGGCGTAGCTGAGTCTCGATATCCTTCGCCGGTAGAATTTGAATACACATGATTAGCTTCACTTTGAATTGACTGTTCTTTGTTATTTCTAGTAGCCACATTGTGATTTCTAGAGCCAAAAAGCATAGACAAAAATGTAAAAACTCCAACAAAGAAAAGAGCAACAGAACAAAAGGCTATTCCTTCTATAGCACTATATTCATTCGAAGTCATAATTTACCTCCAGGTTTCAGTGTAGTTTTAGTTGCTTTACGTTTTGCTAGGTTCAATTTCTTTCATAGTTTCCACCTCCTTTTCAATGTACAATACAGCCATCTGGCACAAAAGTATCTCTATTACTCTACAATATTTTCACTAATTTTTCAAGTTTTCAGATATCCCAATTAGGGTTTCAAATAAAAAAATAACCTCCGGAGAGGTTATTTTTAAGAGATTACTTACTTAGAAGTATTGCGTTTCTCAATGATTTCTTGAGCAACGTTAGGTGGTACTTCCTCGTATTGTGCGAGCTCCATAGAGGAAGCGGCACGACCTTGACTCATCGAGCGGAGATCGGAAGTGTAACCAAAGAGGTTAGCAAGTGGAGCGAAAGCAGTAATAAGCTTGGCGCCACCTTGGATATCTTCCATAGCGTCGATACGGCCACGGCGAGAGTTAATATCACCAATCACATCACCCATGAATTCTTCTGGGGTAGTAACTTCAAGTTTCATAAATGGCTCAAGAAGCACTGGTTTGGCTTTCTTGATACCTTCACGAGTAGCCAAGCTACCGGCGAGCTTGAAGGCTAGCTCGGAAGAGTCGACATCATGGTAAGAACCATCGTAAAGGGTAGCCTTGATATCGACGACTGGGTAGCCAGCAATCACACCACCGTTAAGGGTTTCTTCCACACCTTGTTGGACTGGCTTGCGGTATTCTTGAGGCACCACACCACCCTTAATCATATCGATGAATTCAAAGCCCTTACCTGGTTCATTTGGCTCAAATTTAATCCAAACGTCACCGTATTGACCACGACCACCGGACTGCTTAATGTGCTTACCTTG
>JABZKD010000008.1 GCA_015257455.1 Nanosynbacter sp. | reverse complement strand
GCTGGATAGAGCGTTTGCTTGCGGAGCAAAAGGTCGTAGGTTCGAATCCTGTCGGGTGTACCAAATGAAATTATGAGAAAATCAGTTCCCTTTCGGAGCTGATTTTTTAGTGCAACAAAGAGATTATTCAAACAAACTCAAATATTCTGCATATTTCCATTTTTGAGCGTAAAACATTTTCGTTTTATTCTACTGTTTTCCTGAAGTCTATTCCGTTTATATAACAGTATTAATGTAAATATTTCATATGATTTTGTTTACATTACCAATAAAGATGTAAACAGTTTTAATATTTTGATGTGAAAAAGTTTGTGTTTAAAAAAATAATTCTGAGATAAAAAGCTATCGGTTGTGGTGAGGGGATTTTTTTGCTAAAATAAGAGGTGGAAGCGTGGCCGAGTGGTTGAAGGCGCACGACTCGAAATCGTGTGGGCCGAAAGGTCTCGGAGGTTCGAATCCTCTCGCTTCCGCCATAAAAATAAAATAGACCTTTAGGTCTTTTTTTATTTTTATATGCGAGAGGGTGAGAATCGTAGGTTGGACCGGACGACGAAGCGAGTGAAAAATAAAAGCTTGCTTTTATTTTTCCGAGCGAGGAGGAACGGAAGGGTTTTGCGAAGCAAGAGCCTAATCCTCTCGCTTCCGCCATAAATGTCGGAACCAAAAAAGACTCTAAAGAGTCTTTTTATCTTTTTAAGGTAAGCCTTAAAAAGGAGGATTTTCTGTCTTCTGCGTAGTCGTCTCAAAAATGCAAACACTTTTGCGAACTCCTCCTTGAAGGCTAATCTGATTTTTTTATTCGCTTCCCTTGCCAGTGAAAACGGCGGCGACAGTTTTGATGAGAATTTTAATATCGTAGGTAATACTCCAGTGATCAATATAGTAACAGTCGAGACGGACGATTTTCTCAAAGTCGGTAATTTCGCTGCGGCCGGAAACTTGCCAGAGTCCAGTAATGCCAGGTTTGATACTAATACGACGTTTATGGTGGGCGGCATACTGATTATATTCGTTCACTGTTGGTGGACGAGTACCAACGAGTGACATGCTGCCTCCGAGTACGTTAAAGAATTGAGGTAATTCGTCGATGCTGGTTTTGCGAAGAATTTTACCGATTTTGGTAATACGGGGATCATTTTTCATCTTAAACATAAAACCTTGCATTTCATTTTGCTCTTGCAAATCCTTGAGGCGCTCTTCGGCATTTTGATACATGGAGCGGAATTTGTAAATGTTGAAGAATTTACCATTACGGCCTACGCGTTTTTGTTTGAAAATAATAGGTCCTGGATCTTCTAGATAAATCAATGGTGCGACAATAATACCAAATAGAATACAAATCAGACATCCGACTAAGGCACCAAGAATATCCATGAGGCGTTTGACGATTAATTCCCCATCGGTAAAGATACGAGGTGAAAGGCGAATTACGCTGGAGGTGCCGAAGTCTTCGAGTTTAGTTTCAAGAGTTTCAATCGCAAAACTATCGATCGTGATTAGTGAATCGATCCCCATTTTACTAACTAGTTCGATTAATTCGCGGATCTTTTCGCGATCAGTATGAGCAACACTAAAAATTACAAAGTCGACCTGATGACGTTTGAGATATTCAATGGCCGGGGTGGTGAGCTCTTTTAAATCGTAAGCTTCGGCTGGATTAGTAATAGCTTCAGGAGTAAGTTTATTTTTGGTGAGGGGTTTTAATTTATAAAAAAGACCTTTACATTTACCAGAGAGTGAACTAACACCAATAATTTCACAATCTTCAGCGTCAAGTTTTTGGATTTTACTAATTACATTACGAAGGTTGCAACTATCAGTAAAAATTACAGTCTTTTTGGTATGATGTCCGAGGTATTCGCGTTTTAGAAAATGAATTAAATAAAGCGTAATAAAGGAAACTATGAAATTAACTGAGAAAAAAGTGCCGAAGAAGAGACGTGGAATACTGTTGCTCGTATGAGAGAGGTAAACGATGGCAGAGAAAATAATGGCCATAAACAGATTAGTGAGAAGAGCGGATTTAGCATGACGAAGAATACCACGTTTTTTAGTATCAGGATTACTGTGGTAGAAAGTAAAAACAATTAGATATGAAAGAAGAAGATAGAGGTAAATAGAGACGGTGCGAATATTGTAAAAGGCAATATCATTAGGTTCCCAGCCGAAGCGATAAAGGTAGGTAATTAAAAAAGAAATAGTAATGGCAAAAAGATTAGCGGTAAATAACTCAACACGACGATGATTTGACATATTGAATTTATTGTAACATAAATATTCAGATTTTACAGATTAAATAAAAAAATTACCCCTGTTAATGCTTATGATTGCAGAAAATATAAAATTATTTGATAATAAAATATATCATATATGAGATATTTTAATTTGGGATATTTTGATGAATTTTATCGTTACAGGTGGAAATCAGGGGAGAAATTTAGTATAATCAAGAGAGAAAATTAATTGGATGGTGGGGTGAAGGAAGGCAAAATGGCAAGTATTTTTTCAAAAATTATTGCAGGTGAGATTCCATGTTACAAAATTTACGAGGATGAAAAGACCTTGGCTTTTTTGGATATTCACCCAGAAACCAAGGGTCACACCTTAGTGGTGCCAAAACTTGAAGTGGATAAACTTTACGATTTACCAGAAGATTATTATCTTGCGGTAATGAAAACTGTGAAAAAATTGGCGGCCAACATGGAGAAAGTTCTGGGGGCGAGGACTTTGATTAAGGTGATCGGTACTGACGTGCCGCACGCGCATGTGCACCTAGTGACTTTTGATCCAAATTATAAATATGGCCAGGTGGTGGAAGTTTCCGAGGCGGAGATGGCCGAGATTAGAGAAAAATTATTCTTAGAAAGTGAGGAAAAATAATGAAATTTGCTCCGGCATATAATCCGGCGGATTTTGAAGCGGATATCTACGCGGCCTGGGAGGTGGCGGGTAAATTTTTGCCAAAGAAAGATGAAGCTCGAGCGGATGGCAAGAAAGCAAAACGCTATTCAATTGTAATGCCACCACCAAATGCGAACGGAAATTTGCATATTGGTCACGGTTTAACCGTGGCAGTGGAAGATTCCCTGACCCGCTACAACAGATTACGCGGACGTCGAACTTGGTACGTGCCAGGAGCAGATCATGCGGGCTTTGAAACTTGGGTGGTTTACGAACGTGAGCTTGAAAAATCGGATCGTTCCCGTTTCTCGATGAGTCGTGAGGAAATTTATAGTGAAGTCTGGAATTTTGTACAGAGTAAACGCGGCGATATGGAACTACAGCTAAGGGCGCTCGGGGCCTCCTGTTCGTGGCAGGATTTAACTTTTACTCTTGACGAAAATGTAGTGCGCCGTACTTATAAGACTTTCGAACAGATGTGGAAGGATGGTTTGATTTATCGTGGGGAGAAATTGGTAAATTATTGTACGAAACATCAGACGGCTTTCGCGGATATTGAGGTGGAATACAAGGATGAAAAAGGTATTCTCTATGAGATTAAATATCCATTCGGGCCGGGCGTGGACAGTGACGCTAAGGTGGAACTTTTAGATGAAAATGGTGAAGTCGAGAGAGTAATTGAGGGTGGTGTGGTAATTTCGACTACGCGTCCAGAAACCTTATTCGGCGATACGGCGGTGGCGATCAATCCAAACGACAAGCGTTATGAATTTTTGCATGGTAAGACTTTAATTTTACCGCTGACGGGTCGTGAAATTCCGGTAGTATTGGATGAACATGCAGAGATGAGCTTTGGTACAGGGGTAGTGAAGATTACGCCAGCACATGATAATGATGATTTTGAGGTGGGATTACGTCATAATCTTCCGAGAATTCAGGTGATTGGATTCGATGGTAAGATGTTGCCGATTTGTGGTGAAGAAATTGCAGGATTGACTGTCGAAGAAGCACGTAAGAAGACGGTAAAAATGCTCGATGCGGCGGGATTACTCGTGGGCGAGAAGAAAATGCAGCACTCAGTGGCGCACTGTTATAAGTGTGGTACAGTGATTGAGCCAATGCTAAAAGAGCAGTGGTTTATTGATACTTCGAAGCTAGCAAAGATGGCGATTGAACGCTTAAATAATAATGAAATTAAATTTTATCCAGAGAATAAACAGAAAGTTTTGATTAATTATCTCGAGGGGCTGAAAGATTGGAATATTTCACGTCAGATTCCTTGGGGGATTGCAATTCCGATGTTCCACAAGATTGATCCGAACGCGGAAGGTGAAGAATGGGTGTTCGATACTAGAACACATCTGTTTGAGATCGAAATTGGGGGTGTAAAATATCGTCGTGATGAGGATACTTTTGATACGTGGTTCTCTTCCTCGCACTGGCCAATTGTTTGTACGAACTGGGAAGAGGGTTTTAAAAATGAATTCTATCCGTTAAATGTGATGGAGACTGGGGCAGATATTTTGTTCGCTTGGGTGGCCAGAATGATTATGATGGGGGTTTATGTGACGGGTGAAGTGCCATTCCGTGAAGTATACCTACACGGCTTAGTGCTCGACGCTAAGGGTAAGAAGATGTCAAAATCTAAGGGGAATGTGATTAACCCGATGGAATTGATTGAAAAATATGGTTCGGATGCCTTCCGTATGGGGATTTTGCGTGGCCGCTCAGCGGGATTAAACCAGGCTTTCTCAGAAAATTCAGTAGTCTCGAGCCGTAATCTTTGTAATAAAATGTGGAATGTTTCACGGTTCGTGCAAGGAATGGTGGATGAATCTGCAGCGGATTCAACAGAGACAAGCGTTGTAGAATATACAACGGAAAATGCAGGTGAAGACTGGATTTGTCATGAAATTAACCGGGTTAGCTCGATGCTGGAGCAGGCGATGAGTGAGTATCGTTTCTCTGAGGCGGTGGAAATTGTCTATAGTTTAGTTTGGGATAAATACGCGGACTGGTTCCTAGAGAGCCAGAAGATTTTTAAGAATATTCCACTTCTGAAGAAAACTTTAGAGAATGTTTTGATGATGATGCATCCTTTTGCGCCTTTCGTAACAGAGGTGATTTGGCAAAATCTTTCTTGGACTTCCGGTATGGTGATCGACGCGGGTTGGCCTGAAAACATGAAGTACGATGAGATTTCAGCGATGAATTTCGAACGGATGATTGAGGTGGTGACGAAGATTCGTGCGACGAACAATTCCCTGTCGCTTCTAAATAATAATAAGAAATTCGGCTTACTCTTCGGTGAAGACGTAATGGCGATTGAAAATACCTTGCTTTTGAAATTCCTATCGCATGTACCTTATATTTCCTCGACCAATGGTACGCCGCGAGGTTTGAAATTAGCAATCGCTAACCATGAGTTATACCTCGACGTGACGGCTGAGGTGGTAGCTAAGTATAAGGATGAACTGACGGAGAAGATTTTGGCAGTGGGTCGTGAACTCGACGGATTAAATTCTCGTATGATGAATCCAAATTATGTGGAAAGAGCTCCAGCAGAATTAGTGAGAGAGACGCGTAATCTGATTGCAGAAAAAGAAAAACTGATCGAAGAAATGAAGATGCAGCTGAATGTAATCTAAAAAATTCAGTGATTCCCTGCTTAGCATTAAATTAGGCGTAATTAACTTAGAAAAAAACTTCGGTGATGAGCCGAAGTTTTTCGTAGTATTTAATATAGAAGCTGAGAGTTAAGTTTAATGATTGTTTGACTCAGAGGCCATAAAATAAGCTTAATGCGCGTTTATGGCTATAAAAGCAAAATAAGTAGTGTAATTCCCTGTTAGTTTATAGTTTTATAGAGGAGTATTAGCATCCTTGATAGAATTTTAATGATATATTTAGCCTTATTTTAACATCCTAGATATAATTTTCACGAAAAATTTAGCTTATTTTTAGCATCCTAAAAAGAAGTATTTTTTATTTTATAAAATTTAGACACAAAAATACTATGCGCTATTTTAAGGCTATATTATTCCCTCTCCATGTGAAAAAATGGCGTGAAAATACTATGCTTCCCTGTTAAGCACATGAAAAATCTTGTACAGTGTAAAATACTAATGTTTAATGCTTGACAAATAAGCATAAACATTTCCTAATAAGGTACTGATCTGTTCTTTTATGACCCAATTACCGAGGCGCTATCGTATTTAAAATTATGTGTTCCGTTAAAAAAATTCGATAATTGTTATGTCTATATTAGCGTGGGCGGGTTGCTAAGTCAAGTGGGTTCTAAATATAGGGAAGATTTGAAATAAACTTATGCACTTTCTGGAAAAGTCGGGGGAATAATGGTGGAAAAAGCCTATCTATGAGCATTAAGTGGATTTATATAAAAAGGGAACTGGTGCAAAAAATGCACGGGTTGGGATATTCGGGTTTTAATCTGGTTATTGGGTTAGGATATATCGGAATATTCAAGTAGGGAACTAGTGCAAAAAATGCACGGGTTGGGCTGATAATGTTTTTGAGGTAGATTGGAAAATATTGAGGTTGGATGGAAAAGGGAAGAAGGTTATGTTAAAATGTGGTTGTGGCATATATTAGAAAATTTAAGACAGCTTCAGGTGCGACCGGGGTGCAAGTTTGCTATAAAGAGCATGGCAAGGTTGTGAAACTGGTTCATGTGGGTTCAAGTAACTCGGAACTCGGGCTGACGAAACTTCTAAGAAAGGCCCAAGATATTATTGATGCAGGGAAGCGCAGGCTTTTCTGATTAGATGATCGCAAATTAAGGTTATTTTTGATTGATTGTTAAATTTGTTTGAAGAGCGATTTAATAGGTGCGGTTAAAAATAACTAAATTTGGTTTATTTTTGATGGATTGCCGTCAAGAATTTTGATTAGCCACTGCAATGAGGTTTATTTTTGATGTGGTTTTTCGATTTATTGGTACTGGATTTGGTCTTTAGGGTAGATTTATTTTTACCTAGATCGGTTTGGTCTTCTGAGTAGTTTTATTTTGACTTAGATTTTTAGTTTTTACGAATTTTGTTTATGCTTGAAAAATTTAAATTTATTGATATGATTTGAATTAGCTTGAATTATTATTCGACAGAGAAACGTTGGTTTAGTACATTAGGAGGTTGAAATGAAAATCATGGAAACAAGTGCAAGATTGTTGAATCCATTTTTGGATGAGCTTTCGGATGAATTTTATCTGCAGATATTATTAAAACATGTAGAAAAATGCGGAAGAATCTACTATCTGAGTGAGCCGAAAGATCCGGAGGGAAGCACCGAGAAGTTTGTTCGGATGCTGATCAAAAATGGGCATGAGTCACCATTGGAGCATGGAAGTTGTACGTTCAAAATTGTGACGGATCGGGCAATTTCACAGGAAATTGTGAGACATCGTTTGGCGTCTTATTCTCAGGAATCTACGAGATATTGTGATTATGCGAATGGGAAATTTGCAAGGGAGATTACAGTGATTGAGTCGAGTGGCCTGGCGGAAAATGAGGCGAGGGAATGGCTGAATTTAATGGAGATGTCGGAGAGGACGTACCTGCATCAAATTGATGCTGGCGTGAAGCCGGAAAAGGCGCGGGATGTGTTGCCGCTTTGCCTAAAAACCGAACTGATGATGACGGCGAATTTTAGAGAATGGCGACATTTTTTGAAATTACGTGGTTCAAGAATGGCGCATCCAGAAATTCGGAAAATTGCTAATCAGATCTATCAGATTTTCCAGCAGGCGATTCCGGTACTGGTGGAAGATATTGAGATTTTTGATGATGATGCTGAATAGTTTTGCAGGTAGAATTTTGTTCAACCAAAAAGACTCGCGGAGGACGAGTCTTTTTTACGTGCTGAATTTTCTCGGAGAGTGAGAGAGGGAAGAGGGAATTATCAGTTCATCCTCACGGGGAGGTTGAGGTGGTGTACATAAATATATGATCAAATGTTCGGGAATAGGGCCGGAACTATGGTGCGGCTTTATAAGTGAAGTAGCCTGGCTTGCTGTTAGATGGATCGTCGATACGGGCATAGGTACGGAAATTATCGTAGTTACTTTGATGAGTGCCAGCACCACCAACTAGTTTTGGTGTATCGGTAAATAGATAATCGGTGGAGTTGTAATAGGTTACGCCATAAACAGCTGGAACGAATTTTTCTGATGTATAGATTGTAGTGAGTTCCGGGTTTTCATAGAATGCGCCGTACATATCGGTAGTACCGGAAGTGTCAAATCCAGGAATGGAGATAGTGACAACTTTTTTCATTTTATGGAAGGTATAATACATAGTTTTAAGAGTATTGGTCGTCTTGACATGACTTAAATCTAATTCGGTGAGAAGTTGAGAACCATTAAACATATAGTTAATATTCTCTGCTTTTTCAAGATTGAAATTGTTGATATCTAAGGTCTTAAATCTATTTCCATCGAACATATACTTAAAATCTGTAACTTTTTCAGTATTAAAGCTAGAAAGATTAATATTTCCGGCATAGCAGCCTGTAAACATATACGCCATGTTAGTAACATTTTCGGTTGTGAGAGGCATATTAAGAGTGTAATTGTCTGGTAAAGAGGAAAGACCAAAGAAGGCACGCTCCATAGTAGTAACCTTGGATGTATTGAATGGATTTGGCAAGATGAGTTCGGTAACTGGAACACTATCAAAGAAGGATTGAAGTGAGGTAGCTTCAGGGAGGCCTACGAAATTGGTGAGATCTGCTTTTCCAATTTTGGCGGCTCTAAACATATTTACAACGTTGGTAACTTTTTCGGTATTAAAATCTGCGCCGAAAATAGCTTCTTGGCTTGGCCTTTCGGTAAAGGCTTGATCGAACATGCTTTCCATATTGGTAACATTTCTTGTATTAAAATTGAAAACTTGTGGACCCTGCATATATTTCGCTTTATAGAACATGAATCCCATATCAGTGACAGCCGAAGTGTTAAAGCCGGATGATGGTAAGCCATTAACGAGAGATTCACTGAACATGTGATTCATATTAGTGACGGAACGAGTATCAAACCCAGCGGAAGGTAGATTTCTAATATAGGATTTGTTAAACATGTAGGCCATATTGGTAACTTTACTGGTGTCAAAAACGGCTGGATAGGTAATAATAGGACTGTAGTTGAAATAATCATTAAACATATAAGACATGTCAGTGACGTTTTTGGTGTTGAAACTTGAAAGATCTAATTTTTCAAATCTAGTTCCATTAAACATATAGCTCATATTGGTAACTTTTTCAGTATTAAAGCCGGAAGTGTTAATAAAATTTCGAAGACTGCCTGCATTTGAGAACATACCATACATATTGGTGACGTTTTTAGTATTAAAACCGCTTAGGTCAAAGTCTTTCATATTACTACAACCTGCAAACATCATATTCATATCTGTGACATTTTCGGTATTGAATTTATTACCAATCTTAAAGGTTTCAACACTGTTAGCGTAGAACATTTTAGCCATATTAGTTACTTTACTGGTGTCAAATTTGTCACCAAGATCTAGGTTTCTTAAATTATAAATTCTAGAGAACATACCTTCCATATTAGTGACGTTTTTGGTGTCAAAATTTGAACCTAAGGTTAAGGAATCTATTTGTTTACTGCTATTTTCGGTGTCAGTACCAAAAAGATAGCTCATATCGGTAACATTTTCGGTATTAAAAGATGACAAATTGAGATAATTATAACTACCGGTTTTAAGGTTTTTGAACATGTTTTTCATTTTTGTAAGCCTGGAGACGTTGGATTTATTTGGCAAGTAACGAATTGAATTGTAATAACCGCCATAACTTTCAAACATACTTTCGGTGTCATCTAGTACAGAGAAAGTGGCTTTTCCAAAGTCGATCATATTGGATTCGGAATTTTTGTACATCGAGTTAGTTGAAGTTGTATATTTTCCGAAGTTTTCGGTAGCCGTGCGAATGCCGTATGAAAATTCGATGATACTACCTTCAAAGAAGGATGTCATATCTGAACTATTCTCAAGGAAGTTGCCGGTAAGAGAGACGGAATATTTTCTCTTGCCATTATTTTTAAACATAGAATTTGTTGAGACTGGACCAGTTGTGTTAATGGTGACGTATGGTTGAAGATTGGAAAATTCGAACATTGAATCAAGATTAGTAGGATTTGCTTTTGCGATTGAATTAACCATATTGGACGAGTATTTAATATCGTAATATGCAGATTCATTCACATTACCTAATTTATAGAACATATAGGAAAAATCTTTAGTTTTTGAAAAACTTATTTGTGAATCATTTGGCCAATTATAAAAGAGTGCAGTAGAAACATTATTGAGCCCAGAGAACATATAGGAAGAGTCGGCGTTAGTATAGATGTGATGCACATTGGACCAGATGGTTAAGGCGTAGCTATTAGTTGAAGATTGAACGGCGGTAAGATAGACTGGTTCTTCGGAATTTTCAGTAGAGATTTTAACGGTCTTTTTTGGAGTACTGGTTGGTTCAGTTTTTGCAAAAGTTAAGCTATTTATATAAACTGGTAGTTCAGATTTTGGATCATTAAGAATAGTAGGGTCTGTAGTATTGACGGCTTCACGGAGTAGCTTATTGAATTCACGACCAGTGACTAGAGTTGAGGAGATTTCTTCGTTAACGATTAAAGAGAAAGTTATGTCACCGTTATAACGACCGGAGATAATATCCTTATTGGCGCGAGCAAATAGGTTGGCTTTATAAGTGTAACCTTCGGTTGGAGCTGCTCCATCAGATTTTTTAATTAGAGTTGGATTACTGGCGTTTCCTAGTGGATAGTAGCTACTATCACATTTTGTTGTACTACTATAATACTGACTACAGATTCCCCACATATTAATTTGGTCTTCAGCGAAATTATAATAGGTGTAATGATTGAGAGGTTTTAGAACGGCATTTGGTGCTTGAGGGTTGGTAAAATTACCATTACTATCTCCGCCAGACATGTATAGGGAATACCCTGCAATACTATTAGTCTTAACTGTGGCAGAAAAACCGGTAGCACGTAAAACTACCTGCTCGGTACCTTGTGGCGTAAGATCGAGATCAAAATTACCGGTTACGGTGAGTGAAGCGCCATAAGGTTCTTCAGCATGAACCGATGTTGGGGAATTAAAGGTAATAAAAACCGACCCAAGAAGGGTAAGCAGAACTAAACTTCTCTTAACCAAAAAATTAATTTGGTTAAGACCTAAAAGTCTCAACACAAATAAACCTCCAATAAACTAATTATGCTTAATTATATATAAAATTGGCCGGATTTTCAAATGAAAAATAAATGGAAGTTAAAAAAATATTCCCGATATGGGGAATATTTGGGTGGTAATTTTTTGATTATTTAATTTCGGAACGGGGAAGGATATTGAGTTTATATGGGTCGTAAGGTTGGACGCCGGATAGAATTTCATAATAAGCGGCGGAAGCAACCATGGCGGCGTTATCGCCAGAAAATTTCGGGAGTGGGAAATAACATTTGAGATTTTTGAATTTTGATTCCAGTTTTTTGGCGTCTTCACGTATGGTTTGATTAGCGGAGACACCACCAGCAATGACGAGAGATTTTGTCTCGGGATTTTGTTTAATAGCGGTAGTGATTTTTTCGAGGAGAATATCGGTGACGGCTTGGTCGAAAGAGGCGGCGAGATCGGCCTTAGTAGTATCGTCGAGTAAGTCGGCGAGCTTGGAGGATGGGTAGGAAATCGGAACATTGACTAGATTTTGGACGGTGCGAAGGAAGGCGGTTTTGAGACCAGAAAAAGAAAAGTCGAGGGAATTGGCGAGTGGGTGAGGAAAAATAAAGCGATGAGGATTGCCAGATTTGGCGAGACGGGAAATAGCTGGACCGCCTGGATAGGGAAGACCAAGAATTTTGGCGATTTTATCAAAACATTCACCGACGGCATCATCGCGAGTAGAGGCGATAATTTCAAAATGATTGTGGGAAGACATGCGGATGATTTGAGTATGGCCGCCAGAAATGACCAGGGCAAGGAGGGGAAATTCGGGTTTTTCGGTGAGCCAGTTGGCATAAATATGAGATTTGAGGTGATGTACTGGATAGAAAGGGATGTGGTGCAAAATGCTGATAGTGCGAGCGGAAAGTGTACCAACGAGAAGCGAGCCAAGTAGCCCCGGAGTGTGAGTGACGGCGATGGCGTCAATTTGTGACCAGTCATTCGGTTTGAGGCTGGCTTCAGCGAAAGCCTGGTGGATGACTGGTTGAATGGCTTCGAGATGGGAGCGGGCAGCAATTTCGGGAATTACACCACCGTAATTTGCAAAGATATCGATTTGAGAAACTACAACATTGCTCAAAATTTGATCACCATTTTCGACAATGGCGGCGGCAGTTTCGTCACAAGAAGTTTCGATACCCAAAATTTTCATGAGTAAATTATACCACGAACAGGGAAGAATGGCCTAAGATAGGAGTCGAATGAAGATTAAAATAGATGAAGCGAGTATGAACTAAATGAAGTAAGGTTAGCGATTTGGCTGTTTGATGGAATCGATAGGGTTCTTACCTGCAGCTTTTAAAGATGGGATTGTGCCAGAAATAAAGCCAGTGAAAAGTGCGACACCGAGAGCGATGGCAGGAATTTCGGGTGAGAAATAAATTTTGAATTCGGTGAGAAAGGCGGTGACGAGAAGTGCGGCATAACCGATAATGAAACCGAGCACGGCACCTGAGAGGTTAAGGAGAATGGATTCGAAAATAAACTGTAGGAAAATATTAAAGTGAGTGGCACCGATGGCTTTTCGAACACCGATTTCATGAGTGCGTTCGGTAACTGTGGCAATCATAATGCTAGTGATACTGATAGATCCAACGATGATGGAGATAATGGCAATAATTGAAAGTAGGACGGTAATGAGCTTGATATTGGAAGAAGCTGGGTGGGAAATTTGTTCTTCGGAGGCGAGTTGGAAGGCGCCAGCGAGGTTAGGATTTTCGGAAAGTTTTTTATTCAGAGAATCTTTAATAGAAAGCATGGTGGTATGATCTGGTAATTGAATGAGAACTTTTTCGATAATTGGGTTTAGGGTGGCTAACTGATCGAAATTGACCAGACCGACTTGATTGAAATTAAAACGGGTGAAATTGCGAGGGTTATCTTGGTTTTCGAGAACACCGGTAACGATGTAACGCTCACCCTTGATATTGACGGTTTTGCCAATACTTTCGGCAGTGCCAAAAAGTTGAAGGGAAAGATTGTGGCCGAGCACGATGGTTTTGAGACTGGCGTCGCTTTGGAAAGAACCGGTTTTGATTTTGAGACCGAGAATTTTGAGAGCGGATTCGTTGACGCCAAGAATATTACCATTAGCGACGAGATTATCGCCAGAAAGATTACAGGTGATAGGAGTAAGAGGTGAAACGGCGGCAGTGGTATTAATGGACTTTTGGATCAGTTCGACAGTTTCTTTGCTAAAAGGGGAAGAAGTGAGGGGTTTGGCAGTGAGAATAGAAGAGATGTCGGTAGACTCCTCGGGTTTTTGCTGGAGCACAAGAAGTGCATCATTAGTTTCGGATTTAACAAGATTTTTGAAACTGCCGATAATACCAAAAGTGTAGACGATGCTAGCGATACCAATAGCGATACCAAGAGAGGTGAGAAAAGTACGTAATTTTTGGCGCTTCAAAGAAGAGCGGGCGATGGCGTAATTTGTGCGAAGCAACAATGACATTATTTGTGACCTTTCTTTTTTGCAGATTTTTTAGTGTGAGACTTAGCGGAATTATTTTTAGCGGATTTTTTGCCGAAATTAAGATTAAATTTGAGTGCGGAGTTAGATTTATTACGCTTGATTGGAGTAATAGTAGCAATTTGGGAAATGCGTTCAATCTTTTCTGATTCAGCTTCTGAAGTCTCGGTGGTTTCTGGTTCGGTTGCTTCGGTTTCAGGTTTAGCTGGAGGGAAATATTCCTTGACTGGAGTGGGTGTTGGTTTTTTAGTAGAATTTGGAAGTTCAGAAATAGTGCCAAGGTTGTAGGAAAGAGGTTTTTCGACAGATTTTTCAGTAGGTTTTTCAGGGGTATTTGGAATGAATTTTGGCTCAAAAGGATTAACGGTGGATTCTGGGCTACGGGTAATTTTGGGACGAGGAATTTCAGGTTTTGGTTCTGGTGCAACGCGAGGAGCTTCGGGTTTAATGACGTGAGATGTCTCAGATTTAGTAACACGAGGTGCTTCAGGCTTAGCAATACGAGGCGCATCCGCATTAATAATTTGAGGGGCTTCTGGCTTAGAGGTTTTGGAATTGAAGTGAATATCAATGCGTTCTGGAAGATTATGGTCGGCGACGAACTTGAAGTCGCGATCAATCGAGCCATCAATCATATGAAGTACGCGAGTAGCGTACTTGGTGAGGGCTGGGTTGTGAGTCACCATAATAATAGTATTACCGGCTTGGTGGACACGGTGAAGTTCCTGCATAACAGCTTCGGAGCTCTTCGTATCGAGACTGCCGGTCGGCTCATCGGCGAGAATAATTTCCGGATTGGCGACCAGGGCGCGAGCAATGGCGACGCGTTGCTTTTGACCACCGGAGAGTTGGTACGGGTAATAATATTCTTTAGTTTGGAGATCGAAATTTTTCAGAGTTTCGGAAGCCTTAATGATGGCTTTGGTATGACTGACGCCGGCGTAAATAAGAGGAAGAGCGACGTTCTCAAGAACCGTGAGGGTAGGAATGAGGTTATATTCCTGGAAAATAATACCAATTTTTTGGGAACGAAGTTTGGCGAGACGACGACTGCTAAAATGCGAGGTTGGAGTTTGATTTAAGAAATATTGGCCAGAGGTGGGGTGGTCGAGAAAACCGAGAATGTTAAGCAATGTAGTTTTACCACAGCCAGATGGACCCATGATCATAATAAATTCACCAGGTTTGACCTGCAAATAGAAATTTTGGAGAGCGTAAGATTCCGCTTCGCCGATGCCAAAAACACGATTAATATCATGCAGTTCGATCAAATTATTTGGGGATGTTTGTTGATTGTTTACCTCTTGTGCCATTAGTCTTATTATAAACTAAAAAGAAAAATATGTTATGATTATGTAGAAATTTATTGGGTTTTTATGGCAAAGAAAAAAAAGTCGAAGAAAAGTGGGGTAAATCAGAAGAAGAATCATAATCACGCTAAGAAAAAAATGGCGGTGAAGGATTTTTCTGAGGCTAAAAATTTGGTAGAAAAAGCAGAAGCGGTTTCGAATAAAGTCGACTTAAATGTGATGCCGAAAAAGGATGCTGAAAAAATAGCAAAAGCGGAATTGAAAAAAGCAGAAGCGGTTTTAGAAAAAGCAGAAGCGGTTTTAGAAAAAGCAGAGGCGGAATCAAGAAAAGCGGAAGCGATTCCAGAAAATGCAGAAACTATTTCAAAAAAAGCAGAAGCGGAACTTGATGTAAAAGCCAAAAAACCAACGACAAAAAAATCAGACAAGAACAAGGTGCCACTTTGGGCAAAAATTGTGATGATTGCCTTGTCGGTAATTTTAGTTTTAATTATTACGGCAATCACTTTGATGTATATGTTGCTTTCTCATTCGACTGCGGTGTTTAAGGGGAACCCGATGGATATTTTGATTAGTTCGGAATTAAAGAAGGACGAAAATGGCCAGACGAATTTCTTGATTTTTGGTACTTCGGAAGATGCAAAAGGCCACGGTGGACAAGAATTAACCGATTCAATTTTGGTGGCTTCGATCAATCAAGAGAATAAAACGGCAAAAGTTTTTAGTGTGCCACGTGATTTATGGGTGAATTATTCGGTGGCAGGAAATGAACCGATGAGTTGTACAGTAGGGGATCGAGGAAAAATTAATGCGACCTATCTCTGCGCACTAGAAGAATACAAAAATTCGATGAGTGTGAGTAATGCGAAGGATGCGGCATCACTATATTTTGCGAAGAAAATTTCTGAAGTGACAGGTCTTTCGATGCATTATTATGTGGCGGCGGACTGGAGTGCGGTAAAAATGATTGTGGATAAAATTGGTGGGATTAACGTGGATGTTTATGCGGATGATGAAGATGGGATTCATGATTCCTGCCAAAATATTGATCTGAAAAAAGGCATGTATTACAACATGAACGGTGATCTCGCGATGAAATTAGCGAGAGCCCGCAATGCAGCCTGTGCGCCAGGGGATTATGGTCTTTCGAGGAGTAATTTTGACCGCGAGATTAATCAGCAGAGAATTATGAATGCGATTAAAAATAAGGTGAGTAGTATCGGAATCTTGATGAATCCGGGTCAAGTAATGAGTATCATTGACGGCCTGGGAGATAATTTGAGAACAAATATTGTGATGTCGGAAGTGAGAACTTTGATTGATTTTGGTACGAAACTAGAAGGAGGAATTCAGCCAATTTCGACGATTGATCAATTTGGTACGGGGAGAATTGGCTTATCTAGTGTGGTGATTCCAGCGGGTGCTTCGACCTATTCGGAAGGTTCGCTATATAATTACACGAATTTCCAGAGGTATTTACGTAGCCAGATTGTGGTGCCGAAGGAAATTAAAACGGAGACTAAGGCGGAATAATTAAGAAGATTGCGAAAACGCAATCTTTTTTTGTGAGGAATTTAGTATAATGAAGAAAAGTAACCGTAAGGAGAATAAATGGCGGGAAGAGAAAATAATAAGAAACGTTTTGTGGTTTGCAATACGGTGCTATTACTAATTTTAGGATTTGTGTCGGGTGGTTTGACGGTTTGGGGTGTGAGTCAAATTAGAGTTGCAATGCGTACAGGAGTCGAGGTGGATAATGTGCCAGCGATATGTTTTGATAAAAGTGAAAAAATGGAAAAAGTATTCTTAAAAAATGCCCGACTTTGCGAGAGCTCGGAAAAGGAGGATGCGTCAGATGTGACGAATAATAAAGCTGCACTATTTATTTATAGTCGTTTGAGTCACATGACGGAAGAAAGTATTGCTGCAACAATGATAGCGACTATAGTAGTGGGTAGCATGGTGACACTGGGAGCTTTTGTTTCGGCGCTGGTGTATTTCTTACATAATAAAGGAAATCGCTAAAAATAATTAAAATAAAATAAGACCCTCTGGGTCTATTTTATTTTTATGGCGGAAGCGAGAGTGTGAGGCTTTTGCTTCGCAAAACCCTTCCGTTCCTCTTCGCTCAAAAAGAAAAAAGCAAGCTTTTTGTCTTTCACTCGCTTCGTCGTCCGGTCTAACCTACGATTCTCACCCTCTCGTTAGATTTAAAAAAAGACTAGTAAACTAGTCATTTCTTAAATCTGGCGGAAGCGAGAGGATTCGAACCTCCGATACGGTTCCCCGCATACACGCGTTCCAGGCGTGCTCCTTAAACCACTCGGACACACTTCCAACAATTTTCTATATTATAACAGAATTTAAGGAGAAAATGAAGAAAACTCTGAGAAAATAGACTATTTTTATTTAACGTTTATGCTAATATGAAGGTATGTAAAAGTTAATGGAGTGGGCGAAAGGAGAGGTGTCCCATGAAAAATAAAGACGAAAAACAAAACGAGAAGCATAAATGTAAATATATCTTCGTGACCGGCGGAGTACTTTCTGGAGTAGGAAAGGGAATTACGGCGGCTTCGATTGGGGCTATTTTGAAGGCCAAGGGTTTCAAGGTGACGATGCAAAAGTGCGACCCGTATCTGAATGTGGATGCAGGACTTTTGAATCCGGTGGAACATGGTGAATGTTATGTGACCCATGATGGGGTGGAAACCGATCTTGATCTCGGCCACTATGAACGCTTCTTGGATTTTGAAACGAACCGTTATTCGATTACGCTTTCGGGTTCGATTTTTAAAGAATTGATTGAAAAAGAACGCGCGGGAGGTTTTCATGGTAAAACCGTACAGTTGGTGCCGCATTTTACGGATTTAGTGCAAGAAAAAATTATGAATGCTTCGAAAAATTCGGATATTCATATCGTAGAAATTGGCGGTACGGTGGGGGATTATGAGGGGCTGTCGTTTATTGAAGCGATTAGATTGTTCGGGAACAAAGTGGGGCGACGAAATTGTCTTTATGTGAATGTGGTTTACGTGCCATGGATTAATACTTCGAAAGAATTAAAGAGTAAACCAGCACAGAATGCACTAAAGGATTTACGCGGATTTGGGATTATTCCAGATGTGGTGGTTTGTCGTACGGAAAAACCAGCGCCACGCGAAATTTGTGAAAAAATTGCTAGATTTTCGGGAATTCCAGATGAAGCAGTCTTGAACCTGCCAGATATTGATTCAGTGTATGATGTGCCGTTTAATGTTTTGAAATCTGGGGTGTTAGAGATTTTGAATGATTTTGTGGGGGATGACAGTGAACCAGATATGTCTGCTTGGGAAGAATTTTCGAAGAAGCGGGCTCAGAAAAACGTGCGAACCGTGAAGGTGGGGCTGGTGGCAAAGTATGTGGGGAATGAAGATACTTACATTTGTGTAACGGAAGCTTTAAAAGCAGCGGCGGCTTGGAATGATGTGAACTTGGATCTTAGGTGGATTAATGCGGAAAAAGTTGACGAAAAAATGTTGTCGGAAGTCGATGGTCTAGTGGTGCCGGGTGGATTTGGTAATCGTGGGGTGGAGGGAAAAATCGCGGCAGCAAATTATGCTTTGGATCACGACGTGCCTTATCTCGGATTATGTTTGGGAATGCAAGTGGCTTGTATTGCGAGCGCAAGAAGAGCAGGACTAACGCAAGCGAATTCGGAGGAATTTGATAAAGAAACTAAAGAAAACGTGATTTATCTGATGGATGGCCAGGAGGGGAAGGAGTCGACGGGTGGTAGTATGCGTCTGGGGGATTTTCCGGCGAAATTAGTCAAGGGGAGTAAAACAGCTAAGATTTACGGAAAAACTAATATCGTGGAACGCCATCGTCATCGTTATGAAGTACATCAAAAATTCCTTAAGGAAATCGAAAAGGGCGGCGTGGTGGTTTCGGGTACCTCACCAGATGGAAAATTGGTGGAATTTATTGAAGCGCCAGGGAAGAAATTCTTTGTGGGAACACAAGCACACCCAGAGCTGAAATCGAGACCTTTACGTGTGCACCCATTATTTATGGAGTTTGTAAAAAGCTTAAAATAAAAAAAACTTAAAGTTCTAAAAGTAAGTTTTAAAATAGCAGTTTAAGGGCTGCTATTTTTTCTTTGGCTAGGGAAATTACGATTGAGATTTTATGGATTTTTTGTATTTTTGGGAAAAATGTTGTGTAATTAAAATTGTGATAAAATAGAGATATGGAAGAAAT
Source organism: Nanosynbacter sp. (assembly GCA_015257455.1). Taxonomy (GTDB): domain Bacteria; phylum Patescibacteriota; class Saccharimonadia; order Saccharimonadales; family Saccharimonadaceae; genus Nanosyncoccus. The sequence continues at coordinate 14,085 of JABZKD010000008.1, read as the reverse complement.
TCAAAATACCCTAAAAAAGACGATCGTCGAACTATACGCCGTAGAAATGGATGTAGTTTTGACGCCAGCGCCAGAAAATACTGGCTGCGACTTCGCGACCAATGTGGCGATGTTATTAGCGAAAACATTAAAGAAAAATCCGATGGAAATCGCGGAAGAAATCGTGCGTAGATTCGGCGAGACGGATTTGGAAGTGGAAATCGCACGGCCTGGGTTTTTGAATTTCAAATTAAGCAATAAAAATCTTCTAAAAAATATCGATAAGTTCGAAAAAGATTTTACAAAAAATATATCATCAGACGAATATTCTGGCCAGACGGTGATTTGTGAATTTTCCGATCCGAACCCATTCAAGGTGTTACATGTTGGCCATCTATACACTTCGATTGTGGGGGAAGCAATTTCGCGCGTGATTGAATACGCCGGCGGTAAAGTAATACGTGCGAATTTTGGTGGTGATATTGGTCTGCATGTAGCAAGGAATATGTATGGCATGCTACGTAAAATTGACCAAATTCCGACGGATTTATCACCGGAAAAAGTGGCAGATTTACTGGCAGAATGTTATGTGTTTGGTACCAGAGCGGATGAGGATGATGCAGAGGCACACGCGGAAATCGTGAAATTAAATAAGATGATTTTCGAAATTGCGGAAGCAGGGGAAGGTGCGGATTATAGTAACGACCCGGAACGCGTCAGAGTGGCAGAACTTTATTTCTGGGGTCGCAAGAATAGTTACCAATATTTTGAGAATTTTTACAAGCGTTTGCAGGTGAAATTTGATAAATATTACCCTGAATCTACGGTGGCAAAGACCGGACTAGAGACTGTGCGTCGCGAGCTCAAAAACGGCGTGTATGAAATGTCGGATGGAGCGGTGGTTTACCGTGGTGATAAGCATGGACTTCATACCAGGGTATTTATTAATAATAATGGCCTGCCAACTTACGAAGCCAAAGATATGGGTTTGATTTTTGAGAAATATAAAGATTTTCATTTTGATAAATCGATTATTATTACCGGTAACGACATTATTGAATACATGAAAGTGGTGCTCTCGGCGATTTCGCAATATGCGCCGGAACTTTCGAGTAGAACTTTACATATTACACACGGTCAGGTGAAATTGCCAGGTAATGAAAAAATGTCTTCGAGAAAAGGAAACTTCCTACGTGCGATTGATGTGATTGAAATGGTACGCGAAGCAATGGAAAAATCGAGCGATGAAAAAGTTTTGATGGGGGCTTTGAAGTATGCTTTAGCGAAATATAAAATTGGCGGAGATATCATATTTGATATAAAAGAGTCAGTTTCAATGACGGGAAATTCCGGTCCATATTTGCAATATTCGGCAGTGCGTGCGAAGAAAATTTTGGGTAAAATCTTCAGTGGCCGCATTAGTGGGGAATTGAATAAGGTTGAATCGGAGGCTGAGGCTTTAATTTTAGAAAATGATTCGGCGGAAAAAGAAGCAAAATATCTTGCGGATATTTCGATATACGAACGTAATTTGATGAAGAAATTAATTCAGTACCCAGATGTTTTGAAGGAAACTGTACGTGAACTTTTGCCAAATAAGATTTGTACTTATCTTTATGAATTGGCGCAAGAATTTAGTCGTTTTTATGAACATGTCCAGGTCGCGGGTTCAGAATTTGAGCTAGAACGAGGTAAAATTATTTTAGTTTACCTAAAGGTTTTGACTCACGGTTTGAATTTACTAGGAATTGAAGTGCCGGAGCAAATGTAATGCCGAAAAAAGCGAAATTACTTTGGATGGACCTGGAAATGACAGGTTTGGATCCGGAAAAAGATAAGATTTTGGAAGTGGCAGTAATTGCGACGGATTGGGAACTTACTCCGATGGCGCAAATGACAGCGACGGTGAAAGTTTCGGAAAAATTGATCAAAGAACGCATGGTGGGGGAGTTTTGGGAAAAACACGAAGAGACTTATCAAAAACTTTGTGAACAAAATAAGGCTGGACTTCCGGTGAATGAGGTGGAAGAGATGCTATTAAAATTCATCGATGATCATTTCGGCGAGGAAGTATATCTGGCGGGAAATTCGATTCATCAGGATAAAAGATTTATCGTGAAAGAGTGGCCGAAATTGAACGAACGATTGCATTATCGCATGCTCGATGTGTCGGCCTTTAAATTGTATTTCGAAAATGTAATGAAGAAAAAATTTACCAAAAGGGAAATGCATTTGGCGCTCGATGATATTTTGGGGTCGATTGAAGAATTAAAATACTACAGTAAATATATAAAGAAATAAGATGTTTGAAATAGAAAAAGTTAGTGGAATTGGGGAATTTAAAAAAGAAAGATTTTTTGATATTCACGCAGATACGAAAAATCCGAATTTAGAAGAGTATGTTTATTTGACGCCGAATGAAAAAGTATTTTTGGTAGAACGCAAAAATACTTTGGAAGTACGATGTGACCGAAATCTTTCAAAATTACTAAAAGAAGAATTTGAATCGGTGATGACTTCACGTTATTTTGGTGTGGGGGGAGTAGAAATAGTCTTAAGTGGCCAAGTGGAAGAAGATAAAATCGAAGACTTGGTACGATTAAGCTATAATTTAACGAAAGAGATGGCGGATTAAAAATCAAAGAGGATAAAAATAGGTCGAGAGGCCTATTTTTACTTAAAATAATTTGCCAGAATATTAAATTTTCCATATAATGAGCCTATGAAAAAAGAATTGAAAAAACTCAAAAAGAATGTCGAAAAAGTGAGTAAATCAAACTTTATGACAGAATTTAAGGAATTCATCAATCGCGGTAACGTACTCGACCTCGCAGTCGGTGTGATTATCGGTGGTGCATTCCAGAAAATTATTTCATCACTGGTAAATGATATTATCATGCCAGTGGTAAGCTTGATTGTCGGTGGGGTGGATTTTCGCAATTTGGAAATTACGATTCCAAATTTCTTCGGACAAGATTCGGCTGCACATATTCACTACGGTAGCTTCTTGCAGAATATGGTGGATTTTATTATCATCGCTTTCTGTGTGTTCATTATTGTCAAGTTGGTAAATAAATTCTCTAAGAACTTCAAGAAGGATGAAGAGGCAAAAGCAGAGCCAACTACTGACGAACAAATCTTGGAAGTCTTGAAAGATATTCGCAAGCACCAGAAATAAGTTTTGATAAAAATAGGTCGCGAGGAGCGACTTATTTTTTTGTAGTTTTAGATAGCGGAAGATTTGAAATTTTCGTATTGAGCTTTAATATTTTCGAGATTTTTCACGCGTTCGACGGTGTTGGCTTTGACTTTTTGATTGGCAGTACGAGATTCGGCTTCGGTTTGAAAATTAATTAAATAGGCGATAAGTAGAGGAAATTCACGTAAAGCGAAGCGATCGAGACGAGCGGAGATGCGGCCATTTTCGAATTGTTCAGCGATTTTGGCGACGGTTTCTTTTTGGGTAGTAGCAAGATTAGATTCGTCATAAGTGGATTCTAATTCAGGAATACCAAATTCAGAATTTAGAAGATTTTTTTCATTTAATTCAAGTTCAGCAAGCACGGCTTGAAGCGAGGCGGTAATGCCGCGAACGTCAGAGGACTGCATATAATCTTTATATTTGTCGATAAGTTCCTCATTCATATATTTAGCAAGGTAGAAGCTTGAAACTAAATTATCGCGATCACGGTTTTCGACGATTTTTTTAGTGCCAGAAAAAACACTAAAAAGAATTAAGATGAAAATAGCCCCAAGAGCGATAGAAATATTGCGCAGGGTAAGAAAAGGGATGATTTTATCGAGAAAACCAAAAGGAGAACTCTTTTTGCCTGAATTCGGCTTGGAAGAATTAGAGGCGATTTGTTGAAGATAAGCCATATTGTCCATGCTTTAATTATAGCATAGAGGTTTGTTATAATTGAGTTATGCAAGATGCGAAGGAGGAAATTCGAGCTAGGCTGCCGATCGAAGATGTGGTATCGGAATATATTGAGCTGAAGCGAAGTGGTGCGACTTTGAAAGGTCACTCGCCGTGGGGTGTGGATAAAACACCTTCGTTTATGGTGTCACCAGATAAGGGAATTTGGCACGACTTTTCGGCCAATAAAGGTGGAGATATTTTCTCGTTTGTGATGGAGGTAGAGGGAATTAGTTTTCCGGAAGCTTTGGAAAAATTAGCGGCAAAGGCGGGGGTGGAGCTGAAAAAATATTCGAATGGTGATATGCAAGTATCGCGTACGAAGATGAAAATGCGAGAAATTTTGGAACTCGCCACGAAATTCTATCAGGCGTGTTTAGTGAAAAATGAAAAAATTCGAGATTACGCGTTTTATCAGAGAAACCTGGATCGTAATTCAATTTTGAATTTTCGGATTGGTTATGCGCCGAGCGGGAAAGATTTTCTGGTAAATTTTTTGAAGAAACGTGGCTATAAGGAAGCGGAAATTAAAGAAGCGGGCTTGATGAATCGCTTTGGTGGAGATTTTTTCCGTGGTAGAATGATGATTCCGTTTATTGATGCAAGTTCCGATAATGTGATTGGTTTTACGGGGCGAATTACAGAGGCGGGTGAGCCAAAATATTTGAATACTTCGGAAACTCTGCTGTTTAATAAGGGTCGATTTATTTTTGGTTTGAATTTGGCGAAAAAAGCGATCAGGGAAAATGGTTTTTGTGTGATTGTGGAGGGGAATATGGATGTGATTTCGTCACATCAAGCGGGAGTGCAGGAGGCGGTGGCGACCTCAGGAACGGCAATGACGGAAAATCATTTGAAGATTTTGTCGCGACTTACTTCAGATATTCGTTTGGCCTATGATGGTGATGCGGCTGGGGTGGCGGCGACGGAGCGAGCAATTTTGATGGCAAGTAAACTAGGGATTTCTTTGTCGGTGGTATCGGATTATGGCAAGGCGAAAGACCCGGATGAGTTAATTCGTTCGGCGCCAGAAAAATGGCGAGAGTGTGTAATGAAGCCTGTACCAGCGATCGATTGGGTGTTGGGCAAATATGAAATTCGATGTAATTTACGTACCGGAATGGGAAAGAAACAATATTCGGATTTGGCGATGAAATTGATTGTGGAAATTCAGGACCCGGTGGAGCGCAAACATTACGAGCAGATGGTGGCAAGAAAACTGGAAGTAACAGTGGAAGACCTGAAGGAGAAAAAAGTGCAAGTGGAGACTGTGAGACTTAAGCCGGTGAAAGAAGTGAATGAGGTGGCAAACCCGAGTATTTTGAAAGTACTTGAAAATGATTTACTGGCAATTTTGGTTTACGGGGGAACGGCAGGAGCGGAAATCGATTTGGAGATTCCGACGGATGAAGTGAAACTGGAAGAATTGTCGCTGATTTTTGAAGAAAAATTTGCGAAAAAGAGTGAAGTCGAACTATTAAAATTAAGTCAGGAACTTCGTCAACGTTATGAAGTGGAGCGAAACAAAGAAAAAAAGAAACAGCTAATTCAGGAACTTGAATCTTGTGAAGATGAAGAGCGAATGACGGAAATTTTGAAGGAAATCGAGCGCTTAGGCTAGGAAAAGTGTAGGGGTTGGATTTTACGGCAATTTTTGGGGCTGACTGGTTGATTAAGATTAGAATAAGCGTTATACTTAATCTAATTTGAGGGACTAAAATAATAATGAATCCAAATAAATTAGGTAGCGCGGCTCCAGGAGGTGGGGCGGAAAAAGTGAATAGTGTGGCGGCGGAGCAAAATCCGGTGAAGAATTTTGAGGTAGAAAAAAATTCAGAAAAGCCAAAAACTGGGGCGGAAATTTTTGAACTGAAGATGCATCAGATTGCGGATCGCCGTGACATGATTGAACAGATGAAAGCAGATGGGAAACTAGGTTTTGATGATTATAAGACTAAGAAGCAGGCGCTGGATTTAGTCGAAACTAAATTGACGAAGCTTTATAATATTTATGAAAATCGCGAGGTGAACGAGGCGGAGCGTGAGAAAGAGCTTGAGATTCAAAATCGTCACTTGGAAGAGAGTAAAGATTCTTTAAGAAAACTCAGCCAAGACAAAGAACTGCCACGAAACGAAAAAATGAAGCTAATGGAGAGCTTTTCACAGCGTCTAGTTGAGAGTTCCGATAAAATAGAAGAGATAAAGAAAGCTCGTGAAATGGATGAGCGGGTTTATCAGCTGTTTGGCGGTAAATCGGGCGAAGCGGTGAAGACCGAGACTAAAACTGAGGGTAAAACCGAAGAAAAGACGGAAGGCAAAACCGAAGAAAAAACTGATGGTAAGACTGAGGAAGAATCTGAGGGTAAGACCGAAAATAAAACTGAGAGTCAGACTGAAGAGAAAACCGAAGGCGAGAGTGAAGAGTCGACTGAAAAAACTGAAGCTCCAGTGAAAGACGAAGAATCTAAGACTACGGAGAAAAAACCGGCCAGTACTTTTTCTTGGACTGGTGGCGTGGGTGGCCCGATGTTTTACTCTGGGGCGAGTGCGCCGACGGTAAAAGTGAATAAGACAGTCGAGGGCGGTACGACTGGAAACGACACGCCCGAAAATAGTAAGACTGGAAACGGTACGACTGAAAACAGTACGGCTGGTGGTAAGTCGAGTGAAGGTTCGGCGTCGGGGTCTGCCGAGTCAGCTGGTACTAAAACTGAAGCTTTAAACGTGACACAAAAAGAGGTATTGAAACAAGCAGAGGATAAATTTTTCCAGGAGAACTTAAAAACTCTCGGTGGGGCAATGGCGGCGAATGGCTACAAAGAGATGGATAATCGAAACTTCTTGATGCCATTAAAAAAGCCGGAAGCGAATGACCCAGATCTTGCGTCTTTTGATGAACGAAATAAGTTGCACAATGAATCAATTGAGAAGATGAAGGCTTTTGAGAAAAAGTTTGATTTGGACCAAATTAAACTTGATGTCGGACGTGCAGTGTATACCGGGAATGTGGCAAAAGAATTTGGTATTGGACTTTATCGTATAGATACATCGAGAAATGAATTACAAAAAATTATTGACGATAAGAGAAGTAGCGAAGAAGAAAGGCAAAAAGCCATGAAAGAGCTGGAGATGCTCGATCAGGTGAAAGAAGGCTTCTTAGAAAATATTGGCTCACATGTGGGTGAAAAATATTCCAATGAGGAAATCGCTTCAGTGCCAGAGAACGAAAGGAAGAATGCGAACAGGTATCTTTTCCTTCAGAAGGTTAATGGAATAATGAAGATGCCGCATAATATAGCTCTAGCCCATGCACGTATGGCACTAACAAAGGCTAGCAAAATATTTAAAAAATAAAGAAAGGGGCAGAAACAGAAAATCAAGGGAGAGATTTTGACGTGTTTGATTTTTTGTGATATAAATTGGTGCAATGGGAAAAAATGTCGTGGAAAAAGATAAGAACAAGATTAATGAGGAAGAAGACCTCCTCAACTCCTTTAGCCTGGATGGTGCGCCAGAGCCAGAATATGACGATTTAGTCTCGGAAGATGATTTGACAGATGAAGATTTGGAAATCACGGCAGAGAACGTAGATCAGTTCGCGGATGACTCAGTGCGCTTGTACTTGCGTGAGATTGGTAAGATTCCACTACTTTCGAATGAGGAAGAAGTAGATTTGGCTTATCGCATCGTGAAGGGTGAGAAAAAAGCCAAAGATAAAATGGTGGAAGCCAATATGCGTCTAGTGGTTTCGATTGCAAAACGTTATTCGGGTCGAGGTTTGGATTTCTTGGATTTGATTCAAGAGGGAAATACGGGGCTTTTGCGCGCTGTAGAAAAGTTTGATCCGGATAAGGGCTTCAAGTTTTCGACTTATGCAACTTGGTGGATTCGCCAGGCGATTACGCGTGCGATTGCTGATCAAGCGAGAACGATTCGTATTCCAGTACATATGGTGGAAACGATTAATAAAGTACTTCGTGCCACTCGTAAGTTAACCAATGAACTTAACCGTGAGCCGTCGGTGGAAGAAATTGCCAAAGAAATGGGCATGGAACCAGAAAAAGTCGATTATGTGATGAAGATTAAGCAAGATATCGCTTCACTCGACGCGACAGTGGGTCGCGATGGCGACGACGAAGACTCGGTGCTGGGTGACTTTATCGAAGATGAAGGTCGCGTTTCGCCAGAAGATGCAGCAGCTGCACAGATGTTGAAGGAACAGATTGCGGAAATTCTTTCCAGTCTTTCGGAACGCGAGCAAAAAGTAGTGAAGTTACGTTTTGGTATCGGTGGCGGTCGTCCACATACTTTGGAAGAAGTAGGCGCGGAATTTTCTGTGACGCGTGAACGTATTCGTCAGATTGAGGCGAAGGCTTTGTCCAAGCTTCGTAAGCACAAAGATACGAAAAAATTGCACGAATATTTACATTAAAATAGGGGAGCGGGTGATTTTCGGACGGGAAACTGTGCGAAAATCACAAGATACGCTATAATGAAAGTAATGAAAAATTTTTGTCAAAAATTATTAAATTTGCTACCAGTTCTCGCGATTTTTTGCGTGTCAATGGTGGCTTTTTTGCCGGTGACTAGAGTATTCGCGGAGGGAGAAGACTGTGGTGTGCCAACCGCGATTATTAAATGTGGAACTTCGGACAGCGAAGAGGCTTTCTTTTCGATTATTGGTAGCGTAGTGAATATTCTAACTTACGGGGTTGGCGTGGGTGCAGTAGCGGGTTTTACCTATGTCGGTTTTCTTTATATGACTTCACAAAATGATCCAGGAAAAATCAAAACAGCGAAGGATCGCGCAATGCAAATTGTGATTGGACTTTTGGTTTATGCTTTGATGTGGGGAATTTTGAACTTCCTATTGCCTGGTGGTATCTACGGCAACGGGAATTAAAATGTCGAAAAAAGCCGATCTGGAACATATTAGAGAACGTTTGGCTACGCTCGCGGGGACGAGAACGAGAGTGATTTTAGTTTGTAACCGGAAAAGTACGGGTTATAAACGCGTGGAAAAAGAAGTGGTGACAACACTTCGAGAATTCATTTTGCAGCAGAAGGGAATTACTTTTTTGCGCTTCGATGTGGAGTCGCCGACTTTGGAAGAAAATGCGAAGAGACTGGCGAATCTAATTGGGGATGGAGACGTGGTGCTGGTGGCCGGAGGTGACGGTACGGCGGGGATCGGAGTGAACGGGATTATGCAATCTGGCAAGGATGCAAAATTTTATGTGATTCCATATGGAAACTTTAATGATATTATTCAGATTTTACGGTCAAATTCGGGTAAAAAAGTTTTTCCAATTGAAGCTTTGATAGACGGAAAACATTTTCGTTATGCTTTGGCGTATTTTACGGTAGGGATGATGGCAGAATCGACGAAAATTTTTGATGATGAAAAAGTACGTAGGAAATTGAGGAAATCGAAATTTAATTTAATCTTTTCTTTGAAGACACTTTTGATGTGGTTTTTTGTGAATCGTAAGAAAGATTATATTACGATCGATGGACAAAAATATTCGGATATTCTGGTGGTGAACGGGAAGAATGTAGCAAGACTAATGAAAGGCGGGGATTATTATTTGGGGGAGAATTTTCTTTACACCGAACAACGTTTGAATAATTTGTTTGCCATGGTGTTTTTTATGTTGCAAGCGATGTTTAGTGGAATTCCTGGGAAAAAGCTAAAAAATAAGACGATTCACTTTGAAGAAAAGCAGAGAATTTTTATTCAATCAGAGGGGGAATACAAAGATTTGGTAGTGCAGGAAATTAGCTTCCTGAAGAGCAAAAAGTCAATTGAAATCCTGTAATAAAAATTAAAGAATTCTATTTCGCTTATGTTATAATAAGGCTATATGAGTCTATTACGTGGTGTGGGCGATTTCTTCGCATTGGATATTGGAACCAACTCAATTCGCATGATTCAGTTATCGGGCGATGTTGAGAAGGGTTGGGCACTGGAAAAGTTTGCTTATGTGCCGGTGGATAAAAAAATTACGATGGATGATTCGGAACAGGGTCGTAGGAAACTGGCCGAAACGATTTTGGGTGCGAAAAAGCAGGCGGGTATTACTACCAAAAATATCGCAATTGGCTTGCCGGCGCGCAAAACTTATACAGCAATTATAGAGGTGCCAAATGCACCAGAGAAGGAACTAGCGAAAACCGTAAAGTACGAAGCTGACCAATATATTCCAATGGCAGTGGATGACGCAAAGATTGATTTCGCGGTCTTGGGAGTTTCACCTAATGACAATACGAAGGCGGAAATTTTGATTTCATCCACGGATCGTGCTTACGCTGAAGAAAGACTCGAAGATATCGAAATGCTGGGTCTAAATGTGATTGCACAGGAACCAGAGCCAATTGCGATGGTGAGAGCTTTGGCGCAGATTGGGGTGGAAGATGCGCGGATGATTATTGATTTTGGGGAAAATTCGACGGATCTCGTAGTGATGTATCTAGGGGCGCCAAGATTAGTGCGCTCGATTCCAGGTGGACTTTCGGCTTTTATTAAAACTGTGGCGAATGGGCTGTCGATTTCAGAAGCACAGGCAAAACAGTTTATTTTGCAGTATGGACTTTTGCAAGATCAGTTTGAAGGGAAAATTTACCAAACTCTTTCAAGTAATTTGGAAGGTTTTACGATGGAATTAGTGAAGTCGGTGCGTTTCTTCCAGAACAAATATACTGGTGCGCAATTTGGGGGAATTATTCTTTCGGGTTACGCGGGAATTATTCCTCTTATGGCAGAATATATTGAAGCAAAAACTGGTATTTCGACGATTCAGGGTAATCCATGGCAATATGTACGCGTAAACGAGCAGCAACAAAAATTACTACTTCCAGTAGCCTCAGAATTCGGAGTAGCAATCGGTCTGGCAGAAAGGAGCAATGACTAATGAAAAAAATCGATTTTAAAACCATGCATCTTTCTGATATTCCTGATGTCATTAAAAGTATTTTTACTGGTGAAACCGATAATGAAATGATGACGGGGCAAACTGGTAAATATGAAATTAACTTGGTACCAGATATCAAGACGGATATGCTGAAGCTAATGAAGCTGCGCAACATGATTGTGTTTGGTTGCGTGGTGGTAATTATTGCTTCATCGGTTTTTACAGCGTTTTTGGCGATTTTTAAGGGCGCCCAGGATTTGACAATTGCAAGTCAGGGAAAGCACATCGAGAATCTTTCGAATACAATTAACCAATATTCAGAATTACCAGATTTCTTAAATATTCAAGATCAATTAGCCAAATTGAAATCGATTAATGATAATCGCTCAGTGTTGTCACGAGTTTTTCCGGTGTTAAAAAATCTTTTTCCAACCAATAAAGACACGATTAAGATTTCGGATTTGAATGTGAATCTTTCGACTTCGACGATAAATTTTGATGCCCAGGCCAATGCGGGGGAAGAACCGTACATTGATTACCGCGTGCTGGAATCATTTAAGAAATCAGTGAATTTGATGAAATATGATTATGGTCGTTATGTGGATGCACAGGGAAATTTGATTCCATCACGATGTATCGAAGAAACGGATGTGGCGGGTAATATTTTGACCGATAATGGCAATACTTATGCGATTTGGAAGCGCGGTTTAACGGATTGTGATCCTTCACGAAATGATCATCAAAAGAAATCGGCTTTGACTCAGTCAAATAATAATTCGAATGTTTCGAATACAAACTTAAATAGTGATTTTGGCAAAGTAAAAGCCAAATCAAATGTTTCGGACGACGTCGAGCATGTGGAAAATACTGAAAAGAGTGGCAATGTAGAAAATAATGGCGATGTAGTCAAGACCGATATTCAGACGATTATTCCAGACGAGAAGATTTGGCGCAGTCCACTATTTGATCTTTGGTATAAGCACGAAAAAATGCGTACGGCGGATGACGGCATTCAGGATACGCTTGATACGAACGCGGAGGTTTCAGAATCGGAAGTGAATGGTGTAAAGACCCGCACGCAGAAAATTAAGAATGTGAAAAATTATATTTATACGCCTTCGATGGGATTGGACGGTAAAATTTCGAGCGTGCCGCACTTTGAAAGTAGCTGTATTACTTATAAGGGCGAAAAGAACGGTGATAGTGTGAAATGGTCAGCGGAAAATAAATGTAAGATGGTACCAAACGGTATTCGTGTGACGGATTCTTCAAACGGTCGTGATTCAAGTTCTAATCTAGTTTTGCGCTTCTCGACAATTATTAATGTGGATCCAGAACTTTTCAAGTTTACGAATAAGCACATTTTGACATTCGGCCCATCGGGTCAAAACGTAACCGATTCCTATCTCCAAGTGGAAGGCATGTTTGCAGCACCAGCGAAGGATTGTGCAAAAGATGATGCGGAATGTGTGGGGCAAAAAACTTCAGCAGGAACAAACAATTAAAGAAGGTAAAAATGAGTGAATTAATTTTAACAAAACGCGTACGAATTAATAAAATTAGGCAACAGATTACCTTGATTGTTTTGGCAGCTTCGGTCTGTTTCGGGGTTTGTTTGGTGCTTTCAGTTTACTTCATTAAATATATGAGTTTTAATGGCAAAGTAATTGCGGCGCGAGATACTTCAATCAATAATTATTATCAGACGATTAAGAATGTTGGTATCTGTGAAGATACGGATAAGGATGGTAAATATAACGATAAGGAACTGGCGAAATGCGATCCAAATAAGGTGGACGTTTCGAAGTTAGCTAATACTTTACGTTACAACGCTTTGGTGACGATGGCAAATAACACGAATTTGGAATCGATTGCGCGCGATGGCCAGAAGAGCTGTTTTGATGAAAATAAAAATCGTATCGATTATTCGAAGTTGTATTTGAATTCAAAAACCGATAACGAAAAAGCTTACAATCTCAATATGATTAAGATGTGTTCGGCTCTAAGGGTAATTCCTGATGCGTTGCCGGCGCAGAAAAATGATGAGGCACTTTTAGCTTCAATTAACCAGATTTTTCTTTTGTCAGGATTTGAACCAGAACAATTATCGCCAGGAAATTCTTATAAGAATAGTGGAATTGTCGGTGTCTCAACGATTCCAGTTTCGATTTCGGTAAAGAAGGACGAAAAAGATACGATGAAGGTGCTCTCGAATTTGGAAAAATCGATTCGTTCGTTCAATATTGAGAGTGCACAGATTAAATGGAGTTCGAATTTAACCACCAAATCTTCGAGACTTGAATTAACTGCTCAAGGCGCGGCTTACTACACGAAGGGTGCGGCGGTGCGTGAAAAAGATTCGACAGTTTATGCTTCAGGTAAGGCTCGTACACAAGAGTCGAAAGATAAGGCAGACGCAGCGGCAAAGAAGAAAGCGGAAGAAAAAGCTAAGAAACAGGCGGAAGAAGAAAAGAAAAAGCAGGAAAAGGAGGACGAGAAATGAGACGTTCAGACATCTTCACGGTAACTTTTGTAGCCAGTGTGGGGGTCTTACTAACATTTATCGCTTGTAGTTTCTTGCTGGGTGATCCAGATACGCGTTATTTGAAACATAAGACGATTGGTAAAATTACGGCAGATTTGACGAGCCCTGATCCGGAAGTCTTCAATGTGGATGCGATTAACCCAACGGTAGAAGTTTACGTGGGTAGTTGTGAAGACGTGGACCGTAACGGAATTTTGGACCGCGCCGAATTAGTGGCTTGTGGTCGTGCTACACCAGAAACTGCGGCAGAGGAAGAAAAGAAAGAAAAAGCCTCAGAAGAGAAAAAAGAAGAGGCCGAAAAGAAAACTTCTGACGATGAAAATGAAGATTCTAAGACGAAGGCAGATTCAGATAAAACCTCTGAGGGCGAAAATAAATCGAAAAATGAAGCTTCAGATAAAACTTCCGGAAATAGTTCAACTTCGACGAATAAAACTTCGGAAACTAAGAAAGAAAATTAAAGGAAAAGATTTTGTTTACACATGACTCGCAAGAAAAAGTAATCCAGCTCTTGATTAAAGAAGGGTTGGTTTTTGAGTCGGATGTAAAAAGAGTAGTCGAAGAGGCAGAAAAACATAAGCAGCCGCTACTAGCCAATTTAGTGGCGCAAAAAATTTGCGACGCGGAAACAATTTCGCATGCCACGGCGGTAATTATGAATGTGCCGTATGTGAGTTTGCATAACGTGAAAATGGATCGCGAGATTTTGACTTTGTTGCCTTATGATGTAG
>JABZKD010000007.1 GCA_015257455.1 Nanosynbacter sp. | reverse complement strand
GCGTTACCACCAGTGGTAGTTTCAGGGTTACCGAACATCACACCAATCTTCATACGAATCTGGTTGATGAAAATGACAGTGGCCTTGGACTTAGAGATAATGGCAGTGAGCTTACGCATGGCTTGGGACATCAAACGAGCTTGAAGACCCATCTGAGCATCACCCATATCGCCATCAATTTCAGCCTGTGGAACGAGAGCTGCGACTGAGTCGACCACGATGAGATCGACGGCATTTGAGCGGACGAGGGTTTCACAAATTTCGAGAGCTTGTTCACCATTATCTGGCTGAGAAATCAAAAGATTGTCCACATCAACACCGATACGCTTAGCATAAGATGGATCAAGAGCATGCTCCGCATCGATGAAGGCAGCCTGGCCACCAGTTTTTTGAATTTCAGCAATGGCGTGCAATGCCAAGGTAGTCTTACCTGAAGATTCTGGGCCGTAGATTTCAATAATACGGCCCTTAGGGTAACCACCACCAAGAGCTAAATCAAGCGAAAGTGAACCTGACTTCAAAAGTTCAACATCGATATTGCGATTATCGCCCAATTTCATAATAGAGCCATCACCAAATTGCTTGGTGATTTGAGCAATAGCAAGCTTTAAGGCTTCGGATTTTCCATTTTCAGCATCTGTTTTTTTAGTTTCTTTTTCTTTGACCATAATTCCTCCGTTATTTATCGAATTTCTGTAAAATTACTCTGTAAAATCGTTCTTGGAACGAGAATTTAATGGGTATACATATGATATTCTCCTTGCATCTCGGAAAAATAAACTTTACCTCACTTTTTCTATTTTAAGAATACGCTAGTCGAGAAGTAAAATCAATGGAAAAAGCAGATTTGTCGATTATTTGACAATAGCAAATTTATTTTTGCCACGCTTCAAGATGGCGAAGGAAGAAATTTGGTAGGCGGGGTCTTGAATCTTCTGATTATTAACAGAGATGGCATTACCCAAAATCAAGGTTTTAGCTTCGGAACGAGAGCTCGCCAAACCAAGCTCAACGAGAGCGTCAATTAAATTAATTTCGCTGCCATCAAGATTCAAATGTGGCAGGAGGATAGTGATGCTTTCGATTTCCGATTCAGAAAGAGTCTCCACCTTACGACCACCGAAGAGTAATTCAGTGAGAGTAATCACTGCGGCGGCAGAAGATTTACCGTGAACCACCTCGGTGGCACCACGAGCAAGGGCTTTCTGAGCAATGCGAAGTTCGGGATGGACTTGATGCTCGGCAAGAATCTGATCAATTTCGTCTTTCGAAAGAACGGTATAGATTTTAATCAAAGATTCGACTGCTTGGTCG
The DNA here is from genome assembly GCA_015257455.1 of Nanosynbacter sp. Taxonomy (GTDB): domain Bacteria; phylum Patescibacteriota; class Saccharimonadia; order Saccharimonadales; family Saccharimonadaceae; genus Nanosyncoccus. The sequence goes on along the minus strand of JABZKD010000007.1, from coordinate 33,779 downwards.
GACTGATTAAGCCAGAATTGATAAAAATCAAAGATAGAAGTGTAATTACCAGAACCATTATCCTGACTAGCAAGCCAGACTGCATTTCCCTCAGATTTACCAAATTTACGACCAGTCACCGGGTCAATGACGAGAGGAGTAGACCAAACATCGGCGCGACCACCCTCGAGGCGTTTAATTAGATGGACACCAGAGGAAGCATTACCGAATTGATCAGCCCCACAAAGTTGTAGGTCAATTCCGTAATAACGATAGAGGTGAAGAAAATCATAACCCTGAATCAAAGAGTAAGAAAATTCCGCATAAGAGATACCAGAGCCGCCTTCGCCGATACGATTTTGGATAAATTTACGATCGAGAAGCTGCGTCATGGAGAAGTTTTTCCCGACTTCACGCAAAAAATCTAAGAAATTAATATTCTTGAACCAATCATAGTTATCGACTAGACGTAATTCATAGTGGTCATTATCTGGATCGCCGTCATTTCGCGTATCGGCAGCACCGTCAAAACTAATCACATTAGCCATTTGACGACGAATGCATTCCTTATTATGCGCAACTTCTTCAAGAGGTTTCAATTCACGTTCGCCATTTTCCTTTGGGTCACCGATTTGGCCAGTAGCACCACCAACGAGAAGAGTTGGCTCATAGCCATGACGCACGAAACAGGCGCACATCATAAGTGCAGCCAGGTTACCGATGGTCAAAGAATCAGCTGAAGGGTCGGCACCAAAATAGAAGCGTTTATTTTCTTTTTCATCAAGTTCGGAAGGATTAGTAAAGCTATTTTCGGCGGTGAAACCACGCCAGATGAGTTCTTCGGATAATTTCATAAGTATATTTTAACATTTTTTCTTGTGTTATAATTAAATTCTGAACAAATAAGTGGAGGGCTGCGTGACAGACTCAAAATCCAATTCAAAAAGTGCGAACATAAAAAATAATTCTAAACAAACTGCAGCGAATAAAACTAATTCTATGCACGAGTTTTTGTCGAACAAAAATTCTTCTCGTTTTGTGACGAATAAGCAGCCGGTAAAATTAGTTTCTCCGGGTGAAAAACTACGTCAACCGATGAAACGTGAAGCTACGCCGATGGAACAGTTCTTAGGGACGCATGAAGAAAAAATTTTTACTAATAACAGAGAGAAAAAGCTTCCACTAGGTGGGATATCCAACCTAAAAACCGAGACTAAATTACACGAGGAGAATACCCAAAAACCAACAGAAAATGCTACAATAAAAGCACAAAGCAATAATGTTAATTTAGTTATAGAATCCAAGGAAATGAATAAAACTTCGGCAAAAAATAGCAAGGATAAACCAAAGGCACCAAGAAAATCACCTTTTATGAAGAGTGATCGTAAGATGAATGTCTACTCTAGCTTGGTTTACAAAAATAAAATGAAGCAGGAAGCTAAGGCAAGACGCGAAGCAGAAGAATTAGCCAAACTGCCAAAAGAACCAGTGAAGCGCTTCTTTGCCAAGCTCGCACCAAAACGCGTCATGCATAACCTTTTTTCGAAGAAGGGTTTGTTTATGCTTTTGAAGCTTGGGGCAGCCATGTTCCTCATTGCAATCATTGCGATTGGTGGTTTATTCCTCTATTTCAAGAAGGACCTAGATGAGATTCGCCTTGATCAAATGAAAGTAACCGGTACAGTAAACACCTATTTGGACCGCAATGGACAGACTCTTTGGGAAGATAAAGGTGACGGTGATTATCGTCTGGTGGTGGAAGGAGATAATATTTCTACCTATATGCGCCAAGCGACGGTAGCCATTGAGGACCGCGACTTTTATAACCACCCAGGTGTAAATTTCTCAGCATTGATCCGTGCAGCGCTTTCAACCGTGACTGGACGTGGCGTGCAAGGTGGTTCGACTTTGACTCAGCAGCTAATTAAGCAGGTTTATTTTGCAGACGAAGCTGGCAACCGTACGGTTTCTGGCTTACCTCGTAAGATTAAGGAAATGATTTTGGCGCTCGAGGTCGAGAAGATGTATTCCAAAGAGCAAATCATTACCATGTATCTCAATGAATCGCCTTATGGTGGTCGTCGTAACGGGGTAGAAAGTGCGGCACAAGCTTATTTCAAAAAATCAGCCAAAGATTTGACCCTCGGTGAATCAGCGTTGCTGGCTTCAATTCCAAATAACCCAACTTTGCTTAGTCCATATAATACTGCTTACAACAAATCTCTGATTGAACGCCAACACAAAACTTTGGATGTGATGGTAAAGATGGGATATATTACTGAAGATCAAGCTAAGGCGGCCAAAGAAGAAAAAGTTCTTGAGTCAATCCAGCCAGAGTCCAGCCGTTATACTGATATCAAGGCTCCTCATTTCGTGCTGGAAGTGAAGCGCCAACTAGAGGAAAAATATGGCGTGAAGACGATGCGCGCAGGTGGTTTCACGATCAAGACCAGCCTAGATCTGAAGGCTCAGGAATATGCGGAAAAAGCAGTAGCTAACGGTTCTGCATTAATGTACCAGAATGGTAGCGACAATATTTCCCTCTCTTCTGTCGATGTGGAAACCGGACAAGTGATTGCAATGGTAGGTTCTGCTGACTGGAACAAGCCGGTATATGGTGAAGTAAATGCGTCCACGTCACTACTCGAACCAGGTTCATCAATTAAGCCAATTTTGGACTACGCTCCACTCTTCAAACAGCGTGAAGGGGTGAACTATGGTGCTGGTTCGATTTTGAAAGATGAAAATATCGACAATTTCTATTGTGCGGGTTTCACTGGTAACTGTAAACTTCGTAACTACACGGGCGCCTTCTATGGCAATACTTCCATTCGCAAAGCCTTGGCCAACTCTTTGAATATTCCAGCTGTAAAAGCCCTCTACATCAACGGTATCGAAGATAGCATTAAGACTGCACATGATTTAGGTGACATATCATATTGTACGGATACTTCTGGAGGCCTCTCGATCGCGATTGGTTCGGGTTGTACCGTTAAACTGATTGAGCACGCGAATACTTATGCTTCCCTGGCTCGTGGTGGTGTATATAAACCACTTTCATACATCCTAGAAGTCAAAAACGGTTCAGGTGATGTACTCGAAAAATGGGAAGATACCTCTGGTAATCGTGTACTTGACTCCCAGGCCGCTTACATGATTTCCGACATTCTCAGTGACACCTCTGCTCGTTCAATGGTCTTCGGAAGTTTAGGTGCGTCATTCGGTTTTGTGGTGCCTGGAGTTTGGACTGCTACCAAAACTGGTACAACCACTACCAATGATTCGACCGTAACGAAAGATTCTCTTATTGCCTCTTATTCACCAGTGGTGGCAACAGTGGTCTGGAATGGTAACCACGATGGTCGCGGTTTAACGAACTCTTCAAACACAATCGTGCGTCGCGTAGCCAATGATTACATGGAACCCGTACACAAAGATGTTTATGCTAATGCCGGTAAGTGGAAATCTGGAGACAAGATCCAAAAACCAGCTGGCATTCAAACTCTTACCGTAAGTGGAATTACCGATATTTTCCCAAGTTGGTTTAACAATAAGACCTCGGGTGCTCAGACTGAAAAAATGAAATTCAACCGCATCAACAAACACAAAGCTTCTGATTGTACTGACCCAAGCTTAATCGAAGAAGTAGATATCAGCTTTACCATTGATCCAATTTCGAAAAATAAGAGCTTTGCCAAATCTGCTGACGGCTATGACCCATTCACTACAGATGACTGTTCCTATCGTGCACCTACGGTAAGGATTAAAAATAGTACGATTAACAGTGGCTCGGTACTGAAGTTTGAAGCAAAAGCAGGTTCTGAACAATTAGACAGCTACACAGTCTCCGTAGATGGCACAGTAGTAGCTTCTGGAACCGCCCAAGCTGGCGACAATACTACAACTTATACGATGACTGGAAGTGAAACTTCTATCGTAGTAACATTAAAAGATAGCGCTGGTAGCACCGTTACTAGTAAATTAGGCTCATAAACTGAGTTTAAATTTAATAAATTCTAGCTCCATCGATTGTGGAGCTAGAATCTTTAGGCAGAAATTATGAAATTTCTGGATAGTAAAAATTACATAAGATTTTTTGGTATTATTTCTTAATCGGTGATACAATAGCTTCGGATACCGAGGGGGATGTGCTTAGATATTTTTTAACATAATAAGAAAGGTTTTATGGAAATTATTTCTTTAATCATTCATGGCCTCATCTTAATTGAAACTAGCTTTCTTGCATACCGTTCTTTCAAGAAGAGCTTTAATTATTTTGGCCAAAAACGAAAAATTTATGTCGACTCATCGGCTTTGATGGATGGACGCGTACTAAAAGTGGCACAAACTGGATTCTTAGGCGGGATTTTAATTATCCCACGTAGTGTAATCCATGAGATGCAGTTATTAGCCGATGGGAAAGATAGCGAAAAACGCACACGTGCCAGATTTGGGCTAGATGTAGTATCAGAACTTGAGCGTATCCCTTCGACTGATGTAGTAATTCTGAAGGACGAACTGGATCGTACGCCAGTAGACGAAAGACTTTTGCAACTAGCTGAAGAGAATCACGGCTCGATTATGACGATTGATTACAATCTTGGCAAAGTAGCTTCGACGATGAATATTGATGTTCTCAACATTAATGAGCTTGTAGTGGAATTACGCTCTGAATATCTACCAGGTGAATGCTTTACTTTGAAGATTACTAGTACCGGTAGCAATCCCAAACAGGGTGTAGGTTATCTTCCAGACGGCATGATGGTGGTAGTAGATAATGCCAGCGATAAAATTGGCGATTCAGTGGATGTAATGTTTGAAAAATTCTTGCAAACTAATTCTGGACGCATGATGTTCGCTAAATTAGCACCAGAAAAACAGAAAAAAATGCGCAAGCCGTTCCTAAAGAAGAAGTCATAAAAATATCCCCCGAAGTGGGGGTTATTTTTTAGCTCGCGATTGATACTATATTTGTGATTGATATTATATTTGCGATTAATACCGTATTTTATAGTTTTATTCTTGATCCTCACCGTGTTCCAAAGCGTAAGCCATACGGCTATCAATCTCAGATTGATACTTATTTACTAGGTCCGGAGATTTTTCTGCCTTCGCTACATCGAGCATGAGATGGAAACGAGAGGTTTGATTCATAACAAGCATAGCAAATGGCGTAACCGTACTTCCCTGCTCTTCATAACCGTGAGCAAGGATTCGCTTTGGATTAGTATAGTTAGCTAAAATATTTTTTAAATCATGTGGATAGCCATGAAAGTTCGCGATGATTTTCGCGCTGGAACCAAACATCTTATTAAAATCTGAGCTTAGAAGCGGATGGTCAGCAAAACCGATACCGGCATAGGTGAGTGCCGAAATATAAGCGAGACCAATTTTTAGCTTTGGTAAATCTTGCTGAAGCTGCTTCACCGCCTGATAGGATTCATAAAAACTAATATCGCCAGCTGCGACAAAAATGTAATCGAACTCCGGAATTTCTGAAGCAGCGAGAACTTGAAGTGAACCAGTTAACTTCGAGGTGTCGAAGAAACAAATGCCTTGCTGGAAACAAAGTTCGGCTTGTTTCTCGTTCAGAAAGACTGGCTGGTCGGTCTTATTGAGAGTAACCAAATTGACTTGATTTTGACGTTCAAATAGATAATTAAAGCACGGTTTCACACTTTCGGCGTCGAGCGGAAAGAGACAGGAGACGTGATGTCCCGGACGAGCAATGAGGGCGGAGAGAAGAATTGGGGATTGATGAGAAAAACCATTGTGATCCTGACGCCAACAGGTACTAGTACTAAGTAGGTTGGCGGACGGATAGGATTTTTGCCAAGAGACGGTTTCGGCTTGTTCGAGAAACTTTAGATGTTGGACAATTTGTGAAAGAATAATTGAGAAGAAAGCTTCGTAACTAGTTATCAAGGCGTCTTTTCCGGTCATTAGGTGGCCTACCATGGTAGAAAAGAGAACATTTTCCGAAAGAAGTTCAATAATACGCCCAGTAGCCGACTCTGGCATATCCCATTTTTCGACAGCTAAATCACCCCAGGCACGGGTGGTCTGATCGTAAACAGCATCGATTTTATTACTAGTGGTTTCGTCAGGAGAAAAGAGGTAAAAATCTGGGTTACTTTGCATTTTCTCAGAAAGCAAGGCGCCAAAAGCCTTGGCGGGAGATTTAGTTTTCATGAATTAAAAATCCTTTCTCTTGATCAAATAGTTCGTTGAAACGATAAGTTTTGAGCCATTTTTCGAGCATCTTAAGTTCAGTTTCATCGGTTTTGGCATTAGGTAGTGGCACTTGGTGAGATTTAAAATTATCACGCACTTTCATACCTTCGGCTTGGCGAGGACCAGTGAGGCCTTTTTCGGAGGCGAAGATAATAAATGGTGGGTTTTCAGTAGTTTCAGACTGGAAGAGCGCATGTAAAAGATTTTCTAAGAGATTTTTTTGTAATTTTTCATCAAGTTCAGGGGTAAAATTGGCGGAAGTATTAAATTTTTTGCCAAATTCTTCATAGGTTTCGGAAAGCGTTTCCTTAACTAAAATTGGCGTGTAACCGAAACCTCTGATTAGCTCTTTTAATTCATGTTCAGAACGGCGACTGGCGACGGTTGGGGCGGAAATCTTATAACCATTCAGGTGCAAGATTGGCAAAACCCGACCATTTGACTCACTTAGCAGCAGGCGATTGAGATTAAGGCTACCAAGCATGGTAGCGGTTTCAAATTCGCCATCACCAATGAGGGCAACCGTAGTGTGACCTGGGCGATTAAGCACGGAACCATAAGCGGTGGCAAGCGAATAACCGAGTTCACCACCCTCACAAATTACTCCTGGAGTGACCGGGCTAGCATGAGATGGGAAGCCACCAATACGGGAAAACATCTTGGAAATAATTTTAAGGCCAGCATAATCACGCGAGAGCGTAGGATCAACCTTGGCCAATTCCCCATCGTAGAAAAGATTGGCCTGGAGGGCAGGAAAACCGTGACCTGGACCCAAAACAAAAGTAAAGTCACGTTGACCAAAATAAGCCTTTAGGGCAGCATAAACCAGATTAATCCCTGGACAAGTACCCCAGTGACCGAGCAAACGTGGTTTAATGTCGGCTGGCTTCAAGGGGGATTCTAAGAGAAAATTATCTTGCAGGAAAATTTGGGCGACCGTCAAATAATTACAAATGCGGACTCTAGCTAATAAATTATCTAAATCAATGAAGCGCTCACCACTATACATATAAAATATTATAGCATAAACGATAAGGGATTTCGGGGCACAAAAAATTGAGCCGGATGGAGACACGGCTCAATGAATTTTCTAAATGATTTAGGCCTGATGAGTAACTTTAACCATGGCGGTACGTAAAACTTCGCCTTGGTAAAAATAACCTGGAATCAGTTCTTCAGCGATAACTTCCTGATCACCTTCGCCTTCTTCCATAGAAATAGCATTGTGAAGTTCTGGATTAAAAGTCGTGCCTGGATTGGCATCGATTTTTTCGAGACCGAGAGATTTCATGGTTTTTTCAAGAGTTTTTTGAACCGGAGAAAGCGCTTCCGTATGAGCGGAAATCGCGCGGCCCATGTCATCAATCAGAGGGAGAAATTTCAAAATAGTGCTATGTATGGCAGTTTTCTTAGCCTGCTCACGCTGCATTTCGACCTGCTTGCGGAAATTCTCAAAGTCGGCTCGAGTACGCTGGAGATCAAGCAAAAATTCAGCATTTTGCTGCTTTAGATTGGCGAATTCTGCAGAAATTGGATCTGCCGATTGGTCAAGATTATCAGAAAAATCGACTTCTGGACTGGCTTGATTAAGATTTTCGGCTGCGGAATTTTCGAAATTAAAGTTTGACTTAGTGGTTTCATCTTGTGGTTTTGACATTTTTTCTCCTTACAAAGTATTCTCCAAATAACGACCGGCATGGCGGACAAGACTCATGATTTTAGCATAATTTTGACGGGTAGGGCCGAGCACACCGATATAACTATCATCTGAATATGGCGAACGGAATTTACTAATAATGAGTGAAGCATCAGAGTTCTTACCAATCGGATTTTCGTGACCGATGAAAATATTCAGTGATTCACCCGGCTTGGCTTCGTGGAGCCATGGTTCAAGATTATCAAGTAGCTTCGAAACTGCCTGAATGCGACCATAATCAACAAATTCTGGCTGAGAAAAAAGTTTGGAAATACCAGAATAATAAAGCTGGTTACCAATGGTGGCGAGACCGAGATTACCCGTCAACTCAACCAACATATCGACGGCCGATCGAATAGCAAAATCAGCACGTTCCTGAGCATTAATACGAACTTCTAGGGCGTGGAGACTACGGCGGCCTTCGTTTTCTTCCCCACTGCCGAGAGCCTTAAGGGGAGAAAGATTGAGCCAACGATTAAAAATCGAATCAATAATTTCGAGAGTTTCTGCCGAATCACTAGAGTTTAGAATCGATTCGGAAGTTGGTTTTTCCGACTCAGCTTCCGATGAACCAGAGCTCTGCGCATCAGCTTCCATGCAATTCCCCAGATGAGGATTAGACGAAAGTGAATTTACATAATAACGGTAACCGTAATCGGTCGGAATACGACCAGCAGAGGTGTGAGGCGAGGTAATATAGCCCAGCTCCTCGAGACGTGCCATTTCCGAACGGATCGTGGCGGAAGAAACATTGAATAATTTAGCTAAAGTAACACTGCCAACAGGGGTGGCAACATCAGCATACTCCTCGATAATGGCGAAGAGGATGAGTTTTTGACGTTCTGTGAGTTTAATTTCGTTATTCATAATTAATGTTTTAATTATAGCACTTAGCACTCAAAATTCAAGAGTGCTAATTTTGGACAAAAAGTACGGTGTACAAATTGATACACATGGTGGGTGAAGTGATATGTGTGGTGGGCGAAGCGATAAATTCATGGTAGAATATGTAAAATATTTAAAAGGGGCGAAAATGGACGAGCGCGATTTATTGAAAACAAAATTAGGTACCGGCAGTATTAATATTTTTGGACTACCGATGTGTGGTAAAGACACGGTAGGCGAGAAACTGGCGGCCTATTTCGACGGAAAACTGCTTTCTTCAGGGGCAATGATTCGCCAATATGAAGCAGAAAACCGACAAGCTTTGACCGCGGATGGCTCACTCGCACCGACAGACTTATTTTACGAAATCGTGCTTCCCTATTTCGATAAGGCCGAGTTAAAAAACTCACCCCTAATTCTTTCAAGTGTGGGGCGTTGGTCGGGAGAAGAAAAAGAAATTTTAAGAAAGACCATTGAGTCGGGACATCCAACAAGGGCAGTGATTTATCTAAAATTAGCCAAGGCAGAGGTAATTCGTCGCTTCATGTTAAATCTGGTGGGCGCCGGTCGCGAGCAGCGAGCGGATGATGCTTCCCTGAAAGTTTTCTTGAGGCGCTTAAATGAATTTAACCAGAAAACTTTGCCAGTGCTGGAATATTACCGCGAGAAGGGGCTCTTGATTGAGATTGATGCGAGTGGCTCGCGAGAGGAAGTTTTCGAAAAAACCTTAGCAGAGATTAAGAAAAAGTTAAAATAATTAAGTGATTCAGTTTAATTAAAAATAGGCGCGAGATGGGCGCCTATTTTAGATTCGAGCTTAGTCGCGTTTCAGCATCACGGTGAAAGCTTCGGATGGAATATCAATCTTACCAAAACGTTTCATACGGGCCTTACCACGCTTCTGCTTCTCAAGCAACTTCGCTTTACGATCTCGATCACCAGTGTGAATTTTCACGGTGACGTCCTTGCGGAAGGCGCCGATAGTTTCGCGAGCAATAATGCGTGCACCGATGGCGGCCTGTAAGGCAACTTCGAAATTTTGACGCGGAATGACCTCTTTTAGTTTCTTGGTAATAGAACGACCGAGCGCGTCTGCCTCCGAACGGTGGCACATCAGGGCTAAGGCATCCATTTTCTCACCACCCACGAGAAAATCGACACGTACCAAATCTTCTGCGCGATAGCCATTAATTTCATAGTTAAAGCTAGCATAACCAGAGGTGAGAGACTTCAATTGATCATAAAAATCAGTCAAGAGATTGGCCATCGGCGCTTCGAAATCAATCAAGGCACGGTCTTCTAGGTAGGAAATATTTTTCTGCAAACCACGTTTCTCGACAATGAGCTGTAAGACACTACCAATCATGGAAACTGGCAGGATAATTTCTCCTTTCACCCATGGTTCACGAATTTCAGCGATAGTCGAAGCATCCGGGAGATTAGCCGCAGACTTAATTTCAAGTTCTTCACCGGAATTTAAGGTGACTTCATAGTTGGTCGAAGGATTAGTAACCACGAGGTCGAGCTTAAATTCACGTTCGAGACGTTCCTTAATAATGTCCATATGAAGTAGACCCAAGAAACCGATGCGAAGACCAAAACCGAGCACTGGGCTATTTTCCGGCTCGAAACGCAGGGCGGAATCAGAAAGCGAGAGTTTCTCGATGGCCTCTTTTAAGTCTTTATACTGATCGTTACTAACTGGGAAAAATCCGGCGTAGACAAACGGTAGGACATTTTTGTAACCTGGCAGAGGATTTTTGGCAGGAGCCTTTTTCAGAGTAACCGTATCACCGACTTTTGCCTCACGAGTGGTCTTCAAGTTCGTGACGATGTAGCCAACTTCGCCTTCATTGAGACTGTCTTTGGGCGACATTTCTGGTTTCAAAATACCAACTTCAAGGGCAATGCCAGAGGTCTTGGTAGCAAGCATTTCAATAGCGGCGTTTTTACTAATCGAGCCATCGACGATACGTACATAAAGCACCACGCCACGGTAGTCATCGAAGTAGGAATCAAAAATCAGGGCACGGGTTTCAGGGGTAGGGGTAGGAAGCGTTGCGGAATTGGAAGTAGGAAGCGTTGTAGAATTTTTGAGTGAAGTATCGACAGAAGATTTGTTTGGCGCTGGAGCGAATTCAATGATGCGATCGAGAACTTTTTCGACATTGAGACCAGTTTTGGCGGAGACTGGAATAATTTCTGAAGGGTCACAGCCCAAGAGATTAATAATTTCACTAGAAACCCGCTCAACATCCGCAGCTGGCAGGTCGACCTTATTAATGACAGGGATAATAGTGAGATTTTGTTCGATTGCGAGGTAGACATTGGCGAGAGTTTGCGCCTGAATACCCTGAGTGGCGTCGACCACCAAGATAGCCGACTCGACAGCTTGTAAGGAGCGCGAAACTTCATAAGAAAAATCCACGTGGCCCGGAGTGTCGATTAGATTGAGCTCGTAGCCCTTATATTTCATCTGTACAGGAGTCAATTTAATCGTGATGCCTTTTTCACGTTCAAGCTCCATGGAATCAAGCAGCTGAGACTTCATCTGGCGTTTTTCGACAGTGCCAGTAATCTCCATCATGCGGTCAGCCAAGGTCGACTTACCATGATCGATGTGAGCAATAATACAAAAATTTCGAATATTCGCGGAATTCATGTCTATATTATAACAGAGATGAGATAGAGTATAATAGAATCATGAAATTAATCTTGGCAGTTTCGGGTGGCGTGGATTCAATGGCGCTTCTTGCCATGTATAAACAAGCCGATATCGTCGTAGTGCATATTGACCACGGTACCCGCAAATCTAGTGCGGAGGACGCGAATTTTGTGCGCCAAAAATGCCAAGAACTGGGAGTGAATTTTTATGAAACTAAGCTGGAGCTTGGAGAGGGAGTTTCAGAGGAATTGGCACGCAAGAAACGCTACGAATTTCTTAAAACAATTCAAGAAAAAGAGGGTGGCATTCTCTGTACTGCGCACCATCTAGACGACGTCCTGGAATCGATTGCAATTAATCTTATTCGTGGTACCGGCTGGCGAGGACTCACGCCTTTTTATGGCGATGAACTTGTGCGACCTTTTATTATTTCGAAAATGTGGAAATGCGATGTACTGAAATTTGCTGGCGAACAAAAAATATGTTTTCGACAGGACCCAACCAATTATGAAGCAGATTATTTGCGCAATCGGGTGCGAGAAAAAATGACAAAACTAGACGAGACGGCGCGAGCAGATATTATTGAGTTGTTTGAGAAGCAAAACGAGCTCAGAGGAAAAATCGAAAAATTAGTGACAGAATTAGCCAAGCAGACCGTAGTGGGGAAAAATTTTCAAAAAAAAGAACTTTTTCTTGCGGCCGATAAGAAAGTGGCATTAGAAGTTTTAAGAGAAATTTGCTTGATGCACGGCTATAGTTTGACGCGAAAACAACTAGTAGATTTTCTTGCCGCAATTAGAACTTATGCGCCACACAAGAAATTCAATTTACCGAAGAATCACTTTGTGACAATTCTAAAAAATTACATTATGTTCGAAGAAAAATAGCGCCAGATGAGACGCTATTTTTTATTTTGCTTTCGGATTTTAACCAGATTATTCGGCTTATTTGAAAAGATTTTTCAAACCACCAGAGAGATCGGAAGGGAGAAGAATAACGGTCTTTTGGGATGGGTCGGTGCTGATTTTTTCGAGAGTTTGGAGAGTACGAATATTGAGACCGCCTGGAGTCTGAGCTAGCAAATTGGCGGCTTCAGCCACTGCGGCAGCCGAGGCTTTTTCACCTTCCGCAGAAATAATCGCAGCGCGACGTTCACGTTCAGCTTCAGCTTGTTTAGCCATAGCACGCTTCATGTCAGAAGGTAGCTCAATGTTTTGAAGTTTCACATTTTCGATATCGATACCCCATTTATCAGTTTGAGTGTCAACGATTTCCTTGATTTGGCTGGAAATTTTGTCACGCTTAGAGAGTAGTTCATCAAGATCGAAATTACCGGTAACGTCACGCAAAGCAGTTTGAGCAAAAGTAGAAGTGGCATAAGCGTAATTAGTGGTTTCAAAGACTGCCTTCTTCGCATCAATCACACGGAAATAAACCACTGCATCGACATTCACCGTAACGTTATCTTTAGTAATAACTTCTTGCTTCGGCACATCCATCGGGGTAGTACGGACATCAACGGTGCGCATAGTATCAATGTAAGGGATAATTACATGAAGACCCGGTTCCATGATACGGCGAAAACGACCGAGGCGCTGAACCACACCGCGCTCGTATTGGTTAACCACACGAATTCCTGGAATTACCACAAATAGAATAGCAAGAATTAAGATTAAAATTAACATAACAACTCTCCTTTTTAGTTTCATTTTAGCGATTTTAAGGAATATTGCAAGGGAGAGGAAAATCGGTAGACGGAATAAATAGACTAGGATATATTAGGGTTAATAGATGGTTACCTACAAGATAATTTATGACATTACGCAAGACGCCTATAACTGGTATAACTCCCTGAATAATTTTGGTGGAATAAAAAAGTTAAAAGATACTCAGGATATTGAGGTAGCAGAAAAGATTATGGGGTTAAATTTTTCGGAAGCGAAGAAGATCCTGATTCCCTACCTCGAAGAAAGAAATGCACGAATCGAGATGACGCCGGAACGATTTAGACAAATCATGAGTGATGAACTAAATGAAAAATTTGAGTTAGCGATTAGACGACTCGAAGAAGTGACGGAGCATCCCCTAGCAATTAAAGATTGTGCAAAAAATCGCGCTAAGGAAATTCATAAAATTTCACCAGATGCAGTATCGCCGAGTGAGGACTTATTATTCTTGATTACGACTTTTCCAGCGATGATCGTTTATTATGAGGAGGGAGTGATTTTCACCTATGCGAAAATTGATAATGAATTATGGGGGATGCCACTTGATGGAATTTTACATGAGTTAATGCATTTTCAGACGAATTACTATTATCGAGAAAATCCAGATTCTGTGGTTTCTAGCCTTTCGAGAGGAGAATATTATATTCTGAAAGAATCCTTAACCGCATTACTTGATGAATCTTGGAAACCAATTATGACTCTACCGGATGCAAGCTATCCGGAATTTCAAGCATTAAGAGATAAATTGCGAGAGTATTATTATGAATATCGTGATTTTGACAAACTAATGGAATATGGTGCAAAAGAGGTAAAAAATTATAAAATGTGATATAATATAGAGGTAGCCTGTTTATTTTACAGAAAGAGGGGAAAATTATGTATTTTGACAGATGTAAATTACAAAAAATGTCCGATGAAATCACATTGACGTTGAATGAAAGAATTGACAAAATGGAGCTCGTGGTAAAAGCCCAGAGTATACTGATCGGTCAGGACAGGAAGGGCAATTCTTATCAGAGCAATATCTTGAGGCTGATTAACGATATGGAGAGAGGTCTTTTCAATCAATGTCAATCCACTGCGCACAGTCATCGAGTGCAGAAAACTTACCACAGTATGGAATCTGTCGCGTGGACAGTTGAAGAATTCGACAACTACATCAATAGCTTCAATGATACTACGAAATTATTTCGAGAGACCTTGGAGAAGTTTTGGCCGATGCGAAATTTTGAACCAGTGGCAACAGAGACCAAAATTCCAACGGTAAGGGCGAAATTTGAAGAACTAAGAGATAACTTAATTCAAGAAAGCGAAGCAGGCTAGGAAATTTAAGGGGCGCAAGATTTGCGCCCCTTTTGCTTTTTTGGAAAAATGTTATAATAATACAAAGTTATTATTAGGAAAAATAAGGGGTTTTTATGTCTGGACATAGTAAATGGGCAACCACAAAGCGCCAAAAAGCAATCGTTGATGCGAAACGTGGTGCCGCCTTCACCAAAATTGGTAACCAAATCGCCATTGCTGCGCGTGCCGGTGCCGACCCAACGATGAATCCATCTCTTGCGATGGTATTAGAAAAAGCTCGCAAGGCCAATATGCCAAAGGCGAACATCGAACGTGCGATTGCTCGTGCCGCCGATAAAAACGCCGCAGCTTTGATTGAAGAAACCTACGAAGCCTACGGCCCGGCCGGGATTGGTTTGATTATCGAGATTGCTACCGATAATAAAAATCGTACTATGCCAGAAGTGCGTAATGCGCTTTCAAAGAACGGCGGACGCATGGCTGATCCTGGATCTGTGATGTTCCAATTTGCACGTAAGGGTGTAATTTTCATCGAAGATAAGGGTGAAGATGCACTAATGACTGCCCTAGATGCTGGTGCAGAAGATGCCAATGAAACGGAAGATGGCATCGAAATTATTACCGAACCAACAGATTTGATGAAAGTACGTAAGAATTTGATCGACGCTGGTCTCAACGTAGATTCTGCCGAACTCAAATATTTGCCAAATAACACCGTAGAGGTGAGCGAGACAGATGCGGAAAAAGTAGACAAACTGCTGGATGCCGTAGATGATCTCGATGACGTAATTAACGTCTTCACTAACGCAGCTTAATTTTAGAAGGAGCCTTCGCGGGAGATTTTTCACTTTACGGGGAAGAATTTTTCTGGTATGATAGTTAGTGGAAGGGTGGCCGAGTGGTTGATGGCACCGGTCTTGAAAACCGGCAAGTTAACGCTTCGCAGGTTCGAATCCTGTCCCTTCCGCCAGAAAGTGGTACCGTAGCTCAGCTGGTTAGAGCGTAGGACTCATAAGCCTAAGGTCACTGGTTCAATCCCAGTCGGTACTACCAAATGAAATTATGGAACGGCGATGAGCCGTTTTTTCTTATGGTAAAATAGTTACATGATAGCACACGTAGAAGGTACGATTGCGGAAAAATTCACCGGGCAGATTATTGTAGATGTGCATGGCGTGGGTTACGAAGTGAATCTTTCAGCAATTGATTTTGAAGAGATTAATGTGGGGGAAACTAAGAAATTTTACACTTATCACGCAGTACGCGAGACTTCAGAGGATCTCTATGGTTTCACTACTTTGATGGCGAAGAAGATTTTTGAAATGCTAATTTCCGTGAATGGGATTGGCCCGAAAGCTGGTATGGCGATTCTCTCTCTGGGAACGCCGGAAGAAGTGCGTAATGCCATCGCTAACGCAGATAGCGGTTTTATTAGTAAGGCGAGCGGCGTGGGGAAAAAATCGGCCGAGCGCGTAATCGTAGATCTAAAAGATAAGGTAGGATTGCCAAGTCATTACACAGGTGCGGAAATCCAGACGAAGAAGCCAGAAAATAATGAGGCCTTGGACGCCCTAATGGCACTCGGATTTAATCTGAAAGAAGCGACTGAGGCATTAAAAGAAATTGATACAGATTTGTCAGTGGAAGATCAGATTCGCCTGGCGTTAAAAAATCGTTAACAAAAAGGTGAGCGCAGAAAAGCTAAAACAAAAGCCATTGAAGTGAAAGATTATTTGAAAAAAATAGTTCCATTTGGGAACTATTTTTATGCGGATTTTAATTTCCGAGATTTGGGACATTTAAGGTATCAGAAGAAGTATCTGGGGTTTTTGGAGCCACTGAAGCTTCTGTAGCGTCTACAGATTCTACGATTTCCGTTTCCTCTGCAGTGGTCGCTAATTCAGTATTTTCTGTTTTAGTCTCAGGGGCATTTTCGGAAACCGGCGAGGAAGCCACTTCGGCTTGACGGGTGCGATGATCGATATGGATGGTGTTTGGGGTAGCAGTTTCTGGCTTGGCTTCAGGTTTTTGGTTTTTCTTAGCGGCTAAAATTTCGGAAAGTGATTTTTTGTCGGTGTCAGCGGGGACTTCACACTCATCATCGGCAGGAATTTCACCTTTTTCGATATGCACATAATGAGTAATAGTCTCAAGCTCGTCGGTAGGCGTGTCAAGATATTTGAAAACATAAGTAGTTTCATCGCCGATAGTCGACATGCGGAGAGTACCCACTTCGAAGAGATGCTCAAAAAGGCCAGCTTGCTTAAAGGATACGTCTTCGACGGAAACTAAGTCAATTACATTCATCGCGGTGTCAAAAAGCGAATTGGCGACACGTTGAATGAGGCGCTTATTAGTGACAAAAAGCTTGTTGGTGGTATAAACATTAAGACTAATCAAGGTTGCAATCCAGACTGTACCAAGCACAATCGCGATAACCAAGAGGAAGAAAGCGCGACCACTGGCATCGAGTGCGAAGACGAAAGAATTACCAGCATTAATCAAAATATAGAGAGCAAAAAGCAAAATGCTAGCTAGACAAGCTCCGGCAAAGATTAAAATTGGAATAATTTTAGTACGTTTAATTTCGAGAACAATTCGCTCGCCAACCTCAAGAGAAATGCCCAATTTTGGATTATAATTTTTCTGCTTCATACGCTTCCCTGTTAAATTAGTTATATTATAACATATTTTCAGGTAATTAGAGAGAAGCGAGGTGGCGCTTGGCTTTTTCGGTGACAATGCGTCCGCGCGGAGTCTTTTCAATGAAGCCAAGTTGAATCAAAAATGGTTCGTAATAGTCTTCAATTGTAGTGGCTTCATCACCGGTCAGGGCGGCAATAGTAGTGAGGCCAACGGGGCGGTTACCATAATTATCGAGCATTAGCTGCAACATATTACGGTCAGCCGGATCAAGACCAAGCGAATCGATTTCCATGAGACCGAGAGCCCGTGTAGCAATGTCCAGGTCGACTGAGCCATCACCATGAACGTCAGCAAAATCCCGTACGCGCTTCATCAGACGATTAGCAATACGCGGTGTGAGACGAGAGCGGGCAGCTAGGGTAGCCGTAGCTTCTTCGGAAATTTCCGTGCCGAGAATATTAGCGGTACGGGTAATAATTTGACCGATTTCTGATTCATTGTAATATTCGAGACGATGTGTGATCCCGAAGCGATCGCGAAGTGGACCAGCCAAAGAACCAGTACGAGTGGTGGCGCCGATTACGGTAAAGTGTGGTAGGTCGAGACGTACCGAACGGGCAGCCGGACCCTTACCGATGACGATGTCGAGTTTGTAATCTTCCATGGCGGAATAAAGAATTTCTTCCACGGCGCGACGCAGACGATGAATCTCATCAATAAATAGCACATCACCATTTTGGAGATTAGTAAGGATAGAGGCGAGATCTCCAGCACGCTCGATAGCCGGACCAGAGGTGACGCGCAGATTGGAACCAAGTTCGTGGGCGATGACATTAGCCATAGTAGTTTTACCGAGACCTGGTGGACCATAAAGTAGGACGTGGTCCAAAGTAGTCCCGTCATTACGTTTTTTCACCGCCGCGATAGCGATCTTCAGGTTCTTTTTCAAGCGCTCCTGGCCGATATACTCGGCAAAATTAGTTGGGCGAAGACTGACTTCTACTGCTTGCTCTTCCTGATCCTCCTCGTGCGATATATTGTCGATAACTCGCTCGATTGCCATAATCCTCCGTCTTTTGCTTAAATGCGTTATAATAGATTATACCATTAAGAAAGGAGTTAAATGTCTGATATTGATAAATCCAATTTTAAAAATAGTAAGACCTATGATAATCTAAAAACCGCTTTCGCTGGAGAATCGCAAGCTCGCGTGAAATACCAGTTCTTTGCTTCTCGTGCTAAAAAGGATGGTTACGAACAAATTGCTGAAATTTTCACCGAAACTTCTGACAATGAAAAAGAACACGCCAAGCTTTGGTACAAGTACCTTAATGATGGCGCCGTAGCTGATACCAGAACCAACCTCGAAATCGCGGCTGCTGGTGAAGATTACGAATGGACTGACATGTACAAAGAGTTCGCTCGTATTGCCCGTGAAGAAGGTTTTGACGAGATTGCTGACAAGTTCGATGGTGTCGGGGCAATTGAAAAAGAGCACGAAGAACGCTACCGCAAATTGATCAAGAATATCGATGACGACGTAGTGTTTAAGTCTGAAAAAGTTACCGTCTGGAAGTGTCGTAACTGTGGTTATACCTTTGTAGGTAATGAAGCACCTGAGGTTTGCCCAGTATGTGCACACCCAAGAGCTTACTTTGAATTGCGTGCAATTAATTACTAAAATAAGCTAAAAAATGAACCTATTTACTTTTGTTCGGACCGCTCAAGGGCGCTTGCCCAAGCCTATGTCCTCAAAAAGCAAATAGGCTTCATTTTTTTATTTAGTTATGGCGGTTTTTCTTGATGTAATCGTCTTCTTTTTCTAGTCTAGCGCGGAGCGTGTATTCCCGGCATTTGCCGTTATTACAATCGGCGGAAATATAATTAAGTGAGCCGCCTTCACCATTAATATAAACACCATTCGGGTCAGTGAATAATTTAGGGTCCATAACCGTGAGATTTTCATCGGTGATGGTTTCTGGATAATAGCCATTCTTAGCATAAAAACCTTCTTCGAGGGCATAATACATGGCGTTAATCGCTTCCTTGCGTTGCTCATCACGGTGCATGGCGTCGAGATTTTGCTTCTGGAGGAAGAAAAGCACCAAGGCGATCGAAACAAAAACTAAAACTACCACTAGTTCAATAAGAGTGAAACCAGATTTTTTGACTGTTTTATTCATACTCCCATTATACATGGAATTTTGGGTTTTCGCTGAGAGATTGGTATAATTTCAATATGAAAGCTACTAAACAATATGTCTGTCAAAACTGTGGAGCGCGCTATAGCAAGTGGGCTGGCCACTGTAATAACTGCGATGCATGGAATACCATCGTGGAGGATTTAGTAGTTGAGGATAGTTCAAGTGCGGGTAAATTTGCTCTGGCGCAAGCTAAGAGCAGTGGAAAAACTTTGAGTTTTTCTAGTATTAAGGAAATCGCCGCTTCGGATGAAAAAGAGCGGCTGAAGACTGAGTTTAATTCCCTGAATGAAGTGCTGGGTGGGGGAATTTTGCGCGGCTCAGTAATTCTCTTTGCTGGGCAACCGGGTATTGGTAAATCGACGATTTTGATGCAGATTTGCGCGAAGATTGCCAACGGTCATAAGGTACTCTATGTTTCTGGCGAGGAATCGGCTGGACAGGTAAAAATGCGAGCCGTGAGATTAGGGGCGAATTCAGAAACTTTAAGTTTTGCGGCTTCGACTTCTGGGAACGACATCGCTAAAACAATTGCCGATGGCGAATTTGAATTAGTGATTGTCGACTCGATTCAGACTTTGGCGATTAACGAAATTTCTTCGGCGCCGGGAACGGTTTCACAAATTACCAATGCAGGTAATCTAATTATTCAAGCTGCGAAAAAGACCGATACGGCGGTGATTATCGTGGGACATGTGACGAAGGAAGGGACCTTGGCGGGACCGAAAGTTTTGGAGCACCTGGTGGATGTGGTACTAAATTTCGAAGGTGATCGCTATGGTGGATTTAAGACTATTCGTGCCATTAAAAACCGTTTCGGCTCGACCAGTGAGGCGGCGATTTTCGAAATGACGGAAAAGGGCTTGCAGGAAGTACAAAACCCTTCGGCTGCCCTACTAGCAGAGAGACAAAACACGGATGGTTCAATTATTTTAGCAACTCTAGAGGGCACCAGGCCGCTACTGGTGGAAATTCAAGCTCTAGTTTCGACCACAAATTTTGGTTACCCAAAACGTGCAGCTTCTGGTTTTGATCTAAATCGTTTGAATTTATTAATCGCGGTGATTGAGCAACGCACTAAACTAAAACTAGATGATAAAGATATTTTCTTGAACGTGGTAGGCGGGATTAAGATTAAGGATTCGGCTGCAGACCTGGCAGTGTGCCTCGCGATTGCTTCGGCGGCGGCAGGAAGAAAGCTCAGCGAAGAATATGTGGTATTCGGTGAGGTGGGCCTAGGGGGAGAAATCCGCTCAGCTTTTCGACCAGACCAAAGAATCGCTGAAGCAAAAAAATTGGGCTTTAAGCACGCGATTGCACCCGCAACAATTCATGATAAATTCGTGATTCCAGTCAAAGATTTGCGCACCACTTTAATTAAATATGTGAACGAATAGAGATAGATGAGAATTTTAGGAATTGACCCAGGTACAGGAATTTGTGGCTTTGGGGTGATCGAAGTAAAACAAACTGGTCGCGCCAAAATGATCGATAACGGCGTAATCGCCACGCCGCCACACACCCCACTTTCAGAGCGTTTACTCGATATTTATGAATCGATGCATGAGATTATTAAATTAAACAAGCCGGATTGTGTGAGTATCGAAAAACTTTTCTTCACCAAAAATGTAACGACCGGTATTTCCGTGGCGGAAGCTAGAGGAGTGGTGCTTTTGGTTTGTAAGCAGCATGAACTACCAACCTTCGAATACACACCAAATGAAATCAAAAAGACGATGACCGGCTACGGCTCAGCCGATAAAAAGCAAATGCAGGAAATGGTAAAACTGCATCTGGATTTAACTAGCGTACCCAAACCGGATGATGCGGCTGACGCTTTGGCCGCCGCGATCACCCACTCTTTGATGCATCGATTTTAGATTATTATTAGATTACTAGATTGCCCGACGCCCACCGGATGGGCATCGAGTATTTCATAAAATTATTTGGCAATGACTTCGTCGATAATGCCGTAATCTTTAGCTTCATCAGCGGACATCCAGTTATCACGGTCCATGTCTTTGATGATTTGGTCGACTTTTTTGCCGGTATTCTTAGCGAGAATTTCAGCGAGACGTTTCTTCAAGAAAATACCTTCTTTAAGCATAATTTCCTGATCGGTAATCTTACCCTGAGTGCCAGAACTTGGCTGATGAATCATCACGCGAGCATTCGGCAAGGCAAAACGTTTACCTTTGGTACCACAGCTAAGCAACATGGCACCCATAGAGGCCTGAAGACCGATACCAATAGTTTGAACATCTGGCTCAATATAATTCATCGTGTCGATAATGGCGAGACCATCGTAGACGGAGCCGCCTGGAGAATTGATATAAAGTTTAATATCTTTCTTAGGATCTTCGTGGGCGAGAAAGAGGAGCTGGGCCACTACAAGATTGGCAGTGTGTGCATTAACATCTTCACCGAGGAAGATAATGCGATCATTTAAAAGTCTAGAGTAGATGTCATAAGAGCGTTCACCACGATTGGTGGTTTCAATGACGGTTGGGACGAGATAGTCATTAGGATTTGAATTAGTTTGCATAGAATTTTCCTTTCCTTATTTTTGAGATTCGAGATTGTTTGAAACGGCGTTGGAATTAATCTGATTCATCAACTGATTTTCGAAAAGCACGTGGTTATTATATTCGGCAATTTGCTGATTAATGGCATCGATAGATTGCTGAATACTTTGATAAGTGGCTTCATGACGACCAATGCGGGCTTCCAGGGTAGCACGTTCGTTTTGATAGCGCCAACCAGAGATTTGACCAGATTCGACGCGTCGATTAAAATCGAGAATTAATTGATTTAAGGCATTGGTTTCATTATTGTAGATCTCAGTTTGCTGATTAATGGCAGTCTGCTTGGCGTCGATTTCGGACTTAAGTGAAGTGAGTTTATCATTAAGCTTTTGGAAAACGGAGTGATATTGCTGATTAAAATCCGTGATGGTCTGGCGGTGCTGGAAATAAGCGGCATAATGTTTTTCGAGATATTCCGACAACTTGGCGACCTCAGTACCGAGACGCGAATGTAGTTCATCGTAAAAATCATCTTCAGAATAGCTTTTGATGGAAGTACGAATCTCGTGATCGGCCGGAAGATTATCATAGGCCTTTTTAATTTCCTCATTCAGTCGGTCCATCTCCCAGAAGGGGACACGTTGATAGGCGGCATGAAGCATTTCGTGAGCCGTAGTCACCTCGATTACCCCTGGAAGGTCATTCGATTCGACATGGTAAAGATAAATGCGATCATTATCATGGACGTAACAACCCAGGACGTAAACTTCATGATTATGGGAATGGCAGCTCTGATTGAAGGCCTGTTTTTCCTGCAAGGCTGGATGAGTAGCGAGCAGAGTCTTTGAAGCTTTTTCTGTAAGATGAAGTTTCTGAACATAAGGCTTCAGGGTGTCAGAGATTTGAAAATCATAAGCCTTAATATCATCTTGCAGACAGATAAAGGCAAAAGCGCCAGCGAAAAGTGTACCGAAAATCACAAGTCCACTAAGCAGGTCGGCGAGTGTTAGACTACTCCGACGAGACTGAACGGGGATTTCTGGCGATGAATTTTCCATATTATTTTTCAGTGCTTTCGATCTTTAATTTAAGCTTATCACCTTTTAAGCTAATTTGGGCGATTTGTCCTGGCAAAATTTCTTCCGCAATAATCGCATCAGAGAGCAAGGTTTCCAAATTATCTTCGATGGCCCGGCGTAATGGCCTGGCACCATTTTTGGGATCAAAACCTTTTTCGATGAGAAAGTCGCGCACCTTGGTATCAAGTTTCAAACCGATGGCTTTTTCAGCAAGACGCTTTTTCAAATCTTCAATCATATTGTCAAAGATTTCTTCTACTTGCTTACGAGAAAGCGCATGGAAGACTTCGATGGCATCCAAGCGATTGATGAGCTCTGGGCGCATATTCTTCTTCAAAGCTTTCATTGCGGCATTTTTACTTGCTTCGTAATCTTCGGCGATAAATTGATCCTTGGTTTTTTGATGGCTGGAGAAACCGAAGGCCTGGTCATTATACATTTCGTCGGAACCGAGGTTGGAAGTCAGAATCACGATGGTGTTATTAAACTTCACACGGTTACCTTGACCATCGGTGAGAACGCCATCTTCGAGAATTTGCAGCAGCATATTAAAGACATCTGGGTGAGCTTTTTCAATTTCATCAAAGAGCACCACGGAGTATGGATGACGGCGCACCGATTCGGTTAATTTACCACCATCATCATAACCAACGTAGCCAGCTGGCGCACCCACTAAGCGAGAAACATTGTGTTTTTCGCCAAACTCTGACATATCGATTTTAATCAAAGCATTCTCACCACCGAAAACTTCGCGAGCGATTACCCGAGCAAGCTCAGTTTTACCCACACCAGTTGGACCCATGAAGAGGAAGGAACCAATCGGACGCCTAGGATCACTAATACCAGAACGGCCACGGCGAATAGCCTTAGCTACGTCATGAATCGCTTCGTCTTGGCCAATAATAGCCTTATCGAGATGTGCTTCTAATTTCGAAAGAACTTTCAATTCACTACCGTGCACTTTGGAAACTGGGATGCCGGTTTTGAGAGAAATGGCTTCGGCAAGATTTTCTTCGGTGAGCACTGGTGAAACATTTTCATCTACACCAGCCTGCTCGAGTGATTTGATTTTTTCTTCTAATTTGGCGAGGCGAGTTTTGTAGAGAGCGGCCTTTTCAAAGTTCTCGGCTTCGGCACTATCTTCAATTTTTTGCTGAAGTGATTCACGCTCGATCTTCAATTTTTTATATTCGCCACTACCACTTTTATCAGCAGCAACCTTGGCGATAGCACTAGCTTCGTCGATCACATCGATAACCTTATCTGGCATATAGCGATCATTAATATAACGCTTCGACATACTGACGGCGGTTTCGATAATTTTATCAGGAATCACCACGCCGTGATGTTTTTCGTAATGTGACTTAATTCCCTTCAAGATACGCACAGTAATCGCATCGGAAGGCTCTTCGACAATCACGGTTTGGAAACGACGTGCGAGAGCTTTATCTTTTTCGATCGATTTGCGATATTCATCCATGGTAGAAGCACCAATCAGATGAATTAAACCACGTGCGAGAGCGGGCTTCAAGATATTCGCGGCATCCAGGCTCCCCTCAGAAGAGCCAGCGCCGGTCAAGAGATGAATTTCATCGATAAAGAGAATAAGGTCCTTACTTTCGATGGCTTCGTCGACGATACCTTTAATGCGCTCCTCGAAGTCGCCGCGGAACTTTGTACCGGCGACCACAGAGCTGAGGTCGATTTGATAAATTTTCTTACCAATCAAATTACCTGGCACCTCATTTTTGGCGATACGAGTAGCGAGACCCTCGACAATAGCGGTCTTACCCACACCAGCTTCACCGATCAGTACAGGGTTGGACTTAGTGCGACGAGAAAGCACGGTGAGAGCGCGTTCAATTTCACGATCACGGCCGATTACAGTGTCGAGACGACCCTGACGAGCCAATTCGGTGAGATCCACGCCGTATTTGGTGAGCCACTTGAGCGGACGTTTACGCTTAAAATCGTTTTTCTTTTGATCGATCTTGGCTTCTTCCGCCTGTTTTTCGGCAAACTCTTCAATAGTTTTCGATAATTCCGTAAGATCAACATCGAGACCTTGAAGAATCAAGCTGGCGCGAGAATTTGGCTGGCGAATCAAAGCATAAAGTAGATGCTCAGTGCCAATTAATTTAATTCCCTGCTCTTTCACAAAGTTAGATGCGAGGCGCAGAGTCAAAACAGCGGCTTCGGAAAGCGACATCATGGCCATATCCGCACCGGGAACTTCGATGGCGGTATGATTCATCAGTTTTTCAACCTGGTCGAGATTCACATCTTCATCGGCGAGAAAGCGCGCACCAGTGGAGGTATCTTGCGAAAGAATACCGAGAAGCAAATGCTCGGTGCTCATGTAGCCGTTATTATAACGCTTGGCATAATAATCGGATTTCTGAAGCGCAAAACGAGCATTCTCGGTCAATTTATTCATTATTTCAGTAAATTCATCTTGCATAATTCTATTGTATAGCAAATATTAGCACTGTCAAGCAATGAGTGCTAATTATTTCCAGCTCCAAGACAGGTTTAGGTAATTATTACAAAATTAACAGAGGCGGATTTTTGGATCAGACAGTTTTCAGAACTTCGAGACCTGGGAGAGTACCATGGATTAAGAATTCGAGACTAGCGCCACCGCCGGTGGAAACTAAGGAAAAATTAAGTGGGGGCTGGTCGGAATAGCGGTTTTGCAAGAGGTTTTCTACGAAGCCCGTAGTATCACCACCGCAGATGACGGAAAGATTTTCTGCCGGATTTTTAGCACCAATAGATTCGGCGATGACTCTGGAAGCAAAATCAAAAGGTGGTTTTTCGGTAAGACCGAGAGTGCCATTCCAAATAATAGTACGAGATTTTAGTACGAGGTCGATTAGCTGATCGAGGGATTTCGGACCAATATCGAGTTTGGCGCCGGATTCGTCCTCAGTAAAATCGGAGGCTATGGTAATTTGTGGCAGATCAGAAGTGAAGCCGTCTGCAGCGATTTTGCCGCCGACAAAAATATGATCGGCGAGTTTAGAAAAATGCTCGATAAGGGGAGATTTATCTTTAACTTTGGCACCACCAATGATTAAAAGTACAGGGTGGAGCGGATTTTCTTGTACCTTTTTTAGATTTTCAATTTCCTGCTCGACGAGTAATCCCATGGCGCTCGGCAAGAGACGAGGCAAGGCATCAGTAGAAGCGTGGGCGCGATGTAAAACGCCGAAGCCGTCCTGAACAAAACAATCTGGCTGGACGGTATCGAAGATGGCCTGAGCAAAGTCTATCGAATTCTCTTCCTCGCCGAGATGAAAACGTAAATTTTCTAATAAAATTACTGCACCTTCTGGAGCCTCAGAGATTAATTGCTTAGTAGCTTCACCGGTAGTTTCGGGCGCAAAAAAGACTTCGCGTTGCAGTAAGCGAGAGAGTTCAGCGGCGACCGGCCGTAAGGAAAATTCCGGCATCACTTTTCCCTCTGGACGGCCGAGATGAGAAATGATTACCAGTTTTTTAACCTGATGATCCAAGAGATACCGAATGGTAGGAAGAGATTTTTCGATGCGTAAATTATTTTGAATCAGACCATTTTCGAGCGGCACATTATAATCCGTACGAAGTAAAACGGTTTGATGTTCGGGGTGCAAAAAATGAAGATTGCGATACATGTTTTAATTATACCGCAATCTTCTAATCGTGCTAAAGCTTATGACTAAATGCTACGAATTTGAATAGTGTCCGTACCACCAATCACGTTTGGTTGACCGGAAACGATTACAGCGAGCACCTTATCTTCGCCTGGTTTAGTATTAATATAGCCAGAAGCCTTAAGTTCTTGAACGAGATCGATGCCATAATTCTCAGAGAATGGACGCTCGAAGCTGGCGTTGGCATAGTTCAAAGCCAATTGGCTGGCCACGCGCCTGTTCGAAGTAACTGAGATGATTGGGAGATTTGGACGTTCAGCAGAAATTGAAACCGCGGTCGCACCAGAAGCGGTCTCACAGACGATGACATCAGCGTGAATTTTTTCAGCAAGACTGACGGCAGCATTAGCTACAGCGTTATATTCACGATTTTCACCAGTCACATCCTGATCAATTGGATCGACCTTGGAATGGTTCTGAGTGTAAAGAATAATTTGCTTCATTTGCTTCACGGCTTCGATTGGGTACTTACCGTTGGCAGTTTCATCGGAAAGCATGACGGCGTCAGCACCCTGAATCACAGCGTTGGCAACGTCAGAAACTTCAGCGCGAGATGGACTTGGATTATCGACCATGGAACCGAGCATCTGGGTAGCCACGACACAGAGTTTACCGTGCTTACGGCAAAGGCTAATTAATTTACGCTGAACGATAGGGACGACTTCGTTGCCAGCTTCGACAGCCATATCACCACGGGCGACCATGATACCATCAGCGGCTTGAACGATAGCTTCCATTTTTTCATCAGTTTCGATAGCTTTTTTGGTTTCGATTTTAGCGATAATTTGAGCGGTAGAACCGAGAGAAACCAAGATTTGACGAAGTCTTTCGACGTCATCGGCGCTCTGGATAAAGCTCATTGCGACATAGTCAAAGTCACGAGTGGCACCAAATTCGATGTCAGCCATATCTTTTTCGGTAATCACATCACCACCAAAATCGGTATCTGGAAGGTTGAGGCCCTTGCGGCTCATAATAGTACCTTCGTTTTCAACCTTAACCTTAATAGCAGTGCTACTGACGATTTCCGTGACGGTAGAACGAATTTTGCCATCGAAGATGAAAAGAGGTTCACCAACTTTCATGCGCTCAGCGAGATTATACTGAACTGGAAGAAGATTCGAACCATCATGTTCAATGACGGCATAATCGAGAATCAATTCGTCGCCTGGCTTGACTTCATAATGATTATCTTTAATTACGCCGAGGCGAATTTTAGGGCCTTGAATATCTTGGAGAATGGCGACAGAGCGACCTTTTTTCTCAGCAGCTTTTTTAATCCAAGCGATTTGCTCATCGCGTTCTTCGTAACTTCCGTGAGAGAAGTTGAGGCGGCAACAGTTGACACCAGCCATGACTAACTCGGTAATTTTTTCTTCAGTGAAGACGGCTGGACCGATGGTAGCCAAAATTTTAGTTCTTTTATATAGTTTACTCATATCGTTTGATATTATAACATAATTATGATTATCTTGCGTTTTCGTGATAAGATAAACATATCTGGGTGTAGCGCAGTTGGTAGCGCGCGCGGTTCGGGACTGCGAGGTCGCCAGTTCAAATCTGGTCACCCAGACCATTATGAAAAGAAAAATGATCCTTCAGGGATTATTTTTGTTTTCATATGTATTGGGGTAACAAGATGAGAACGTAGTTCAACTGGACGACGAAGCGAGCGAAAAATAAAAGCTTGCTTTTATTTTTTTGAGCGAGGAGGAACAGAAGGATTTTGAAAAAATCCTAATCTGGTCACCCAGACCATTCAAGGAGGAAAAATAAAGAAAATTTATTTTCTTTATTTGATCGACGCAGAATGGAAAGATTTTGCGAAAGCAAAAGCTTACCATGAAATTATCAAAAAAAGACTGGAGCGATTCCAGTCTTTTTTGGGTTATAAATAATTATTAATCTTTTTTATAGTCGATGTCATACCAATCTTTTAGTTTGCGGCGAGACTCTTCATCATTTGTAACTTTATAATTAATAACATCAGTGTTTCGAAGAATTGTACCGTAATGCTTCTCCTCTAATTCTATCACGTAAAATATTTTGGATAGCATTAGGGCATTCATATAAAGTGTCGCTCCCCACATAATAAAAGCTAATACAACGGCAATAATTTTCAAAGTATGTGTTTTAGATTGCGGCTTTGATATTTTTGTTTGTGCCATATTTTCCTTTTTATTTTACAGTTTTGATTTTCTTCCCCGTTACCTGCATTATATTATAGAAAAGTGCTTATGGCAAATAAAAAATAACCCTGAAATATGGGGTTATTTTTTGGATTTTTAGAGTGAGGAAAAATTACTTGGCGTATTCGATGGCGCGAGTTTCGCGAATTACATTCACCTTGATTACACCTGGGTAGCTCATGGTAGCTTCGATTTTTTCGGCAATATCACGAGCCAATTTCAAGGCGGTGAGGTCATCAATTTGTTTCGGCTCGACAATTACACGAATTTCACGACCGGCAGAAATGGCATAAGCCTTATCGATACCATTGAAGCCAGTAGCGATATTTTCTAATTCTTTCATACGCTCGGCAAAATTCTCGGCGGAAATATTACGAGCACCTGGACGAGCAGCGGAAATCGCATCTACAATCTTCACAATAATAGCTTCGACGGTAGTTGGTTCAATATCGTTATGATGGGCGGCGATAGCGTGAGTGATTTGATCGGAGAGACCATATTTTTTGGCAAGTTCAGCACCAATCTCGGCGTGCTTACCCTCAATTTTATGAGTGACGGCTTTACCTACATCGTGAAGCAAAGTAGCAGTCTTAGCCACACGCACATCGGCACCGATTTCTTCGGCGATCATACCGGCCATGTGTGCCATTTCAATCGAGTGAAGCAAAACATTTTGACCGTAGGAAGTACGGAATTTGAGCTCGCCGAGCAAATGTAAAATTTCATGAGGAATACCAATCACCCCGACTTCACGAGCCGCATCTTCACCAGCACGCACAACTTCTTTTTCGATTTCACGTTCAGCTTTAGCCACGGCATCTTCGATACTCGACGGATTAATGCGGCCATCTTTCATCAGACGCTCTAAGGCGTAACGCGCGACTTGACGACGGATTGGATCAAAAGAGGAAAGCACCACCATACCTGGAGTATCATCGACCATAATGTCGACACCGGTGGCACGTTGGAGTGCCTGAATGTTACGGCCTTCCTTACCGATGATGCGACCTTTCATTTCGTCATCTGGTAATTTCAGAGCGGTAACTGTACGATCAGCAGTGACTTCGGAAGACATGCGTTCCATAGCGGTAACTAGTAGAGCCTGAGCAGTTTCATCGATGTCGCGACGAAGCTCTTTTTGCTCTTTGGTAATCAAACCGACAAGATCATCCTTGATATCTTTTTCGGTCATCTTGATCAGCTTATCTTTAGCATCAAGCTTGGTGAGGCCAGCAATTTTTTCCAACTTTTCTTGCTGCTTGTCGCGGATTTGATGAATTTCAAGCTTCAAATCATCAATTTCACGTTCTTTGTTGGTTAATTTTTCCGAACGTTTTTCTAGTTGATCGAAACGGTTGTCGAGTGAGGTTTCACGCTCAGAGAGACGCTTTTCGGTTTGGCGCCAATCCTTGCGACGAGCCTCCTCTTCTTGTTGAGATTTATCGGCAATACTGCCAGCTTCTTTTTTAGCTTTGAGAACGATGTCGGCAGCCTCGTTTTTAGCCTTACGAATAAGATCTTCGGCCTTAGCTTTGCCACCAGATTCATTCTTTTTGTTATAGACCAGGACAAAACCGGAACCACAAACAATACCAGCAATAATACTGAGTGCTATCGGAATAAACATTTGACTTCACTTTCTATTTGTCGACGCCAATATCTTCATCATACCGGCAGTTTTACAAAATTAACAAAATTATTTAATAAATCAAAATCCCCCTGTCTTGATTTTATCATAAAGACCGCTCTTATTCGTAGGTTTCGAGAGCAAAAATCATATTGCGAATGATTTGATTGGAAGCGGTTTCAAGACCGAGCTCCGCACCATCCTTACTACTGACGGTTGGGTCGATGTAAAAGAAATTATAATCCTTGTAGGTCGTGACCTTGGTGCCGAAACGTTTGCCAGTGGAAGCTTCAAAATCACCTTCAGAAACTGGCACACGCACGAGACAGCCTTGCTTACCAAGATTCTTGGCCGGATCGGCAAATTCTTGCTTAGCCTGAACGCCTTTTTGAATACCGTTGAAACAAATTGAGTTGCGGTATTCGTAAGTGTTTAAAACATAACTCATGGTGGAAAGATTATCTGGGACTTTCAATTTGATATTCCAGTCGGAGATATAAATGTAACCGAGAGTCGTTTTGTAAACTGGCACATCGGCTGGGGTAGAAATTTTCGCCACGCCAGAAGATTCCTCGACGGCGGCGATAATTTGAGCTTGATTCTTGATAGTATTATTCGCAGTAGTGATTTTATCACCCTGGGAAATACCGTAAACTAGACCGATTAAGCTTAAAACAAGGAACAAAACAGCGAGAATACCGAAAACCATGGCCATGGTAGTCATTTTCTTCAGAGCTTTCATGGCGATAGTGCGCGGATCTTTTTCTTTGGCTTCTTTTTCAGCCTTGGCAGCCTCGGCAGATTTTTCACTGGCGGCATTTGGGTCGACGACGGTGAATTTTTCTTCAAAATGAGTTGGCGAAGCAACTGGAACATTGAGCTGATTATAAACAATTTCGGGACCGTTATTTACTTCTTGACCTGGATTTTTCTGAGCTTCGGTAGCTTGATTTAACATGGCAGCATTTTGGATGGACTGATCAATCATGCTCTGATTAGAATTAGGATTACCATTACGGGCAGCCTGCGTGAAGCCATTTTCACCAAAAGGATTGGAGTTATCGTTGGCATAAAAATTATTCGTGGTGTCGGCAGCAAAAATTTGCTCAGTAGAAGCGGCTGGTGAAGTGTAATTATTGGCTTGATATGTATTAGCTGGGGTTGTTTCAGTAACTGGAGTAGACACTGGAGTGGACTGAGGAGTAGAAAAAGCGGCAGAATTATTATTAAAGAGATCAGCTGGACTAGGGATAGTAGGCTGAGGAGTGGTGATATTCGACTGTTCGGAGGCTGGCTTGGCGAAACTTGGCTGATTAGAACCTGGGCTGACCTGAGGAGTTACAGGATGCGAAAGGCCAGCAGAAAAAGTTACACCGCCAATGGTTTGAGGTTTTTGATTATTTTGATTTTGATGAAGATCTTGATCCATGAATTTCCTTATACCATATATTATAACACAAGCGAAATGAGTGGCGGAATGGAAGATTTATTTTTTGGATGGCGTAATATTGGCCGGGCGACCATAGTTTGGCAAAATAATGGGTACTACTTCCCCGTCCTGATTCTTCAAAGGAATTTGCAACTGATCAGCCAAAGTATTAACTACGGCAGCACCGATGCGGAGGCCAGTAAAAGAGCCTGGACCGGCGAAGAAAGTGATTTCCGTGAGATCGGTCCAGTCGGCCTGATTTTCGACAAGTTTATCATGAATGAAAGTGAAAATTTGCTCAGCTAATTGATTTTTGAGGGGAGCGGAATACTCCTTATCGTCGAGCTTTAGGATGGTATTTTCCGTAGAAGTGTCAAGGTAAAGTTTCATGTTAATGCTCCGAAGTGAGATTTTGGGTTAAATTAAGCGTGCGACTACCGTCGTCATTAATGAGAATTTCTAAGCGCAAATGATTGGCGGGAAGAATTTCACTAACCGTATCCGCCCATTCAATAACCGTGACAGTCTGGGGGTCCTGTAGGTTTTCAAATAAATCTTCCACCATGATACCCGGATTTTCCAAGCGATAAAAATCGTAGTGCACAAGTTTTTGACCACGCGAATTTTCATAAACTTTTGAAATAGTAAAAGTTGGCGAAGTGATCTCTTCGGTGATTTCGAGACCGCGAGCGAGACCTTTAGTGAAAGTAGTTTTACCAGCACCGACGTCGCCCACCAATTCAATCGCACAAGGCAGAGCATCTTTAGATTGCAAAATCTCGCGCATTAAATTTTCCGCAAAATCAATCACAGCGGCTTCGTTTTTCAAGGTGAGATTTTTCGTATTCATGCTTATATTATAATTCTAGGCGGCTAAAAATAAAAATTCTTATGCTATAATTTAACTATGAATATCGACCGTCGTGGCGCCAAGCGCAGACACAAAAGGAACGCGACCAAACTTAGTCCTAGCTTCAAAAAACTCTCTAATCAGATTCGCCTAGAGACTCTGAATTCGAAAATTATTCGCGGACTAATGATCGTGGTGGTCCTGATTTCGACCTGCAGTGTAGGATTTTCTTTGATGGTAAAGAAAAATGTGACGGCCGAAGCTTTGGCGGAAAGACAATTTCAAGAACTGGCGAAGAGTTATTACGAAAATTTCTTTTATGATAATTTTGTGAATGGACATAAGGACGAGATAGCAGCGAAAGGTGCGGAATTTGTTTTTAAACCATATCTAAAAACTGGCTTTCCGATGGTAAAACTGCGTAGGCTGCTGAGCTATAGCGATGAAAATAATTTGGATAAGCGCATTTATTTTGAACATAAAAAATTAACTTGCAACAAAGACTTGTCTTCGGTGACGTTCAAGCCGCATGCCCCATTCGGTAAAACCGACTACACTATGGATCCGATTTTAAGCTGCGAAAAAGTTGAAAATTAAACTTCGAGATTTTTAAAAATTAGAGTTGCCGATTTTTTTAAATCTGTTATAATAGAAAAGTACATTTCGGAATTGGTCTCTTAGTATAACGGTTAGTACAACGGGTTTTCATCCCGTCAACGCGGGTTCGACTCCCGCAGAGATCACCATAAATATAAAAAGCACCGTGAGGTGGTTTTTTTATTTATGATATTTGCCGGAGGCGAACCCAGGGGTTCGCACCGAAGGTTTTGGCATTTGCGTAGCAAATGACAACCTCCCGCAGAGATCACCAAACATGGAAAAGACCCTATGGGTCGTTTTTTGTGTTTGATTATTTTTCGAGGGAGGCGAACCTTTTGGGAAGATTTGTCAAGGACATAAACAAAATTTTTTTGATAAATTTATATCTTCTCTGTTTCTCTCTTGATTAGCTTTAGTATTTTATCCTTGTATGTTTCCCCTGTACCT
>JABZKD010000006.1 GCA_015257455.1 Nanosynbacter sp. | reverse complement strand
GGCGGTGGTGGCGGCTGGTAAAAGCTAAAGCCCCAAAACTTCAATTAAAAAATATCAGCTTCGTAGCTGATATTTTTATCTATTCGATTTCTGGTAACTTATCAATAATTTTATTCTTTAGAATCTTAATCATCACGTTTCGATAAAGCCAACGCGACATATTTTCGATTGTCATCATTAATGGCACTGTAATAATTAAAATCGCACTAAAGATTATCCATTCTATCATTGAAAGATTAATATGTACACTAAATAAGCTCTGCAAGAAAATCATACAAAAGAGCATACCAAAAGTACATCCTCCCACAATTAGCTTTTTCCAAATATTATCATACGGCATACAAATTCGCGCCAGATAAGTGATTCCTACCACTTCCCAACCTAGCACGCAAAGCATCCCCAGTTGCTCACGTGTGAGCCCCAACCAAAGTCTCAAATTAATTAGCGCCAAAACAATCACCACGTTAGTTAGTGCCGCCGGAATCGCCTTCTTTAAGATATTAACCATAAAATTCCCTCGAATCAAATCTTTATTCGGAATTTGCGCCAAAAAGAAACTTGGCACACCAATCGTAAACATCGTAACCAATGAGACCTGGGTCGGTAAAAGCGGATACATAAAACCGAAGCCAATCGAAAGTAGCGCCACAATAAACGAAAAGACATTTTTCACTAAGAATAATGAACCGGAACGTTCCAAATTATTCACCACTCGACGCCCCTCATCTACAATCTGTGGCATGCGTGAAAAATCCGAATCCAGTAACACTAATTGCGCCACTTGCGAAGCCGCCTGTGAACCTGAAGCCATAGCCACCGAACAGTCTGCATCCTTCAAAGCCAAAATATCATTCACCCCATCCCCGGTCATCGCTACGGTATGTCCCGCCTTCTGTAAAATTTTCACCATCTTACGTTTTTCTTCTGGTTTTACGCGTCCAAAAACCGTGTTTTCTAAGACAATCTTCTCGAAATCACACCCTTCTAACAAATTCGAAAGATCAACAAATTTCTTGGCGTTTTTAATCCCCGCTTTTTCTGCCACAATCGAAACGGTTTCAGCATTGTCACCCGAAATCACTTTCACTTCCACGCCCTGTTCGGCAAAATATTTAAACGTACGTTTCGCTGATTCGCGAATTTCATTCATTAAAAGCACAATATTAATCGGCTTAATCGGTGAAATATCTCGTTCTCCCGAAGCTAATAGTTCAACATCTTTTTTACTAGCTACTTCACCGAAAATCAAAACACGGTACCCTTGCTTGGTAAATTTTTGGATAGTCTTTTCGTATTTTTTTAAATCTTCTTTCAAGACAAATTCCGGCGCACCAATCAAAAAAGTTTTATCCTTAAATTGCACACCACTATATTTATGCTTCGAAGAAAAACCAATGATTTGCTGCACCGAATCCTTATCGAATTTCGATCTCCTGACAGTTCGCTCTTCGGCAAACTTTTTCAGCGCCTTCATCGTGTCGTTATCCGCTTCCTCCGCCATCATAGTTCGCCAAAAATCTGAATCTAGATCATTTTTTACCTCGGATCCGGTCATTTCATAAATACCGCTCACGCTCATTTTGTCATTCGTAATGGTGCCCGTTTTATCCACACACAAAACATCCACACGTGCCAAAGTTTCAATACAATGCATATCGTGCACCAAAACTTTTTTCTGCGCCAAACGCACCGCCGAAAGCACTAACGTCACCGAAGAAAGCAAGAATAATCCCTCTGGTATCATACCTACTATCGCCGCAATCATCGCCTGAATGCTCATTTTTATCGGCGTAGCATGAATAAGATATTGTTGACCAAACATCAATAATCCGATTGGAATAATCAAAATTCCCGCTAGTCTCACAAAGTTATTTAGTGATTTCAAAATTTCCGACTGTTCAGTGGTTTTAATAGCCTTCGCTTTTAGGGTTAGTTGTGAAATATACGATTCTGCACCCACGCGAGTTAATTTTGCATAACATTTACCTGAAACCACAAAACTACCCGACATCAATTCGTCCCCAGTAGTCTTTTTAATCTCATCCGACTCCCCCGTAAGTAATGCCTCATTTACCAGAATTTCACCCGAAACCACCATCGCATCTGCCGGAATTTGCGCCCCCGCCTCCAAAATAATAATGTCATCTAACACTAATTTATGCGTCCAAATCTCTTGCTCCTTAGCCTCGCGCACTACTTTGATTTTTGGTGTATTCAGCACACTCAGTTTATCCAAAATTTGCTTCGCTCTTAATTCCTGCAAAATACCGATCAAGGAGTTGATAAAAATCAGCGGCAAAAAACTCATATCTTTGTACGCACGTACCAAAAATAGCAACGTCGCTAAAAACAAAAAGACAAAATTAAAATAAGTTAGGGAATTACTGTGTACAATTTCACCAAACGTTTTTGTCGGCGCCTGAACCGCAGTATTCACTTGGCCTTTTTTAACACGCTCATTTACTTCTTCCTGACTTAATCCTTGAATCCCACCTAAACTCTGCTTATTTTTTATCACTTGTATCTTTTCTTTCCGGAATTTCCATTTTTAATTTTGGTGTTTTCGGTATTTTTACCTCAATTTTTTCGTGTCTATTTTTCTGCTTGGTTTTTAGCCAAATCGCCACCATCAACATGAGCACCAAACAAATACCCTTGAACACCAAATCAATTCTTCTATCCGTACCACTCTGGAGATTTTTATAAAAATTACTCTCAACTTTATATTTTTCTTCTTCCAGATCCAAAATCTCGGCTTCTAGTGCATGAATTTTTTCTTCCGTCTCACGCACTGGATTTTGTTCGAACTCCGATTTTAGTTTTTTCACCGCTTCCGTTTTTTCATTCAGCTGACTCTGAATAATTTCTTTCGACTGCCCCACATAATTTCGCACAGGATTATTTTCGTTATCAATTTTAATCTGTTTACTAAACAAAAAAAGGCCCAAACAGCCAGCCATCAGGATTACCATCAAAATGATATTTTTTATTCGTTTATTCACCTAAAAATCTTTCTGTTGTTTTTACAATTTAAAATATCTATCTCTTATTTTAGCACAAAAAGAATAATAATTAAAAACCGACCCACCCCTTGATTCTTTTAGGATTTTGATATGTAATAGCACTAAGTAACGGAGTACACCTCATGGAAGAACTTACTTATAAATATTATAGAAAGAATAAAAGTAAAAATATTTACCTAATCATCCATGGCGGTGGGCCAGTTGGTGTAGAAACAGATTTTATCTCCGCCATTTTTGATACAATCTCTAAGACCAATAATAGTGCGCTATGTTTTAATTTTCCATACTGTGAGCGTAGGGAAGAAAACTCTAGTGGCCCTGACCTATTAGAAGAAGTGTCAACACTCAAACAAGTCATTGATTTTGTTCACGCAGAAGGATATAGTCATATCACGATTGTCGCCAAATCACTCGGCGGGATTATCTCTAGTTATTATTTTGCAAAATACCCAGACAAATCCATCGATCTCATTATCTTAGGCTATATTCCAAAC
This sequence comes from Nanosynbacter sp., assembly GCA_015257455.1. Classification (GTDB taxonomy): domain Bacteria; phylum Patescibacteriota; class Saccharimonadia; order Saccharimonadales; family Saccharimonadaceae; genus Nanosyncoccus. Next base: position 34,178 of record JABZKD010000006.1, on the reverse strand, counting down.
GAAGTAAAGCAAAACGCAATTTCAGACAATTTAAAACTGGTTATACAGGGTGAAAATGATCGCTTTGCGGCGCCATCCGAAGTACAGAAAATCGTCGGCAATAAAGTAGCCGTAATTGAAATAAAAAATGCCGACCATAGTTATCAAAATCATAACAAAGAACCGATTTATCAAAAAGAAGTACTTAATCATCTAGTTAATTGGATCTAATTTCTTTTAAAATTAACGATCAAAAAAGGTCAATCTCAAATAAAGAAGACCCGTTAATATCATTTACAACCAACTTAATTCCGAAAAATACACTTGGTGGGCGAAGTGGGAATCGAACCCACACTCCATTGCTGGAACTAGATTTTGAGTCTGGCGCGTCTACCAATTCCGCCATTCGCCCATAGAGAAATTTTATCATATTTATAGAGTATTTCCAATAACTCTGTTATAATATTTTTATGAATTCTGTAACTGGTGGGCAATCTACAGAGGATAAGCAGCGTCAAACCGTTGCCGATCTCGCTCGAAAAAAAGTCATGGAAGCCTTTCATCAAGGTGAAAATTCTGTTGCCAACCAAAATCTGGTTAACGTCGCACCTACGCGCGTGATTTCTTCTACCGAATATAATCAAAAACTCGCAAGCACTCCACCAGCCACTTCCGCCAACTCATCTACCACCAAGCCATCGAAAAATTCTTTACTTAATTTAATCTCCAAGGCACAGAAAAAACTAAAAGACCTCACCCAGACTACCGAAACTTACGCCAAAAATTCTTTTAAACATCCATCTACTGAGGCTTCAAGCCCACAAACTTCTACTGACGCCACATATAATCAATCCTCATCTACTACATCCAGTCAATCATCATCCACCGATCGCCCAGTTTATCAAAATTTTGCCACCCAAAAATCTCCTACCACGGGTAATCCTTTCCGTCGCACTTATCAAATTCAAACCGGCACCAATCATTACAATCCTTATCAAAATCAAAGTTCAATTAGTCAAACTTTTAACAGTCAGACACCAACCAATTTAGGCAGCACCACAGGGAATTATGTGGCCGCCCATCAAACTTACACCGTACAACCCAACACGCAATACAACGCACAAAATAACCCACAATACAATTATCAAACCCAGCCTACCGGAGGCGAAATCGGTTCACTCAAGCAAGCCCCGATTAATATGAACCAGAAAGTGGATTGGCAAAATTACCACAGTGCCTGGCAAAATTATTATCAAAAATATTACAGTGAATATTATGCCAAAGCCGCCAAGTCCTACGTTGAAACCGAAAAAACTGAGCTAAATAATCAATACGAAAAACGCAACCAAATCGGCCAACTAGCTCTCGATAGTCAAAAGCGTCTAATCGAAAATCTCAAAAACCCAAAACCTAAAAATCCCGAAACTACCGAAAATTTTTCCGAAGACGCCCAAGTCAAATCCACCGAAACTCCCCCTTCGCTCGAATCAATTCATGTTAAAACCATCGAAGCTACCTTAAAAGAACGCATTCAGAAAAAAGCCAGCAGTAGTTTCCAGCTCTCTAAAAAACATCGCAAATTCATCCCGATTTTCGCCGGAGTTTTCACTGTTCTTTTCATCCTGTTCTTGCAATACAATCGCCTAATCTTTGCTCCGATTATGGCCTATATCGCTCCCGGAAATTCCAATGACACCGAAATTACCGCCATTGATCCGACCATTGCTGCCGCCCCGACCGCCGAACCAAAACTCATTATTCCGAAACTCAATATCGACGTTCCAGCGCACTTTAACATTGCCAATGACACTGCCACTATTGATAACGCCATGAATCATGGCGTGGCTCAATTTAAAATTCCTGGCGCCGATGCACTGCCGGGTCAAGTCGGCAACCTCGTGATTTCTGGTCACTCCGCCGGTGATATTTATAGTAATAACCAATATAAATTCATTTTCTCCGGTCTCGAGCGTCTGCAAGATAACGACCTCATCTACATCAACTACAATTCGGTTCGCTACACCTATAAAGTTACCAAGAAACAAACCGTCGAACCAACTGATGTAGCCGCATTAGTTTACCCAACTAGTAAACCAATCCTCACTCTCATTACCTGTACGCCGCTCGGTTCCGACCGCTATCGCCTGCTAGTGACCGCCGAACAAGTTAGCCCTACCTATGAAGAAAAAGCCGTTTCCACTCCAACCAACACTGATTCTACCACTGCTTTACCAGGGAATAATACTTCTTCCGAATTACCAGCCAACGAAAAGCCATTCTTTCAAAAAATCTGGGGCTTCCTCACTAATAATCATTAAAAACCAACCAAAAATAGACCCCACCACGGGTCTATTTTTAGCATTATCATTATGTTTAATTAAGCCCAAAAGAGGCTCCATTTCATAAAAAAACCCAGTCTCAAATTCACGAATCCTCATATCATAAAAATAGACCTACCTACAGGTCTATTTTTTAATCTTAGAATAACTTATCGCGCTTAATTTGCAAACCATTATCACTCGTCCCCACATAGTAAAGATAACGGTTATTATGATTAATCACCGCATCGAAGCCATTCGCTACATTTTCCAAAATCGTACGCTGATTATCGTGATCAAAATCATAAACTTGCATCTTACCATCCACTACATCGAACATCAAATAATAATCCAATTGCCTGATCGTATTATTGTTATGTTCAAATTGCAAAAGCTCCATCAACTCCAAATTCATCAACATCACTTTATTGCCGCTCACCCCCATAAAGAATTCACCATTCGCGGAAGTATAAAAGTCTGACGGCGCCGCCTCCAAAGTTTTCTCCAAAGCCAAATTCAAGTTAGTATTTTCACTATCATGATTTGGATAATCATCTGTATTATAAACACGCAAATTTTGCCCGATTACCGTATTAAGGTATTTTTCACCATAAAATTCGGTTAGATTAACAAAAATGTGACTCAATCCCACCGTTTCATCAACTTCATCAATCTTAATCTCAACCGTATCTTTCAATTTAAAAATACCAATTACAAATTTTTTCTCCGCATTCAGCTTCTTCACGAAAGCTAGCTCCGAACCGTACATCGAAAACTTCGCCACGTCCGAAACCATCGTTTCGTAAATAACTTTATCACCTAAATTCACTTCACGAATTTTTCCGTCGATCAGCATCATCAAGCGCGTCGCCTGACCATCCGAAATTTGCACTTCCGAAATCACATAGCTATTTTTCGCTTTCTCCGCCTTAGTAAAATCCTCCGCTTCTTTAGCTTCCAACTTTTTTTCTTGCACAATTTTCTCAATATCTTTATCAGTAAAATTACTAATTGTCTTAGTCAGATTCACGCTCTTCACGGCTTCCTTAAAATTCAACAGTAACCATTCTGAAGCCTCGCCCGAAACTAAATTCACTACCGCTTTTTCACTATTTTCATTCCAAATGATCTTCTTCAAACTACCCGTGAATTTTCCGTTTACCACAAAACTCGAGACGCTCGTTATATCAAATTCCGAAGTCGTAATATCGCCTTCCAAATTTGTCACATACTTAAATTTTGGCGATTCTTTCAAACCATACAAAATCGCTCGGTGATTCGTCGCCGTTTCAAAAAAGCTCAAATCTTTTTCCGTTGCCAAAACTTCCGTCTCACGCGATTGTTTAAACAAACGTGGATATTTCAAACGCAAAAGTTTACCAGAAGTAATTGAAATTTTCTTACTCCAAGTGTCATATCCATCTTTTTTCAAAACAATTTCATGTTCGCCGGCCGAAAGTAGCTTCGAAATATTCGTCTCCGCAATTTCTCGCCCATCTGCGATTACTTTCGCGCCAGTCGGCAAAGATTCCGCCTGCACCATGCCATATTGTTCGAATTCTAATTTTCGATTCAGGCGCCAGCCCTTCACCACCGCCACCAAAACAAACACCATGAAAATCACAGCAATAAATGAAATTACATCTACTATAACTACGCGAATTAATTGATTTCGCCTTTCTTTATCAAAGTCCATATTGTCAATATTATAACACACCAACCTCTATAAAAAATCAAACATAATCACTATTGATTTGCATAAGTATTATTATTATAATTAAACAAAATAAGCGAGGAAAAATGGAAAGAAATTTAACGAACCAGCGCGTTCAGAGTCGTGCCACCCATATTACTGTCAGAAGCTCTGGCACCCTTAATCGTCACTTCGTTAAAGCTCCTCGTAAAATCGTCTTTTCCGATGACATGTTTGCCGTCTCAGATATTCGCACCCCAGCCGCCTCTGTAGCGTCAACTAAACCCACCCCAGACTCATACACCACATCGACCCCTGCTCCAACCGCGAAAAAAGTGACCATTTCTTTTGATTCACTTCGCGAATCACTCAAAAATAATGCAACCATGCGCCCTACTTCTAACACCCAAGCTACTTCTGCCCCGAAGTCTCGTCCTGCCACTTCTCGCATCCAAATTTCTGCTCCGTTAGATATTTCTGCACCCGCCCCAATTACTACACCACTTAATTTTTCTGCACCCGCACCAGTTTCTAACCCACTCAACCTTTCTAAACCTACCCCAGTTGCCAAGCCTAACCCTATTTCCATTCCACGTCCGCTCAATATCTCAGAACCAACATCCAACACGATAGGCTTTACGGCGCCAGTTACTCCAGCTCCATTCGCTGCACCGGTTACGCCATCCATTCCGGCAGCTCAACCAACCCCAGCTCGCCCAGTGCGCGCCACCACCAAAACTCGTTCCACAATTGCACCTCTGCAATCACTTGCCGAACGTCGCCGCGAAGCCGATACTATCTCTCATTTCTCCGCCAAAAAAATCACGAACCGTGCTCGTCAAAATTCCAAAGCCCTAATGTCCGCCATGAAAGAGGAGACCAAACCAAAATCTACTCCAGTCATGATTAAAAAACCGAAAGTTTCCAAGAAACATCTCATCTTTGCGGTTGCCAGCTCGATTTGCTGCATGGGCGTACTTTATGCCACTCTTAAATTCAGCATGCCAGACATTAGCGCCAAAGTTGCTGCCGCCCAAAACGGCGCCTCTTATCCATCCTTTGTGCCACGCGACTTCACCGCTCGTAGTGCTTCCTTCCAGAAAAATACTTTTTCTCTCGAATTTGTCGGACCAGACAAAACTCGTTTCACTCTTGATCAAGAAAAACTCCCTTGGGATAGTAATGCTTTATTAAATAATTATGTCAAACCAACCTGGGGCGAACAATATGACACTATCCGCGAACAAGGCCTCACGATTTATATGTATCAATCCAACGCTGCCTGGGTGAATGGCGGCACGGTTTATAAGCTCAATACCACCTCAGGTAGTCTCAGTAAAAAGCAGCTTAAAAACATCATCACCTCACTCTAATCAGTTAAACCCATTACCGCCTCAGGGCTTCAAAAAATCCAAACATCTCAAAAAATCTTAGCCTCTAGGCTGAGATTTTTCTTCTCTTATCAGTAGTGGTATAATTAAGCCATTATGAATAAGGAAATTAGAACTCGTTTTGCACCCAGCCCTACCGGCTATATTCACATCGGCAATGTTCGCAGTGCCATTTATCCATACCTGATCGCTAGACAAAATCATGGTCAGTTTATTTTGCGCATTGAAGACACCGATCAAAGTCGTTTCGTGGAAGGTGCTGCCGAACTAGTTTTTGATACTCTTAAATGGCTCGGACTAAACTGGGATGAAGGTCCAATGGTGGGTGGTCCAGATGAACCTTATTATCAAACCGAGCGCAAAGATATTTATTTAGCTTGGGCTAAAAAACTACTTGAAAAAGGCCTAGCCTATGCCGACGATACTCCTTCCGAAAAAATTGAAGAGTACAAAAAACTCGACAACGAGCAAAAAATTCCTTATCTTTACCGCAATCATCGTCCAACCAACCCACCAGAATGGCGTGAAGGCCTGCCAATTCGTTTCAAAACCACACCAAAGCATTACGAGTGGCACGACGAAGTCATGGGTGACATGCAAACTGGACCAGAAGTCCTCGATGATATTATTTTGATCAAAAAAGACGGTCTTCCAACTTATAATTTTGCTCACATCGTCGACGACACCTTGATGAAGATTACCTACATCACCCGTGGCGTCGAATATCTTTCCAGCACCCCAAATTATCTTGCCCTCTACGACGCATTGGGTCTGCCTCGTCATCTTTTTGTCTCCATGCCACACATTCTGGCTCCTACCGGCAATAAAAAACTCGGTAAACGCGATGGCGCCAAATCCGTCACCGAATATCGTGATGATGGTTTTCTGCCGGAAGCTATGCTAAATTACCTCGCCTGTCTCGGTTGGAATGACGGCACCGAACAAGAAATTTACTCAATCGATGAAATGATTGAAAAATTTGAAATTTCTCGTATTCAAAACTCCGGCGCTCGTTTCGACGAGACTAAAATTCTCTGGATGAATGGCCAATGGATTCGCAAAATTGCTGATGAACAGGGAATTGACGCACTCTACGCCAAAACCTGCCTTACCTCTGGTTCCGAAGATTTCTCTCGCTATCAAGTTTTTAAGCCACTTAATTTTTGGCCAGAATCCGCCGACCAAGAAACTGACGAATACAAAAAATCCGTTCTCAGCATTATCTATGACCGCCTAAAGACGCTCTCTGACTTGCGCACCACGACTACTTATTTCTTCGAAGAGCCAACCATTGATCTTGATTTAATTTACAATAATAAATTCCTCAAGAAACTTTCTGAAACTGAATATCGTGAATTATTACGCCTCACTATCGAGAAATTAACAGAGGTCGAGGAGACTGATTGGACCGACGACAATCTTCAAGCCAAGCTTAATGAGCTTCTCGCTACTACTGGCAAAAAACCAGCCGAATATTTCAGTCTCGTCCGCATTGCCGTTAGTTTTGCACCATTTAGCCCAGCACTGCATCAAACTTTACGTGTCATCGGTAAAAACCGCACCCTGGCCCGTTTGAACCGTGTCCATACCGCAATATCTCACGACTAAAACAAGTTACAGAATAAGCCACACGCCCAAGACTTCAGTTTGCAAAGAATCCGTTCATCTTAAAAATTCAGTGAGCGGGTTTTTGCTTGCATATTTTTCAAGCGTAAAGCCTCAACCCCTCATAACACATCTTTACAAGCCTACATACCTCTGACATAATAGTAGAAAAGGAGTCGTTTATGGCAAAATTTTATCAAAATGCGGGGGAACCAAACAGTAAAATGAACTGGGTTTCCGAAAGAGATAACCCCGACACCACGAACGATTCCTGGGACTCTGGTGCCTTCCAAAAAGATTTACCAGACCACTATCAAAATTACGAAGAAAATGACCCATCCGACGATGATCACCTCGAAGACGAAGGTGACGAAAATGACCTCGGCGACATGTCCGACGAAGAATTTCGCTTACGTAATCGCACTACCAACTCCGACACCGACCCACATCTTTTTGACCCAATTGATGATTGTGAATGGAACGACGCCAGCTTCGACTGCGACTAGAACTATCCGCTCTACGACCTCAAACCGTAGTGGTTATTTTACGCCATATTAATCCATAACTAATCCATAACCTCACTTTAAGCTCTTGCGGCCATATCAGAAAAATGTTATTATTATTTCACGGTTCCGTCGTCTAGTGGTCCAGGACGTCTGGTTCTCATCCAGAAAATCGCGGGTTCGAACCCCGCCGGAATCACCATTTTAAGAAAAGGCATTTATGTCTTTTTTTGTTTTATAATGAAATTATGCAAACACCGACACTACATGGCGAATTCATCTATAAAAATGTAAAATATCACACAGATTTTTATAGTTTAATCGGACAAGAAATCCCCAATTTACCCTGGTCACAAGTTTATATTATCGGTAACTTCCAAAATCAGATTCCTATTGTAAAATATGCTCACGCTTCAGACAATCTTCCTGGCGGAGGAGTAAAATCTAACGAATCCATCTTTCAAACTATTAATCGCGAAGCCAAAGAAGAGCTTAATATGGCCGTCAAATCCTGGTTTCCGCTCGGCTATCAAAGAGTTTATGACGACCAGGGGAACGAGGGTTTTCAACTTCGCGTCTATGCCGAACTCGAAAAGCTCGGTGAATTCACAAATGATCCAGACGGTTCCGTAATCGGCTATGAGTTAATCAATATCGAAGAATTAAACACTCATATTCATTACGGTGAAATTGGGGATTTTCTCATAAAACAGACTAAGCATCTGTATAAATAATTTATTCAGGCACTAAGATTTGCGTGTAAAGTAACCCTGTACACCCGGACGATCCACGCGAAGCCAGGTTTTATCCGCCGTAGACGGGTCAGCGAGATACGAACCGTTGCCACCACGAAGCTTCTTGCGATTCTTGAACATATCACTCGAATATCTGCGTTCTGGTATCATAATAGAGGTCGTATTAAAATCATTATTAACATAAATATGCTCCAACGCATCATCTTCTAATGATCCCAATGCAAATATTTCATTAAAATTACTGACTTTTGAAGTATTAAAGGAAGAAATATCCAATTCTATTAATGAATTCATTTCAGCAAACATTCTGCTCATATACTCAACCCTACCAGTATCGAACATGGATAGGTCTAGATGCTTCAAGTTCTTAGTCCCATCAAACATACTATGCATATTAGTAACATTACTAGTGTTAAATGAAGACACATTCAGCTCTCTTAAATTACATAAGTAGTGGAACATATTCGACATATCAGTTACTTTCTCTGTTTTAAAGCGACTTACATCTAATTCTGTTACAGAGGCCATTCCGTCAAACATGCCTATCATATCGGTTACATTACCGGTATCAAATGAAGATACATCTAGCTGTTCAACTTTAGCTAATCCAAAAAACATATTTCTCATCCGTATTACTTTTTTCGTGTTAAAAGATGACACAATTAGTGTTTTTAGATTAGATAAAGCGGAGCTTCCAGTGAAAAACATTGATCCCATATCTACTACATTTGATGTATTAAAATTCGATAAGTCTAACCGGTCTATTTTATATAGATTAGTGAACATACCAGACATATTAGTCACATTCGAAGTATCAAAATTTGTTACATCCAATTTCTCAAGTTTTTCTAATCCACTAAACATTCTTGACATATTGGTAGTTTCCGTAGTTTCCACCGTGGAAAAATCTATTGTCTTAAGTACAGGAAAATTACTAAACATTTCAGACGCATCTTCATTAAGTAAAATCCTGTCAGCTTGACTCCAATAATATATTGTGTTTTCGTCCGTGTTTAGCCAAGCTTTTATTTCATAGTCAGAATCACTAGATTGAATATTCTTTATAGTTATTGAATTATTTTCAGGCAAAACATTACTCCTCTTTATATGGTTCGTTCTGTATTTTTGAACGGAAAATCCATATACATTTGGTGGGGCCGTATCTATAATAGCTAGCGTGTTCGCAAATTCCACCCCAGATACAAATTTTGCATACGTCAAACCAGCGTTCGTCACCACCGAAAAAATTAGCTTATTATCATAGCTGCCGCTTTCAATATTCTGACCTAGCTTCATACCAATATTTAACCCCCGTACGTCATTGCCATTGGTTTTTTCCGTGGTCTGGAAAATACTCATTGGCGTTGCTAGTGAGGGAATTGGATTATAATTAGTTTCATTTGAAGTTTAAAACCCCAGGTATTTACCGGCAAATTCAAAATACTACTAGTTCCCGTAATCGAATCAATCTTCGCCCCACTCGCCGAGCCCGAATTCACCAGAGCCGTCTCGTTAGTTTCCGTATTTAGCGTCGCCGTGTAGCCAGTTTTATTTGTCGTATTTATCGTTAAATTTAGTGGCAATTCCGTAGCCCCGTTCACGGAATTAATCACCTGATTACCATTCACATTCACCGCCGCATTATCTACCGACACCGATAAAGTTGGCGTCTGTACAGCAAAAACCGCGGTAATATTAAAATTAAAATTAAAAACAAAAATTGACAAACAAAGTCCTAATAGAAAAGTAAAATTCCTTTGAAAATTTACCCACAAAAAATTATGAGAGAAAGTAATTTTTGGCATAAATTTATTTTACCATAAGCAAAATCAAAAATCAGCAAAACCTAGCATTAAAATTATTTTTGAAACCCTACTTTACCAAGCAGCGCACCAAAGCGCCATCCACCTAATCCTAATCAAAAAATATCAACAGGAGTTAATTGCTCTAAGCAATATATCGTAATAATAAGCCTTGTATTTATATACTCAATTCAGCTCATTACTCTGCCCCTTAAAGTACAACATTTGAAATGTTATTTCAGATTCCAAGTTCTAGAAATCTCTAAAAATAGTATAATTGTGTTATGATTATCAAAATAAAAACTTCTTCGAAGGTTTATTTATGAGTGAGTTCTTGCGTCGTAATCCAGAATCGTTTGAAAATGAGCCAGAATCTGATCCAGATATTGCAGAATTAGCCGTCAATGGTTTATCTCGCGTTACTAGCAAACAAGAGGACGATACTGACTACGATGATTATTACGGAGAGGACAATTATGATGACGGTGAGTACGACGAGGAGAATGGCTACGATGATGATTATGGCGAGGAACGTGCTGACTTCGATGAAGAAAAATTAACACTCCAAGAGATTCCTTTGCCGGCGGAAATATTAGAGCGTTATTCTTTCCTCAGCGAATTACCGCATGGCGTTGCCGTTATGGGCGGTGTGGCTCGTAGCATAGCAAGAGAAATTATAACTGGTGAGCGTGAACCTATCCGCGATATTGATCTTATAAATATTACTGATGAAGAAGGTAATAGTGAGGTTGATTATGATGCCCTAGACAAGCTCTCGCGCAAGTTTATGCCAGATGACTATACTTTTGGTCATAGTATCGGAGATGACACCCTAGACCACTATTTTAGAACTCGTGACTTTACAGTCAATCAAAGTTTGATTAAAGATGGCAAACTCATTGTCAGTAATTTTGCTTATAATGATTTCCAAGAGAACATTATTCGCCCTACCTATTTTGAGCATCCTTATGACGGTGATGACATAAGTAGTCGGCTGTTCCTGAAAGCCTTAATGATGAGGAGCGTATTCTCGCAAATCTCAAACTCCATTCCTCTCATTGAAGATATGGAACAACCAGAATATATCGGCTCTTTTGATATTGCGCTATTCTTGAATAAGGCTATGAGTCGTGGCGCTAGGACGGCTCGCGTATTTACGGAAGATCTTGCGGATTGGGATATAATTTCTGAGGAGTATGCCGGTCGTCCAGTTGCTCTTGCTAAGGCATTACTAGAAGATGTCCCTGCGTTTGAATTTCGACCGTCTACCGACGAGCGATTTAAAGATATTCAAGAATGTGAAGATATGGACGGATTCTTTATTCCGCCAGCCATGTCACACTATCACGCCTCAAACCCAGTAATTCGTCGCGCAATTGCCGAATATGAGGATGGCTTAGATGAGCCTATCGATAGTGGGGAAGAACGAGCTTCTGGCTACTATACCCAAGCTGAATATGATGAAATTAAGCGTTCTTCTGCCTATGACGATAATACGATGATTATAGTTAGGCATTAAAAAACAGTTTTTGCGGCTTTCTTAAAAAGGTTTACCCCCGGATCGAAGCCCGAAGATAGATGATAGTTGTTGCACTTGAGATGTTAACTCAGGTTTTTTCTTTACATACTCTATTTTCGATGTTATAATATAACACATGAAAAAGCTTCCAATTGTCGCCCTCATCGGCCAAACCAATGCTGGTAAATCCAGTCTATTAAATCGCATGGCACACAAAAATATTGCCATTGTTGCGCGTGAGGCCGGCACTACCCGTGACAGCGTAGTAGCGACTATTGATCAAGCTTTTACTCTTATTGATACTGCTGGTTTGAAAAACCCTGAAGATGATTTCGAAGCTTCCATCCAGGATCAAATCGAGGACGCCATTGATTCTGCAGATTTAATTTTACTTACCGTCGACTCTACCAAATATCCAGATTTTCGCGACAAAGATATTGCTCGTATGGCGCTCAAATCTCGCAAGCCAGTCCTTCTCGTCCTAAATAAGTCCGACCTAAAAGAATCTCTACCTTTTACCGAATATATCAAATTTGGTATAAAAGCAGATGAAACTTATCAAACTTCTGCCACTACCGGACAGGGAATTAAAGACCTCAAATCCCGCATTTATCGCGAATTGAATTCTTATCCAAACACTAGCGAAGCTGACCCTGAAACCAAAACCGAAACTTCTATCAAGGTCGCCCTGATTGGTCGCCCTAACGTTGGTAAATCCAGTCTCTTCAATCGTCTTGGCCAAAAACAACAAGCTATCACTAGCTCCAAACAGGGAACCACTCGCGATATTAACCGTCTCGAACTTAAATTCAAAGGTCAAACTATTGAATTTCTCGACACCGCTGGTCTTCGCAAACCTGGCAAGCGCGAAGTCGGTATCGAAAAATTTTCTGCTATTCGCACTCTTTCCGCCATCGAAGAATCCGATATCTGTCTCTTGCTCGTTGATTCCACCGAGTCACATTCTAAGCTCGACCAATCTCTCGCTGGCCAAATCATCGAAGCCGGTAAAAGTGTCATCTTAGTCATCACGAAATCTGATCTTCTCGATAATTCTACCCCTGTAGTTTCTACTATTTCCGATAAATCTAAACCAACGGAACTTTCACAAATCGACAATATTCTTGACAACCTAGAGCACGATTTTAATTTCTTATCTTTCGCTCCAGTGATTATCACCAGCTCCGAAACTGGCAAAAATGTCACCAAATTATTTGAACTTATCACCGAAGTTGACCTCGCTCGTCACACCGAACTTAAGACTTCCGAACTCAATAAAGTTCTAAACGAAGCGGTAATTTCTCATCCACCAGCAGGACTAAAAAATACTCATCCAAAACTCCAATACATCACTCAGACCGACACCTGCCCACCATGGTTCGTCATTCATGGTCGCGAAATGGAACTACTCCACTGGTCTTACAAACGTTATCTCGAGCGTTGTATTCGTGAAAAATTCCCATTCCTCGGCACCCCGCTTAAATTCTCCTTCCATAATGACCGCAAAAATGGCCCACGCAAATCTATCAATCGTACCAAAGATTTACTTTAAATTAAATATCTCATATATGAGATAATCACAAAAACATGCCAAACCCTCACTCTAAACTTCATATCGCGATTTTCACCGATGTTTTTCTTGGTATTCCTGGCGGCATTCCATCTTCCATTCGCGCTCAAAAAACCAGCCTAGAAGCACTTGGACACCAAGTCACGATTTTTTGCCCTGGCACTCAGAAAGATTATTCTAATCCCCTAAATAAATTTGGCGCCGATCACGACCCGAACATTATTCTCGTCCCGACTGCCAAATTTCTAGTCAATGGCGCACCTTTTTCCAAATGGACTAAATACGTAACGCGTTTTATAGAGAAGAAATACCCAAATCTCGCTGAAACTTTTGACCTTTTTCATATCCATTATGAAGCCACCACTAGCATGGCTGGTCTTTTACTCGCCAAAAAATACGGTATTAAAGTCGTCCAAACTATGCACGGTCGGGAAGATATGGCTATCGCAATCAATGTACCACATCCCTTTAAGACCCTTGCCGCTACTGGAATTAATCTAATTCATCGCACTACTCTAAAATCTATCGCGAAAAAATCTCCTAAGCCCGATTACCAGAACACCGAGATCAAAAATCTCGCGCCCACTATCGCACGTCGTGAGATGTGGCAAATGATGACTCGCCAAGCCAATCTGGCCGACCAAGTAATTACCCCATCCGCCCATTTTGCCAAAAAACTTCAACTTTTCGGTGTCACTCGTCCAATTTCTGTAATTTCAAATGGTATCGCCGATCAAGAAATTGCAAATTTCACCCCTAAAATCCGTAACTACCAGAGAAGCGAGCCTCTGCGTATCCTCTGGTTTTCTCGTCTTTCGAAAGAAAAGCGTATTTTACCATTTCTAGAATCACTCAGAATCGCTCAAAAACTTGAGCCCAATTTTCGTTTTATTTTTACTATCATTGGCGACGGCAACCAAATGTCCAAAGTGCAAAAATTTTGCAAAAAACATTTCGATGAGGCATCCATTAAAATTCTTGGCACCATCCCACACCAAGAAATCCTCCAAAAATATACCGAGGACCAACATCTTTCCATTATTAATTCTTACCAATTTGACACCCAAGGTCTCACCATTCTAGAAGCCGCCGCCTGCAATCTGCCGGTCATTTATGCCGACCCTGATATGTCCGAAATCGTGCCCAATCACGGTGGCCTCTGCGCCAAATCACCAACTCCTCACGCCATGGCAGAGCTGCTTCTTAAGATTTACCATCAACCAGAAATTATTCAAAAACTCAGCCAAAACCTCGCGGCTAGCGAAAAAACTTATCTTCAATCCCACCAGATCAAAAAACTCCTCGACCTCTATTTTTCACTCTTGAATTTTTAGAAAAATATGTAATAATTAGCCTAATAGAGGATGCACCTCTATTCTTGGACTTCAAAAATCCAAGCCCCACCCTACAGAAATACCTAAAACGTATTTCTCGTACCTTAAAAAGGAGATAGTTATGAGTGAAATTAAAAGTATACTCAGTGCTCAAACAAGTCTTAAGGAGAAGACCTCTGGAAGCATCTCAAGTGCAGAATCTGTAGCTTATCTTTCCACTGACCCCAAGGAAAAATATTACGTTATCGATACTAATATTATTATCGATAACCCAGATATTATTCCCACCAAACGCGGATTTAAGAAATTAGCTATTAAAAATATCAACTTGAAAAACTCATGTATTGTAATACCTGATACTGTACTTCATGAATTAAAAAGCTTCAGACACGAGTCTTCTGAGCGTAGCTTCATTGCCGGTAAGGTTTTAAGCCGTATCGACGAGCTCGTGCAATCGGTTCTAGCCGATGAATCTTCCAAACTTGGTCACGATCCAAATCTAGATATTGGTAATCAAATTGCCTTTGAAAACTGTAGCCGTGCTTTTATGATTATCAAAAGCACCGAATCTGCCGTGGTTTCTTGGGATTTTGAACCCGTCAATATGGATGAGCAAATCTTTTTACAGACTCTCGATTTAGCTCACTGCCTCAAAAAAGGCAAACAAGCCAAAGATGAACCCGAGGCTCTGAATAAAAAGATCCGTTTGGTAACTAACGACAAGGAAATGCGTGTTTGTGCCGTGGCGCATAACATTAAAAGCTTACCGCTGGAAACCGATCCCAAGTTCAAATTCACCGGCCGACGCAAGTGTATCATTCCATCAGACCTCTATAGTCACTTCGTCCAAAAAGGTGGCTTCATCCCCTTAGAAGAATGGGAAGAACGTATGCCAGATGAGCCTACCTTGGCTCCTAACGAATTCATTGAATTCAGTTGCGAAGATAGCATCGATGACGAAAACTACGGGAAAAGTAAGGGTGAATTTTGGAATATCGGCCGCTTAGATGTTAGTGGAGATGAAGATAAAATCGTCCACCTTAATAGCTACCTAAATAGCAAACAGAAACCCTTCCTGAAAGCCAAAACACCTGGTCAAGCCATGTATTTAGACTCTATCTATAATAAGAATATTGATATGATTCTAGTTTCTGGCTGTGCTGGTACCGGAAAAACTTTTATTGCCGCCATTGAAGGAATGAAACAAGTTCAAAAAGGTAACTACGATATCGTTTCCGTTGTTGCTTCAGAAGTTCGTGGTGATGATGGCGTTGGTACTTTGCCAGGAGACTTGGAAGAAAAAATGTCTATCAAGTCTGCCAATATTATCAATGCATTGTTAAATTATCATAAAATTTACAATAACGACCCCTGCAATAATAGTACCCTAATCGATCAGCAACATGAAGAAGTTACACATCAGTCTTACATCCATGGTAAAAATTGGATCTATGAAGACGATGATGAGTATACTATGATCGACAAAAAAGAGACTTTTACTTGCCGAACTAGCAAAAAGAGGAAGCATGAAGAGAAGAATAGAGGTAAGAATAAATATTCTGAAAAATCATCCAACCTTCAACCTCGCGTCAAGCAGCAGCTTCTAGAAGACAAGGCTAATCTGTCCTACCAAAAATCCTTCCGTTCTATTCCGATTTTCTACATCAAAGGAAAGAGTTTTCAGAATGATTTTATTATTGTCGACGAAGCTCAAGATATGACTAATGAGCAGATGCTGGCTGCTATGACTCGTATCGGAGAGGAATCTAAAATGATCTTCACAGGCGACGAAAGTCAGCCTCATCCTTACGCTAAAGGTGTCAACAAGCATCATAATGGTATTCTCTATGCGCGCCGAGCCTTAAAGGGTATTCCTCGCGCAGCTCAGATTTTTATGGATGAAAATGACATCGTCAGAAGCTCCATCATTGGACAGATTCTCGATAATCTTAAGCCTCTTGGACTAGACCGGGAAAACGACAATGACTATGTTGAAGATTAATATATATACATAGCATTCATCTCATCGAAACTATTTCTTAATCTAATTCTGAGCCGTCACCTCCGTGGCGGCTTTTTCTTGACCTCAAAAATTTGCTATAATAGCTCCATGAAATTAATCGTCGGACTCGGAAACCCTGGAAATGAATATAATCTTACTCGCCACAACTTCGGTTTTTTAGCTCTCGATTTTTATTTTAAAACCCACGGTCTTGAATTTGAAAAATCCGAGAAATTCCACGCCAAGTGGCAAAAATCCGGTCAAACTATCTTTATTAAACCTCAAACCTACTATAATGACGTCGGTTCTAGTATTCAGGAATTCATGAACTATTATAAAATTCCACTTTCTAACCTCCTGATTTTATGTGATGATTTTAATCTCGATTTTGGCACTCTGCGTTATCGTGAAAAGGGAACCGATGGCGGCAACAATGGCCTCAAATCTACCATCCGTTCGCTAAATACCACCGATTTCAAGCGCCTTCGTCTTGGCACTGCAAATAATGATTTGCGCAAAAAGATGGGAGATGTTGATTTTGTACTTGGCCGCTTCACGCCAGAAGAGCGCAAAAAACTCCCAGAAATCCTCACCGATATCGCAAAACGCATTGACGATTTTATCCAAGAATAACACCCCGATAATATCCTTAGTGGTGGAGCCAGAACCACCCACCGTGCCACTTCAAGAATTTATCTAGATTTATGACTTATTTTTCGTCGCCAAACTTTTCTGAATTCTACTCTGAATATTAAAATTAATCTTCCAAAGCATCCGGCCGAACATCACACGCTCCTCTTTAGTAAATCCCTCGAAAATCTCACTGATAAACTTTTTCTGCTCCATTTCGATATAGCTCGCCACGAATCTCCCCTCACCGAAAAAATCCAACTGCAAATATCTTCGATTTTGCGGATTCAGTGCCTTCTTAATCAGTTCACGCTCTTCCAAATGATTTATTGCCCGACACAAGCTAGTTTCACCGATTAAACTACATTCTAAAATCTCGTTCAAATTCCGTTCGATCTGATTATTTTTGAGATAGCTCATAATCTTCACTTCGGTCAAATTCAACTCAAAACGCTTCGCCACCGTCATCGTATGTAAGCGCCGCATTTTCTCCATCCGCGCAAAAATATTCATCGTATCTATCCAAGTAATTGTCTTCGGTAACTGAAATTTTTCTACACGCATAACATCCATTCGTTATTACCTAACGGTTTTACCAATCCTTTCATCTGGAGATTAAAAATTGTCACACTAAAATCTGAGACCGAAAAATCCTTCTTCTGCTGTATTTGGGCCAGAATTTCTTCTCCCATTTTTATACCTCTAAGCATTACCGAAACCATCAAAGTTTCATTCTCCGTACTACACATTTCCTTAATCTGTTTCAAACTCTCCTTCGGCTTACGAATTTTTAGCCCTAACTCATCTAATAATTCGTCCACCTCCGTAAAAGCCACCGCTCCGCGACCCAATAATCGGTTACAACCCAGGGAATTACTCCGGCTCACATCCCCTGGCACCGCATACACGATCACGCCCTGCTCCATGGCATGATGTGCCGTATTTAATGAGCCAGATTTCACTCCTCCTTCGGCCACCACTACCAGATCCGCTAACCCCGCAATCAACCGATTACGTTTCAGAAAAGCCGATCGCATCCCTAACTGACTACTTAACATTCGCGACAACTTCTCATCTTTTACCAAAATTTCTTGTGGTGGGTACTCCGATAGCACCATGCCTCCCCGCTCCACAATCTCCCGCGCCAAACCGGTGTGCCGAGCCGGATATATCTTATCAATTGGCGTCCCTAACACCGCCACCGTCAAACCACCAGCATCTAACGCCGCCCGATGCGCGATCGAATCAATCCCGTAAGCCAACCCACTCACGATCACCACCCCACGCCTCGCTAGTTCATAAGCAATCTTATATGCCCATTCCTCACCGTATTTAGTATATTTTCTAGACCCCACGACAGCCACCGTCTTCGGTCGTATATAGGCTCGTTTCGCGGCCTTTTCTGAAATATTATCCTCACCATTAATCTCAAAATCTACCATCTCACCAGGCGATTTTCCATAATAATACAATATTTTAGGCTTAAGCGCAATGAATTCTAATTTACGCAAAAACCCATCTTCTAGAGGGGAAATAGATTTGACTTGCACAAAAACCTCCAATTTTGTACTTGATTTTAATATTTTTTACATTTTATGTATTGACTATTTTTATTTATAATGCTATAATACGAATCAGTTAGGGGTTGGAGCCAGAAAAAGGCACGATCTCTAAACCGCACCTAAATAAATCATAATTTCTGTTACTAATATAACAGAAGTTGCGTGTTCTTAAAAGACTTTCGGCTTACAATTTTTCTTTTATCGGTTGTAAGTATAAGTATTACCTCCACTTGAAAGTCAATTTTTAAGAACATAGCAACCCCTATAACCGGCGGGCCCCAATAGAGTGAGGTGGGTCACGCTCCGGGGCTCTCCCGGAATCAATAGAGATGCGTTGTAGGGTCTAATAACCCCAAGTGATGCCCACCCTTACTTGGGGTTTTTTGATGCTTAAATTTTTAAGACCCAAGTTAAAAACTCAAAAACTAACCTATAAAATCCACCAGAGCCCAATCAGAAATTAGCCAAAAAATTCAAAAACCAAAAAAGACCGCCCGAAGGCAGTCCCTAAAGCATCTCCACGCAGTTTTAAAACAAGATCCTTTATTAATTCCTTCGACCCCTGAGGCCCGTCGACCACAGGGAATCGAAAAGAAAATGTTATTGATTCGCAACTGCTGTAAAGAGCAATGTATTCGAATAAGCACCTACTGGAATAGAGGTAGTAGCACTTGCACCGACCGTAATCGTCTTAGCACTACCAGAGGTAGCTGCCGAAGTAGTCTTAGCAAAAATCGTCGAAGCATCCACAGTACCAGTTTGTTTCACTGGATTGTAAGTGGTGCCGTCAGCAGACCAGCCCCAGCCCGTACCAGAAATCGTAGAATTTGATTGACTGATTGAAGGGATTTTATCCGCTACACCAGAGGCAGCTGGCTGAGATAAATCCGTATCCGTCGTCTTGGAAGTGACATAGGTGGTATAGCCTTTACCATTATTGGTCGAGACGTTCACCGTGCCAGTACCAGTATTAAACGCACCGGTAGGAGTAGGCGTAATATTAATATCAATTGAGCTTGGCGTAGTAATTGAAATCACAGGATCAATCACAACGCTAATTGTTGTTGAGGCAGATTGTTGCACTGCCGATACTGGTGTTGGCAAATCAAACAGCATTGGTGATAACGCCGCACCAGATAAAACCATTAATGTTGTCGCAATTTTAATTTTTTTATGGTTTTTATTTTTTATTCTCACAGTATATTTCCTTTCTATACTGCCAGAAAACCTTCACACACCTAAACTTTAACATAAACATTTTGACTTAACAAGTCCTTTTTCCAAGATTTTTTGGCTTTTTTGCAAATTTTTCTAAAATTCATCTCTAATTTATCCCTATAAAAATTCGCCCAATTAAAAATCCGAAAAATTTTTTCTAGTTGACAAGCGTGATAATATATAAGTATATGTCTAAAAATCTCCTCATCGTCGAGTCTCCTGCCAAAGCCAAGACTATTGAAAAATATCTCGGTAATGATTTTAAGGTTCTAGCCTCGGTCGGCCATATTCGCAAAGATACCAAAGTCGATGTGCATGATAATTTCGCCGTGACTTACGAAATTGATCCAGACCATAAAAAAGTCATCGCTGAATTAAAAAAGGCCAGCAAAGACGCCGACACGATTTGGCTCGCAACCGACGAAGACCGCGAAGGAGAATCGATTTCTTGGCACCTCTTAGAGGTACTAAAACTACCAAAAACCACCCACCGTATTACTTTTCATGAAATTACCAAACCAGCTCTTCAGGAAGCCATTAAGAATCCGCGCACTGTCGATATGAATATGGTCTCCAGTCAGCAAGCTCGTCAAACTCTCGATATGCTGGTAGGTTACGACCTCTCAGGTGTCGTGCGCACCAAAGTGCCAGGCGCTAAATCTGCCGGTCGCGTCCAATCACCAGCTCTTCGTCTAATCGTCGAGCGCGAGCAGGAAATTGAGCGTTTTAATGCCAAATCCAGCTTTAAAGTCACCGGCAAGTTCAGCGACCAAGCTGCCAATATTTCCGATCTCGATTCCTCTGAAATTTTTGAAGCCAATCTCGATAAAACTACTTTCGCTACCGAAGAAGAAGCTAAATTCTTCCTCGAGCAGTTCAAGAATGTTAATTTTAAAGTACAAAATCTAGAAAAAACTGAAGCTAAAAAAGCCAACCCCGTACCGCTCACTACCGCTGCGCTCCAAATTGAAGCCAATAGTCGTCTTGGTTTTAGCTCTAAGACTACCATGTCCGCCGCTCAGGGCCTCTATCAGTCCGGCCACATTACTTATCACCGTACCGACTCGCTCAATCTCTCGAACCAAGCTCTCGTCGAGATTGCCAATCTCATTAAGGCCAAATTCGGGGAAAATTATCTCGAAGTTCGTCGTTTTCATACCAAAAATACCAGCGCCCAAGAGGCTCACGAATCTATTCGTCCAACCCATATCGACGTGGCAGTGGCCGGCAAAAACGAATACGAAAAAAAGTTATATCAATTAATCCGAAGCCGCACCCTCGCTACCCAAATGAAAAACGCCGTAGTGGCTAAAACTAGTCTCTATCTCGAGGCTGACACTGTGCCAAACGAACTATTTAAGGCTACTGGCGAAATGGTAATTTTTGATGGCTTTCTTCGAGTTTATGGTAAGAGTAAGGACACTACCTTGCCAAATCTCCAGATTGGCGACAGCGTAAAGCGTCATATCTTGCTAGCCAAACAAACTTTCTCCAAACCGCCTGCCCGCTACACTGAAGGTTCACTAGTGAAAAAACTCGAAGAACTCGGTATTGGCCGCCCAAGTACCTATGCCTCAATTATTAACGCCATCCAGGTTAGAAATTATGTAGTTAAGGGCGAATCCGAAGGTGAGCCACGCGATATTTTGCAGCTCACTCTCGATGAGTCGAATCAAATTTCTGAACAAACTATTTCAGAAAAAACCGGTTCCACCAAGGGTAAATTAATGCCAACCCCTGTCGGTGAATTAGTCTCCAATTTCCTCTGCGAAAATTTCAAAGACATCGTCGACTACGATTTTACCGCCGGCATCGAAGAAAAGCTTGACCTTATCGCCGAAAAGAAACTTACCCGTCTAAAGATGCTCCGTGATTTTTATGGTCCATTTTCTGAGGCTATTGGCGCCTCCGCTATGGCCAACCGCTATAATTCCGCCACCGAGCTCGGCACCGACCCGAAGACTGGTAAAAAAATCTATGCCAAAATTGGCAAAAATGGTGGTTTCTTGCAGCTCGGCGAAAATGAAAAAGAAAGTGGCGAAAAACCGATCTTCATTCCTCTGCCAAAAGGTAAAACCGTAAAAACCGTGACTCTCGAACAGGCGCTCAAGCAATTGGAATTGCCAGTACTCCCACGTTCTCTTGGCCACGCCAAGGATGGCACCGAATTAATCGCCGCCAATGGCCCCTTCGGCCCATTTATTAAGGCCGGCACCCATAATATCGCACTTAATAAGATTAACGAGGCGGAAAATCCATACCATATTACGCTCGAAACCGCCGAAGTTCTCTATCAGAAAAAAATCGACTCCATTCTCGCCGACTGGGGTGATATCAAGATCATTAACGGCCCATTTGGCCCCTACATTAAGGGCCCAGCCATAAAACCGACTAGCGGTAAAGGTCGCGCCAGACCAAATAACGCTAAAATTCCAAAATATCGTGACCCAAAATCTATCACCAGGGAAGAAGCGGAAGAAATTCTCTTAAATTCCAAAGCACCAGCTACTAAGAAAGCGTCGACCAAAAAGACTGCAGCTAAGAAAACCTCGGCGAAAAAGGTCACTACTAAGAAAACTGCGGCAAAAACCAAAGCGAAAACTGCAGCCAAAAAGAGCTAATAAATACCGCTAGCCACCAAATCTAACCGAATCACAAAAACTACCATAAAATCAAAGTCGCTTTCTGTCTATTAGACTAATAGGAAGCGGCTTTTTTACTATTGCCACAACATTAAACATAAGCATTATCCATAATCACACCATGAAACCGCCAATGTTTAAATTTAGATATAATTTTCTGTCCTAAATGTACAATTTATGATAAAATATTGAAAGAAGTTAGACGGAAAGCGACCACACAAGATTCCTATTTGACTTTTTATAATTTTATATTATAATTATAGTAATTTTTATATATTATCGGGTGGATAAGGAAAAAATATAAGATGGATCAACATGCGGAAACTATTCAGAAAGCCTTGACAGGAAGTCTTAATATTATAGAACAAGACCGTGAAAAGGAGATTATTTCTCGTCGTTTTGGTCTGAATGGCCAAAAGGAAACCCTCGAACAAATCGGGGAAGTGCTTTCTATCACTCGTGAACGCGTCCGTCAGTTGGAAAAAGCCATCATCATTCGTCTCCGCGTGATGGCTGAAGAAAACCAAATCCCTGAACTCGGTGCCGCCGAAAAAATCATTATTCGTTTCCTCGTCGAAGAGGGAAGAATCGCTCGCATTTCCACTCTTGCCCAAAAAATTTACGGTCACAATCCTAACGAAAAAGAACTCGCCGCCATTAATTTTATTAGCGAAATTTCCGCCCGCCTCGTTCATATCGATGAATCCGAGCGCTATTACAACGCCACCGGCATCGCGGAATATGGCAACGAACGCGAAATTAAGCGCAAAGCTGATGAAATCGTCACCCTTATCCGCAACAACAAGCTCCCAATGAGCCTGGACGAGCTTGACGCTAAACTTAATTATGAACACCCAAATCACATCCGCGCCATTGCTTCCATCTCCAAGTCTCTCTCTTCCTTAGATGACCAATGGGGTCTCGCCAAATGGCCAACCGTCAATCCGAAAAATATTCGTGATAAAATTTATGTTATTTTGAAGAATCAAAACGAGCCGATGCACTTTAGTGATATCGCCGACGCAATTTCTAATTCCAAATTCCGTCGCAAAAACGTCACTACTCAAGCCATTCACAACGAATTAATCAAAGACCCTCGCTTCGTGTTAATCGGTCGTGGCATTTACGCTCTCGATATCTGGGGCTACAAGCGCGGTACGGTTGCACAAATTATTACCGACATTCTAAAAGAAGCTGGCGAACCTCTTACTCGCGAAGAGATTGTCAAGCGCGTCCTCAAAACTCGCAAGGTTAAAGAAACCACCATTCTCTTAAATCTTCAAAACAAAAAACTTTTCCGTCGTGTCGACCGAAACACTTATACTTATGCTGACGAACTCGGTCAGTAATGCTAAAATAGAAGTATGATAGCGGAATTAGTTCATTTTATCTTGATGCCCATCGTTTGGCTTCCAATTGTTGGCGTCCTAGGATATCTCACATATAAAAATTACAAAAAAATCAATCAACTAAAGACCTTGAATCTTGAGTCAGTACTTTTGATGCTGGAAATTCCAAAAAATAACGACAAAAAGGAACTTTCCGCCGAGCAGATGTTCGCCTCACTTCACGGTATTTTGAAAGACACTGAACTTTTACGTCAATCTGGCACCGCCCAGGAACACCTCAGTTTCGAGATTGTTTCCTCTGGTGGACAGATTCGTTTTTATGTCTATGTACCGAAAACCCTCCAGAGTTTCGTCGAAGGTCAGATTTATGCTCAATATCCAAGCGCGCAAATTCACGTCGTCGATAAGGATTACACTGAAACCGTACATAGTCACAACGTCGTCTATACCTCTGAGCTTTCACTCACTGAAAATGAAGTCCTACCGATCAAAACCTTCGATACTTTCGAAGTCGATCCGCTCGCTGGCATCACTGGCACCCTCGCTAAGCTAAATCCTGATAGCAACGAAGAGCTCTGGATTCAAATCCTCACGCGTCCGGTCGCCGATTCCTGGCACCAAAAAACCGATGCTTGGGTCAGAGCGCAAAAGAATCCCGCTTCCTCTCTTAAATTATTCAATATCGATTGGACTTGGCTAGCTGAACTCCTTTCCGCACTTTCCACCCCGCCAAGCGGTGGCTCTGGTAGTCCAAAACCAGCCGTCGAACTCTCCGAGCGCGTCAAATCGCAGATTTCCGCTGCCGAAACCAAGGCTACTAAGCTGGGCTATCAGGTCAAAATCCGTCTCGCCTACCTCGGTGACAGTGAGATTAACGCCCAGCTCGATATGCAGGCTCTGGTTGGTACCTTCAAGCAATACAACTCCACCAATCTCAATGGCTTCAAATCCATCGGTGGTAGCTTCAACAGAGAAGACCTCGAAGCCTACAAACTCCGTCAATTCACTGACGAAGGCTTCATTCTCAATATTTCCGAGCTCGCTTCTGTTTATCATTTACCACATACCTCAGTAGAGACCCCGAACATCGTCTGGGCCACCTC
Organism: Nanosynbacter sp.; assembly: GCA_015257455.1. GTDB lineage: Bacteria > Patescibacteriota > Saccharimonadia > Saccharimonadales > Saccharimonadaceae > Nanosyncoccus. Next base: position 9,203 of record JABZKD010000006.1, on the reverse strand, counting down.
TAAAACCGCCGAACCGCCAGCCAAACTCCCCCTCATCACCGGTATTGCTAGTAACGACGAAAATATTTCTGCCTTCGGTCTAACCAATTTCCGCGGCATTAACCATCAGTTTGGTATGCTTCGTCGCGACCGTTCTCGTCATATCTACATCATCGGTCAAACTGGTGCAGGTAAATCTGGACTCCTCGAGCTTTTTGCCCTTTCTGACGTTTTCTATAATCAGGGTTACTGTATTATTGATCCGCACGGTGATTTTGCAGTGAATAACCTCCGTTTCGTACCCGCTTCTCGTGTGAAAGATGTCATTTATTTCAACCCAGCAGACACGCAATATCCGGTCGGTTTCAACCCACTCGAAGTTTCTGATGCCTCGAAGAAGCCAAACGTTTGTTCTGAAGTAATCGGCGTTTTAAAGCGTATGTTCGGTGATTCTTGGGGTCCACGTCTCGAACATATCTTACGCTATACTCTACTTGCCCTGCTCGACCGCCCAGAGACTACCCTGCTCGACATTTCTCGTCTCCTCACCGATAAGGAATTTCGTAAAGAAACTCTCGATTATTGTACCGACGTCACAGTTTTACAATTCTGGAAACACGAGTTCGGTCAATGGAATGACAAACAAATCAACGAATCCATCGCTCCAGTTCTCAACAAGGTCGGTGCTTTCACTGCCAACCCAATTATTCGTAACATTATCGGTCAACCAAAATCCACCTTCAATGTCCGCCAGATCATGGACGAAGGGAAGATCTTGGTCGTTAACCTCTCTAAAGGTCTCATCGGTGAAGATAATGCCGGTATTCTCGGCGCCTTCCTGGTTACCAAAATTCAGCTAGCCGCCATGTCGCGCTCGGATATTCCAGAAGTCGAAAAACGTCGCCCATTCTATCTTTATGTCGATGAGTTTCAGAACTTTGCCACCGATTCTTTCGCGGTAATTCTCTCCGAAGCCCGTAAATACGGCCTCAATCTCACCGTGGCCAACCAGTACATTTCCCAGATGACCGAGAATGTCCGTAATGCCGTCTTCGGTAACGTCGGTACCACGATTTCATTCCGCGTTTCTGCCGACGATGCGCCGATTCTATCTAAGCAATTCGCCCCAGTTTTCGATGAATCTGATTTAATCCAAATGAATAACCGTCACTTCGTAATTTCCATGATTATCGGTGGGGAAAAGGTACCTGCTTTCTCTGCTACTACCCTGAATATCCCACATAGCCCTCACGATAATTTTGATCAAATCATCGCCCACTCCCGTGAGTATTACTCTCACCCACGCGCTGAGATTGAACGACAAATTCGCGAGACAATTGAACAGAGCGAAAAATATAAGCAAGAACTCTCCAATTCTGGTCGCCAACCAGCTGATAAAGCTCCTCGTGAGAATCTTCCTACCTTGACGTTCATCAATGGCAAACCTTCGATGTCCGCTAAGCCTTTCGATACTAAAAAATTTTCACCAAATACTGTCACTAATCAAGCCAAACCAGGACTCAAGGATCTTAAAGAGATTTTAGAGGCCAAAACCTCCGCACAAACTCATTCCGAACCTCAAAGCCAATCTATCACCCAAAATCAAGAACAGGGAAATACTCCCCTTTTCGTTAATCATGGCACATCTACCCCTATATCAACCAAAAACCCTACCCCTATCTCTACCTCTGTATCAACTAAAAATCCTACCCCTAACTCCAACCCTGTTTCCACCCCTGTTAATTCCCCTACTATCTCAAATGCGGCAGATACTGCATCAGGGGCCCCAGAACAGTCCTCGCAGTCAAATACAACTAATCAACCAGATTCAGCCGGAAGCCACGCCCAGGCGTCTGAAAATGCCTTAAACTCAGATCCATCCACATCATCACCGAACCCAAATAGCGACACCCATGAATCTCACCCTAAGCCACAAGGGAATCGTAACTTCAAAAATCGCAATTTCCGAAACCGCAACAACTTCAAGAAAAAGGGAAACAAACCAACTTCCGTCTCCGGCCCGAAACCTACCCCAATCAACTAAAAATAAGCCCTAAAAAGGGCTTATTTTTCTTCTTTACACTTCTCCGCCCCTGTTTAAGCGCTATATCACCCCTATTCACACCTGTTTTCTCCCACTTTTACCCATGTTTGACCCCTGTTTCACACACATTTTACCCCTGTTTCACCCCTGTTATTTCTCTGTTTTATCACTATAAAAACCCATCAGACCCCTGAAATATAACCTTTTAACCTCTATTATTATCTTTAAATACCACTATCACACCACCTCTATCCGACATTTCCCTCTCTGTTAGCTAAAGTTTTTATCTAATATAAATTAAAAATCTGCACTAGTTAACTAAAATTCAAACCACACAGGGGAATTACTCTAAATTAAAAATCAGGCCATATGAGCCTTTATATGAGCCTTTTCTCTGCAGGACATAAAAATACCCGTCCAAGGACCCAGAACCGCATCTACGATCGTCTGACGGCCCGCAGACCACTAATTTAGCATAAGCGGAATATTTTATAAGTTATTTTAGACGATAGTTTACCCATCTTTTTCTTAGATTCTTAATGTCGCACAATAACTATTTTGCGACAATAAAGAGGCGAATCCATCCAAATATAAATAATCGTGTGGACCCACTAATTTTCTACCCGCAGACAGAGAATCATCAGATATTTTTCTCCCAGCCCACCTCCATCGGCTCAACCCCAACCAAATACTTCTATAATCAGCTTCAAAAGCTCTTCTAAAGACCTGGGAATTGCTCCGCGCGCGTTCGAAAATCCACCTAAATTATCATTTAACAGAGGTAAATTCATCTATCATACATCAAAATACACGCGTTAATTCCGATAATTCTGGGGCTTCGGAGAAGAGCTCCAGAATCACTCCACCACCGCCACCCCTGTTAGGCACCTTGACTTTAAATAAATCTTCTTGTGAAATATGTATTTTGCACCAAATTTCACGAAAAAATTTAAATTTTGCGTTTCCCTCTCTCTGGCTTTTTCCTCTCTGTTCCCGACTAATTCCCGGCCCGCTCTCCCCGGATATTTGATTTTTCAATATTAATGAAAAATCGAGCTCTTCTCTACTTCTACCCCAAAACCGAACAAAAACCGAACTAAACCATTTTAGGCCCAATCATCGAACTAGCTATCGAATTGGCGCCCATGATCAATATTTTAAGTTCGATCCCCCACTCAGCATCCAATCAAGAAACTAGCTCTTTCTCGTAAAGTATCCTTGCACACCAGGACGATCCACTCGAAGCCAAGTTTTATCAGCGGTCGAAGGGTCAGAAAGATATGATCCATTCCCTCCCCTAAGCCTATTTCGCCTGATAAACGCATTTGTTGAAGAAGTTAATTTTGATGTATCAAAATCCTGATTTACATAAATCTTCTCAAGGTTATCCGAAAAACCCGGGTCAATTGCAAACATACTACCGGCATCTTCTAGACTCGGCGTTTCAAAGTTTGAAATATCCAAAATTGTTAAACCAGACATTTGTGAGAACATGCTATTCATGGTTTTTACTTTTCTCGTATTAAAATGTGACAAATCCAAATTCACTAAGCTTGTTGATTGGTAAAACATTCCCGTCATATCCGTCACATTACTAGTGTCAAAATTTGCTCCAAAATTAATCTGCGTCAGAGATGTCATTAGGCTAAACATATCATTCATTGCTGTCACGTTTCCAGTATTAAAATGTGATAAATCCAACTGCTGAATTGAGCTCGTTCTGGAAAACATCCTCCCCATATTTGTTACATTCCTAGTATTGAAATTCGTGCCAAATTTTATCTCACTAACATCAGTCATTGCATCGAACATACCATACATGTTAGTGACTTTACTTGTATCAAAATTTGTAAGGTTTAATTTCTTTAATTTATTCAATCCAAAGAACATCCATTTCATATCGGTAACATTTGAAGTATCAAAATTCGAAACATCTAATTGTTCTATTACGCCGGTTAGATCAAACATTGCGTTCATATCAGTTACCTTAGACGTATTAAATCCAGAAACATCAATGCTTTTTAGACTATTCATCATATAAAACATAGTGTTCATTGTGATTACTTCACTTGTATTGAAGCTAGATAGATCAATCGTCTCCATTTTTGTAAACCATCGGAACATCGCCTCCGAATTCTCATTTAAAAATACCACATTCGGTTCCGTATAATAATAAACCGCTTGATCCGCCGTATTATACCAAGCCTTAATTTCATAATCAGACATATCCGAGTCCTCTATATTAATTGTCGATATAGAACTCACCGGTGCCACAGTACTTCTTTTAAAAAACTTAATATTAGGCTTAGTCGGTATATGATCAGATGGCGATTGTGCATAATAAGCCTGGTTCGGGTCCAAATTCCCTACTCTGGTATTAAAATCTGGGCCATTCGTCATCACAGCTCGCATTTGATATGGATTAGAGACAAAAGATAAAATCAATTTATTGGTATAATTCCCTGATTCCAAATTATCCGCTAGTTTCATGCCGATACTCAGCTGATTTGATTCATTTCCATTGGTCTTCCCTGCGGTTTGGAGAATTTGCGCCGGCGTAGAAAAAGCTGGAATCGGATCGTAATTCGTAGAGCTACCAAACTTATAACCCCAAGTATTATTTGGTAGATTATTTAGCGTTAAGTTCGTACTTATCGAATCAATTTTCGCTCCCACAGCAGAACTCGCATTAGTTAGTGCCGTGTTTTCGGTTTCAGCACTCAATATGGCAGTGTAGCCAGTACGGTTATTGGTGTTGACGGTAAAATTAAACGGAATTTCCGTAGTTTTGTCTGTCGAATTAATCACCTGGTTCCCGTTCACCTGTAGGTTCGCTTGATCCACGGAAGCCGAAAGTGTTGGCACGAAGAGTGCTGAAGCTTCATTTGAATTAAAACCTAACCCCAGAAAAGAAGCGAAAAAACCAGTACCTAATACAAAAATATTTTTCCACAAAAATAATTTAAAAGAATGTGATTTTTGGCCTTGCATATATATTTATTTTACCATAAGAATCTTCAAAAAAACCAAAAGCGTTATTAATTCCCTATCGCAAATTTAAGACTTCCGCGTGAAGTATCCTTGTACTCCCGGACGATCTACACGGAGCCAAGTTAAATCCGCCGTAGCCGGATTAGAAAGATATGAGCCATTCCCTCCCCTGAGCTTGTTTCGCCCCGTAAACATATTTGTATAATCCATATATGAAGTCAAACGCGCAGTATTAAAATCATTATTTACGTAAATTCTTTCTAGGTTATCCCCATCCGCAGTAGCAAAAATCGATTTCACACTTCCCACCTGAGACGTATCAAAGTTTGAAATATCCAAAGTTTTCAGCGCAGTCATATTATAAAACATTGCCTCCATACCCAAAACATTACTCGTATTAAAATTCGACAGGTTAAGTTCTGTTATAGTTTTCATATTATGGAACATCCCACCCATATCTTTTACATTCGTGGTGTCGAAATTAGACAAATTCAAACTTCTTAAACTAGTCATACCAGAAAACATATTATTCATATTTGTGACCGCTGAAGTATTAAAATTATTTATATCCAAATTCTCTAGCGCAGCCATATTCCTAAACATGTAGCCCATATTCGTCACTGCACTGGTATTAAAATTCGAAACATTTATACTTTTCAACTTCTTCACACCAGAGAACATTCCATACATATTCGTTACCTTTCTAGTATCAAAAGAGGAGACATCTAAATCTTCAAGCTCATCCATATATGCGAACATTCCACTCATGTTTTCAACTTTTTCCGTATTAAAATTATTTAATCTCAATGTCGGAACTTTTAATACACCCTGAAACATATTGTCCATTTGCTTCACATTTCTGGTATCAAAACTCGACAAATCTAAAGAAGTCACATTCGACATTTCCTTAAACATACATTCCATATTTGTCACCTTGCGAGTGTTAAAATGCGATAAATCTAAACTCATCAGCGATGAATTATATTGAAACATTTCCTGCATCTCTGTCACATTTTGTGTATTGAACGAAGAAATATTTAGATTTTTTAATGCACGCATTCCATTAAAGAGCCCGTACATTGTAGTCACACTACTTGTGTCAAACGCCGAAAGATCCAAAGTTTCAATTTTTCCTGCATCGTAAAACATATACGTCATATTTTTCACCTTGCTAGTATTAAATCCAGAAAAATCCAAAGATTTAAGTTCCGGCGAAGCTGCGAACATTCGTGACATATCTTCCGCTTCACTCGTATCAAATCCCGACAAATCAATCGTCTGCAATTTCGACATTCGATCAAACATAAAACTACTGTCTTTACTCAAGGTAATTTTATCCGCTTCCGTCCAGTAATACACTGTATTTTCCGATGGAATAAACCAAATTTTCACTTCATAATCCGAAGTATTTCCATTTTCAATATTCACCGCATCGGCTGGAATTAATTCTTTAGTAATTAAGCTTCTCTTAATGTGATAAATATTATCTCTCTTACCCTTACCATCTACAACTGTTTGATTTTTGTCCAAATTCCCCACACTTACATTAAAGTCATATCCCCTATTAATTCTTGCCTTTTTCTCATAAGGATTAGACACTACGGAGATAACCATCTTGTTAGCATAGTTACCACTTTCCAATGTATCGTCAAGTTTTACCCCGAGATTAATTACGTTAATTTCATTATAACCAATGCCATTAGTGAGTGCATTGTAGCCAGTACTATTAGTTGTCTGTATGATATTAACTGGACTAGAAGCTGACGGGATTGGTTTAAATTTATTTTCTGATCCCATTTTATAACCCCAGGTATTTGCAGTAAAATTATCTAATGCTAAATTCTCAGTAATCGACTGAATTTTCGCTCCTGACGTGGAGTCTAAATTTTTCAACGAGGTATCATCTGTTTCCGTACTAATCGCCGCCGTGTAACCAGTTCGATTATTCGTTTTTACTATTAAGTTAAACGAATTAAATGAGGTTTTATTAAATCTAAGAACAGTACTTCCTGAGACTGTGATATCAGATTTATCCACCGAAGCCGAAAGCGTCGGAGTGTATAAAGCAAAAGTATTGTCGCTAAAAATCAAATTATAAAAAGAAATTAAACCAAAAAATACAAGAATGAGCTTTAATTCTCTATTAAACCACCCCCCCCCCGTGAGTCTCTGCGGCTTGCGATTTTTGGCCTTGCATATAACTTTATTTTACCATAAGAATCTTCAGAAAAACCAAAAGCGTTTTATTATTTTATCCATTCTATTTTTTTTAAACATCAAAAAAAACGCCACCTGTTATTTCCGTTTTTCAAAAAAAGAATGTCGTCTTACCTTTTTGAGGACATAGGCTTGGGCAAGCGCCCTTGAGCGGTCCGATAAAAGGCATGCGACATTCTTCCCTTGAGTGTCTCCGGAACGAGACATGCGACATTCTCCCCCCTTTTTTTGGTTTTAAAGCTTCTTTTTAACTAATTCCCTGGTAAAGAATTTCACGCGATCATTTACTTCGATCACTAATTTTTTCTCTAACTTAAAGGCGATACCACCAGTCTCACCAGCCACCAATTCATTCACATCCATTTTTTCTTTTTGCACTGAATCGACTTCTACTTCACCAATCAGTTCTTTTTCATGATAGACACGACCCATCAAGCCTTTTTTTGCTAAACCAGTCAATACTTCACCACCTGCAATAATTGCTGTGCGCTCAGTACGGAAGACCCCCTTGATTTTCATTTCACCCATTTCGGTTTCCACAATTTCCGCATCCAAAAGATTTTCCATCGAAGTCTTCGCATCATCGAGCAGTTCATAAATAATCTTATAATTGCGAATTTCCACACCGTCACGCGCCGCTAATTTTACGATATTGGTTGGCACATTAACGTTAAAGCCATAGACCACAGTATTGTCACCCTCGGCCATATAAATATCATTTTCCGTGATATCACCCACGCCGGAAGACACGATATTTAGCATCACTTCACCCTTCGTGTCGATCATCTTCAAAGAATCAACCACCGAAGTCACTGAACCCAGCACATCACCTTTAATAATTACATTGAAAACCTTCGCATTATCGGCATTATTCATCATACGAAGTAGATCCGAGCTTGTCACATTGGCCGAAGCACTTTCTTCCACCAAATTCTGTGCGTTCAGCAGCGCCATCTTGCGTGCTGATTTTTCGTCTTTTACTTCAATAAATTTATCACCGAAATTTGGCAATTCCTTAAAACCAGTCACTGTGACAGGAGTCGAAGGCGTAGCCTTACCCTTTGGCTTACCACGAAAATCTAACATCGTACGAATCTTGCCATAAGCACCACCCGCCACGATGAATTCTCCGGTTTTTAATTCTCCACCGGTCACCAAAAGATTCACCACTGAACCCTTACCAACCTCCATATGTGACTCAATCACCAAACCTTCAGAAGGAATCTGCACGTCGGCCTTCAATTCTTCGATATCTGCCGTCAAAAGAATCAAATCGAGTAATTTCTCGAGGTTATCCCCACGCTTGGCTGAAATTGGCACCATCGTAATATCACCACCCCATTCTTCTGGATTCAAACCATGCTGCGCCAAATCCGCCATCGTACGTGGAATATCTGCCCCCTCGCGGTCAATCTTGTTAATCGCTACGATAATTTTCGCGTTCGCACTCTGGGCAAACTTAATCGCTTCCACCGTCTGAGGTTTCACGCCGTCATCGGCCGCCACCACGATTACCACAATATCCGTCAACATCGCACCGTGTTGGCGAATTGCGGCAAAAGCTTCATGTCCTGGCGTATCTAGAAAAGTAATCAGGCGTTCATTATGTTTCAATTGATAAGCCGAAATATGTTGGGTAATACCACCGGCTTCCCCCTCCACCGTTTTCTTATGCAAAAGCGTATCGAGTAAGGTCGTTTTACCATGATCCACGTGACCCATCACCGCCACCACTGGTGGACGTACCACTGCCTTGTCTGATAATTCTCTTCTCAGATCTGAAGTTTTGGTCGAAGTATTCTTACGTTCCAAGCGCACATTCTTCAAACCCAATTCTTCAATAATAATACTTGCGGTATCAAAATCTAGGCGCTGATTAATCGTCGCCACGATTCCCTGCTTAAAAAGTTCGCCAATCAAAAATGTCACGGAAAGACCGAGCGCATTTGCTAGCTCATCTACGGTAATTGAA
>JABZKD010000005.1 GCA_015257455.1 Nanosynbacter sp. | reverse complement strand
CTACACGGTCTTTAATTTAATTTTTGCTATTTTTAGAACCGTTTCTCGTCCAGCTTCACTTTTTGGTACCAAGAAAGCCGGTCTTGATTTTAGTCTCTTAAATAAATTCGATTGGTTCCAAAACACCATCGGTAATTTCTTGATCGTTCTAGCTACTATTGCTGCCATTGCTGGTATTTACTATCTCGCTGGTCTCATTATGAAGAAAACTGAGTTGAATTATTTCCGCTTAGTTACCATCGTTTCTGTCGCTTCCTTCGGTTGGATCCTTACCACTAGCCTGATTTCACCGCTTATTTTGAATGTTTCTGCTCCGATTGCTGGTGCCATTGGCTATGCTGGTATGATTTTCTCTGGTCTCGTAGTTTACGAAGCTATGAGCGCAGAACTTGAGCTTAAGGAAGATAAGAAGGTTATCGTTAATATTTTCGTTGCCGCTATCATCGCCCTTGCTATTACCCTTATTACTGCATCTTTGATTAAAAGCAGTACTAATAGTATCGTGGATAGCTTAAATACTTTAGATTCACTTTGGCGCTAAAATCAAACTAAATAAAATCAAACTGAATAAATAAAACCAGAATTCATCTCTGGTTTTATTTTTTTGCCCCGAACTGTGGTATATTTAAGATATGGACAATGCAGCAAATCTCAAATCCCGTCCGAAGAGTCTCAAGGTTAGACTTCTCGCACACTATTACGAAAAAATTTTGAAGGACCTTAAAATTATTTGTGTCACTGGTACCACCGGTAAAACTGTGACCGCTTATTATGTTTACTACATGTTGAAGCAGGCTGGTTTCCGCCCAGCAATCTTAGCTTCTGACGAGGAAATTAGGGTTGGTAATCTTTATAAATTTATCAAGGATGCTTGGAAGGCTGATGTCGATTATCTGGTTTTGACCGCTCCAGCCCATTCTTTACGTAAGGATGTCTTTTATAAGATGCCAATTCAGGTCGCTGCTTTGACGGATTTTGTCCCAGCCAGTCTTTCTGACCTCACTGCTGAGGAATATCTCGAAGCCGAAAATACTTTATTCTCCATGAATCCAGATTCAGTCGTGCTTAATCGTGACGACCGTCATTATCTTGATTTTGCGGTCTTCAAGGGTGTAACCAATACCTTAACCTACGGTACGGACTATAATTCAGATTTGCGTATTGAAAATAGTAAGCTTTATAAGAAAGGCTCGGAAGCTGAATTAAACTATCACGGTTATCGCTTCAATGTTGCCTCCTTCCTCACTGGGGAACCGAATATTTCCTACATGGCTTGTGCCGCCACCATCGGCCAAGCTCTCAATCTTTCAAAAGAGCACATCATTAACGGTATTGCTGATTTCGAAGTTAATCAGGAAGAAACTGAATAATCAAAAAGACACCTTCACGGTGTCTTTTTTTATTTTTACTACTTGCTACTTTTGCATCTCTTTTAGCAACTGACTAGTCACTTTAATATCTTCGAAAGGCACCGCCTTGTCTCCCCTTAGAATGGTTTTTTCGTGACCCTTGCCCAGCACTAATACAATATCGTTCTTTTTCGCCAAACTCAGAGCCTTACGGATGGCTTCCTTTCTATCTTGAATCAAGAAAAGATTTTTCTCGTGCACGAACCCCTGCTTTTCGGCGCCTCTCGCAAATTCTTCCATAATTATCTGTGGATCTTCGTCACGGGAATCATCTTCGGTTATCACGATGTAGTCACTATTTTTTGCCCCAATCTCTCCGCGCTCTTCACGTGTCGATTCGTCGCGTCGTCCCGCCCCGCCAAACAGGGAAATTACCTTGGTTTTCTCTGTGCGCGCGGATTTGATTGCTTCGAAGACTTTTAAGAATGCATCCGGCGTGTGTGCATAGTCCACAATCGCGGTAAAATCTTGCCCCTCATCGATGCGATTCATTCGTCCTTCGACTGACTCTAGGCTGTATATACCATCATGAATTTGCTCTTCTGAAAGTCCGAGAATCAACCCCACTGCTGTAGCGGCCAGGGAATTATAAACCGTGAAAGTTCCCGGAATTTGAGTTTCGATTTTGAAACGTGGTAACTTCGTGGTGTTTTTCCATTGATGATTAATCCCACGCGTGTTTGGATTCACGATATATTTCACGCCACTGGCTGATTCTTCCACTTCCTCTGCTTGCAACATCCCGTGTTTTATACCATATGTGATATAATTTGAAACTTTCGTGGCGAAGTATAACCAGGAGCCGTCATCTTCATTAATTACGCCCGCCTTCGCCATTTTGAATAATTTTGCCTTTGTGGCGCGGTAATTTTCGAAAGTTTTGTGATAATCAAGGTGTTCGTGGGTCACATTGGTCTCCACTGCAATTTCGATTGGCACCCCGAAAATTCGATGTTGCGCTAAAGCGTGCGATGTGACTTCCAGTACTAAGAATTCTGCCCCCTGTTTTTCAATCTCATTCATGCGATAATTTAGCGTTTCCGCATCCACTGTCGTCATATGCTCGATCTGTTCTTCCAGCTTATCTACTCCCCAAGCCACTGTCGTCATCAGTCCAGTTTTATAACCCGCATGGTTTAGCATCTTCCAAATCAGAAAGCAGGTGGAAGTCTTGCCATTAGTTCCTGTTACTGCGATCACACGCATTTTCTTACCCGGAAAATGATATTTTTCTGCCGCTAGCACTGCTTTTCCCAGATGATAGGGAATCACTAGGCGATTATAATCCGGTAAATTATCCATCAAAAATGTTTTAATTTTCATAATACCTCTTTACTAAATTATACCACACTGGATTTTTGCGATAATTAGCACTCAAAGCTTGACAGTGCTAATTTTTTGACTACAATAGATATATAACCATCAAACAGGAGGAATATGATACTACATCCACTAAGTGACCGTGTCGTTGCAAAAAAAGCAGAGCCTGCTGAAAAGACTGCATCTGGAATTCTTCTCGCTGGTCATCAAAATGAAAAACCAGCCTACGCCATCGTTGAATCCGTTGGTCCAGATGTCAAAAATGTCAAAGCCGGTGACAAAATTATTTTCAAAGAATACTCTACCACCGATGTGAAATTTGAATCACAAGAATATCTCATCGTTCGTGAAGAGGATATTTTAGCAATTATTAAATAAGGAGAATTATGGCAAAGAAAATTTTTTATGCACAAGAATCTCGTGAAAAAATCTTGAGCGGCGCCAAGCAACTTTATGACGCCGTGAAAGTTACTTTTGGTCCTAAGGGTCAAAACGTGGTGATCGAAAAATCTTATGGCAACCCAACCATCACTCACGATGGTGTGACCGTCGCTGAAGCGGTCGATCTTGGCAGTACGGAAGCTAATCTTGGCGAGCAGGTCGGCGCCAAGCTAATCAAGTCCGCCGCTCAGAAGCTTAATAAGGTGGCTGGTGACGGTACCACTACCGTTACTGTCCTCACCTATAATATTCTAAGTGAAGCTAATAAACTGATTACCGCCGGTGTTAATCCAATGGAGCTGCGTGCTGGTATCGAAAAAGCTGGCGCAGAAATCGTCGAAAAAATTAATCAGTCTGCCGAGCAAATTACTGGTGATAGCAAGAAAATCACCGAAGTTGCCACTATTTCCGCTGGTGATGCCGCCATCGGTGAATTGATTGCTGGCGTGATTTCTAAAATCGGTAAAGACGGCGTGGTGACTGTTGAGCCAGGTCAAGGTCTCGAAATGGAGCAGGAAATCGTCGAAGGTTTCAGCTATGACAAGGGTTATAGCTCTCCATTCTTCGTCACTGACGTGAATCGTCAAGAAGCGATTTTTGATAAGCCTCTCATTCTCCTCACCGATAAGAAAATTTCTTCCAATAATGAAATCCTGCCAATTCTTGAAAAAGTCATGCAATCTGGTCGCAAAGATCTTGTGATTATTGCCGAAGAAGTTAGCGGGGAAGCTCTCTCACTCCTCGTCTTGAATAAGCTTAAGGGCGTCTTTAATACTCTTGTCTTGAAAGCTCCTGCCTTTGGTGACCGCCGTAAGGAAATTCTGGAAGACATCGCTGTCCTCACTGGTGCCACTGTTATCTCCGAGGAACGTGGCATGAAGCTTGAAGATGCTGATCTTGATCTTTTAGGTTCTGCCAAGAAAATTATTGCCACCAAGGATGAATCAACCATTATTAGTGGTAATGGCGATAGTAAGGAAGTTAAGGCTCGTATTGAATTGATTAAATCTCAAGCCAATCTTGCCACCTCTGATTACGACCGTGAACAATTCAACAAGCGTGCCGCCGCTCTTCTTGGTAAGGTTGCGGTGATTAAAGTTGGTGGTGCTACCGAAACTGAAATCGACGAGAAAAAGTATCGTGTCGATGATGCCGTCGCCGCCACGAAGGCTGCCCTTGATGAAGGAATTGTGGCTGGTGGCGGTGTCACTCTAGTCAATCTTGCAAACACCTTAGATGATTCTGATCTCGGTGCTAAGATTGTGAAGAACGCTCTTAAAGCTCCATTTATTCACATCACCGAAAATGCTGGTTTGAATTCTCAAGCTCTCCTTTCTGAAGTTGAAAAAGCTAAACCTGGCTTTGGTATTAACGTCATGCAACCAGAAAAAGGCTTGCAAGATTTGAAGAAAGCCGGCGTAATTGACCCAGCGCGTGTGACTCGCGAAGCTGTTCAGAACGCCATTAGTATTTCGGCCACTGCCATCACTATGGGCGCCCTCATTGTCGATATTCCAGAAAAATCCGAACCAGAAGCCATGGGCGGAGGTATGTATTAAATAAAAAATGGAGGCGTTAGCCTCCTTTTTTAATGCAACCCTTTGGTTAGAAAAGACCCACTTGCTATTTTTAAAACTATAAGCTTGGCCAAACGGCCTTGAGTGTGTTTTAAAAAAGTAAGTGGGTCTTTTCTTTTAGTTATCAGCTTTTTCGATGAGGTAGAGCAATGCTTCAGCGCGCTCGGTTTCATCGGTTAGGCTTTTAGCCGTATCGTAGGCGGCAGTAATCATTTCTTTGTCACCGGTCGATTCAATCATTTGTTTGTAGACTTTGAATTTTTGGTCAGGGTTGATTTTGATTTTATCCATCAATGGATAAAGATCTTGTAGCATTTGCTTTTTTACATCTTCCAGCTTGCTATCTTCGATTGCAGCTTCAGGAGTTGCTGGAGCGGCAGTCTCGAGATTGATTGCTGGCGCTGTGGCTTCGGTATTTACTTCAGTAGCTACTTCTGCTGGCTTATCTGCTGTGGCTTCGACACCGAGATTACTTAAATCCATCGCCGGGGCAGTGAAAGTATTTTCCACATTAGTATTTTCGGTTGGCTCCAAAATTGGGGCTGGACCTTGATTGGTTAAATCTTGCATGACTTGTGAGGCTCCATTATTTTCGAAAGTTGGGGCAGAATTAGCACTATTGCTGGTGATCGTTTCTGTCGGTACGCCAAATGTTGCGCTAGGGTCAAAAGCCGGCATTGCGCTATCGGCTGGTGGCATCGGAGGGATGCCGAATTGATTTTGTATTTGATTTAGGTCGGCGTTATTGCCATTATCTGTCCCTGATGCCAGATCCATACCCACCTCTCTTTTAATATTTTACTATTTAATTAACTACCAAGATTTTACCATAAACACGATGAAAAAACAATTTTAAAATTAGCTTTTTAAGGTATTTAAATAAGTTTTTAACATATTAATTTCATCATTATTTAATTCAACTTCAATTATTGAAGCGTTATCTATTTGGGATTTTTTAATTTTTTTCTGGCAAAGCTCTTCAATTTTTTTACTCACAATTGATAATAGACGACCATGTGAAAGAATTATGATTTCGTCATTTTGATGTATCTTATAGGTAGTTACTAGAAAGTCTAAAAATCTCTCCAAAATTTCACGAATATTTTCTCCATCGCCAAAGCGAATTTCTTGATCGCCAGCAATTTGTCTCTTGGCAATATTTTGCATCTCAGGATTATCTCGATCGTCGGTAAAAATTCCGTAGTCAATCTCTTTTAGACGATTATCAATTATAATTTTTGGTTTATTAGCCAGGCTAGATTGTAGTATTTCTGCGCTCTTGACAGCTCGTTTCATCGGTGAAGAAAAAATTCGTACAATATTACAATTCTGGAAGGCCGGTATAATTGCCTGTATTTGATTTTCACCTTTTTTGGATAAAGTATTCTGATTGTCCATAGAAAAATTCGCTGATACTAAACCTAGATTAGCTAAACTTTCTCCATGACGAATTAAATAAATTTTCATAAAATTGCTAAAATCATCATAACGCTTTTGTTTGGCAAATGTCTACCCCTGTCTTATAATAAAAAAGACTTGTTAGTACATTACTAGTTTTTGGAAAATATGAAAGGGGGAACTAATGGTTATTTTAGATCGTGAAGTTGTCGTTTATTTGGAAGAATCTTATTTAGCGCAAGCGGAAAAAGTTCACCGTTTACATTATAAATTACTTCAAACTATCGATAATGCTTTATTGCAATCGCAGGGAATTGCGCTGGATCCGCGTTGGTGTCATGAGGAAAAACTTTTTTCCACCGAAGAACGCCACCAGACTTTTAATCGTTTAGCTTTTTATCATGCTCGTTGTCATGAATTTACGCGCCCGCTCAGTCAGGAGACTAATTTCTCGGCTATCTACGAGAATCTTGCCCAGAGTGCACGCCTACTTTCTGAACTATATGCTTTTTATGAGCAATTTTTAATCAGAAATGAAGAGAAGGAATTATCTCATACGGAGCTGCCTCAGCAAAATCGCAAGCAAATGGATGATCTCGACCAGGCTCGGCAGGAATTAGCTCGGCAGCTAAGATATTTTTCGATTCAGGCTACTAGTCTGGAGCCAGATATTAAGTCAATGCTTTTGGCTCGTCGTATTCCCATGGAAAAGAGTTATCGTTTGACCGACGGTATTCAATATCGACCGGTCTGTCAAACTATTCGAAGGCTCTTTTCTCAGAAAAATTCTCAGCCAAAATTAGCAAAATCATCATTCAATAATCTTTCCGAAAATCTATCGGTGCGAGTTGGTCCCATGAAACCAGTGGACCGCAATATTCTTAAAATCATTGAATCACTCGCCTATCTCTCATAAAACATCGCTCATGCGGTGTTTTTTCTGTTATAATCGAAAAAAAGGAGGTTATATGTGTGGAATTGTCGGATATGTTGGAAAAAATAACGCTCAAGAATTTTTACTTTCGGGTCTTAAACGCCTAGAGTATCGTGGTTATGATTCTGCCGGTGTGGCAACTCTTGATCAAAACCAGAACCCTACGTTACTACGTGCGGTTGGCAAGATCGTCAATCTAGAAGCTAAAATTAAAGATCATTATACGTCTGATCATATTGGTATCGGCCATACTCGTTGGGCTACCCATGGTAATCCATCCGAGACTAATGCTCACCCACATCATGTCGGTAGCATTTTCTTGGTTCATAACGGTATTATCGAAAATTATAAAGCCTTGAAAAAAGAGCTCTCTGAGAAATATCAATTTAAGTCCGAGACTGATACCGAGGTACTGGCCGCTCTCATCGATAGTTTTTATCAAGAATCACATGATTTACTCGACTCTGTCACTCAGGCACTCAAACTTGTCTCTGGTACTTACGGTATCGCCGTGATGTCAGTTGACGATACCGAACATCTCGTGGTAGCTCGCTCTGGTTCGCCTCTTGTCATTGGTGTAGGCGAACATGAAACTCTCATCGCCTCAGACGCTTCGGCTCTTATCGGTAATACTAAAAATGCAATTTATCTTAATGACGGGGAAGTTGCCCTGATTTCCAAAGATCATGTCGAAGTTAAAACTCTCGACCTTCAGCCAGTTTCTGTGAAAGTTGAAAAAATTCTCACCGACCTTTCGGCTATTCAAAAAGGTGGCTACGATCATTTCTTGCTTAAAGAAATTATGGAACAACCAGATAGCTTGAAAGAAACTTTGCGCGGTCGTATTAATGCGAAAGAACATACCGTTCATCTCGGTGGCCCAAATCTTTCCGTCAAGGAATTAAAAGAAATTAAGCATATCATCTTGGTTGGTTGCGGTACTGCTTACTATGCCGCAAATACCGCTGCTTACCTCATCGAACAGATTCTACCTGGGGTTACTATTGAGCCAGTGATTGCTTCTGAGTATCGTTACCGTCATGCTTATATTCCAGATCACTCGGTGGCGCTCATTATTTCCCAATCTGGTGAAACCGCGGATACTTTGGCTTGTCTCCGTGAAATTAAATCTCAGGGCACCAAAACTATCGGCATCGTCAATGCTATTGGCTCGACTATTGCGCGTGAAGTTGACGGTGGTACTTATGTTCATGCTGGTCCAGAAATTTCTGTCGCCAGTACCAAGGCTTATACTTCTCAGGTTATTGCGATTTTAATGTTCGGCCTGACTATTGCTGAAGCTAAGGGTCTGAACGCTCGTCAAGTTGCCGCCTTGGTTGACGAAATTAGTCTTCTGCCAGAGGAAATCAAGCGTATTTTACATGAAAAACAGGATGAAATTTCTAAATTAGCCAAGAATTATACGAATTATGAACATGCGATTTATCTTGGTCGTGATGTGAATTATCCTATCGCCCTCGAAGGTGCCCTGAAGCTCAAGGAGATTTCTTACATTGATGCCAACGGTTATCCGACTGGGGAATTGAAGCACGGCCCAATTGCCTTGATTGACGATCGTTTCTTCGAAGTCGTGATGCTGCAATCTGGTTTCTTGTTCGAAAAATCCGTTTCCGGCATTCAGGAAGTCTTGGCGCGCGGTGGACACGTCATTGTCTTTTCTGATACTGAGGTTGATCTACCAGTCGAGGGTGTGGTAAAAATTGACACTAAACTTCAATTACTCACGCCACTTCTCTTCAATCTCTTGAGTCAAATGTTCGCCTACTACCTAGCAGTTTATCGTGGTAATAATGTCGATCAGCCACGCAATCTCGCTAAGTCGGTTACGGTTGAATAAATAAATTTAAGACCCACCTCACTCAAAAATAAACTATGCAGCCAATCTGCATAGTTTTTTCTCTCTCTTCAAAAAAGCTTTCTCTTGGGTTAAAATAAGACTAATGAAGAAAAATTCCGATTTTATTTTTCGTTTATTTCTCATCTTAGGCGACATTATTGCAATCATCGCTTCTTTTGCTTTTGCCTACATGATTCGCACTAAACTCGACACCCGCCCATATTATTTTGAGCTTACTTCTATGGAATTTATCTTGCCGCTCGTTTTCTTGGTGCCGCTTTGGATTATCATGCTCTTTGTGATGGGACTTTATCGTAAAGATGTAATCTTTGCCAAATCCAGATGGGGCGAACTTTACCGTCTCTTTGTTGCCTCGGTGGTTGGCATCATGGGCATTATTACCTTAGATTTTTTCATTCAAGAAAATCTCTTTCCCGTCCGTTTAATTGCGGTTTACGCGGTCTTCACTTGCTTTATTTCGCTCCTCTTTATGCGAATAATTTTAAAATTCTTCCGCAAACGTTTTATGTTGCAAAAAATCGGCATCAAGCGGGCTATCATCATCGGTAATTCGAAAAATACCACCTATCTAATTAATCAAATCTTGGCTTACCCTGAGGATGGTTATCGTCTCGTCGGCGTGGTGGCTGGCAATAAATTTATTCCGAAAGAACTTCGTCATTTTCAGTATTCTTCCTTGAAGGACGCCTTGAAGGATCAGACGGTTGATGTGATTTTTCAAACCGACGAACGCCAGACTGAGTATGTTTATCGTCAATCAATTAATCATCATCTCCTCTATTATTTCATTCCATCTGAAGCCGCGCTTTCCCAGCATATGGGTCAGCTTGAGCTCATCGGTAGTACGCCGGCTATTTTGGTTAAGGTTACGCCACTGGTAGGTAACGCTCGCATTATTAAGCGCTTCATGGATATTATCTTTAGTCTTATCGGTATTATTTTAGCCTTTATTCCCATGTTAATTATCTGGCTTTGTATCAAAATTTCCGACCCGAAATCGAAAACCATTTACAGTGAATATCGCCTCACCCAATACAATCGCAAATTCAAGATTCTTAAATTCCGCAGTATGAAAACCGCCTACTCTGGTATGACCCCGGAGGAAGCCTTCGCTAAAATGGAGAAAGAAGGGAAGATTACTTCTGCCGCCGAACTCTCTCATCAGTATCGTAAAAATGGAGATTTTCTAATGCGAGATCCTCGTATTACTCGTATTGGTAAGTTCTTGCGCGCTACTTCACTTGATGAATTACCTCAATTATTTAATGTTTTACGCGGTGATATTTCTCTCGTTGGTCCACGTGCTCTAGTGCCAGGAGAATTGCGTAATTACGGTGATCGTTCACTTCTTCTTACGGTTAAGTCTGGACTCACTGGCCTGGCTCAGGTTTCTGGTCGTCGTGATATTAGTTTTGATGAAAGACGATCCCTAGATCTCTATTACATTCAAAACTGGTCGGTACTCTTCGATTTGCAGATTATGCTTCAAACTATTCGTGCGGTAATTTTTCAAAAAGGCGCCAAATAAATGGCTGAATCGAAAATCACCAAGTCAAAAATGACTGAATCGAAAACCACCAATACAAAAGCCGCTAAGTTGAAAATCGGCAAGCCAAAAATTGCCCTGGTCTGTGATTGGCTCACCGTGGTTGGTGGTGCCGAGCAAGTCCTGAGGGAATTACACCGCATTTATCCAGATGCCCCAATTTATACCTCGCAGTATCGTCCAAAGGGAATCAATTGGTTTCTCGATGCCGAGGTTAAAACCGGTTGGTTGAATCTCCTGCCAGCCTGCCTTCGAAAATTTATCGCTCCCTTACGTCAGAGCTATTTTAAACATCTCGATCTCACTGCCTATGATTTAGTTATTTCGGTCTCTGGTTGCGATGCGAAGTTCGCTAAAACCAAACCTGGTGCTCATATCTGTTATTGCCATGTCCCGACTCAGTATTATTGGGGGAAATACAGCGAATACCTCGAGGACCCTGGTTTCGGAAAATTGAATTTTTTGGTTCGTCCAGTTTTTAAATTAATGGTAAAAACTTTACGACGCAAGGACTTAGAGGCTGCGGCTCGCCCAGATTATTATTTAACCATCTCAGATTTTGCCCAGCAGGAAATCAAACAATTTTACGAAAGGGAAAGCACGATTATTTATCCACCTGTGGCTGTGGAAAACTTCCAACCTGTCGCTCCATATCGTGAAACAATTCAATCAAATTGTCAAATATTATCACAACATAATTTAAATAAAAAGCAAACAAAGATAAAACTAGAAAACAACATAAAACATAATAAAAGTCAAATTATCTCTGAAAAATCCGCTAGGGAACTCCCAGAAATTTTACAAAAACTTCCAGAAAGCTTTCTTACCCAAGGCTTTTATTTAAATTTTTCTCGTCAGGTCAACTGGAAGCGGCTTGATTTAATTCTCGCGGCTTGCAAGAAGCTCAAGCTTAATTTAGTTCTCATTGGTAACGGTGCGGCGCATGAATCACTAGTTAATCAAGCTGCCGGCTCGAAGCATGTGGTCTTTTTCGATGTTTTGTCTCAATCTGATCTCAAGGAATTTGTTAAATACGCCAAGGCCTTTATTTTTCCGTCTAATGAGCCTTTCGGTATTGCTCCGGTTGAGGCCTTAGCCGCCGGCTGTCCAGTCATCGCTCTTAAGCAAGGTGGCGCCATGGATTACATTCAGAATGGCAAAAACGGCCTCTTCTTTGAAGAGCAATCCGTCGATTCCCTTGTTCAAACCTTGAAAAATTTCGAAGCAAAATCCGTAAATTCTTTTCTTTCACCTCAAGAAATTTCTGCCACCGTTACTAAGTTTAGTACTGAAAATTTCCATAGAAAAATTCGTCAATTTGTCGAAAAAGTCCTCAAAAATCAGAAGACCTAAGCTCCCAAAGTTACCTAAACCCCCAAAATCACCTAAAACTTCCAAAGAGCTCTAAATTCGAAAAAGATACAAGAATCCAAGCTAAAATCATAATCTCACAGGGAAACCAATGTTAAAAAACCTCCAAAACAAACTTGAAGATATAAATCAAAAACTCCTCCCCATTCACCGTGGTTTTTTCTGGGTGCTTCCCATCATTCTCCTCTTTTCCTACTATCCAGTCATTCCACTTTTTTCTACCGAATCCTCCAATTACGAATTTTCCCTACCTCTGTTGTGGCTGCTTTTGATGGGTATTTTATCGTTGCCAATTTTTCTCGCCGACCTCTGTAATCTCATTACGAAAAAAACTCAGCTCACTCAAACTACCGTACAAATTCCTTTGATTTTGAGTAGTATTCCACTCTATTTTTCGCTCACTCTCCTCTGGAGCTCCAATAAATTTCGCGGCCTTATGACCGCTGGTATTATCTGGTGTCTCTATCTTTCCCTCTTGACTTTTTATAAAAATATTATATTAAAAAAGACACCCCTCTCGCTCGAAAAACCTTTTCTTTTCGGCGCCACCTTAGCTTCCGGTTTTTGTTGGTTACAAGCCATTTTGAATACCCTTAATATTCCGGGCAACCAGATTCTACTCTGTCTTGGTTGCACTAATCTTTCTTTTGGCTTTCCTCACCCCAATGGTTTTGCCATTGAACCGCAGTTTATGGGTAACCTCTTACTCGCCCCAGCTGTCTTCCTGGTCTTTAGGGTAATTCATCCGAAAAGCCACCAAACCCGTAAAGCCAAAATCCTCTATCTCGCGCTAGCTGGTTTTATTATTTCAACACTTTTCTTGATTTTTTCAAGGGGTGCCACCTACTCCTTCTTCCTGGCTGTCGCAGTGATTTTTCTTTATGAAATATTTCACACCAAAAAGAAATTTCTTGTCGCCTCGAAAATCATCTCACTGGTCTTATTTCCTCTAATTTTTGTTACAATCGCTCAAGGTTTAATGTCGGAATTCGGTCCCACCTCTGATACTTTTTTGGGTGGAGTTAGTCGTTCAATTAGCCAAATGACTCTCGGTCGCGTCAAGATTCCTCGTCCCGAAGCTAAAAATCCTTCAACCACCTCTAATGAATCGTCTAGTCTCTCATCTAACAATAATGTCAATACTAATGCTAGTGCTCATTCTAGTGTTAATTCCACCTCAAACGCCCCGCTCTTCGATGGTTATATTACTGAATCAACCGACATTCGTGTCAAGCTCTCGAAAATGGGTTTACGCCTCGCTTTTAGTCATCCAAAGCAATTTTTCTTCGGCTCTGGCCTCGGCTCCTCTGGTGTTGCCCTCTATCAAGCATTTCCGGAACTTGGCTCCACTAAAGAAATTACTCAAAACCAATATGTCGCTATCCTAGTTGAGACCGGTTTTATCGGTATCTTGATTATTTTCTGTAGTGGTACTTGCGTATTTTATCTCTGTTATTCTCGCCAAAAACTTGTAAAGCCATCCTCTAGTCAATCTTCCAAGCAATCCATGAAAAAATCCAACTTCACCAGCTTAATCTCTAGTATTGCTCCAGCCAAACTCTATTTTATCTCTCTAATGTTAGCTTATGCCGCCTCGGTTTGTTTCTTCTCGGGCCTTCCGAATGCCTTGCATATTTACTTAGTTCCCGTCCTCTACCCAGCACTTTTTGCCAAAAATTTTGAATTTTTATAAAAATATGATATAATACCTGTGTTACTCTAGTGACAAATTGGCTACGGCTAGTTCTTTGACAAGGAGTTTTATATGCTTATTTGTTACTTATTGACTCGCAAAAAAGGGGAGGTGGAGTCATGAAATCTCTAGCGGAAGAGAAAATCGAGCTTGATGCTCTGCTTCAGGAAGTCAAATCTGCGAAAAGATTGATGGACGAAGCCGAGAAGAAGTGTAAGGAAGCTAACACCGAGATCGAAAAACTAAGGAAAATGATGAGCGATTTTGGCGGAGATGAAGTTGCAAAGCTTTACGATGAAACCGGGCAAATTATCACTCAGATCCAACAGAATTTCGAATCTCAAAAACAGGACCCAGCTAATCAGGATCTAAAAAAGGAACATCTTGATCTTATCAAGAAAAAAAATCAGCTGATCAGCGAGAAGAATGCTTATTACAACCCCAAGCTACACCCCCAGCTCTGCAGGATTAGGGATGAGTTTGAGGAGACTAAGCAAGAAAAAATTACTTGGGAAAAAATCTTTTCCCAACGAAAGGAGGAATATAGCGAGAAAGACGCCATCTATCAGAAGAAGAAAAGCTTCATTGAAAGCCTAACTTCCTCGGAAGATATTAGGATTAAGTCTTATCTCGATAAGTTACTTCATTTGTTTGGAGTGCCTACCGGTAGCGAATTTAAGCTAGTTTCTAGACAGGGTAGAATTGACCTCTATTATGGCGGTCAATGGCATCCAGACGGAGTAAATCACGGTCATATCACCGCCATTAAAAATGAGGATGACTATGATGTGTCCTACCGCCGCGAACCTAGCTGCAATGTCGGCTAAAAATTTCAAAATGACAAAATTAAGTATCATGTAACTTCTAAAAGAGGCTAAGTTTTAGCCTCTTTTTCATTTCTTCGTTATAATTAGAACATGAAAACACGCATCGTCTTCCCCGAATTAGAAAATCCCGTTATTAAATCTGCTATCGAAAAAGCTCGCGAAAAATTTCCCGATTTTGAGCTAGTCGGTGCCGATTCTCTCGAACATGCCTGTCTTGCGGTGAAAAATCAGCTGGCCGATTCTCTGATTGCGGGCATCGATTACTCCTCACGTGACGTAATTTTAGCTTGCCGCAATCTCATCGGGGTGAAAAATCCGCGTAATCTCTTGAAACCGACTTTTTCCGCTAGTTTCATCCTGGAACGTGAAAATGAAACTTATGTACTAGCTGATGCGGCCGCCTGTAAACATCCTACCCCTGATCAACTTTATGATATTGCCGTGCAAACCGTTGAAACCGCGAGCAAAATTTTCCCGACTCCGAAGGTTGCCTTTCTTAGTTTTTCCACTAAAGGTTCCGGTGGTCGCGATGATACCATTGATTTAATTCAAGAAACCATCGCCAAACTGAAAACCTCTCACCCTGAACTCCTAGTCGATGGCGAATTACAACTCGATGCCGCGATTAATCCGCGTATCGGCCAGAAAAAAGCCCCAGATTCTCCAGTTGCTGGCTTCGCTAACACCTTAATTGTCCCCGATCTTAATACCGGTAATATCCTCTATAAAGCCATGGAACAATTCGGTGGCTTTACGGCTGCCGGACCGATTCTTCAGGGCTTTAATGCGCCAATTTCTGATCTCTCTCGCGGTAGTACCGAGGAAGATGTCTTGAAAGTTATCGAATATATGTTATTGCTTGCTAAACACTAATCTTTGCGTCGCCTACCTCCAAGATGTATAATAGAAATTAGTTGAAAATGGAGTGTTATGAAAGGTAAAATCAAATATTTCGGTACTGACGGTATTAGACAAAAGGCAGAAGCTTTTACCCCCGGTTTTATTCAGGCTGTTACTCTCGGTATTGTGCGCTATTTAGGTAATGCGAAAGAGGATGAAAGTGGCCTCGAACGTCCAGCTCGGGTCTTAATTGGTGGCGATACGCGTGAATCTACTGAGTGGATGATTCGCTATTTTGAGGAAGCCCTGGAAACTGTCGGGATTGATCACGGTACGGTGGGTGTCTTGCCTACCCCAGCGATTAATTACGCTTTTTATGAAATGGGTTACGACCTAGCTATTGATATTACCGCTTCTCATAATCCCTACACTGATAATGGTATTAAAATCTTCGAGCGTGGTGATACGATCGGTGGTCTCGAGGCTACTATGCCAGGCGGCGTAGCTTTTTCCGGCACTGGTACTAATGATTCTGGCGAAAATCTTTCTCACTTAGTGAAAAAATATCCATACGGCATTAAACTTTCGCAGTCCGGTGTCAATGCGATCGAAAATGCTCTAGAAAATGAATCTGGTTTTGATGTGCATAGTCCAGAATTTCGTGAAGATCTTCATGAAGACGCTCTTTCGCGCTATCTTGACCATCTCCGCACTTATCTCGCCCAATTTGGTCCAGCTACCACATCAGTACGCCAAAAGCCTGATTTTTCCGGTCTGCGCATTGGTTTAGATCTCGCCTGCGGTGCCACCTCTGTTACCGCTAAGCAAATTTTTGAAGAACTTGGCGCCGAAGTTATCACTATTAATGAAGACTCTAGTTTTGGTGAAAAAATTAACGCTGGCTGTGGTAGTACTCATCTTGAGCCGCTCATCCAATTAGTTAAAGAACAACAACTCGATTTTGGTGCGGCCTTTGATGGTGACGGCGATCGTTGCTTAATGATTGATCGAAATGGTCAGATTATTGATGGTGATGACATGATTGTGATTCTAGCTAATTACTTGGGTGTTCCAGAAGTCTGCGTCACGATTATGGCTAACAAAGGCTTGCTGCGTTGGGCAGAAAAAACTGGTATTAAAATCGCCATGACCGATGTCGGGGATCAAAATGTTTCCGCTAAGATGCGTGAAGACGGTATTCTTCTGGGCGGTGAACAGAGTGGGCATATTATTCTACCCGGTGAACCAATGGGCGACGGTGTACTCACTGCGCTCGTGATTACCAAAATTCTCTCCGAAGCACGCGATAAATTCAATCACGAAGATACTTTACTTACGAATTATCAGACTATTCAAGATGAAAAGGCTGGTCAAACTTCTGAAAACCTTGAACGCACTTTGCCGACCCTAGCTACTCTTTGTCGAAATTTCCAAAAACTCCCACAAACCATCAAAAATCAGCCAGTCGATAATCTTACCAAACAGGCCTTCCGTAATCTCTCGGAAACCGCTCAGCAGTTCATTGCTACCGAAACTGAAAATTTGCCAGCCGGCTGGTCGATTAATATTCGCGCCTCTGGTACCGAAGATTTAGTGCGTATTACTATCTGGGGTGACGACGCTGAGGCGATTCAAAAAACTGCCGATGATATCGCTAAGCGCCTCACTGAAACCGTATTTGAATAAAGAAAGGGAATTATGGTTAAAATTGAACGTCTTAAACAGTATCAACCAGAAATCGCCACGCGTGTGCGTGAGCTTCTGATTCAGCTTTCCCGCAGTGGTAAGGACAAGGGTGAAATCAGCCCAGATTGGTTCACGGAAATCGCTCAGTCACCTTATCATGATCTCATTTTTGCCGTGGAAGACGGACAAATTCTCGGTATGGCTTCGGTCTCCGTGACTTTTGGTGCAGGAATTTATAAAAATGCTTACCTCGAAGATTTTGTCGTGGATAGCAATGCTCGCGGTAAGGGTGTGGGTGATCTAATTTTCCAAGCCTACGAAGATTGGGCCAGGGAAAAAGGCTGCAAGAATCTCGAATTTACTTGCGGTCATGGCCGTGAAGTAGCCCAGAATTTTTACAAGGCTCACGGCGCCGAAATTTACGATACTAACTTCTTTAGGAAAAAATTATGAACATCTTTATCTCTGGTATTTCCGGTACTGGCATGGGGCCACTCGCCCTTTTTGCTCATGATGCCGGACATCAGGTTTTTGGCTCCGACCTTCACGAAGGCCCGATTACTAAGGAACTAAAAGCTAAAAATCTCACCTTTGCTATCGGTCCACAAACCGGTGATTATCTGGCGGAAATTAATCAGAATAATCCGATTGATTGGTATGTCCATACTTCAGCCATCACCGAATCTCATCCCGAATATCAACGTGCCAAGGCTCTTGGTCTCAAAATTAGTAAGCGCGATGAATTGATTGAAACCCTTGTTGAGAAACATCATCTTAAGATGGTGGCAGTCGCTGGTACTCACGGCAAAACCACTACTACTTCTATGTTAATCTGGCTCAGCCAAAAACTCGGTTTGAAAGCCTCCTACATGGTCGGCTCGACCCTTAATTTTGCCCCTTCTGCCAAATATGATCAGGATGACCAATTCTTACTCTATGAAGCCGATGAATATGACCGTAACTTCCTCGCCTTTCATCCTTGGCTTTCGCTTATTACTTTTGTCTCCTATGACCATTCAGATATTTTTGCCACGGCAGCTGAATATCAAGAGGCCTTTTTGAAATTCGAATCTCAGAGCGAGCACCTTATTTTTGGTCCACATGCCAATCTTCACCACGCCGAACTTCTGGCTGACAAACATCCTGATGTGGTTTTAATGTCAGCCAAGGAATTAATGTTGCCAGGTGAAGCGCGCCGTCTCGACGCCACCCTCGCCATTAAAGCGGTGCAGCGAATTCTCGAGTCGCTCGGTCGCGAGGTTAATTATGCTGAAATTATTCAGGCGATTAATCAATTCCCGGGTGTTGGGCGTCGTTTTGAGCGCCTAGCTGACGGCCTTTATTCCGACTATGCACATCACCCTGAGGAAATTCGCGCTACCATTAATGTTGCTCTCGAGGAAGCCAAGCGTACTCAGAAAAAAGGTGTGGTGATTCTTTATCAGCCACATCAAAATATTCGCCAGCACGAATTCTTTGACGAATATCAGGATATCTTTCATGGTATCGAAAAGCTTTATTGGTTGCCAACCTATCTTTCGCGCGAGGATCCTAAATTGAAAATTCTCGCGCCAAGTGATTTTCTTAGTTCACTAGATAATCCTGAAATTGGCGCTCCGGCTGAATTAGATAATTCTCTTGCCGCCAAGCTTCGCCAAGATCTTGCCGATAATTATCTAGTCATCTTGATGTCCGCCGGTGATGCCGACCCATGGCTCCGCCAAAATTTCTTATGATATAATTAAACTCAGTATGGGTGGTGTTTTGAAGCAGGAGCGTCAGGAAGACAAGAGGAAACGCTTTTTGACCTTCTTGAAACAGATCAAGACCTGGCAATTATTTTTAAGTTTATTGCCATTACTTTTTCTTTCCGCCACTTTTTTGCGCTTTGATCATTTGAAAATGATGGACCTAAAAACCCAAGTCGAAAAAGCTGATGAGGGCAAGGCTGCCGACGGTACCGATTTGCCACAGTCTGAAATTGATCAAAACATCCGCACCGCCCTGAAAAACCTGCGAGATTTTAGTTCTTCTCACACCATCGTGAATTTTGTTGAAAAAAATGGCCACACTACGCTCACCTTCGGTACTGGTCCAATTTATCTGGAGCATCAATATAATCGCCAGGCCACCGTTGCCTTACGTGAAGCCGAGTCTAAGCTCAGTCAAAATCCCGACGGTAATCCCAACGGCAATATTTTCGCTAAAGCTATGGAAACCTGTAAACCGCAGGCTATCCGTAACGGTTGGGGTTGGAATAGTCCCGGCTATCTCAATTGTATGACCGGCGTGATTAATAGTTATCCAGCCACCGACAAGCTAACCACCAGCCTTACTGCCGATTTACCACCGACCGCGCTTTATCGCTACGATTTTGTTTCGCCGATTTGGACCCCAAGCCTCTCTGGAATTACGGTTCTACTTTGTGTCGTTATCATCATTACCATCGTGATTCGTCTAATTATTTTTGCCTTCCTTCGTCTTGCTCTTCTATTTTTGAAATAATTCCTCAAAAATTCCCTACCAACTTTCCAGATTACCACCCCTGTTAAAAGCATAAAAGTTTTCCCACCCCTATTTCACCCCCATAAAATCTCTTGACACTTATCTTTATCTAATCTAATATAAAACTATACTTATTTAAAGGAGGACAAATGGCCTATAGTCATAAAAACAGCAAGGGAATTATCTACTACCTACACAAGTCAGAAGTAACCCTTCGCGGTGGCAAGCCACAAACTATCTATTTCTTCACCAAGACTGAGAACAACCCTAAGGGTACTCCAGTTGATCTTCCAGAAGATCGCGTTGTCAATGAAAACCCACGTAACGGTTTCTTGACCCTTTCCAAGAAGAAATAATCTTCAACCGATTACAAAATCCCCTAAATCAAATTAGGGGATTTTTTATCGAAATAAATTAAAACTTAAAATAAAAGCTAAATCCTAAACAAGAACCTCATCCACTGGTGGAAATTCGAGTTGTCTTGTTCTGATTTATTTGAACTAAACTTTTGGTTGGCATGTTTTTGCTTCGCGATATCGCTATTAATCGGTAGCATTACCATAGTCTCACCGCTAGCTTTTTTATCCTGTAACTTTCGTGCCATCAGTTCCTGATATTCTTCGGAAGCATAGTATTGATTTTCCAGTTTCATATTTGAAACTTTGAGTTCCATTAGTTGTTTTTCTTGCAACTTCGTGTTCAAAGTCTGTTGCAGGTTCCAATTTTTTGTAATCGATTGCACGGAAAAATAAAGCAAAAACACAAACATCGTCGGCAATAACAAAAACATAATTCGCTCTTTACTAAACAAAGAGTGCTTTACCCAGTAACGCAACTGATTAAGTTTCAGATGTAATTGAATTTTGTTATTTGTTTTCATAATTAGAATTCTCAAGAATATCTGGTGCCACCCTAATCCTTTCCCCTATTATAGCATTTTATGATAAAATAAAACTACCTTGGGGGCGTAGCTCAGGGGTTAGAGCAGGCGGCTCATAACCGCTTGGTCGTTGGTTCGAGCCCAACCGCCCCCACCAATTAATCTCTGGTAGAGATTAATTGGAATGGCAAACTTACGAACATTTGTGAGTAAGGAAACATACCATAAAGCTCCTGTGGATCTTTATGGAACGGCAAACTTGCGAGCTATGCGAGCAAGGAAGACGTACCATGTTTTTAACATGGAGGGAACGGCAAACTTGCGAACTACTTCATTCGGCATCCTTAGCCGATTTTTTATGCCGAAATCTAAAATCGCGTTATAAATTTTTCACCAATTCCAAAATACGATTTTCTCGCTCGACCGTATGCTTTCCAATCGGTTCACCTTGAAAATTATTATTCGTCCGAATGGCCTCATCTATTGACACAAATTTTAAGACAAATCCCAACTCTTTTTCGCCATCGTCTAGGCTTTGCGTACCAATCTCATTCTCAGTCTCGCATAAATAATAGTAATTATATTGCACTAAAATCACATCTTTACCATCTTTTTGCATCTTTTGCGTTAGCAAAACTTCGCCAAATTCTCGCACTGATTCGGGCTTCAAAATCATTCCGGTCTCTTCTTTAATTTCTCGTTTCAAGGTTTCAATATGGGTCTCATCCCCTTCGATCCCACCACCCGGAAATTTATAAAAATGATATTTCTCACTATAAATCATTGCCACCTTCCCGTTTTGATCTAAAATAATCCCGCGTACCGACGGGCGATAAAACTTTTCTAAACTCAAATCATAATCTTTTAGATCAATCGTAAAAAGTCGCTGCATAATCCTATTGTAGCACCGCCCTTACTATTAATCACAAAAGAATATTCTTATTAACCCCACAAGTATTATTTGACAAAATGATACTAGGCTGTAACTCATATTGACAAAATAACATAAACATGATAGAATATAAGAACTAATTCAATAGTGGATTAGGTAGACCAACCCATTTTACGAATGTATCTGGGTAGTACATTAAGGAGGTTCGTATGAACGAAGTAAAAAAGAGTGTAGTAAATCGTTACGATATCATTGGTGGTCCGAGCAAAAGCGCTTTATTCGACGCGTGCATGTATGTCTACAGTAAAGACGCGAAAATTGCTGTGAATTTTACTATCTCACAAGGATATTCAAACGATACTAATGATGCAACAAGGCTGTATCTGCCATTACCGGTAACCAATATTAAGATAACCGGAATCGAACATGAAGACGGCTCTGGAGAGTCCTTTATTCTAAAGGGCTACTGTAATGTGGATAAGGATTATCTTCTTCGTAAGGAGAATACTTATCGGTATCGATATAGTCGGTTTTCGGCATATTATGATGCCAGAAGTCGTAAGGGAACTTTCACTCCGATTACTGATTGAGAAAACTTCCTTTTACAAAACCTATGTACCCGGGCGTTTAGTCCGGGTATTTTTTATGTAAAACTACGTATAATAGTTAGAGTATTACAGATTACATCAAATAACTTTATGTGTTGAGAATCATAAAAAAGACTGCTTAGTGCAGCCTTTTTTTGGAGGTTAATTACAATAGTTATCTCTGACAGTATCTAATACTTTAAATAATTCTTCGGATGGCATTAGGCTGTAAAAGCTAAATCCTCCACCTGGTTTTGGTAGAGGCTTAACGCCATAGCTCTCCCATATTTGAGCCGCCTTTTTATTATCATAACTATTGTCCCACCAGTCCGGTCGAGGGGAATTACCATTTGGAATAAAATATGCCTCAATATCCTCTAGGCATTTTTTAGGTTTCCAATCTCCGATTAATCTGAGCTGATTGCAGTAAAGTAATGGGTCAGCTCGCATGCAGTCAGTAGAGGACTGTTTAATTGCGGCTATCACCTCATCATTGAATGGATTTGGATCATCGGCAAAAAATGGAATTTTACTAAAATACCATAAACGTGATAAATGTGTATGGAATACTCTTTGGATAAATCGCATAGCGGTACAGGGTGCCCCACCTATAAAAAATATTCTCGCAATTTGACTTGGCCGGTACAAAGCCATCTCATATGCGACAGCGGCGCCAAAACCACCCTGAGCATGAATTTCAAATTTTCCTTCATGTTGGTCAAAGAAATCAGCTACACTTTCCCGTATACCGTCAATAACAGACTTATTACCGTTATACTGGAAAATTTGCACCTGACTTGTGCCGTAATGATAAGAAACATCTTTAGCATACCATGATTCAGTTTCCACAGAGTCGCCCTCTGCTGGAATGATTAGAATATTAATATCCTTCATTATTATCACCTCCTGTTAAAGTGCAACCTCCGTTTAATATTATAACATATTTTACAGATTATAAAATCATCTAATGCAGAACTATTAAACGGTAAAATAGCTCAGGAATAATTATTCCTTCATTGACAGAATAAGCATTTTAATGTATAATATGTAGATATTATTATATAAATTTACTTATTAATTTATATAAAATTGCACCTTGAAAGGAGGAAAAATATTATAAAGTAATAGGTGCATCTTGTTTCTAATTCATTTTTAATTTTTACATAAGGGAGGGAAGTATGATAGAAATTGACGAATTTAAGAATTTAAGGAAGATACAATACGAGGAAGAGAAGACTCAGGCCGAAAAGCTGAAGGAACAGCTTGATCTTTTCGACGCATCTAATTTGCTCCGAATTATTGGCACGCCGATCCTTATGGCGATTAATCTTCTTTATCGAGAGGGTTTTGGTTTTATGATTCTAACTATGGGCTCAATTTTAATGGCCGGCATCTCAGTAGTACTACTTGATCGATTACCGGAAAAAGATTTCGAATGGGCTCATGATCCAGAGGTTGATGGTAATTATTACTATGCTAATATTACTAGCATGATAACTTTACTTGCTATTGCTGGGTTCGAAGTTTGGATTACTTCAAAATTCACGATGGCAATTATTTTCTTTGGTACCCTTGTCTTTGCGATGAGTTATCTATATATGGTTTTTCACGCATCAGATCGGTTTCTAAGAAAATGGGCTACCACAATGCGTATCCTGAATTTAACGTTCATTGTTTTAATTGCCGCGTCGATACCTGTTTGTGTGCTATTCCTAATCTTTAGTAATTTTTCCTAACTTAAAATACCCCGAATTTGGGGTATTTTTTTCTGCTTAAATTCCTTTGGTTCTGGCTTCGTAGGAAATCTGTTCTTGTTGCTCGTTTTGATAATCAATTTTCCCCGACAAGAAAAGTTGGTCAAATAATTCGATGTCATCGATATGGTCTTCGATATGTTTCCAAACTCGATTTGCGCCATTGTAATAGGCTAAATCTTTGTTATTTGGTAGCTCACCCGTTCCACGAAAACAGCGCTGCACCGCATTGAAAACTGGCTCAATTTTACCACCCGTTAATTCACGCAATTTACATTGAATTTCATAAACTTCGCGAAAGTTCTTGCCCTTAAAATTAGCTAAACCAATATTAATATAATGATCAATTCCCGAATCTTCATATTTGCCGTTAATCGCCTGCTCTACCGCTTTCGCTACGCCCTCATCAAACTCTTCATTATTTGGAAAACCGGTCGAGAAGGCCTCCACTTCATGATCCACGTAGGGAACTGCACGCAGCACGTGAGTGCCTAATTCATGCACGATTAAACCGCGAGCCCGCTTGGCGCTGTAGATCTTGTCTTCTGGAAAATAAATCCTGCGTTCTTCATGATCTGCCGAAGCATTGGTTGCCCCGGCTTTTATTTCTGCACGATACGGATTGCTGCCATCTTCATTTAATTCTTCTTCAATAATTTCATTAACGATATTTACCATTTCTTGCGAACTAAATTTTTCTTGGTCTTCTGGAATATGTTGCAAGAAACTACCAAAAAATTCATTTGTCATTTCCGCAAAACGTTCAACGGTCTCTGGTTTTGGTTTAAATCTTTCGCTTCTGGTTTCTGGCATTGGTCCAATCTTATCGAGCAGTTCGGCAAAATTTTGTTTTTGCTCTTCGGTCAGATTCTGCGCCTTAATCTGGTCAATTTTTTCATTTAGTAGTGCGTAAAAAGTCCCCTCGTCTGGCTTGCCATAAAGTGCCTCATTAGCCTCTTTGTGATGTTCCGCCGCGAGTTTCCTTGTCTCTGGTTGCGTGACTGTATTATAAGCTAAATTCGCTACCAAAAAATCATTTTTCTTGAAGCAATCGTCCATCAAATATTCTAGTAATCTACGTTTCCCGCTCGATAATTCTGTACTTTCGAGTTCCGCTTTTGCTTTCTCTAGGTTGCCTAAATTATTTTCAATTTCTTGTTTATTTAAATTTCCGTATTCATAGTTCGGATGAACCAAATCTGGATTATTTAAAAATTCTTCCTTCGCTTCTTTGGCATTGGTCGGGTTTAGGCGTTCATAAACCGTCAGGTCTGCACTAGCAATTAATTCCGAAATTTCATCCTCTTTTAATTTTTCTGCTGTATTTTCTGAATTATTAAAAACAGATTCTCTTGTCGTCTCAATTTTGTTTTCCGGGTTCGCCTGCTCAAATTTTTCGCGTGACAATTCTGGATTAAATTGATTTTCAAGATTGGTTAATTTTTTCAAAAGGATTTTTTCGTAATCTCTATTTTCAAACCGATTAAAATTTGGAAATTCCGCCATAAAGCTCCAGGTTAATTTAGTATTTTTCTTTTATATATTATAACCTCTTATGCTATAATTTAGTTATGAAAAAGAAAACTTGGTGGAGGTCAGGCTTTACGATTATCGAGGTAACGCTTGTGTTGGCGATTACTGGTCTGCTTGTGGTTTCCGTCATGGGTTTTCTTTCTGGCAATATTAATAATCGCCGTTACATTGATTCTTATAACGAACTTTCTGCTACGCTTAAGTCGGTGTATTCTTCGGTGATTAATGTCAAGAATCCTCGTGAAGCTGATGAGGGAAGTAGTATTTACTGTACGCTTAATACCATGTGGAATGAAAATGGTGGGTTAGTTTCTAATTCTGCCTCGGATAATTTTCCAGGACGTACTCGCTGTGCCGTCTATGGTAAGTTAGTTACTTTTGGCGAGACCAATCCTGAGACTAATCGACCAGATCAGAATGTTCATATTTATGACGTAATTGGCCATATTTACACCCAAAATCTCGACATTGAAAATGCCTCTGGTGATAACGCTCTGGTTTCTTTAAAGAGCATCGGCGCCAATGTAGTCACTATGAAAAGTGAAGCCAATACTTGTCGTATGACTACCGCAGGTAATCACGATGTATATGAGCCACTCTGGCAAGCTCGTATTGAGAATACCGAAAATCATGATCCGTTCGTCGGGGCATTTTTGGTTACTCGCTCACCAATTTCTGGTACCGTCCACACCTATATTTATGATGAAAAAGGCAAAACTTTTAATATTAACCAACTCATCCAAAAAGTAAATAATGAATACGTTGGTAATGGTAGTTGTGAATATGGCGGCATTGGTTCCGTCACTAGTGTGGTGGCTGATGCTGGTCTTTATCCTGCCTTTGGCACTCTGAGCCGCTCTGAATCTAAAGGCCTTTATCTCGAAAATACCAAGCTTCAGAATAAAAAAGATCTCGATATCTGCGTTGGCTCAGAAAACCATTCTTTGAACAGTATTGGTCGTCGGGCTATTCGTATTCACGCTGATGGCAGCAATTCTACTGCTGTTGAATTGATTGATATTGATAGTGAGGAAAACCCATGTCGAAGCTAAAACCTTTTATTAGTCGTCGTGGTGACACTATTATCGAAGTAACTTTCTGTTTTGTAGTTTTTATTTTGGTTTCCGCCATTTCGGTTTCTATGATGAACCGCAGTTACGCTAAGATTCAGAATTCTTTGCAAATCACCACGGTACGCAATGAAATTGATGCCCAAGCCGAGGCGCTGCGTTTTATTCATGAATCTTATATTTCTGAGCGTGCCTTGGTCAAAACTAGCGGCCAGGACGACTCTGGTAAATGGCAAGAATATCGTGCGATTTGGGATCGCTTGACTAGTTTCAATAATGGTATGTCGAATAGCCCAACTGAAATTTCTAAATTTGAAGCCAATAAGTGCTCTGAATATTATGATAAAAATAATATCGTCGGCGATAACCATAATATTTTTACCGATAAGGCCTTCATTTTAAATACTCGTAAGCTCAAAGCTTCCGATCCAGAAAATACTATTCTATCAGCTAAGGATCATCCAGAAATTTTTCAAGAATCTCCACTTTCTCCTCGCCTAGTTTTTTCCTCAACTTCTACGGCTGGTACTTCGAATGGTGAAGACACTGAGACTACTAATCTGAATGAAATTAATGACGGTACCAATTATAAAACCACCCCAGTTTTTAATAACCTTTATCGTGCCGAAGGTATTTGGATTGTAGCTGTTCGTGATTTTACTAACGTTCCATCCAGTGCACACTTTGATGCCAAATATCGTGAAGATATGGATAAAAATTACCCTCCAGAATTTTATGATTTTCATATTCGCACCTGTTGGTATGGTCCAGGAGAAACCGTCCCGACCACTATTGGTACCATCATTCGTTTATATAATCCAGACTACATGAAGAGAGGTTAGATTAATTTATGCGTCAAAAAACTATACGATCAAAAACCAATAATCAAACCCCTTCTGGCTTTACTATTATTGAAGTGACTCTCTCCTTGATGTTTATTTCGATTCTTCTACTTTCGGTAATTTTTGTCGCAGTACATCTTTCCACTATCTACCAAAAGGGAAATACCATGAATGCAATTAATTCCACTTCACGCCTACTTGTGGATGATTTTCAACGTGGAATTGCTACAGCTCCCGCCCGCTCTCTCTCTGATATTTGTCGTGTCGAGTATGCCTCAAATACTAATGAAATGAATAAATGCTTACAGGATCAAGCGAGAAAATATGTTTATCAGCAAAATTATGGCACTATCAAGGCTAAACAAACTGGCAAACTGCTCGAGAGTGTGCCGCTTTCTGGTGTCTTTTGTTCTGGACGTTTCACCTATCTCTGGAATACTGGTTATGTCTTAAATTCCACGGATTACGAAATTATGAGCGGTAGTCGCGCTACTTTCAGTAATGGCGACACGGAAATTGACGATTATCGTTTAATTAAAATTGAAGATTCTGATCGTGCTATTTGTCGTTCTCATATGGAAGCCGCCGCTAATAATAATCGTGTTTATCAAGTGGCTGACATCGCTCCAACTTATAGACTCACTGGCGCTGAATATAAAGAAGTCATGAAAAAGAATAACGAAGATATTGTGCTGTATGATTTCACCATCTTCGCGCCGACCGAACATGCTCTCACCATGCAGAATTTTTATAGTGGTACTTTCATTTTAGCTACCTTGCGTGGCAATGTGGATATCACTGGCACCGGCGAATTTTGCAAGACACCACCAGAAATGGGCTTATCTTCTAGCTTTAATTATTGCGCCATCAATAAATTTAATTTTTCCGCTAGGACATCAGGTCAAAATAGAAAAGGAGAGGAATAATGAAAAAACTATTAATCACTAAACGCGGCTCTACTTCCATTATTGTGACAATTTTTGCCATGCTTTTATTTAGCATTATTGTGGTTGGTTTTGTGCGCCTCACTCTTTCTGAAGCTGGCCAAACTAGTAATTCTGACCTCTCCAAATCTGCCTACGATTCCGCACTTGCTGGCGTAGAAGATGCCAAGGTTGCACTTCTTAAATATCATGAATGTTTGAACCGCTACCAAGAAGGTGGTTCCGATACCAACTGTAAAGAAATTATCGAAGCCATGCAAAATGGTATCAAAAATCAAGACTGTAATACTGTCGCCAATGTCCTCAGTCGTACCACTGATGAACAAAAAGGTGTCACTATTCAGGAAGTGAAGAATAAGAATCTTGATCAGGGTCGTGGTGCTGATATGATGCAGGCCTATACTTGTGTAACACTTCAGGAAGACCTTAGTGATTATCGCTCTTCACTCAGTAGTGAAAATCGTCTCCGCATTGTACCAATCCGTAGTGACAAAATTAAAGAATTAAAATACGTCAATATTAAGTGGTTCTCTGACACTAATTACGCTAAGCTCCTAAGTAACGGCCATCAGCTATCTTGGAGTGAAAATGCCTCTCTTCCATCCGGTCAGTATTCCCTAGTACCACCACTAATCAATGCCTCATTTTATCAAGCCGATAAAAACTTTAAGATGAGTGACCTGATTACGGCTAGTGGTGATAATTCTACTGATCAAGGAACGATGTATTTAAGACCAAGCAAGAATGGTACCAATGAAATTCGTGCCAGTGAAGTTTCTCGTACCTTTGATAAACACAAGAATGAACTTTTCTATGTTAAGTGTCAGGAAGGTAATTTCTTCTGTTCACTCACTTTTGAAGTACCGAACACATTCCACAATTCTAATGATCGTAATACCGGTGCTACTTTCTTGGTATTATCACTTCCTTATGGCGCACCTGATACTGATTTTGCTATTTCACTTTATGATGCTAAGCGTAATCCGATTGATTTTACTGGCGTGCAAGCTAAGGTTGACTCCACTGGCCGCGCCAATACCCTTTATCGTCGTATTGAAGCTCGCGTCGAATTAATCGATAACTATTTCCCATATCCAGAATTTGCTGTTCAGTTAAACGATGATAAAAACAATGTCACTCGTAAAACTTTCTATACTACCAAAAACTGTTGGTATATGGAAGACGGTGATAAGGATACCTGTCCTGATTATCTGGAAAATGATGACTACGCCAACCCAGAATAATCATCTTGGATATGAATGAACAGAAGATAATCAAACAAGCAGAAGATAAAATTACTGCTAATGCGTATATTCACTACGCTAGTGATTTGATTTATAAAAAAACCGCGGAGCTTGGATTATTCGAAGGCGTAGATTTTGAATATCATGCAGATATTTATGAAAATATCTCTGTATTCAAATTTAAACCTAAGCATGAAAAGTTGGTTTTTGATATGCGAAATTTCTTAAATGATTCGCTGGTGAGTGACGAATCTATCAATCGAGCCATCAAACGAATTTCTCTTAAATTTAAAATGAACAATGAGAAAACAGACAGTATAAAAACAAAACTTTATTCATATATGCACACCTCAGATTTTCGAAAGGGTCAAATTTCGGATGAAGTTAATTATTTTTCCGTCAAAAGACGAAAGAACTCGGATAGTTTGAAAGTTATTTTGTATTTTCATAATATTACTAAGGAATTAGCTCC
Organism: Nanosynbacter sp.; assembly: GCA_015257455.1. GTDB lineage: Bacteria > Patescibacteriota > Saccharimonadia > Saccharimonadales > Saccharimonadaceae > Nanosyncoccus. The sequence goes on along the minus strand of JABZKD010000005.1, from coordinate 40,505 downwards.
CACGGCTACCTGTCTTCTATATTACTTGTCTTTGATTCTAGATCAAATTTTATACACGGATAATTCGAACGTATTTTTGCTCGGTAATGATACCTATTCCGATTTTTCAGCTAACGAAGATTTTTATGGCCTGCAAAAAGAAGTGTTCTACGAAAAACCATTACAGAAAACCGCACTAGAGAAAAATATCCAAGAGTTTAAATCGAAAATTTTACACGCAGAAATTGTGCACAGAATTTACAAACAAATATCAGGCAACGTAGAAATTTCAGATGAATTATTGTTTGATAATTGTGGCTACATCGTAGATAAATCTTATTAGACTCAAATAAAAGAGACTCAAATCCAGAATTTACTTCAGGATATTAAGATAGAGCTAGAACTAATCAGTTAATATTTGACAGAAAAACCGTTGTAGATTATAATAGCTACATACGTCGCGGGGTAGAGCAGCCTGGTAGCTCGTTTGGCTCATAACCAAAAGGTCGTTCGTTCAAATCGAACCCCCGCCACCAAGTTTTAGAACCATCAGGTTCTTTTTTATTTAGACTTTTCATCTGAAATTTATAATCAGAACAAAATCCAGCTGCAACCCCTACTAGTATCTGTGATTTTTTACATCAAATTTTTGGCAGCTATTCTCACGATATCGGAGAAGCTTTCATTGATGTGAGGCATTGAAGCGTGTTCCAAGAGTGTTAAATCGCCATACATACCAGCCACAATCTCCATCACTGCGAGGTCGGCATTCTTGGCTACGATTGTCGCACTGAGTAGTTTTTTATCTTTGTCGCAAACCAACTTCAAAAATCCTAATTTCTCTCCCGCAATCAGGGAATGAGTAGTTTCAATTTCCGGTACAATTACGATTTTGCATTTAATGCCACGTGACAAACAATCTTTTTCTGTTAGGCCTACGGTTACGATTTTAGGTGTCGTATTTAATACGGTTGAGAAGTGGCGATAGGTTAGGGTTAATTTATTGCGCTTTAAGATATTATTTACTGCCAGAGTTCCTTCGTAAGCAGCCTTTTCCGTCGAATAGCCCACTGATTGTTTCAAAGGATTCGCGGCCACATCTCCGGCCGCAAAAATATGACTTACGCTAGTTTCGAGCTGATCATTTACGATAATACCTTGTTCGCTAAATTTGATTCCTGCATTTTCCAGACCGAGCTCTGTATTAGGTCGGTTACTAATCGCAAAAACAATCGCTTCCACGCGTACCGTCTTCTCGTCAGCGCCACGCTTCATTGTTACTTTTACAGTGGCCACTCGACGTCCATTAGAAACGGTTTCATTCTTATCTTTTTGGATTGCTACAACTTTTGTGTTGGTGAGAATCTTAATTTTTAGCCCCGACACTAACTTATTTGTAACCACTTCAATCGCTTCTTTGTCGTAACCTTCTAGAATTGTCTCTTCTTTTTCTGCCACAATCACCTTGCACCCCATTTTGGCGAGATACTCTGCAGTCTCAATTCCTTTCTTTCCGGCGCCTACTACTAAGACGATTTTTGGTAGTTTCTTTACGCGCATAAAGATGTCTTCCGGCAAATAGTAATTCGTAGTTTCAATTCCCGAAATTGCACTAAGATCCATACTTCTGCCAGTACAGACCAAGAAACGTTTCGCTGAATATCGTTTATTCGCTACGGCTACCTCATAAGGTGAAATAAAATGCGCATCGCCATGAATCAAATCAATCTTAAAATTTGCGAAAGATTTTTTCTTGGCTAAGATATATTTTTTCACTCGCCTCTGGATGGTTTCGAAGAGGGAAGGGTAGTTGTAAGTTAGAGTGTCTTGATTATTGCTCAGCTGCAAAAACTTCTTCGCATCATAATATTGATTTGCGATGTCAGAAGCCGAGAGCTGTGCTACGCGATAAATATCGGATTTACTACCAACCAATTCATTCTCGATAATTGCTACGCGAATATTATTAGCTGCCGCCGCTCTTGCTGCCGACATTCCTGCCGCACCACTACCGATAATTATCAAATCGTAATCAAATTTTTCACTCATCATTCATCCTTCTCTAAACCAGTTTGTTTCTTTGCTCAATCATGAATCCCAGGTCGGTGTTAAATTTTCTCACCTCACTCGCTAATTTCTTATCAAATTCACTTTGGGTTACAATGGTTTTTTTCTCCGCCCAAGTCACTACCTTTTTTACGATAAACTCGACAGTTTGCGCATCTAGTTCTGGAATATTTTCAATTTTACATTCTGTCTTTAAGATCTTTTTAATCAACTTATCTGTCACCGGCAGATTTTCGCTCTTCTTTTTACGCATTAAAAACCTCCTGCCACTAATTTAAAAGCAATCAGAAATAATCCTAAAGTGATGAAGAGAATGCTTGAAATCAGTTTTGTGAAATCTAAATTATCTAGACGCCACTTTTGAATTTCCGCAGCTGTCTTACCATGGCGAATGCTTAATTTTAATACTACTAACGGCATCACCGAAATTGCCGTATAGGTTAAAATCATGACAATCTGCCAAAGCGCTGGTAGCTTCAAAAAACTATCGGCTGAAACCAACATTAAAGCTAAGATGAATGGTAGTTCCGCCACTACCGACAAAACACCTAGCGAAAAGGCCTCGATATTACTAGATGAGTTTGCCGCGCGTTTGCGGATGTATCGGATGATTGATTTTGGCAACCAAAGTTCCGTGGATCTGTTGGTTTTATAGTAGAAGAACCACACGCAAATTGCAAGACTAAAAATCAAACAAATTAAAATTGTCAGACACAGGATAGTTAAATTACCACCAAATAACACCATCAGGGCGTAACAGATAGAGGTTAGGAGTAAACTGGTCAAAAATATATAACCTACGATGTAATTTGAAAGAAGATTTTTCGTTTTCTTCTTCAAGTACCTTCCGGCACTCTCTCGGTATAGCAAAAGAAAGACCCCCGTGCTGAGTTGCATGGAAGACTGGGCTAGGGCGCTCAAAATTATCACCCCGAAAGTCAATAATAAAGTTTGAACCTCCATTTAGCTATATTATATCATGCTTATGGTCAATCATATCTTGCTTATGACAATTTATAACTTGCTTATGCTAAAAATTTTTAAGGCTTCTTTCTATCTGTAAAACCAAAAATCTTTCCGCTTATGCTTCTCCTTTTTTCTTAAACTTGCTAAATTGCAGTCAAACAAATTAAGTGAGGTAAATATGAAAAAAGTACAATTCAGAAAGCGACCAGAAAAGCCGATTATGTGGTGTTTTGCCACCGGTCTATTTTTATTATTTTTGTCCATCTTATCTTTAGATTTTTTCAGCGCCAAAAAGGATGACGCTTGGAATCCTTTAAGTCTAAAAAGAGATGGAAGTCCCCAAAATTATTATAATATCGGTAAAGTTCCACAGAGAGCTGAGCTACTTGGATCTGTCAGTTTTGGCTCTCTGGCGGGGAATTCTGAGACTGAAATTATTCTCGCCGAGACACCTACCGATGCTGAACATCGTAGCGTTTTGCCGGAATCCAAGCCTTGTCCAGAGGGGAAAATTCGTAATCCGTTAACTAATCGTTGTATTAAAACCTATGATGAACGACATAAAAAGAAACCCAAAAAACCACAAGAGTCAGGTAAGACGCCAGAGCCAAAAACTCCTCAGGAAAAACCAAAACATCCAAAACCTGATAAGCCCACTAAGCCTAACCAGCCTAAGCCAACTGAAAATATCGTGAATAAACCCTGTAAGTCTGGCTACATCAGAAATCAGGAAACTCATCGTTGTAATAAGATCGTCACGCCAAAACCAAATACACCAAAGCAATGCAAACCTGGATATTATTTAAATCAAGCTACTCATCGCTGTAATAAGGAGAACTCTCATGAAAATCAACCAAAGATCTGCAAGACAGGTTATTACCTTAACCCTCAGACGCATCGTTGTAAAAAGATTAGTCCTACAGGAAATGCAAAGAAACCATGCGAAGTGGGTAAAACAATCAGCCCGAAGAGCGGCCGTTGTGTAAAAATCCCAGTACCAAAGACTCCTAAAACTTGTGGGGAGGGCAAAGAATTAAATCCAGCTACTAACCGTTGCAAGAAAATTGACTCAAAAGACGAAAAAACTCCTGCACCTTGTAAAGAAGGTTATGAGCGAAATCCGGAGACTCATCGTTGTCGCAAGCAAAAGGCAAATACCGGTGCCACCGATAAGCTTGAGGTACCAAAAACTGGCGATCCTGAAAAAACGCCCAAGCAATTTAATGGCTCTACGGCAATCATCGGCTCTTCAGTAGCTGGTATTGGTCTTCTACTATTCCAATTCCGAGTCGAATTAATCGAATTTGTGAAGAAAATTTTCATCAAAAAATAGGCAAAAATCTCAAAAATCTTTTTAATTTTTCTCATCCACCCCTGTTAATTTAATAATTAGCAGTCTTGACATTAGAGTGCTAATTAGCTATACTTAAGACAAATTAGCAGAATAACCGCTAAAGTGCCAAAAATAATAAACAAGGAGTATTTATGAGTAAAATTATTGGTATTGACCTTGGTACAACCAACTCCGCTTTCGCCTACATGGTAGCCGGAAAGCCGGAAGTTATTACCAATGCTGAAGGTGATCGCACCACCCCATCTGTCGTGGCTGTGACTAAAAAAGGTGATCGCCTTGTTGGTAAAGTTGCCCAACGTCAACGTGTTACTAACCCAAAGAACACCATCTATGGTATTAAGCGTTTGATTGGTCGTAAGTTTGACGATAAAGAAGTTCAACGCGATCTCGACATTATGCCATATAAGATTGTTAAAAAAGGTAACGGTGTAGCCGTAGAAATGGATGGTAAGGAATATACCCCAGAGGAAATCTCTGCTATGATTCTTTCTAAGATCAAGGCTGATGCTGAGGCTTTCCTTGGTGAAAAAGTTACCGAAGCTATTATCACCGTTCCTGCCTACTTCGACGACTCTCAGCGTCAAGCTACCAAAGATGCTGGTAAAATCGCCGGTCTTGAAGTTAAACGTATTATTAATGAACCTACTGCCGCTGCTCTCGCTTATGGTCTCGAAAAGAAGAGCGAAGAGAAAATCGTGGTCTTCGACCTTGGTGGTGGTACCTTCGACGTTTCTATTCTGGAATTAGGAGACGGTGTCTTCGAAGTACTTTCTACGAACGGTGATACCCACCTTGGTGGTGAAGACTTCGATAACCTCATCGTTAACTTCCTCTGTGATAAATTCAAAGAAGAATCTGGTATTGATGTTAAGAAAGACGCTGCTGCTATGCAACGTATTAAAGATGAAGCTGAAAAGGCTAAGAAGGAACTATCTTCCGCTAAAGAAACTGAAATTAACCTTCCATTCCTCTCTGCCGATGCTGATGGTCCAAAACATTTTGAATACACTTTGACCCGCTCAAAGATGGAAGAACTAGTCTCTCCACTCATCGAACGCCTCGCTGACCCAGTCCATAAGGCTCTCAAGGACGCCAAGCTTTCCACTAGCGATATCAATGAAGTGGTGATGGTTGGTGGTATGACCCGTATGCCAGCTGTAGTTGAAAAAGTTAAGGAACTCTTCGGTAAAGAGCCTATGCAAGGTGTTAACCCAGATGAGGTCGTGGCTGTCGGTGCTGCTATCCAAGGTGGTGTACTTCAAGGCGACGTGAAGGATATTCTCTTACTCGATGTTACTCCGCTTTCTCTTGGTATTGAGACTATGGGCGGTGTTTCCACCAAGCTTATTGAACGCAATACCACTATTCCTACCTCTAAATCTGAGACTTTCTCCACTGCTGCCGATAATCAGCCACAGGTAGAAATTCACGTCTTGCAAGGTGAACGCGAAATGGCTTCCGATAATAAATCTCTCGGTCGTTTCGTACTCGACGGTATTGCCCCAGCTCCACGTGGTGTCCCTCAGATTGAAGTTACCTTCAATATCGACGCTAACGGAATTCTAAATGTTACTGCTCGTGACAAGGGAACTGGCAAGGAACAGAGTATTACTATTCAAAACTCTGGCAACATGTCCAAAGAAGACATCGAAAAAGCTCAAAAAGACGCCGAGCTCCACGCTGATGAAGACAAGAAAAAGCGCGAAGCTATCGATGCTAAGAATCACCTAGAACAAGCTATTTATCAATACGAAAAAATGCCTGATGAGTTCAAGGATAAAATCTCTGATGAAGATAAAGAAACCATCAAGAAGGCAGTCGAAGAAGCTAAGGAAGTCCTAAAAGACACTAACGCTGAAGCTTCCAAATATGAAGAAGCCGCTAAAGAATTAGCTAATAAAGTCATGCCAATCGGTGCCAAACTTTACCAAGCTAACTCTGCCGACCAGACCAATCCAGAAGCTGGCAAATCTAACCCGGATGAACCAGTCGAAGGTGAAGTCGTCGACAAATAAGACTGCTAAAAATCTCGAATCTCTAAATACATAAGGCACTAAAAACAGCACCCCGCCCCGGCGGGGTGTTCTGTATTTACAACATATATGCTAAAATAAAGCAAATTAAAGAGTTCATTATGAAAAAATTTATTAAACAATTCCAAAAAACTTCCAATCTCACCAAGCTAGATTTGAGTATCAAATTCCTTATTGTCATTTCTGGTGTCGCACTTACTATCATGCACTTCGTCGACCCGGTAACCTGGCATAAACTACCAAGCTATCTCGTGACAATCGTCCTACCTTTCGTCCCGGACCTAATCGCAAAAATCAATCTTCATACCTCGACCAAGCTTCGTCTTGCCTATAGTTCTTTTTTGGTTATCGCTATGGTGCTTGGTATTGACCTCGATTGGTATAAAACTCTGATTATTTTTGGTTCTCCGAGTTATGATAAAATCGTCCACACTTTATCAGGTGTATTTTCCGCCTTTCTCGCCAAAGAAATTCTCGACAACGTCTATGACGGCAAGGAATCTGCCGTAAAATCCACTTCCACTTCAAATACCTCAGCGGTAAAAATTAAAAAATATTCCACTGCCTTCGCCTTCCTCTTCATCGTTTCGTTCGTATTCTTCATTGCGGCCGCTTGGGAATGTTTTGAATTTTCCTATGATCAACTCTGTGGTGGCCACATGCAAGAACTTAACGCTCCAGGTGTCGGCGATACCATGGGTGATATAATTTCTGCTGGTATCGGCGGCATAATTTTCGCCTTTTTCTTGCGTAAAAAATAATTTTCTCAAAATAAAATTCAGTCGAAAAATCTAAAATAAATTCATCAAATGAAAGCCAAAAATTCTTCCAAAAATCAGGATTACATGCAGCAAGTCACCGCTCGTGAGACAGAAATTCTTTTGCAGGAACTCACAAAAACCTTAACTCATAATATACCGGGTGACGTTGTAGAGTTTGGTTGCTATAAGGCTGACACCTCTGTACTTTATCAAAAACTTTTAGAATCGATGGGGTATGGCGTCCCTACCCAATCGGAAAATCAAGCCGCTCAGGCAAGTCAGAAAATGCTCTGGCTCTACGATTCTTTTGAAGGACTTCCTGCTAAAACTCGTGAAGATAATTCGGCAGCTGGTGACGCTTTTCAGGCTGGGGAACTACTCGTTACCAAACGCGAAGTTATTGAAAAATTTAAGAAAATGGGGCTTAAACTTCCTAAAATCAAGAAAGCCTTTTTTGACGATCTTGATATCATATATGATATACCGGAAAAAATTTCCTACGCCTTTCTGGACGGCGATTTGTATCAATCTATTAAAACCAGTCTGCGTCTCGTTGCCGAAAAAATGTCACAAGGTGGCGTAATAATTGTGCATGATTATAATAATCCAGAATTACCAGGTTCCTCTCGTGCCGTGGATGAATGGCTGAAAGCCCATCAAGCCAAAGTCGCTAGTTTTCGTGTCGCCGAAACCCTCGCGATTATTTATTGCGCCTAATGACATCTTGTGAGGGTTAATATTAAATATTGCTTTTTCTCTTAATTTGTATATTATCTAGTTAGAAGTAATCACATTAAGATTTTCTTAGTATTTTTTGAAAAAGGGGGAAAAATGAAAACTATAGTTACTATTAATAATTCAATAAGAGCAAAAATCACTGATAAATGTGGTCTTTCTTGTCGTTTTTGTCACAATGAGGGGACATTGGTACGGAGGGCCAGCTCGAATAGAGTATCAATTTTTTCAAAGAAGAACCATTGCAGGCTATATCCTGGAGAAATGTCTGTGGATGATAATTTCTTAAGCCTCTTTAAGCAAGCAAAGTATAGGCTTGATGTAGAAGATGTCCACCTCACTGGCGGAGAACCGTCACTTAATATGCATGCCGAAGATATCATTGCGTCACTTAAAGGTTTAGGACTCACAGTCAAAATGATATCTAGTGGTGAAACTGGTGGCGACAGAATAAAGGATATTATTGATGCTGGAATCGACGGTATAAATTTTAATATATTGGGTTTAACTGGATGGGATATTCAAAGAACTCAAAATAATTATCATCTGGACAAGTCATTTTACGAGAATAAAATACGACGCATGCATGAGGCAATAGATTTATCTATAAAAGAGGGTATTTATGTTGCAGCTAATATGGTAGTTTCCGATTTTTTGTCAATCAATAAAGTAATAGAATTAATTAACTATTACAAAAATAGTCTACAGATTGAAATTCAACCTGACTTAAGTAATATTAAAGAATCCGAATCAGCCATAGAAGAGTTATTGGTTCGTATTGGGGCTACACCAATTGAACGTAAAATTATTGCCGGTGTATCCGATGAGCAAATTACATACGAAGTTAAAAATGGTGTTAAAATAGTCAACAAAAAAATAAGACGAATTATCCTCAATAATGCTTGTTCTGGTTGTCCTTATTCTGAAACCGATTGCGTAGAGGGTTTTTCTGGACCAAGAGTCTATATTGACACAGAAAATAATTACTATATTGGATTTTGCATTATGCGCATGGAGCGTACTGCACCGTATGATTCATTCTTTTCGTCGCAACTTTGTGATGAAATTTTATCATTATACTACAACGACTATAATAATCTTATCGGTAAGTTTTGTTTAGTTTCATTTTCAAAACAATAGGTCTCAACAGGAGGCCTATTTTTTTCTAATAATGTTATATTTAGTATGTAATTAGGAATATTTATGTCTATAGAAATTGAAGGTAGAATCATCAATATTAATCCAGAAGAGACCAAAAATAAACTCTTAGAATTAAATGCCAAGCCATTAGGTTTTTATAATTTTAAACGATATACTTTTGATTCAATTCCAAAATCCAACGCTCGTTGGGGGAGACTCCGAACGGACGGTAAGAAAACAACTTTAACCGTAAAAGAGATTGTCGACGACTCGCTTTTGGGGACCAATGAATGGGAAGTTACGGTAAATGATTTTGATGAAGCTTTGATGATTCTCGAAAAACTGGGTCTGTCGCATAAAACTTACCAGGAAAATACCAGAGATGAATTTCTTTTAGGCGACTCCAAAATCTCAATAGATCATTGGCCAAAGCTCGGCTATCTTCTCGAAATCGAATCAGAAAAAGTTGAGGATGTAAAAACCTGCGCAGAGCTTTTAGGTTTTGATGAGGAAGAAATTATCACTACTGATATTAAATCTTTGTATTTGGAGCGCGGGATAAATCTAGATGATTTACGCGAACTTAAGTTTTAAAAATTAAATATAAATAAAAAACGACCATGTAAATAGTCGCAATATGATAATGGTAAGCTTTTGCTATTGCAAAATCTTTCCATTCTGCGTCGGTCAAATAAAGAAAATGAATTTCCTTTATTTTTCCTCCTTGAATGGTCGGGGCGACAAGACTCGAACTTGCGTTTACCCCTTGGGACGTTCCGCAAGTTCGATTAAGACAAGCGTAAATAAAAAACGACCATGTAAATAGTCGCAATACTTGATGTGGTCGGGGCGACAAGACTCGAACTTGCGACCTCAGCGTCCCAAACGCCGCGCGCTACCAACTGTGCCACGCCCCGAAACACTACTCTTTTAATCTACCACATTTCCGTTAATTATGCAATAAATATGTTAAAATTATAGATATGAATAATTCAAATACTGATTCGAATCGCCCTAAAATCAAATTTGTGAAATCAAATAATAACAAATCGAAGAAAAATGGCCCTTCGAACACCTTCCGTTCGATTTTTTCGACCCTACTTCTCCTCGTACTCTCACTCGCTTTTTGGAATTATGTCACCGGTAATGGTGAAAATACCCATAAGGACGTTCCACTTTCTGAGGTCATCGCCGAAGCCAATCAAGAAAATGGCAAAATCCAGGAAATTAACGTCTCTGGTAATAACCTCACTATCACCTATAAAGATCAAAAAGCCAAAAAGTATTCCCGCAAGGATGGCGCTGGCACTCTTTATGACCAAGGTCTCACCGTTAAATGTGCTGACAAGTCCGGCAACGATGCCACTGAATGTCTGAAAAAATACCCAAATATCACCTATTCTGATGATATCGATCTTCTTGGCATTATTCTAAATATTGCCTCTCTTCTCATCCCAATTGCTATCGCGATCTTCCTCTTTAGTCGCATGCTTGGTCAAGCGCAAAGTGTGAATAAGGAAAGTATGAGCTTTGGTAAATCTCGTGCCAAACTTTACGGTCCAGATAAAAAACGCGTCTTATTCGAAGATGTGGCTGGTAACGAAGCTGCTAAGCAAGATCTTTCCGAAATCGTCGATTTTCTCAAGAATCCTAAAAAATACGAAAAACTTGGTGCCAAAATCCCTCGCGGCGTACTTCTAGCTGGTGATCCGGGTACTGGTAAAACTTTGATGGCGCGTGCTGTTGCTGGTGAGGCCAATGTTCCATTCTTTAGTATTTCTGGTTCTGAATTTGCCGAAATGTTCGTCGGTGTCGGTGCTTCTCGTGTCCGCGACCTCTTCAGCAAGGCCAAGAAAAACGCTCCAAGCATTATCTTCATCGATGAAATTGATGCCGTAGCCCACAAGCGCGATTCTCGTGGTGGTGCCGGTCGTGAAGATGAGCAAACTTTGAACCAAATTCTCGTTGAGATGGATGGTTTTGATAATGAATCTGGCGTCATCGTGATTGCCGCGACTAACCGTATCGATATGCTCGACAAGGCTCTACTTCGCCCAGGTCGTTTCGATCGTCATGTCGAGGTAACTTTGCCGGAGCGCAAGGATCGTCTCGAAATTTTGAAGGTGCATTTTAAGAATAAACCAGCTATCGAATCGATTGATCTTGAATCTCTTGCCAAAAAAACTGCCGGCTCCTCTGGGGCAGACCTAGCTAATATTGCTAATGAAGCCGCTATTACTGCCGCGAGACTTGGCCACAAAGAAATCACCAATAAGGATCTCACCGAGGCTTTCGAACGTGTGGCGATTGGTCCAGAACGCAAATCCAAGGTGATGAACGACGAAGAAAAGAAGCTCACCGCTTATCATGAAGCTGGTCATGCGGTAGTTGGACACGTTCTTCCAGATTCCGATCCAGTGCATAAAATCACCATTATTCCTCGTGGTCATACCGGTGGTGTCACTTGGTTCTTGCCACCAGAAGATCGTAGCTACAAAAATATTTACGAACTCAAGGATGTGATGGCTCGCGCGATGGGTGGTCGTATTGCGGAGAAAATTATCTTCGGTGAAGACCGCGTCACCACTGGTGCCTCTTCAGATTTGAAACATATTGCCGAACTCAGCAAGGATATGATTCTTCGCGAAGGTCTCGGTACCAAGACTCGTAATCAAGTTTTTCCATCCGACGAATCGTCTTACTACGCTCTCACTAGTGGCAAGCCTTATTCCGAAAAGACTGCCGAGCTCATCGATCAAGAAATGCGTGCCTTTACCGACGAAGCCGCTAAGCGCGCGGAAGCTGTTTTGCTTGCTAACCGTGAAATTCTCGATCGTGTAGCCAACGCGCTTCTCGAAAAAGAAACCCTCGAAGAAGAGGATCTCAAGGATATTTTCGAAGGTAGCAAGCTGCCAAAAGAAGCTAAACTTTACTAATAAGAGAACGCTAAACCTTGCTAATAATAGAACGCTAAACTTTACTAATAAAAGAACGTCAAACCTATGCAAATCAAAAGTCCCTACTACCGAGTTTCCATCAAAGCCAAAATCAACTTTAACGGAAAAACTCTCTTAGTTAAAGAAGATGGTAAGAAGTGGGATTTGCCGGGTGGCGGGATTGAGCATTACGAGACTATAGATGAAGCCCTAAAAAGGGAATTAACTGAAGAAATTGGCGTAGGCGAGTTTATCATCACTTCCGGTCCCAAAATCTTTAAGATGATTGATGCTGCAGCGAATAGACCACTTATCTTCATTATTTATGAATTAGAATTAGACTCTGCCACTGAATTTCATCCATCAGATAACGTTGAAATTGGTCTATTTGACCCGGGAAAAATTCAGGACACCGTCTCCTACTCCCCAGAGTATACTGACTATATTAGAGAATAATAAAAATAGCTCAACTACAATATTGTATAGTTAATTCCGTCGAAAAACAGTACATCATCATCTGTTAAATGATGAACTTTAAACCCTTTAGAAGTAAGTTTCTCTGTAGCTTTCTCTACTTAAATTTTTCATTTACCTTTAGATTAGTTTAATGCGGATTCCAATCACTCCAAATTCCGCCTGTTTCTCTTCAGAATAAAATTCTCCAAGCACCTCTAGTAGTTCTTGCTTTGTCATAGAACTATCCGCGAGAATAGAAATATCGAAATCTTCAAATAAGTCAGCAAAAGAATCATATCGCAATAGGCCAACCACCTCCGCCTTGAATTTTTCATCCTCAGATTTGGTGAACTCAATAATATCCCCAATTTGAATTGATTGTCTCTTTTCGTCATAAAGACGAAGCTCGATTCGCTTAGTCCCGTCCTTAATGAAATCAAAATATTTTGACTGCAAATTCATCTCGTGTACTTTCATATCTTTATTATATTACAGTGTTACGATATGAGAGGATTTACTTTTTCGCTCGGGGATTTTTTATTTAAATATTTCTTTATATTGGTTATGTCCTGCTGGTCCTTGGGGAGATTACGTGATTCCTTAAAAGCCAAAATAGTTTTGATATCTTCAAGATTAAATTCATCACCCTCTTCCATATTAAAATGATCTTTTTTATCAACAACTATCTCCAATGCGTCACTTAAGTGATAGAAATTGCAAGAATTTAATTTGTCAGGTGTCATCTTTAATCTATCTTTTACATCACTAAATAATTCTTCGGATATGCATAAGTCGATATCAGAACATATTTCGCGAATCCCCCGTAATACTAGTGACGCCCCAGAGAGAACGTAGTATTCATTTTTAGGTAATTCTAAACCTCTTAGCCGTCTTATAATTTCTTGTCTATTCATCGCATTGGATCCATAATTTTATATTTATTATAATATCTACGTTGCAAAGGTCCTGAGCTATTACGCACATATTGACATTTAACCATAAATGTTATATAATGCAATCAGATTCTGATATTCAGAGAGAAGCCCATGTTGCTACTCTGGATAGGCCAGAGTAGTTCATTCAGAAAGAGGTGTATTATGAAACGTAATATTTTTGCTAGTCTGTTGGCTGTAGCAGTGATTTCTGTTTCCACTGTGAATTCTTCTTTGGTCGCTGAGGCCGGCGTCTTGGGGTTAAAACCTAGCGCCAACCAAGGCAGTCAAAGTTCCACCACTAACACTGCGAACACGGATGTTCAAGGTGTTACATACGATACTATGAAATATCAGTATCCTGCTCAGCAGTTAGCTGCTGAGAATCGTCAGTTCGATAAATATGATTGGCGATTGTTCCAGAGATTTGACACTCAGGAGCTCATGTATAACGAATGGGCTACCGCAATGAACTTTCATACTTCGGAATTTTCCAATAATGTCTATCGTATGAACGAAGATGGGACGAAGACCTACTTCTTTGATTTTAGCGAATCAAGTCTTAAATATTTTGAAGTTGAAATGATTGGAAGTAGTGGAAAAAAATTTTTCAGATCCGATAATAAGCTCTGCTTTGACAGAAATGATGAGGTAAATACATATATACCCATATCGTTAGAAGTTAGAGTTTATACGAGCCCTGAAAAATGTTTTCCATTCGGCACGAGAATTACCGTTCCAGGATCGCATGATCATAACTGGAATATCATCCCATTTAGTCAGTATCAAGAAAATTTTTGGGTTAATGTTCTTAATGGCTCATTAACTCCGGAAGAAAGTGCTTTGTATGATGCTAATTATGGTAAAATCGTAGATCCAGTTAAGTTATACTATCCGAGCAGGCCAATTTATGTCTCTGGATGGTGCTTAACAGACGTAGCGCAGAAAATTAAGTTGATCAACGACTGTTTTAAGGATGAGAATCCGGAAAACTGTTCTGCATATGTGTATAATGTACATAAAATGTTTCAAAGTATGAATGGCATTAAGAAGCTTCGTTAAAGCCACATCTCTATCTAAAACCACTCAAAGTTTTGGGTGGTTTTTTATTTAGTTTATTTTATTGTTCTTATGTTAATATATAAATATGAAGGTAAAGAATATTCTTGGGTTAAAATCTATTTATCAAAAAATATTATTCTTAGTATCTGTAATTCTTTTTTCTTTGATTTTTGGTTTACACATTAATCAAGATATTTTTGCGGTGGACCCACCAAAACCTCCCCAAACTGGCAAACACGATGGTGGTAGTGGTCATCCAGTAGAGGGGTGTAGCAAGAGTATCTGCTACACCGTACACCAAAATTATTCGGGTGTAACCTGGATTTATTACGATTTTGCAGCTATGGGTATACCAGAAAATAAACGCGATAGAATTCCTTATAGTACTTTTGCCAATACTCCAGCTGCTGGATACCCAAAGGAAAATCAAGTCTTACCTACGGCTAAGGGAGACAATGCGGTCACTGGCTGTGGTAGGCAGTCTGGTGTATTTATTTTTGGCTACAACCGTTATTATCGAAAAACTCTACAACCAACCGGAGGTGTTTCCATACCGCTGTCATATAGTGTTTATCTCGCTGAGTCGGAGCCAAAAATGGTTAACGATATGGAGGGTGGTGGAAGTCGTTTAGATATAAAAAATGCGGAAAGAGAATATACCGGTGAAAAATATATGGGTTATCCTGACCCTGAAAAACTTGCCGATTGGAATCGTGGGAACTTCTCATGGTTTTGTGCTTGGCCTATAAAACAAGAACAGAAAGATAATAATCCTCAGCCTCCTGCTGCAACCGCTCAAACCACATGTTCTCAGCTTTCCGGTAACTTTGGCGCCTACTATAAGGGGAACACCTCCGCAGACACTGGCGTGGTCAATCACTCATACTCTGGTACTCTCGGTCATAACTCTTGGCAGAAGAACTTCCAAGGCAAAAATTACGTCTTTGCCAAGCCAGGGGATCGTGTCCAATTTTATGAGACTTTCTGTTTCCCAATCCAGCAAGTTGGTATCCAAACTGGCAGCCCTCACGTGAGTAGCGCGGACCCGCCAGGCGAAAGCAATTTCCAGATTTTTGCCCAGAAGAATGGTTCAGAAAATAATCAATATTTATTTGGTGACTCTCCAGTTCACGATGGAAATTATCACTCCATTGGCCGCGGTAATAAGCGTCCGTTTAGCGGTAATGGGCTTGAAGCTAGTGATTATGGCTTCACCGCCTATTCGCCAACCCAAAATGCCTCTTCTGAATATGGTTGTCAAACCAATTACTATCGTATGTATGCACCAAAACTCACTGTTGGTTATCAAATTCCAGGCTTTATCGATTATCAGCACGGTTGTAATTCTGCCGATAAAACTGGCTCCACCACTGAGGTTGGTACGGTAATTTCTCAAGGTATTCGCTACGACAATCTGCGTGCTTGGTATAACGAATATACCACTTGGTCTGGCAGAGATGACGCAGAAAACGTTCATCATCAGTCATATAATAGTTTTGATTCTGCTGGTGATGCCAGAGGTAGCGGTGCATCTTGGGGTTCACAGGGAAATAGTACTTATGAGGTTAAGGTTCCAACTGGAAGATCTTACTGTGTTCATGAATCAGAAAGAGGTTGTTTAAGACGAAAAAAAGAATATATTTATGTTACCCACTGGAAAAAAGAATATCCAGACAGTCACGTCGGCACCACTACGCAAAACCTCGGCCAAACCGAAAAGAAATCTTCCGTTTACACCCCATACAATTTCAATACTTCCATCCATAGCTATATCGAATCCTCCCAAGGCGGCGTCGGTTTTCTCGGCGCCAGAATTAGCATTGGTGCCAATTATGGCGTCGCTCCTCGTGCCAACGAATTGGTTTCCAAAACTCCTTACGCTACCCATACTCGTGAAGATCAAACCGTCAAGGTCTATGAAATGATCGTCGACGAGAATTACCCAGAGTCTAAGCTCCAAGAGCAGACTATCCCGAACGGCAACATTTGCCGTGGTTCCGGTATCGAGCGTTGTAAATTAGTCGATACTGTCACCGGCCGTATCAATTCCGTCGGCAAATACACTGGTGAATTTCTCAATACCGACACCTACGATCGCACCATTCCAGACGATCTCCCAGGTGGTGGCCTCGGCAAGAAATATTGTACTCGCTCGGTCATTTGGCCAGCCGCCTCCCATGACTCAGATAGTAACACCGTGGCGAATAACATGTCTGGCTCTGCTATGAATGGCGGCAATAATCTCCACCATGTCTCGGCCGCCTCCTGCGTTACGCTTGCCAAGAAGCCAAATTTCCAAGTTCTCGGCGGCGGCTTCTATACTAATGGTACGATCAAGACTGCTCTTTCAGAAAAAGCTGTCGGTGGTGGCCTCGGCGCCTATCCATCGGCGGAAACTCGTTCTTATGGTTCTTGGGATGAATTCGGTGTGCTCGCCGCTGGCAAAGTTCTCGGCTTCGGTTCCGGTGCTGCTATGGGTTATGAAGAGGGCTATAACTTTAATCTTCCTCGTGGTGGCATCATGAATGCCTACTATACTTTCATTGGCCCTACCGGCCCGAATTCAGTAGTCTCTGGTATTAGCAATATTAGTCACATGACTATCGCCAACGATAAAAATGGGCCAGGCAATTCCGGTATCTCTCGCATCGGTTCCGCCGTCCTCGCCCGTCTCAAGGCCCGCTTCCGCGACACCATTATCCGAAATTCCTCTAATACTATCACCAGCCTCACCTCTAATGAAACTTCCGCGAAGAACTATCTCGGCCTCTCTCAGCTCTACCACCAGGGAGACACCAGTCTCAGTGCCATGAATAGCACCGCCAATTTCTACCAGTTCGATCGCGGCGGCAACCTCATCGCGAGAAGCAACACCACCGGTGAGAAGCTCATGAACACCCTTGCCATGTTCGTGGACGGTACCCTCACCATCGATCGCAACATCAATATCGCCCATGAGACCTACAATGCCGTGGATGATTTCCCACAAGTCCTCATCTTCGCTAAGAAAATCAATATCACCAGCAATGTCACTAATATCGATGCCTGGCTGATTCTCGATGAAGATTATGGCGATAACCAAATCGATACCTGTTCCGATAACCACTACCCGAACGCCCTCTCTTGCAACGAAACTCTCACCATCACTGGTCCAGTTTTCGCTAGAAAACTCATTCTTAACCGCACTGCTGGATCTCATACTGGTGGCGGCCGTGCTGGCACCCATCCACTTCAAACCGGCCCCACCGGCACCTACTATGCCGAAGGTTCCATCCACCCAGCCGAAGTCTTCACCCTCCGGGCTGACGCTTATTTCTGGGCCTACCGCCAATCCCTCAGCGGCGGCCAAGCCTACATGGTCTACTCCCGCGAAATTGCACCTAGGTATTAGTATTGCACTTGAGATATTAACTTAGGTATCAGTCGTATAAAGTTTAGTAACTTGTAATTTTACGATGGACGTACTATATAATATATAACTTGTAAGTAAATGGAGTATTGAAATGTGGGAAATGACTGAAAACGAATTAAGTGAGGTTATCTCAAAATATCAAATGCCAGAAGGTCGATATTTAGTAGAGCAAGAAGGCTCTTTTGGGGAGAGTGAATTCTTCTGGGTTATCAAAAATCAGTTGACTAATCAAAAATATTTATTAATGAATACTTACTCGCACCATGGTGTCGAGGACGAGGTTGAATATTATCGAGAAGAAGGTTTCGATAATCTGGGGGCCATCCCAAGAAAAATTGAAACCTTAGAAAACGCAAGCGATGCGGATGATGAAATCTCTAAATACTTATTTGGAATGTATTCTATTTTTGAAATTAAATCATAAAAAGAGGAGTACAAAACGCTTTCAAAATCATCCAATTTATGGTAAAATAAATTAAATGAGTAAAACAAACCGTCTAGTTAATAGATATGGTCGCAAAATTCTTGAATCGGAAAATATGCAAATCGAACGCACTTTTTTCCAGCACGGATGTTTTACGACCTACGATCATTCTGTTCATGTCGCTATTATGAGCGTAAAAATCGCCCGCTTTTTCCCGATGAAATTTTCCTACAAGTCTCTCGTCAAGGGAGCACTTTTGCACGATTATTTTCTTTACGACTGGCACAATATCGGTGACATGCCGAAAGGCCACGCCTATATCCATCCGATTATTGCCGCATCGAATGCCAAGCGCGACTTCGACATTAATGCTAAGGAAGAAAATATTATCGAATCTCACATGTTCCCACTCGGCAAGGTTTTACCAAAATCTCGTGAAGCTTGGGTGGTGACAGTCGCGGACAAAATCTGTGCTGTTACGGAATTTTTCAGTCTACGTCTCTCCAAGCGTTATCGCCGTATTAATAAAATGGCTGAACGAGAAACTGCAAAGTCCTATCGTCATACCGCCTAGATAATCCGCGAATATTTACCACTAGAGTGTTGTTAAAGAATAGTTCATAACGCCGAGTCTAGTAATAAAATATAGCATCTCTGGTGCTGTATTTTTTTATCTTCGCCCGTCATTTTTAGCATAAATACGATATAATTATTTATAGATGAAAAAAATTCAATTTCGCTCCGTCGTCGCTATGGCGAACAGTAAACTTAGTATCAAATATGCCGCTATTTTATTAAGCGTCTCCACTTTGATTTCCGCACTGCTCGGTATCTTCCGTGACCGCTTGCTCAATTCTTACTATCTCGATACTTATCCAACTGGTGTGGATGCCTATACTGCTGCTTTCACCATTCCAGATTTTATGTTCTTCATCCTTACTTCTGGTGCTCTCGCTGTCAGTTTTATCCCAGTTTTTAATCAGCGTCTTTCTTCCGGCAATAAAAAATCTGCCTGGGAACTTTCCACTTCCACTCTCAATCTCATGGCTCTCGTTACCCTTATCGCCAGTATTTTTATTATGATTTTTGCGGACCCTTTGATTCGCTACATTGTCGGTCCGGGCCTCGATGAATCCGGCACTATTCTCGCCATCAATATGACGCGTGTGATCGCGATTAATCCTTTTCTCTTTAGTATAGCCACGGTTTTGAACTCCGTTCAGCAAGCGGTCGGACGTTTCGTCTTTTATTCGCTCGCTCCGGCGCTCTATAATATCGGTATTCTCATCGGCATCACAGTTTTTACTAATGGTATTAATCTCTTTGGTGTACAAATTTTCGAGGGTGGTATCATGGGTGTGGCACTCGGTGTGGTCTTCGGTGCCTTGTTGCAAATCTTCGTCAGTCTCATCGGCCTCTTCGGTCTCGGTTTTGATTATCAATTCAAAATTTATTGGAAAAATCATGGTTTTCGCTCTGTCCTGAAATTACTCCCAGCCCGCTCACTCGACCAGGGAATTGATTACGTTTATTCTATTCTTGCCACCAATCTTTCTTCTCGTATGGGTACCGGTACTTTGCGTGCCTTTCAGCAGGCTAACAGCCTTCATCAAATGCCGGTTAATCTTATCGGCGTCGCCATTTCTACGGCTTTCTTCCCGAAACTCACCGAGCAAGTCAATGAAGACTCCTCCGAATTTAATGGCACTTTCCGTCACGCCTTGCGCATGATTATCTGGATTTCTTTACCAGTTTCCGTTATCTCCTTTTTTGCCCGTGGCTACATCGTTAGCTTTATTAAAAATGGTGGTAACGCAGTAATCGCTAGTGTGCTTGGTTCGCTGGTTGTCGCGATCTTTGCTCAGTCAATTTTTCATATTGCTTCGCGTGGTTTTTATGCCAGGCAGGATACCAAAACTCCGTTCGTGGTCAGTATTTTTGCCGTTGGTTTTACTATGGCGCTTTCGGTTATTTTTGCCATTACCGGTTTTGGTCCGGATGGCCTGGGCTGGGCGCAATCCATCGGTGCCTTAGCTGAAATCGTTATTCTTCTCACCATCCTTAATGCTCGTGCTAAATTCCAACTGCTCGATAAGACTTTTTGGTTAGCAATTTTCCGTATGTTGATCGCCAGTTTCTTCACTGCCATCGCTGCTTATTTTATGACCAAACTCTTCCCATTGCGCAGTACCGACAATTCCATTATTAGCACCATTCCGAAATTTATTTTGATTTCTGTTTTTGCTGGCCTGGTTTACTTAATATCGAGTTACCTGCTTAATCTTTCCGAAGTTGTGCCAATTTTCGAAAAACTTAGTAGTCTGATTTTTAAGAATGTTAAAATATTGCCAAAACCTGAGAAGCCAAGCGAGCTGGAAGGTGAATCAGAAAATTCAGCTCAAAATCAGAAACAAGATAAATAATAAATGGTAAAATAGGAACTATGAATAAGACATCAAACAAGACTGCAAAGACTGCAAAATCTACCAAGGATACTAATTCTATGAAAAAATCTGCTACCACCAAGGATGCTTCTGCAAACACCAAGAATACCAAGTCTGATCACAAGGTTATCTCTGATTATAATGGTTATAATTATAAGAAAGTTTTCTGGGAAGATTCTGGACGTGAATACGAAGATCTTGCCGACCGCACTGCGATCCGCCGTCTACTACCGAAAAATATGGATAATTTCGTCGATATTTGTGGTGGTTATGGTCGTCTAGCTAATGAATATTTGCCACGTGCCAAGCGTGCTACCTTGTTTGATTATTCCAAACTTAATCTCGAGCAGGCTAGGGAAGAATTTGGTGATAAACTTCATACTGTTCAAGGTGACATCTATAAAACTCCATTTTCCGATGGTGAATTTTCCGCCCTACTCATGGTCCGTGCCACTCATCACTTTGAGAATCTCGAACAAGTTCTTCGTGAACTTAACCGCATCCTTGAACCGGGTGGTGTGGCTGTTATTGAAGTTGCCAATAAGCGCACTCTGCCAAAGATGTTCCGCTACTGGTTTAAGCGCTCTTCCGTCAATCCATTCGATAAGCAGCCATCGAACCTGAAGGAAATCGATAAGGACGGTTTTTATAATTATCACCCAGCCTACGTCGAAGACCTCTTTAAGAAAACTGGTTTTGAAATCATGGATGTGCTCTCGGTTTCGAATTTCCGCAGCCGTACCATGAAGAAAATCTTCGGTACCAAGGCTCTCATCAAGCTCGAAAAGGCCGTTCAGGCCCCACTGGCTTCTGTGCGTTTTGCTCCAAGTATTTACTATCGCTTGATTAAAACTAAATAATTCTTTCGAGTGAAAATTTTTCAAGAAACTACCTACAAACTTTATCGCAAAACACCGCTTTTTTCCGGTCAATCCAAGTCTCTGAAAATCGCGGTGATTTCCGATATCCATTTTTCGCGCCTAGTGAAAAATCTTAAACTCCGCGCCATTATCAAACAATTTGAGCTTGCTCGTCCTGATTATATTTTTATTCCTGGGGATTTAATTGATACATTAGAGTGTGTAGATTCTCTCGGTGAACGCGAGCGTTTTCTTGGCTTCTTGCAAAATCTCACGGCTATTTCTTCTGTTCGCAAAATGATTGTCAGCCTCGGTAATCATGACTTTTACCGTATACCTGAAAATAAAAAAGGCTGGCATATCGTGCGCGATAAAGAATTCCTTAAATCTCTTCGTCAGGTGCCAAATCTAGTTTTGCTCGATGATGAAATCTACCAAGATGGTGATATTTATTGTTTTGGTTACACTCAGAAAAAGTCTTACTACACCGAAGATGGGGTAAATTTTGCAGAAAACGCCGAAGCGCAACTCGAAGATCTTACGAAAACTCTGGCGAATCTTCCCGAGCCACCTGCTGATAAATTGAAATTCGCTCTCATTCATGCTCCGACTTATCTCCAGACCCCAGATATAGAATTTCTTTTGCAGCCTTTTGATTATATTTTATCTGGACATATGCATAATGGCATTGTCCCGCCCGTGCTTGATGAATTTTGGCATAATCAAAAGGGAATTATTTCTCCTACCAAGAAGCTTTTTTCGGGCGCATGTCGTCACACTTTGAAAACTTATGATGATAAACTAATCGTAGTTGGGCCGGTCACTACTTTTCATGCTCACCTTGGTTTGCTTGAAAAGCTCAATGTTTTTTATCCCACTTATCTCACCTATCTCGAAATTTCCGATAAAAAAACGTACGCTCGCAAGCCGTACGTCAAACATACTTATAAAAATTGGTAGCGCCAATAGGGTTCGAACCTATGACCTTGAGCTTAGAAGTCTCCTGCTCTATCCAGCTGAGCTATGGCGCCAAGTTATTTTTATTCTATCACTAACTCGGTAAAAAGCAAAATCGGCTAGCCTCAAGAGTTGTGTTGAGTTCTAAAATATACCCACAATCTTACAAAATTCATCTTACAAATTCCACCACTCATAATCTGAATTTAACCTGTATTTTTAAAACGTTTATGCTATACTAAGGGTAAAGAAGGAGAGAAAAAGTAGAAGATGTAGTTGTTGTAAATAAAACAATTGCATAAACTATTAAACTTATGTTATGATTACATGTGTGAAAAAATTAAGTATCACCGGGGTCCGAGTCCTTTCGTTCCTCGTTAACAGTTTTGAAAAACTTTTTCTCTCCCAAGATACTTTCTTCAAAATCACGATACTTATTTTTTCACTGGTATTATCCAATTTATTCTTTGAAGTACAATCATCTTATGCCCTGAAACCGACACCTTCGCTGTCGGTTTCTTTGTTATCTGCCTCGAATATCGAGCTACATAGTAGCGATATTTTAAGTAAGCCAAATCATGCCGTAACTTTGCCAATGTATCTTAACGTAAAAACTAATAACCCTACCGGTACAGGTACTTATGTTGATGTGGAGAAAACCGCCTTTACCGACATCCATGATTCTTCTAATACTTCTTCTATTAATATGATTTCTAGCGGGGTAGGGGTTGAACATTTAGCCGATTTTGCGGAAAATACTTTTGCTGGTAGTCTTGATTGTGAAATGGAGTATCCTGAAAGAGAGCCAGAAGAATGGGATCCACTTGATTTAGTTAGCGGTTCGGTACATGACACACGTGCTGGCATCAGTAGAGGGGATGACGTAATTGGTGATAATATATGTTTTGCCATCGGCATCAAGTTAGGAAATAATCTCCCTACCGGCACCTATCAAAACAAAGTGATTTTTTCCACGGTTACTAATGAGTATCCGACGGAAGCTAATCTAATTACAGGTACGGAATTTAAAACTAAAATATTTTCACTCCTCTCCGCACCTCTTACGGTCGTGAATGATATTAAAAAATTTGAGCATAGCACGGTTGCCCCACCGGAAGGAGCTACGGTAGTACATTTAGAAATCGATGAAACTTCCGATCGTGCGGTGTTAGCTTGGCTCGATAAGGACACGCAAACCGTATATTACTATTCCGAAGCTGAAAAGCTCTATTTGAACCCAGACTGTAAAAATATGTTTAGTTATTTTGGTGTTGAGAATCTCGATCTTAAACCATTCGATTCAAGTAAAGTTACTAATATGAATTTTATGTTTGCAAATATGTATGAGGTTAAGTCGATTGATTTTTCACGGTTTAATACCAGCAATGTTACCGATATGGGTAGGCTTTTCTTTAAGACATGGATTAAAAAACTCGATCTTTCTTCCTTTGATACTCGAAATGTTATCTATATGAATGCCATGTTTATGGAGGCTTACTCATTGAATGAACTTAATATCTCGAGCTTCAATACTAGCAATGTTTGGTTTATGGGTAATATGTTCCAAAATACTCATTCTCTAAAAAGCTTAGATATTCGTCATTTTAATACGCAGAAAGTTACTCATATGCAGAATATGTTCTATTATTCTGCGATTGAGAGTTTAGATTTATCCAATTTTGACACCTCAAAGGTTAAAGATATGAGTAGTATGTTTAGTCGTATGTCCAACATTGAAGAGTTAAATCTTTCAAGCTTTAATACTAGTAACGTTACAAATATGTCCGGCATGTTTAATAAAACCAAGAAACTTAGAAGTCTAGACATTTCTAATTTTGACACCTCTAAGGTGACTAATTTTAATGAGATGTTTAGTAATGAGGACAGTAGTGCGGCTACGGAAAAACTCGAACATATTTATATAAAACATGATTTTGATTTATCTTCTGGTGCAACTTTCCAAAAATTATTTAATGGGCGCACCACTCTCCGTGGTGGCGAAGGTTCCTTCCTTCCAGATCCATCGACCGCCGACAAAACCTGGCTCCGCATCGATGACCCAGTCAATGGTCGTCCCGGCTACTTCACTCGAAAACCATAAAATATTTATTGCATCCGATAAAATCTGACTCCAAGACCATAAAATTTTCATTGCGTTTATGGTAAAATAATACATATGCAAAGCCAAAAATCGCATAATACAAACCCCCACGCGGGGGGGGGGTGGTTTAGATGGGAATTAAAAGTTCTCGGATTATTTTTAGCCTTAGTCTCTTTTTCTAATTTGGTCATCTTCCAAAATACTTCGGCTCTATTTGTGCCGACTTTGTCGGCTACAGTAGATAATTCTGCTGTTTCCGTAAACGGTAATGAAATTCTTAATTCTGCGAATCAAACCAAGGAAGTCTCATTATCACTGATAGTGAATACTAATAACCGGACAGGGTATATTGTGACTCTTAATTCGGAAACCGACGAGAATGCTTTGACTAATGCGGGTTCAAGCACTAATGCCAAGATTGATTCGATCTCAGCTCCTAGCGCACTAAATAGCTTTTCGAGTAATACTTGGGGCTATAAGTTCGGTACTTCAACAGATTATTCACCAATCCCAGCATTATCTAGACCAGCGCAAATTTTGCAAACAGCAGAGAAGACTAATGGCAGTGAATCGAACCATCTGAGTATTGGCGTGAAACTAGGAAACAACTTAGAGAGTGGTAATTATAAAAACAAACTAATCTTTTCTATCCTAACTAATCGATATGACCCAATCGCTAAAATGATGAATGGATATAGCTTTAACAATAGATTAAAATCGCTAGAAACCGCTACAGATAAGATTGAATATTTTAAGAAAAACTCTACTGCCCCAATTGCAACTATAAACACTGTAAATGTTGAAAATGATGATTCAGACTACGAAATTAAAATGTGGTTAGATCCGACTAATAGAACTGCCTATTATTATACTGAGCCGGAAAAAGTTTATCTAAATGAGGACAGCGGGTCTATGTTTTCTGGTATGCGTAGCCTCACTTCCCTTGATCTTTCTAATTTCGATACTTCTAAAGTAACGAATATGAATGGTATGTTCTCTTCTTCAGTCAATCTCACCTCTCTTGATCTTTCTAACTTCGATACTTCTAAAGTGATGAATATGAGTAGTATGTTCTCTACCATGTTTCGGCTCAGCTCTCTCAATGTTTCTAATTTCGATACTTCTAAAGTAACGAATATGAATAGTATGTTCACTTATTTGTATAGTCTCACCTCTCTTAATCTCTCAAATTTCGATACCTCCAATGTAATGGATATGAGTAATATGTTCCATTATTCATTAGGTTTCACTTCCTTAAATCTTTCTAATTTCGATACCTCCAATGTAACAAACATGAATAATATGTTCTCTAATATGCGTTACCTCACCTCCCTTGATCTTTCAAGTTTTAATACCGCTAACGTAACTGATATGTCTAGCATGTTTTCAGATATGGCCGCATTGACTAGTCTTAATATTGGTTCATTTAACACGGAAAATGTTACTGATATGAATGGCATGTTTGCGAACATGAGTAGTATTGAAAGTTTGGATTTAAGTAGTTTTAATACGAAAAATGTTGTTAAATTCCGTGGCATGTTTTACAATGATAATCCGAATTATACGCTTAAAAAGATTTATGCTTCAGCTGATTTTGAGACTCAAAAGGCTGTCGAAAATGAAGCAAATGACAATAGTGCAAATATTGATATTTTCTATAATTTGAAGGCTATTGAAGGTGGAAATGGTAGTCGAGGATTATCATTTTTATGGTCTCATCTTGGCGGTCTTAAAATTGATCGACCAGGTTCTCCTGGCTACTTCACTTATCGCGCTAAACCAAATTAATGTATAATTATATTTAATGACTCAGCAGATAATTATCAAAATCGAAAATCTCGAGAAAAGCTTTGGCAAGATTAAAGCTGTTCGCAAGATTAATCTAGGAGTTTATGAAGGCAGCCTCTTCGCCTTCCTCGGTATCAATGGTGCTGGTAAATCCACCACTATCTCTATGATGTACGGTGGTCTAAAAATTGATTCTGGTCGCATCACTATTTGTGGCCAAGATGTTGCCACGCATCTCGATAAAATTAAACATCAAATCGGTGTAGTTTTTCAGGATTCCGTCCTCGATAAAACTCTCACCGTTTATGAAAACCTCAAATTCCGCGCCGGCTTCTATGGCATTTTCGGTCAAGATTTTAAGGCTCGTTATCAGGAATTAGAAAAACTCTTTGATCTCGCCGAAATTAAAAATCAGAAAATTCAAAAACTTTCTGGCGGCCAAAAACGTCGTGTCGATATCGCACGTGCTATTATCCATCAGCCGAAAATTCTCATTCTCGATGAACCGACCACTGGCCTTGACCCAGGTACGCGCAGTAAAGTTTGGCGCATTATTTCCAAACTTCGCGAGGATTTTAAAATGACAATTTTTCTCACCACGCACTACATGGAAGAAGCCGCCGATGCTGACTATGTTACGATTTTGGACAAGGGAAGAATTATTGCTGAGGGAACACCTCTAGAACTAAAAACTCAATACGCTACGGATATTTTGCACCTTTATGACGTAGATGAATCAGAAGTCAAAAAGCTAAAATTACCTTATCAAAAAATTCATAAAGACTTTCAAGTCAAAGTCAAAAATTCTGCTGTAGTCACACAATTAATTGTAAAAAATCCGGAACTCTTCCAGGATTTCGAATTAATTAAAAGTACCCTGGATGATGTCTTTCTCGCAGTTACCAAAAGTAGGCCAGGCGCCGATATCTCAAAGCCAAAAACCACTAAAACTCAAACGGAGCAAAAATCATGAAAAAATTCTTTAATCTCACTGCTCGTAATGTCAAAGTTTTCTTCAGTGATAAGTCAATGTTTTTCGCCTCACTTATCACGCCAATGATTCTACTCATTCTCTATGTGACTTTTCTTGGCCGGGTCTTCCAAAATAGTCTAGATCAAGACGCCTTAGGTGTTGCACTTCCCGAGGGTGTAATTAATGCTATAGTTAATGGTCAAATTCTCGCCTGTCTCCTCGCAGTTTGTAGTGTCACCGTGGCTTTTTCTTCGAATCTTTTGATGGTTAACGATAAAATTACTGGCAGTACGAAAGATATCGATGTTTCTCCAGTTAAAAGTCACACCAAGAGTCTGGCTTATTTCGCCGCCACTTTTATTTCCACGATTATTATTAATCTTGTCGCTCTCGTGCTTTGTTTAATTTATATTCGCACCCAGAATTGTTGGTATTATGAACTAAAGGATGTTTTGTTACTATTCGGTGATGTAGTGTTGCTTTCATTCTTCGGTACCGCCTTGGCTTCTGTAGTAAACTTCGGTCTCAAAACCCAAGGCCAACTCAGTGCCGTGGCCAATATCGTGAGTGCCGGTTATGGTTTTATTTGTGGGGCTTATATGCCAATTTCAAATTTCTCCGCCCTGCTGCGCGATGGTATTATGTTTTTGCCGAGTACTTACTTTATGTCGTTAATTAAAAATCACGCACTCACCGCCCCGTTCCAGGAAATGGCTAAGACCGAAATTCCAGCCCAAGCTATCGACGCCGTCAAAACTGCCCTCGACTACAAAATCTCTTTTTTCAGCCATGAAGTCTCACTTAATATGATGTACCTAATCACCATAACTTCAATTTTTGGATTAATTATCATCTTTGTTTTACAGAACAAACTCAAGAAACAAGCTTAAAAAGAATGTCGTCTTGCCTTTTGAGGACATAAGCTTGGGCAAGCGCCCTTGAGCGGTCCGAAAAAAGGCATGCGACATTCTTCACCTAGAGCGTCTCCGGAACGAGGTAAGCGGCATTCTCCTTACTTAATTTAGGATTTTTTGTTATAATTATTTATTCAGAAGGAACAAACATGCTAAAATCTATCAAATATTTAAAACCTTATTTTTGGCAATGCCTTTTAATTGTATTGGGTGTTGCACTCCAAGTTTATACTGCTCTTGAACTCCCAGCTTTAAGTTCAGATATTATGAATAAAGGCGTAGCCGAATTTAATATGAGCTTCATTTTTCAAACCGGCCTACTCATGCTCGGTGTGACCGCACTGGGCTCACTTGGTAGTATTGTTTCATCTTATTTTTCCGCCAAAGTAAGTAGTCGCGTCGCTATGGATATGCGCAAGGATATCTTCGCTAAGGTGATGTCGCTTTCTTTTACTGACGTCGAGAAATTCTCTACCGCCTCACTCATTACCCGTACCACCGCCGATATCTGGACCGTCCAGCGTACGTTAATTATGAGTCTCACTATGATGGTGCGCGTACCGTTTATGGCAATCGGGGCGATTATTCAAGCTTTCCGCACTGCGCCGAACATGACTTGGATTATTGCTGTTTCGGTGGCTATCCTCTTTATCCAGGCGGCGATTTTAATTAGTCTTGCCATTCCAAAATTTAAGGTCTACCAAAAAATCTTAGATAAAATCAACTCCATTACGCGTGAAAATCTCACTGGTATCAAGGTGATTCGTGCGCTTAATAAGCAGAAATATGAAGAAAATAAATTTGAGCGCAGTAACGAAAAGTTAAAAAACACGGATATTTACATATCAAAGGTTATGGCTTTTCAGCAGCCAGTAGTTAATCTAGTTTTTAATCTTTCCGCCGTCCTCATTATCTTCATTGGTGTTTCTAATCTTCATACCGATATGAGTTATCTTGGTCGCATGCTTGCTTTTTCGCAATATTCTGCGCAGGTTCTCATGTCCTTCCTCTTCTTAACTTTTCTCTTTGTCATGATCCCTCGCGGCAATGTTTCTAGCAAACGTATCTCTGAGGTACTTGAAACTAAGAGTCAAATCACCTTCAAGGATCAAATGACTGAAACGCCTAGCGAGGTTCCTTCTGTGGAATTTAAGCATGTAACTTTTTCTTATGGTAAAAAATCCGAAGCCATCATCGAGGATATTTCTTTTGTCGCTAAAGCTGGCCAAACTACCGCCTTTATTGGTTCCACTGGTTCTGGTAAGTCCACCTTAATTAACCTCGTACCACGTTTCTTCGACGCCACCGAGGGTGAGGTTTTAATTAATAATCTCAACATCAAGGAGTATACTGAAAATGCCCTTATGGATAAAATCGGTTACGTTCCGCAGCGTGGTTATCTCTTTACTGGCACCGTGCGTAGCAACATTCTTTACGGTGTCGAAAATTTTAAAAAATCGGAACTTGATGCGCGTATGCGTCATGCTGCTAAAATTGCTCAAGCTGAAGAATTTGTCACTAAGCTAAAAGACCAATATGATGCACCAATTTCTCAAGGTGGTACCAATGTTTCCGGTGGTCAAAGGCAGCGTCTCGCCATCGCTCGTGCTTTAGCTAAGCAACCTGAAATTTTAATTTTCGATGATGCTTTTTCGGCTCTTGATATGAAAACCGATAAGAAGCTCCGAGAAGATTTGAAGTCGGAAATTCAGGATATTGTCGTGTTAATTGTAGCGCAACGTATTAGTACGATTAAAGAAGCTGAGCAAATTATTGTTCTCGATCAGGGAAAGATGGTAGGGAAAGGGACTCATTTGGAACTCTTGAAAAAATGTAAGGTTTACCAAGAAATCGCGAAGTCCCAATTCTCGGAAGAAGAATTTGCGGATGAAATGCGCCAGGCTAAGGAGGGAAAATAATATGTCTAAAAATTCAAAAAGCACTCAAAAGAAAACTACTCGAGCCTCTAAACAGACTATTAAGCGCTTCCTCGCTTCTGTGAAAAAATATCGTTTTGGTTTGCTCGGCTCGGCACTGCTTGCTCTAATGTCGGCTGGGCTCGTAGTAGCCGGTCCATATCTTTTGGGTCTCATTACGACCGAAGCTTTTGACGCCTTGCGTGCTGGTCAGGAAATTAATTTCGCTCGTATCAGCTCACTACTTTTAACCCTAGTTGGTCTCTACCTTATCTCTGCTATCGTCAGTTACATTGAAGGTTATGTAGCGGCTCTGATTTCGGCTAAATATGCTAAAGAAATGAAGCGTCAAATTCTGGCTAAAATCTCGCGTTTACCGATGTACTATTTTGATAAAACTCAGAATGGTGACACGATGTCGATTATGACTAACGATGTGGAAACTATCGCTTCTTCACTCTCGCAAACCCTTTCTCAGGTTATTACCAACTTTACACTTCTGGTTGGTTACCTTGGTATGATGATTTATATTTCTATTCCCATGTCGGCCGTTTCTGTAATTGTCGTGCCTATTTCCATGCTTGCCGTTTCTAAAGTTGTAAAGAAGGGCTCAGAATATTACAAAAAGCAACGCAAAACTCTCGGTAAATTAAACTCTGAAATCGAAGAAAATTATGGCGGACAGCTCCTCGTCAAGGCTAATAATCATGCCGAAAAATCTAAACAAGATTTTGCTACCGTCAATAAAAAACTTTATCAGGAAACTTTTAAGGGTGAATTTTATGGCTCACTCACCTACCCTATCACCCACCTCTTCCTCGATTTGGCTTTTGTTGGAATTTGTCTGCTCGGTGGCTATTATGCTCTAATTGGCGCCCTTACGGTCGGAAGTATCTTGGCTTTCTTGCAGTATGTTAGTCGTTTCACTCAGCCAATCGCTGACACTGCGCAACTTTCTTCTACGATTCAGCAAACCTTGGCTGCCGCAGATCGTGTTTTTAATTTCCTTGAAGAACCAGAAGAAGCTGCCGAAGATTTTACTAGTCAATTTAAGTCGATTATTAAAGATGGAAAATTCCATGGTGAAGTAGAATTCTCGCATGTCAACTTTAGCTACGACGGTGTGAAGCCAATTATTAAGGATTTTTCTATCAAAATCGAACCTGGTATGCAGGTAGCCATCGTGGGCCCGACTGGTGCCGGTAAGACTACAATTGTAAGTCTCCTAATGCGTTTTTATGATATTCAGAGCGGTGAAATTAAAATTGATGGCATCTCCACCAAACAAATGAAACGCAGCGAAGTTCGTAGTCTCTTTGGTATGGTACTTCAGGATACTTGGCTCTTCTCGGGCACTATTCTAGAAAACCTTAAATATGGCTCCGCTAATGTCACCTTCGAACAGGTCGAAGCCGCTGCTAAAATGACTGGCGTGGATCACTTTATTAAATCCTTCCCAGATGGTTACGAAACTAAAATTTCTGAAGACTCCGATAATATTTCCGCCGGTGAAAAACAACTCCTCACCATTACGCGCGCCATCATTACTAATCCGAAAATGATGATTCTCGATGAGGCCACTTCCAATGTTGATACGCGCACCGAGCAAATCATTCAGCGTGCTTTCGATAAGCTCACTGAAGGTCGTACCTCCTTCGTAATTGCGCACCGTCTCTCGACCATTCGTAATGCCGACATTATTCTTGTGATGAAAGAAGGGAATATTGTCGAGCATGGTAACCATGACGAGCTTATGAAGCTAGATGGCTTCTATGCTGAGCTTTATAATTCTCAATTTTCTGAAGAAGCTGAATAATATGACTAAAATTAATCTCACGGAACTTCTCGCCTCGACTGATTTATCACCTGAGTATCGTGAGTTTTTTCAAGTCGAACTTGTGGCTGGTAAATTCGATTCACTGATAGAATTTTTTAATTTATCTACATTGAATCCTCACGAAATTTATCCCGCCCCTGCACGAATTTTTCGGGTTTTCCAGTTACCACTCGAAAAAATTAAGGTAGTGATTCTTGGCCAAGACCCTTATCACACTCCGGGCGTGGCGGATGGTTTGGCCTTTTCGGTTCAAACCGCTAAGCTCGCTCCCAGTCTCCGAAATATTTTGAAAGAGGTAGAATCTGACATCGGACAAACCATTATCCAAAACGGCGACCTCACTCCATGGTTCGAACAAGGAGTCTTTCTCCTCAATAATGTGCTAACTGTCGAAAAAGGTCATGCCGGCTCGCACCGTCAAATCGGTTGGGAGCAAATTACCGAAGATTGCGTGAAGATGCTTAACGCCAAACTCCCACACGCTGTGTTTATTCTCTGGGGATCTGATGCTCAAACTAAAGTCAAACTTATCGATCAATCGAGCCACTTAGTTTTGCAATCGGCTCACCCCTCACCGCTTTCTGCCTATCGCGGATTTTTTGGCTCCAGGCCATTTTCCAAGGCTAACCAATTTCTTAAATCGCATCACCTTCAAGAAATTCAATGGTGAAATTATAAAATAAAATCTAAAATCCAAAACAGTCTAAGCTATTCACTCTTACCTCCCATCACATAAAAAATCTCCCATTACTGGGAGATTTTCTTAATCTAAATTGATTAGATCGAGCGGCAGATTACACCACCACCTTCACGCTTGTAAAGGATGGAAACCTTGTTACCACCAGTTGAATGAACGGCAGTTTCATCATTACAGGTAGAGTTCACTACAATACTTATAGTGTGACCAGCAGTACCCTTAGATGCATAGCGGTCATTTGAAGTGTTGTCTTCAGTACCTTCAGATTGTTGAGTGAAGGAGTAGCTGGTACGTTGACCATTTTTACATTCCTTTGTTTCTGGATCGTAGCTATCAGCTGCCTTACAGGAGCTAATCTCAAGACTATATGGTTGACCATCTGGATCAGAGAATTTCTGTTTGGTATCTACACCGATAAGGTATGCATCATAGAAGTAAGCCCAAGAAGTAGGTCCAGCGGATTTGAAGACGTCGTTATCGACATCTGTGTGGCCACTCACGTAGGCATCTTGGTCCATACTAGGAATTTTCCCGTTTTTGTTAGATTGATATGAGTTTAATTGGGTGGTGACACGGTTTACGTCGTTAGCACGTGCAGTATCTCTTTGCATGATTCGCATTGCTGGTACAGCAACGAATACCATGAGAAAGATTAATGCTGCGACGGCTAAGACGAGCACTACCTCAATGATGGTAAAACCATGTTTAAAGTTTTTATTTTGCTTAAACATATGTCTGTTCCTTTCTGGGACTTTGTTTATCTATATCCCAATCATAAGCTTTACGCCCTAAAAATTCAAGAGGTTTATGCTAAAATAAAGCTAAACCATTATCGGGAAATTTATAAAATGTTTGAACTTCAGTGGATTTTTCTAATTTTCGGTGCAATTTTCGGCGCGGTGCTCGGTTCTTTTGCCTGCTGTCAAGCTTGGCGTATTCGCTTACATTCAGAAGGTAAAAAACTAGGGAATCGCTCGGTTTGCTTGCATTGTGGCCATCGTCTGAGTCGTCTTGAGCTGATTCCAATTTTTTCATTCCTCTTTCTTGGCGGCAAATGTAAAAAATGTAAAACCAAAATCGGCCTGATTGAGTTTTTTTCCGAAATTATGATGACTATAATCTTTGCCAGTTTTGCTTTTCGCACTGGCTCATTAATCCAACAAGTTCTACAACATGCTGGTCCACTAGCTGTCGCGCCACTAGTTATTTTTGAAGTTATCAAGCTTCTGCTTCTCTTTGCGATTTTTACTGTTATGTGGATACTACTGGCTTATGACAAGAAATGGTTAGAATTGCCAGTCAATCTACTCCGTCTTGTGATTATTTTGTCTGGAATTTATTTTCTATTTAATTTATATACTAAATACGGGCTCAATTTATTGATCGAGACTCGTGGTAATGAAGTTCTATTAGTAAAAAATTCTCTTCACCTACAAGATATTTGGCAGTATTTACTACGCGATTTTTCACGTTTCTTAGGTGCCGTGTTAGTTCTGCCAGGAATCTACTTTGTACTCTATAAATTCTCTCGCGAAACTCTAGTTGGGGGTGGTGATTTTATCCTTTTAATTTCCGTGGCGCTTCTACTTGGTCGCTGGGAACTCGGCGTTATTGAGCTTGGCCTCTCGAACCTCCTGGCCGCCATCGCCAACTACCGCATGTTAAAAAATCCCAAAAATCGCCAACCGTTTGGCTTCGCCCCCTACATTATTTTAGCTTGTATATTCACGCTGCTTTTTCAGACTGAAATCTTGCGTCTAATTTTTCTGGTTTACTAATCTTCCGATCCTGCCGTAGAATCTCTCTTGTCTTGACTATCCGAGTTTATCGTAGAATTTCTTTTATCTTAGTCTTCCGATTCGCTGCAGGATATTTTCCCAACTATTAATCTTCCGATTCGCTATGAAATTTTTCGTGCACTTCTTTTAGGTGTGGATCGGTGATGTGGGTATAAATTTGCGTAGTAGAAATATTCGCGTGCCCCAGCAAGCTTTGCACTGAACGAATATCCGCCCCATTCATCAAAAGATCCGTGGCAAAACTGTGACGCATGGTGTGTGGCGTTACGTGCTTAGTAATCCCGGCCAGCCTTGTATATTTTTGTACAATTCGCTCGATTGAACGTGGTGTTAATCTGCGAAAGTCACCACTGGTAGATGGAATTTGTTGATTCGCAGAATTATTTAAAAATAAGGCCGGCAATGTATCGGTTCGCATATTCAAGTAATCTTCGATGCATTCCGCCGTGGATTTATCGATAAAAATTGGTCGATCCTTTTTACCCTTACCACGTACCATAAATTCTCGGCGTTCCAAATTAATCGAATCACGATTCAAACCACAAAGTTCCGACACGCGTAGTCCTCCAGAAAAAAGTAGTTCAATAATCGCTCGATCTCTTAGTCCTGATTCAGTATCCAGCGGAATTTCTGCTAGCAATCTTTCGATTTCATCGAAATGCAAAAAAGTCACTTGTTTTTTCGCGGCGCGTGGCAAATCAATTAGGGAAGGATCTAAGCTTTTAATTCCACGCTTGGCTAAATATTTAAAAAAGCCACGTAGTGCAATCAAGTGGTAACTCTGGGTTAGTGCGGATAAACGTTCCTTGTTTTGATTGTCGGAAAACCGATTTAATTTTAAGCGAAAACGGCGCAAAACTTCCGGTGTAATATCGGAAGGCTTAATCATATCTTGCCCCTCAAAATCTTCCGTAATTAGATCAATAAAACGCGCCAAGTAAAGCCCATAATTTTCTACGGTTTTCGTCGAACGGCCTTTTTCAATTTCCAGTGATTCCAGAAAATCTGCCACTAATTCAGAAATATCCATAAGAGTAATTATAACACCTTATGCTATAATATGATTATGGATAAAACTGATTCTGTAAGCGAACTCTTTAGTGACCAAAATAACCAAAATGCCAAGCAAATCCAATATGATGAAGCGGTTGTCAAAAGTCAAATTGATATGGTTGGAAAGCGTGTCGAGTACGAACCGACTTCCGGTAGTTCTGTAGTGATTGAAGAAAAAGCTCCAACTTCTGGTGAGGTGCTTTCGAACGGTTTTCCAGCCGGTGTCGGTCCTAATGCCGCTCCAGAAACTCCAGCCAAAAAAGAGCGCACCAAACTTAATCTAATTCAGCGCGCCAAAGACTTTTTTACTCACGCCACCAAGCGCCAAAAAATTATCATGGTTGCTACTCCTGCTAGTCTCATCGTTTTAGTTATTCTCGTTACCATTATTGGTCAGGCTACTGGTGCTTTTAAGACGGATTATTCTGTGACTTATTCCACGGCAAAGGAAATTAAAAATCAGATTACCAAAATTCGCGGTGATGTCAGTTGCAATAAAATTTCTGAATATGCTTCGAATTCCGCGACCTCGAATGAAATTTATCAGAAATATATCGAAGATTGTAAGCAAAATATGGCAGGCATTGACGGTAATTTGGTTACTAAGCTTGGTGATTCTACTGGCGTCTTGAAAGATCCAGAAATTGGTCGTAAATTTGATGCCTTCCGTACAGTTTTTAATGCTACGAATGGCGGCGATGAAGATATTAATAAAGCTCTCGATCTCTATGCTGTCTGGCATAAATGGAGTGTGATCGAAGGAAATAAAACTTCCGACTGGACCGAAGCCGATATTCTCAATGCTACCAAAATCCTGCGCGAATCTGGCAATCAGCGCCTAAAAGATTATGGTGAAAAATGGGCTACTCTCAAGGCTCAGGCCAATGAAGCGACCTATCGCTGGCTACATTCCTCGAGTAAGGATGATGGTTCGGTGGACTTTGTGGAAATGCGTCGCGCCGCGGATGATGCCAAAAATGCCTTCAATGATTTTGAACGTAATGAGCGCCCAAATTTGCTCACCGAATTTCCTCTGAAATTTGTCGACCTCGCTAAGGTTTACGCTAAGTTCGAAGAATTGTATGAAGTCATTCGTAAGACTTACGAAGAAAATTACAATTTCCGTGCTGGCGGTTGTCGCGAATTGATTAACTCAGTTCGTTGTGAGTAGCCTCTGAAATTGTGATATACTTGGGGAAATATCAAGATTTTATAAGGGAGAAAACATGGACGAAAACACAAGAA
The DNA here is from genome assembly GCA_015257455.1 of Nanosynbacter sp. Taxonomy (GTDB): domain Bacteria; phylum Patescibacteriota; class Saccharimonadia; order Saccharimonadales; family Saccharimonadaceae; genus Nanosyncoccus. The sequence goes on along the minus strand of JABZKD010000005.1, from coordinate 3,664 downwards.
CAGATTATATTGAACGTACTTTGGTAATTTTGAAGCCGGACGCCGTTCAACGTGGTATCGTCGGTGAAATTTTACAAAGATTTGAGCGCGTTGGCCTCAAAATCGTCGGTATGAAAATGGTCAGCCCAGATCAGGAATTATTTAAGCAACATTATGAAGGTATCGGCAAGTTGATTTCGCGTCGTGGTGAAGAAACTTATCGTTACAATCTCGATTATATGATGAGTGGTCCGATTATCGCGATGTGTCTTGAAGGTATCGAAGCCGTCGCTTTAGTTCGCAAGATTGTTGGTTCCACTGAGCCAAAATCCGCCGAGATGGGTACCATTCGTGGTGATTTTTCACACATGAGTTTTGGCCATGCTAATTCTCACGCTCGTCCAGTACCTAACCTTGTTCACGCTTCAAGTAATCTCGAAGAAGCTAAGCAAGAAGTTGCACTCTGGTTTACCGAAGCTGAGACTTACGACTACGAAGATTTGAACGAAAAATACACTCGCTAATCGTTAAGATAAAAGTGTCCCCACCGGGGGTAAAGTAAAAGTACCCTCACCGGGGTACTTTTTTGTTGGCTCACCCCGAAATAGCCATAAGCTTCTATCAAGATTTTGGTTTTTATGGCATAATAAACATATGTGGTTTTGGATTTCATTTATCCTACTCGGACTGGTGCTTTATATTCCGCTCGGTATTCTGATTATTCTTTTTATTTTCTTCCCGATTGCTGGATTTTTGAATAAGAAAAACAATCCTGCCGTCTTTAATTTTGCGATGAATGGTGGCATGGTAGTGCTCTTCATTGCAGCTATTTTAGTGCACGGTGGATTTTTCGGTTGGTACAACCAGGCTGAATCGCCCTTCGGTATCAATGTTTGGGTCGACCGTTCCGTGGAAAATGATTTCTATCGCAGGGAAGAGAAAAACGGCCAGATTCACCTCACTGTCACCGATAAAAATTATTCGCCCCACTCGCCGAATTTTCTTGAAAGTAATGGTAAAATTCATTTTGATGTCACGAATCATGCGGCCGAAAATAAGCATCTCGATCTCACATGGACCGTTGAACTGGATGGACAAAAATACCAAAGAAATAATCTCCCCACTGATTCCGATTCGACGCTTTTTGGTCCAGGTTTTTCTCTGAAATACGGTGAAAATATCGTCAAAGTCACGGCTTCCAATAGTCTCGGCTATTACACCACTTCGTTGGTAATTAATCGTTTACACACCGAAGATCTCTGTAATGAGGAAAGCAATCAAAAAGTTTCTATGTGTGAGAATATTCTTTCCGCCAAGGAATCGGAGGCCAAGAAGAAGCAGGCTAGTAATGATTCCGGTAGTGTTGATCTTCGATTACGCTAATACTTCAAAAATCTAAAGGAGATTTATGGATACAAAACACGAAAATTTATCAAATAATGAATCTAACGAGGAGCTTGATCCCAAAATTCAGGCGCTTGCGGATATGGCAGGCAAAATGGGCGAGCTTGGCCGCAAGCCTGATGAATATAATGAATTCGGATTCGACGGTAATGGAGTGCACAAAAATGGGACTCGATTCGATGAAGAAGGTTACGGAGCGGATGGCTTTAATCAGAAGGGTTATAATCGAGCTGGCTATGATAGAGAAGGTCTTGATAGAAATGGCTTCAATAAAAAAGGTATTCATAATTTTACTAATACGAGATATGATGTGAACGGTTATAATAAGGATGGATATAATCGTGATGGTTTTGATCGGGGTGGCCATGATCGTGATGGGTATAATACACAAGGTTACGACAGAAACGGCTTCGATAAAGATGGATTCTCTGCTGGTGGATTTAATCGAGAAGGTATAAATAAATACACTAATACCAAATTCAACCCTAGTGGTTGGAATCAATTTTACACCATACATGAGGATACCGGAACGAAGTATAATCCAGAAGGATATGATGTGGACGGTTATGACAGGGATGGATTTGATAAATCTGGATACAATATAAAAACTAATACGAGGTTTAATGAGGAAGGCTATGATAAGTATGGCTTCGATGAATCCGGATACAATATAAAAACTAATACGAGGTTTGATGAGAAAGGCTATGACAGTAGAGGGCTTGACAGTTATGGATTTGATAGGAGTGGAAATAGGCGGCATCCCAATGGAGATCTTATGTTTCGTGCCGTTAGAAAAAATGGATATGATGTATGGGGTGTAGATAAGGATGGATATAAAGAAGATGGCTTTGATAGGTTTGGCTTTGATAGAGAAGGCTATGATCGTGAGGGGTTAGATAAAGACGGATATACACGCGAATACAATGCTAAATTTAATGAATTTGGTGTAGATGAAAATGGCTATATGAAAAATGGCGAGATTGATCCAGATGTTGAATTTGCGATTAGTTTTTCTGAAAGTGGAATTAAAGAACTAACAAAATATGCGGCCGAAAAAGGAATGGAATATAAAGAAGTTCAGGGCAAAATCGAATCGGCCAGAAAAAAATTCCCAGCCATTGATGAGACTATTACGAATATATTATTGACCGGTAATAAAATGCGAGCTGCCGCCATTTCGAATGATTGTGAAAAATTTATAAACGGCGAACTTGATGTAAAAGAATTTTGGGATAAACACCCGAGGCTAAATATTTCTGGGGTTCTCTTTAATTTTATAAATGACCCTGAAAAAAGAAAACAATTTTCCGATAGAACAGTAGAGAACTTAGTATTAGATTCTGATAGTGTTGAGGAAAATTTGCGAATATTTGGTACATCGCGATATGATGTCCCAGGTGCATTAAAAGGAATAGAAGATTTTAAGAAAACTTATGTTAGGTTTGGCGTAGATGGGTCTCCAGAACAAATACAGAAAAAGAGGGAAAATACAAAAAAGATTTTTGATACGATGAAATATTTAAGTAAATATAAGAATCAAAATCTGAATTCCCTCCTTGGTTCTCGTCAAAGCTTTGACGGTGGTCAGACCTGGACTGAATTTAATGGGGAAGTAATAGGCCAAGCAATGGACGCTTTGAAAGCAGATAAAAAACTAATTTGCGTCCAATCTGTTAAGGATTATATTGTTAAGCAAATCAAAAATTCTTCCCAAAACAAAACTCAATAGTTAATAGCAATAATTAATAATTAATAATTAATAATTAATAATTAATAATTAATAATTTACGATTTTTGATGGATGGATTTTTCGTGTGTAATTCGAGGCGATTAAAAGATTCTTCTGCGGGAGTAATGCTTCGCATTTTCTTTCTGCGTCGATTATTAAAAAGCAGAATAAATTCTTCTTTTTAACTCTCTCCTTGAAAGACCGAACCTAAAGGATCAGCAACAAAAAAGGAACAATCCTGTAAAATAGTAGTTAGCAAATAACAACTAAATAAAGAAAGGACTGTTCCTAATGAAAAGTTTAACAGAATTGTCGTCAGAGCACAAATGTCATAGAGACTTTGGTAAAATGGAACGAGTTAGACCTATAAAATCAAGCGAAAAAATGGAATAATGTTAAACAAGTATTTGATTTTGGAGGTGCTTAAATTCATGGATGAAAGAGAGAAAATCATTCGTTTATGGTTTGATATGTGGCTTACACAACAAGACTTAGGAATAGATGATATTTTTTTGGATGATGTGATTTATATTGAGAGTTGGTGTCCTAAGT
>JABZKD010000004.1 GCA_015257455.1 Nanosynbacter sp. | reverse complement strand
GCTTTATACACTCCGACTCTTTCGGCTTCCGTGAATCAAGCTAACCTACAAATAAATGGCAACCAAGTTATAAATTCAGTCTCTCAAACTTCCGAATTGCCAATTCAGGTCACAGTAAATACGAATAATAGAACTGGTTACACCGCAACCTTAAATACCGAAACGGATGAAACGGCCTTGGTAAATACTACATCGACGAGCGGAGCAAAAATAAATTCTATCGACACAAATAAATCACTTACAAATTTCTCGGAAAATACTTGGGGATTTTTGAGTTCTACGAGTGGAAACTATCAGCCGATTCCGAGTCTTTCGAATTCGATTAATCTTTATAGTACTGCTGCGAAAACTTCTGGTAATGAAAATTTTGATTTTAAGATTGGTATGAAGTTATCTAGCAATCTAGAGAGTGGAAGTTATACTAATAAATTGGTGGTTTCGATAATTTCTAATCAGTATGAAAAAAGAGCTTTAATGACCACTGGTATTAATTTTAATACCAAGTTAAAAACTTTTGAGACGGGTGGTAATAAAATTGAACATATCATGCGAAGCGCTACGGCGTCTAGCTTTGGGGTAAACACTGTAAGTCTTGAAGATGAAGCTAATTCGGATTATGAAATTAAAGCTTGGTATGATTCTGTCACGAAGACAGCATATTACTATACGGAAGCCGAGAAGATTTTTTTGAATGATGATAGTAACGCGATGTTTCATAATCTGGTGAATTTAACTTCGCTTGAGGTATCGAACTTTGATACATCTAAAGTGAGGGGTATGGGGAATATGTTTTTTGGTGATGAAAAATTGGTTTCGCTGGATTTATCGAATTTTAATACGCAGAGTTTAACAAATATGGATAAAATGTTCTATGGAATGTCGAATTTAACGAATTTGAATATTAGTTCTTTTGATACTTCGAATGTGACAAATATGAATGCATTATTTTACGGTATGGCTAATATTGAAAATATTGATATCTCGAATTTTAATACACGTAATATCACGAATATGAGCTACATGTTTTCTGGTATGCATAAATTGAAACAACTGCAGCTGCCTGCTACTTTTGATACCTCGAACGTGACCGATATGAGCTTTATGTTTGCGAATGACCATCGCCTTCATGCTTTGAATCTTTCACATTTTAATACGCAAAATGTTACCAATATGCAACAAATGTTCTTTGGTATGTATGCCTTATCGTCTATCGATCTCTCTAATTTTGATACGAAAAAAGTCACTTTAATGGACGGTATGTTTAATGGCTGCGTCGGTCTTACTAGTATTAATGTCTCAAATTTTAATACGGAAAATGTTGAAAATATGAACGGCATGTTTGCCTTTACAGATAGTGTGGAGGAATTGGATTTGAGTAGTTTTCGCACTCCTAAGGTAAAAACTTTTAGAGCTATGTTTTTCACCTTGAATCCAAACAGATTGAAAAAGATTTATGTAAGCTCAGATTTTGATATGAGCGCCGCATTCGCTTATCAAAATACTGATACTCTTGCCAATATTGATATTTTTCATATGCGGAATCAACTAGTTGGCGGTAATGGCACGACCATTGCAAACACGGCAGTTGAGTTTCGTAATCTTTTGAAGATTGATCGCCCAGGTGTCCCAGGTCTTTTCACTAGAAAACCGTAAATATTCATTACGTTTATGGTAAAATAAATTATATGCAAGGCCAAAAATCACATACGCAAAAACCCCACGGGGGGGGTGGTTTAATAGGGTATTAAAGCCACTTTTTGTATTTTTTGGTTTAATTTTTTCTTTTAATTTCATCTTCATTAATGACACTTCAGCTCTCTTCGTACCGACACTTTCGGCTTCGGTAGATCAAGCGAATTTGCAAGTAAACGGTAATCAAGTAATAAATTCTACCGATAAGACTACGGAAATTCCATTTAATTTCACCGTAAATACTAATAACCGCACTGGTTACACTGCGACATTAAGTTCTGAAACAGAAAATACCGCGCTAACCAATACGAGCTCTGCTGTGGGAGCGAAAATCGATTCTATAAGTACAAACTTGACGCTGAATAATTTACCAAATAATACTTGGGGCTATAAGTTCGGGGCGTCTTCAAATTATGTGCCGATTCCAGCACTTTCTACGCCAGCGCAAATCTTGCAGACGGCAGGAAAAACAAACGGCAATGAATCGAATCAGCTAAGTATCGGCATGAAGCTAGCAGATAATCTCGAGTCGGGGAATTACACGAATAAATTAATTTTATCTTTTGTCTCGAATCCATACATAATGCGCGCCATAATGACAAATGGTCCGGATTTTAATACAAGGGTAGGGGCTCTAGATACAAATACAGGATTTGCCTCGTGGGATAGTAGTGTGGCGATGATGACTAATATCCGGTATGTGAAAAAGTCAGTGACGAGACCAAGTGTGTCGCAGGCAGCCATAAACATAGAAGACCCAGATTCAGATTATGAAATTTTGGCTTGGTTCGATATGGCTTCTGGGACTGTATATTATTATTCTGATGCGGAAAAAATTGAATTAAGCAAAGATAGCAGTTTTATGTTCCATAATTTTAGTGGCTTACAAGAAATAGACATGCGAAATTTTGATGGCAAAAATATAGAAAATTTGCGAGATTTGTTTTCTAATTGTTCGAGTTTAACATCGGTAAATTTTGCTGGATTTAATACTTCAAAAGTAAATAATATGACAAGTATGTTTTACGCAAATTTTGCATTAAAAAATTTGGATTTGTCGAGTTTTGATACCTCGAATGTGATTTATATGAATGATATGTTTGCGGGAATGAGTGAACTTACTAGTTTAAATTTATCGAGCTTTAATACTAGTAAAGTTGAGGTTATGGTTAATATGTTTCACAATATGCAGAAGATTAAAAGTCTTAATGTATCAAATTTCGATACGAGAAATGTAGTGAAAATGCGAAATATGTTTAGTAATATGCTTGCACTTGAATCGTTAGACATTTCGAATTTTAACACTTCAAAAGTGGAGGATATGGCGTATATGTTTTCGCAAGATCACAAGATTAAGACGTTGAATTTTGGTAATTTAAACACTAGTCGTGTTACGACGATGGAATATATGTTTCAAAACATGTGGGCGCTGGAAAGCTTGGATGTTTCGAGTTTTGATACGAGTAATGTGACGAATATGAGGGATATGTTTGGCGGGGTGGCGAAAATTACGACGCTGAATTTAAATAATTTTAATACTTCAAAAGTGACCAATATGCGGGGTATGTTTAATTCGATGCTGGCGATAGAGAACTTGAGTTTGCCAAGTTTTGATACACGTAGTGTAACTACGATGAACGGAATGTTTGGTGGTATGGAAGGTTTGAAAAATCTAAATATTTCAAGTTTTGATACGAGTAGTGTGCAAGACTTTCGATATATGTTCGGACTGGGTACAGTACCAGTTTATGACCATAATTTGGTAGATCATCTGGAACATATTTATACATCGAAAAAGTTTGTGATTTCGGCAATGGAAACAGGTGGTAGTGAGGGAATTTTCTATCGCAGGCCGAGTTTGACGGTGGGTGCGGGCTGTACCTATGTTTCGGGAACAGGGAATCCATTCTGCATCGGTTCGACTTGGGTGGTGGTTCCATAACTTTGTATTCTGTGTGGGGTCGATTTGGGTGGTATTGCCATAGCGAAGGAGCCATCGGGAATTTTGGCAAAATAAAGATTAATGCTTATCTTTTTATTTCGGATATGCTAATATAAATCTATATGGGAATGGGAAAAAGTGCGATTTTTGATATTTATAAAAAGAATATGAGAAATTTTGCTGGTTTTCTCGCATTTCTTTTCTTAGCAAATTTGGGATTTATGGGGTTTGGTGGAGAAAGAGTGTCGGCTGCATTTGTGCCGACACTTTCTGCTTCTGTGGATAGGACTGAGGCTTCGGTCAATGGTGAAAGTATGTTGCGATACTATAATGGGCAAAGGGATTTTAGTTTTAAATTTCAAGTAACACGTAATTTAAAAAGTGGTTATGTAGCGACATTAAGTACGGAAACTGATGAAACAGCATTAATGAATGAAACGACTGGTGGTTCGACCAAAATTAATTCAATTGACCATGCGAAAAATTTGAATGATTTTACCGAGAACAGTTGGGGATACAAGATTGTTGGTGACGATAAGTATGATTCAATTCCAGGGATTTCTGCGCCAAAAACATTGATATCTAATTCTGATTATGGCTGGAGCAATGATGAAAAGAAAATTCAGGTTGGTATAAAAATTGGCAATAATCTGGATAGTGGAAAATATTCGAATAAGCTGATTTTTTCAGTAGTGTCAAATTCATATGAGCCAAGGGCGATAATGGCAAAAGGCAGGGATTTTAATGATAAATTGGCAAGCCTGGATGATAATCAGCGATATTATGGTAGTTATCGTTACAAGGATTTTGTGCACCATATCAAACGTAGTGAATCAGCTCCGGAGGAGTCAGTGCAGACGAAGGATATTTCGGCGGATGATTCGGATTACCCGATTTTAGCTTGGTATAAACCTGCGGAAAATACAGTTTATTTTTATTCTACGGAACAGAAGATATTTTTAAATAAAGATTGTTCTTATATGTTCGTTCGATTTAAAAATTTAACGAATATAGATTTTATTAAAGAATTAGATATGACTCAAGTAGTAGATATGGGTGATATGTTTAGTTACATGGAAAATATCGAGAGTCTTGATTTATCATTTTTCGATACGAAGAATGTAACTAATATGAGTGATATGTTTGGTAATTCTGTGAAGCTAAGTTCAATTAATTTTGGTGATTTTAAAACTAGCAATGTGACTAATATGAGTAGAATGTTTTATGGTTTATCCAAGGTAACTAATTTAGATATTTCAATGTTCGATACGAGCAATGTGACTAATATGAGCAATATGTTTTCAGGTATGAGAGGCCTTACAGGTTTGGATTTGTCTAACTTCAATACTAGTAATACAACAAGTATGAACGGTATGTTCTATGATGTGAGTAATTTAAATTCGTTGAATTTAAATAATTTTGATACTTCGAAAGTGACAGATATGTTTAGTATGTTCTCTGGCATGTCTAAACTCAATGATTTAGATATATCGAACTTCGACACAAGTATGGTAACTGATATGTCGCAAATGTTTAGTGGTGTATCTAAAATGAGTTCTTTAAATCTCTCGCATTTTAATACTTCGAAAGTAAAGAGTATGAGATATATGTTTGCTTATATGAATAATCTTGTGAATCTAAATATAAGCACGTTTGATACTAGTAACGTCGAAAGTACGTATGGGATGTTTTCATATTGCTATAAAATTACGGATTTAAATCTTACACACTTTAATACTTCTAAGGTAAAAGAAATGGGGAGTATGTTCTCTGGCATGTGGGAACTAACGAATTTGAATATCTCAAGTTTTAATACGAGTAATGCTGTTGACATGAGCTTTATGTTTTCGGGTGCTAAGAAGATTGTAGGATTGAATCTCTCTCATTTTGATACTTTAAAGGTAACGAATATGAATGGAATGTTTGAAAATATGGAAGGTTTAACTGAGCTTAATATCTCGTCTTTTAATACTAAAAATGTTGAATATATGTCAAGTATGTTTAAAGGATTAAAAAGTTTACAGAATTTGGATCTAAGTCATTTTAGAACCGAAAAGGTTACAAGAATGGATTCGATGTTTAATGGTTCAAATAAAATTGCCAGTTTAGATTTATCGAGTTTTAATACAGAGAAAGTAACATATATGTCTGAAATGTTTCGGGATATGACGAATCTTGTTAATTTAAATATATCGTCATTCGATACAAGAAATGTGACTAGTATGAGTCGTATGTTTAGTTATTTGTCTAAATTAGCGACACTGGATTTGAGTAATTTTAATACTTCAAAAGTGACGGATATGAGTAGTATGTTTTCTAATATGAATAGTTTAACTAATTTAAACATTGGTTCATTTGATACTAGTAATGTAACCAATATGCGGGAAATGTTTTACTATGTAAATAAGTTAACTAGTTTAGATCTCTCGCACTTTAATACGGCAAAGGTTACTGGTAGTGGTATGATAGCTATGTTCAGTGGGATGAATGAACTAAAAAGTCTCAATGTTACTTCATTTGATACTAGTAAAATAACGAATATGTATAATATGTTCTTTGGTACATATAGCTTGACGGAATTAGATTTGTCGTCATTCGATACTAGTAGTGCTGAGTCGGTATCTAGCATGTTCCAGATCTACACTTCTGATATGGATAAGGATAAGTTGGAAAAAATATATGTAAGTAATGATTTCAATACAGCTAAGATTACTAGCTATGGCAGTGTTTTTGGAAACCGTAAGAAGCTTCGTGGTGGTAATGGCTCATTCTTGGCGGATTCGAGTGCGGCGGACCTTTCTTGGCTTCGCGTGGATCGCCCGGGGGTGCAAGGATACTTTACACGTAAGCCATAGTCGTGGTTTGGGAGTGGTTTTCCTGTAAAATCATGGGGGTGCAGTGAGGCTTCATTTGTAAAATTATAGAGGTGTGAGTTTTATTCCGCTCTAACCTGTGATAAGATAAAAGTAATGGTGCAATTAGGTGTAAAAACAAACAAAGGTCGGGGGATTTTTGAATTTTTCTTTGCGAAAAGCCAGCCGGAAGTGGATAGGGAATGGGTGGCGGAAAATCAGCTGAAAATGGCGCGACTTTTTATGGCTGGGCTCGAGAAATATAATTTAGAAAGTAGCGAGGAGACGGAGCGGGTGCTTTTGCCGGAGCAATTTCAATTGGTGGCAGGTTATCATATCGATGAGGATACCAAGACGCGGGAATTTTATGATGCGAATGAGGAACTGGCGACCCGTACGGTGACAGAAGCGATTTACACAAATTTGCTAGTGGGCTTTAGTTCGGAGATTCAGTGCTTAGTGCTAATGAAAGTGGATGCGGACCTGACGCGATTTGGTGAAGTGTTTGTGTTTTATCCAAAAGATTTTGCGAAGAAAAAATACCGCAGATTTATCGAGCGTTTCGAGATTTATGACCAGACAGAGAAATGGTATGAGCGGATTTTGATGCGACTTTCGGTGAAGCATCGCACGACTTTTTACGTGCCGAGTGAAAGTTTGGGGACTTTGACGGATGTGGAGGGAAATCCGGTGCTGATTTATATGAGTCAGGCGAAAATGCGAGAGCGATTTGTAGAATTTTTTAATAACTGGGAGCAAAAATGAGCGAAAAAAGTGATGTGAAAATTTTAGCGGTAGTGGGGATGAGCGGATCGGGTAAATCGGTGGTGGTGGATTTTTTGACCAAAAAAGGCGTGCCAAAAGTTTATTTCGGGGGAATGATTTATAAAGAAATGGAACGCCGTGGAATTCAGCGTACAGCGGATGGTTCGAGTGAACGACAATTTCGAGAGATGATTCGTGAAACTGAGGGGAAAGATTGGGTGGTGCGTCAGGTGATGGGGGAGATTGATAATTTGATTGCTTCGGGACAAAAGCGAATTGTGCTGGATGGGCTATATTCTTGGACGGAATATAAGGAACTTAAGAGTAAATATCCGGGGCTTTTGACGGTGGTGGCGATTGTGGTGCCGAAAGCACTGAGACATTTCCGAGTGGGGAAGCGCGAGGAGCGACCGTTTACTTTGAAGGAAATTCAGGAACGAGATTATACAGAGGTGGAAAATATCGAAAAAGGTGGGCCGATTGCGATGGCGGATTATTATATTTTGAATGACGGCAGTGTGGCAGAAATGAACGAAAAAATGGCAGAAATTTTAACGAGGATGGAATTTTAATGAAAAAATTAGTAATCATTGATGGGAAAAGTGTTTTTTATCGTGGTTACTACGCGATGGGAAATTTGGCGACCTCGAAGGGAGAGCCGACTTCGGGAGTGTATGGATTTGCGGTGATTGCGATGGAAATTGTGCGTAATATCCAGCCGGACCAGGTGGTGGTGGCGTGGGATAAGGCACGCACTTCGACGGCGAAGCGACTCGCAATTTTTAAGGATTATAAAGCTGGACGAGTAAGGCCACCAGAGGATTTTTATGCACAGATTCCTTTGCTTCGGGAATTGATTTCGGCACTTTCATGGGGCTTTATGGAAGTGGACGAATATGAGGCGGATGATATTATCGGTACCTTGGCGCGTCAAGCGGATGAGGCGGGGGATTATATGACTTATATCGTGTCTTCGGATCTTGATATGCTGCAAATTGTGGATGAAAATACCAAGATGTATCGAATTTTGCGAGGGTTTTCGGATCTCGAGGAGATGGATATTCCAGCGATTGAAGAAAAATATGGGATTTTGAAGTCGCAATTTTTGGATCTTAAGGCACTGAAGGGGGATAATTCGGACAATATTCCGGGAGTACCAGGGATTGGCGAAAAGACCGCGGTGAAGCTTTTGAACGAGTATGGTAGTTTGGAGGGTATTTATGCCCATATTGAGGAAATTTCGGGGGCGACACAGAAGAAACTAATTGCTGGTAAGGAATCGGCCGAGATGTCTCTTAAGCTCGCGAAAATTATGACAGATGCACCGGTGAAGCTTTCGGATATTCCGGCTTTGAAGCTTGATTTTTCTCGAATTTCAGAGGTATTTAAGCGTTTAGAATTTAATAATCTATTGAAGAAGCTTAAAATTGAGAATGGTTTTTCGGACATAGACGTCGAGGCGGAAGTAAAAGAGGCGCCCCGGGTGGAAATTCCGGAGGGAATGCTAGTCGCGAGCAACATTAAGGACTTGATGCATGAAAATGCAGAGTTTCGTGAGCGAGTTTTTCAGGCGAAGCAGCTATGGGACTTGGATCAGGCGGATTTTCTACTAAATCCATTAAGACGTACGGGGGTGGAGGGGGTTGGTACGGCAGAGGAGGCCTTGTCTGGTCGTTATACTGAAGCTACGCTGAACAAATTTAGTGAACAATATTTAGCGCTTTCTAAAGATGAAAAATTGAACACAATTTTTACAGAATTAGATATGCCGGTGGTGCCGATTTTGTATAAGATGGAAGCGGCGGGAATTTTGTTGGACCGAGAATATTTCGAGGGATTGAAGACGGAATTTGAGGGGAAAGTATGTGAAATTGAACAAAAAATTTATGAGCTTTCGGGTGAACAATTTAATGTAAATTCGCCACTTCAAATGTCACAAATTTTGTTCGAAAAACTGAATCTGCCGGTGAAAGGTATTAAGAAAACTTCGCGAGGTTATTCGACAGGGGCGAAAGAGCTAGAGAAGTTAAAAGATGAACATCCGGTAATTAAGGAAATTATTCATTATCGAGAAACGATGAAGCTATTATCGACCTATATTACACCGCTGATTGAACAGGTGGCGGCAGATGGACGCATTCATTCAACGTTTACGCAGAATGTGACGGCGACGGGGCGTCTTTCAAGTTTGAATCCGAATTTGCAGAATATTCCGGTGCGTAGTGAAGAGGGGAAGCGTATTCGCCGGGGATTTGTGGCGCCTGAGGGAAAGGTTTTGGTTTCGGCGGATTATTCACAGTTCGAATTGAGGCTCGCGGCGGTGCTGGCGGGAGACGAAGCTTTGGTCTCAGATTTTAACCACGATGTCGATATTCACACGAAGACGGCGGCAGAGGTTTATCAGATTCCGATGGAAGAGGTGACGAAACTACAACGTCGGGTGGCCAAGGTGATTAATTTTGGTATTATGTACGGGATGAGCCCGAAGGGACTGAGCGATGCGACGGAGATGAATTTTTTCGAGGCGAAGCGATTTATTGATGAATACTTCAAGGTGCGCCAGAAGATTTACGCGTATTTGAACCACACACTGGAAGAGGCGCGAGAAACGGGTGAAGTGAGGACTTTTTATGGTCGTAAACGCCCGACGCCAGATGTAAAATCTTCGAACTTTATTATTCGTAATGCGGCAGAACGGGCGGCGCAGAATATGCCGATTCAGGGGACCGAGGCGGATTTGATGAAGCGAGCGATGACTTTCGTGGATCAGAAGTTGCCGGAGGGAGCGAAATTGGTGTTACAGATTCACGATTCCTTGGTGGTGGAATGTGATAAGGCGGACGAAGAGGTGGTGAAAGAAATTTTACAAAAAGAGATGGAAGGGGTGGCACCAGAATTGAAGATTAAGCTCAAGGTGGAAGTGACGGCGGGGCAGAATCTCGGAGAACTATGACGATGAAGCTGGAAATTTATCAGGGTGCAGAGGGAGAGGTCTTTTTCGATGTAGATGAAATGAACCAGACGATTTGGGCAGAGCAGGGGAAGATTGCGGAACTATTTGAGGTAGATCGCACGGTGATATCCAGACATTTACGTAATATTTTTGTCGATGAGGAGCTGGAAGCGGAAAAATGCGTGAAGGAAGAAGTTGAAGAACGTCTTGAGGGTAATCGCCGGATCGCACGTAGGATTAAAAAGTATAATTTGGACGTGATTATCTCGGTGGGCTATCGAGTGAATTCGAAAAAAGCCACGAAATTTCGTATCTGGGCATCCTCAATTATTAAGCGTTATATGACGGAAGGGGTGGCGGTTAATTATGATTTGGTGAAGAAACTGCCGGAGCAAAGCGAAAAATTACAGAACCTAGAGGAAACACTGGGTATCGTGCGTAGAATGTTGACTGAGACTAGTTTGAGTGCGAATGAAGCGAATGGGGTGCTTGAGGTAGTGACGAAATATGCGGATAGTTTTGCGACGATTTCAGAGTATCTGAACAATAAAATTATTTTTTCAGTAGACACCCGGGCGAGAAGAGATTTGAGCGAAGTGGAGATTGAAAATTATGTCTCAGACTTACGCGAAAGACTGAATGAGAGTGAAAATTTCGGGGTATTGGCGGAAAATAACAGAGGCGAAACATTAATTTCAGCCCGAATACAAAATTTGTTCGAACGAAGTGATTCGGTGGCTAGACGAGCGGCGAAGTTACTTTATTTTATCGTACATGAGAAACCGTTTCTAGAAGGAAATCAACAAATTGGGGCGTTACTTTTTGTGGTTTATTTGTCGGTGAATTTCTTTCAATTGAATGAACAGGGGGAGACGAAGCTCTCTGATCGAGCTTTGACGGCTTTGGTGCTTTTGATTGCAGAAAGTCAGCCGGAAGAGAAGGAATTGATGCTGAATTTGATTTGTAAATTGCTTGATAAATAAAAATGGTATAATAAGAGGAATGAAAGAATTAATTGCGACTTTTAAAGAAGCCTATCAGAAGGAACGTAGCCTGGTGATTTTTCAGGTAATTCTGTTAATTTTATCTCTGGCTTTTCTGATTTTTTCGGCATTGAATTTACAGCCAAATGCCTCAATTGTAAAAATTAGCTATGGGGATATCGGGCGTTATCAAGGTGGGGAATGGTCTTCGATGGCGAATTCTGGGGGTTACCATGACGGATCTTGGCAGGCAATGCTGATTTTTCCGATTTTAGCCTTAACTTTGGGGGTGCTACATAATCTGTTGGCACTACGAATTTTTGAGAAAAAGGGTGCGGCGGTGGCAAAAATGTTTATTTGTATTTCTCTAGGTATTTTAGTGCTGGGTTTTTTGGTTTTCATTAGATTACTAGGTGAAAGTTAATTAATTCGGATATGATTAGGATGAAAAAACAGCAAAAAGTGCAGAAAAAAGCACAGCAGAAAATAGAAAAATCGGTTTGGGATAGTTTGGATTTGCCACAGGGGAAGCGTACGAAGCTTTATCGCTTTTTTGAGATTCTACCGGGTTTTACTTCATATATGATTTTGCTGCTACTCGTGATTTTTTCATTGATTAGTCCAGTGCTGGGGTCTTATTATCTGTTATTTATTATTGCTACGACCTTGGTAAAGGCAGTGGGAATTACTTTTCGTACTGTACAGGGGTATCAGGCTTCGAAAGCTTCAGAAAAAGTGGACTGGCACCAGAGATTTTTGGATTTATATGATCCACATGCGGCTTATGAAAAGTATCATCGCAAAAAGAGTGCTGAATTTGGTTTTGATAAGCACGTGAGAAACCTGAAGATGCTAGCAACCGGCCGTGATTTAGTGGTGTCGGAAAAGATGCTAGACGAAAATGGCAAGGTGCTGAAGGTGGAATTTCCAAAACCAGGGGATATTTATCATGCGGTGATTATGGTGGCTTACAATGAAGGTCTCGAAACTTTGATTCCGACGGTAGAGGCAGTGAAAAATACTACCTTTGATAATCAGAAAATAATTTTAGTGTTCGGCTATGAAGAACGCGGTGGGGAAGCGATGAAAGAGAACGCGAAACAGTTGTATGAAAAGTTTAAAGACGATTTTTATGCCTTTATCCCGGTGATGCATCCGAAAGATTTGAAGGGGGAAATTCAGGGTAAGGGGCCAAATTTGGATTATGCGGCAGAAGAACTAGCGAAGTTCTTGCGTAAGGAAAAGATTGATTTTGCAAACGTGATTGCAACTTCTCTAGACTCTGACAATAAGATGCATAAATCATATCTAGATAATGTGGCTTATGAATTTGTGGTGCATCCAAATCGTCAACATTTAAGCTATCAGCCAGTTTCATTATTTACTAATAACATCTGGGAAACGCCGGCGCCGATGCGAATTATCGCAGTGTCGAACTCATTTTTCAATATTATTTCCTCGATGCGCGTGCATACCTTGAAGAATTTTGCTTCACACTCGCAGCCATTTTTGGCTTTGTCAAATATGGGTTACTGGAGTAAATTGACAATTGTGGAAGATGGTCACCAGTATTGGCGTTCACTATTTTACTTCAAGGGTGATTACAGTGTGAAACCGATTCATATTCCGATTTATCAGGATGCGGTGCTGGAAAATGGTTTATGGAAGACCCTGAAAGCGCAATTTATTCAGCTTCGACGCTGGGATTATGGGGCTTCAGATGTGGCTTATGTGGGAGTGAGGACTTTTTCGAAAGACCGCATGGAACGCACCGGGATGAAGTTCTGGCCATTGTTTGTGAAATTTGCCAGACTCCTTGAAGGTCACGTAACTTTAGCCTCGATCTCACCGATGGTGGCGTTTGGTGGTTGGGTACCAAAATTACTCAACGCTTCTTCGAAGGAACTTTTAACTTTTAATCTGCCGAACACAATTTCTTATGTGCAATTATTTGCTTCGATTGGTTTGATGGCGACGATTTTATTATCATTCGGCATGCTGCCTAAGCGACCAGCTCATATTAAGAAGCCAAAGATTTTCATGCTATTACAATGGCTTTTGATGCCAGTGGTGGCGATTATTTATCAATCTTTTACCGCGTTTTATTCACAGACGAGGCTAATGGTGGGGAATTATATGGAAAAATTCGACGTTACGAAGAAAGTAGTGAAGAAATAAAAAAGACGGATATGATATCCGGACGTGGGGTTTAACGCGAACATGAGACTATAAATTATAAAATTGGGGGATAAAAAAGACGGATGTGAAATCCGTTTTTTGATTAACTAAATCTGGTGGGTCGCGAGGGATTCGAACCCCCGACTTCCTCCGTGTAAAGGAGACACTCTAGCCAGCTGAGTTAGCGACCCATAGATGTATTTTACCATAGAATGTGTTAAAATAAAAGAAATATTTTGAGTAATTAGAAAGAAGGCAGAATGTGTAACCTATGTGGTGAAGATGAGCAAAACTTAATGAAAATGCGCCATACACTTAGTCATGTTTTAGCTGCCGCTTTGGTTGAAATGTATCCAGGAGTGCAGTTTGGCGTGGGCCCAGCGACGGCAACTGGTTTTTATTATGATATTGATCTTTCGGAAGTGAAGGATGCAGAGGGAAATGTGATGAAAATTACTGATGCAGATCTTCCGAAGATTCAGAAAAAAATGTATTCAATCATCAATAAGAAGTTCGAACTTATCTATTCTGAGAAGAGTCGCGAAGAGGCTTTGGCTTGGGCGAAAGAAAATCATCAGAAATACAAGGTGGAATTGATCGAAGATTTGCCAGAATCAGAGACTATTTCTTTCTATCAACTCGGTGATTTTACCGATCTTTGTAAGGGGCCACATGTGGGAAATACTGGAAAAGTTGGTGCCTTTAAGTTAATTAAGGTGGCTGGTGCATACTGGCGTGGTGACGAAAAACGGGAAATGTTGACCCGTATTTATGGTGTAGCCTTTGAGACGGAAGAAGAACTAAAGGAATATTTGCAGCGCCTTGAAGAAGCTAAGGCGCGCGATCATCGCAAGCTGGGCAAGGAACTTGATTTATTCAGTTTCTCGGAATTAGTGGGCGCAGGTTTGCCACTCTTTTCACCTCGTGGAACAGTGCTGCGTGATGTTTTGACGAATTACTCCTTGTCACTACGTGCGAAACATGGTTTTGAGCGAGTTTGGACGCCACATATTACGAAGTTGGATCTCTATAAGGCTTCTGGCCATTATGCGAAGTTCGGTGCGGAATTATTCTTAGTACATTCTCAGGTGAACGGGGAAGAATTTGCTTTGAAACCAATGAACTGTCCGCACCATGCGCAAATTTTTGCTAGTCGTCCACGTACCTATAAGGAAATGCCGGTGCGCTATATGGAATCTACGACCGATTATCGTGATGAGAAATCTGGTGAACTAGGTGGATTGTCCCGTGTGCGTTCTTTGACTCAGGATGATACCCATGTCTTCTGCCGAAAGGAGCAGATTAAGGCAGAAATCCAGAACTTAGTCGGGATCGTGCGTGAACTTTATACGGTAGTGGGGATGAGTAAATTACGTGCTCGCTTATCTTATCGCAATGATGAGGATAAATATCTCGGTGATAAGTCACTCTGGGAAATGGCTCAGACACAGATTAAAGAAGCGGCCATTGAGAATGGTTTGGATTATTTCGAAATGGAAGGGGAAGCTGCCTTTTATGGACCGAAGATTGACTTTATGGCTGAGGATGCGATTGGTCGTGAACATCAAGTAGCGACAATTCAGCTGGATTTCGTGCAGCCGGAGCGCTTTGGTTTGACTTTTGTGAACGAGAATGGCGAAAAAGAACAACCAGTGATGATTCATCATGCGACTTTGGGTTCAATTGAGCGCTTTATGTCAGTATTTATCGAACATACCTCTGGTTGGTTCCCATTCTGGTGTGCGCCAGAACAGGTACGTATTCTGACGGTGAATGACCAAGTCTTAGATTATATAGAGAAAATTAAGCAGATCTTGAGTGAAGTGACATTAGAGACACCTTTGAAGCATAATGATTTGCGTTTTACTGCGGATGTATCTGATGAGTCGCTCGGAAAAAAGATTAAGCGCGCGGTTTCGATGAAGACGCCAGTGTTACTAATCGTCGGTGAGCGCGATAAAGAAAATGGTACGGTTTCAGTACGCGAAAAAGACGCGGAAAAAACGGTGGCACTAACGGAGCTTGCCGAATACTTACAAAATATTAAATAACGAGGGGTCTGGTCAGTGGAATTACAGGGGTGGTGCTGACCAGATTTTTATAGTAAAAAATTATCGTAAAAATGAACACTAAAATTATAGTAATCGTGGGGCCGACAGCATCCGGAAAGACGGCGGTAGCGGTGGAGCTGGCGAAGCGTCTTAATGGTGAAATTATTAGTGCAGATTCGCGGACGATTTTTCAGGGGATGGATATCGGTACGGCGAAACCGAATCTTTTAGAGCGCAGTGGTGTGCCGCATTTTGGCTTTGATTTAGTGCGACCAGACGAGAGATTCACGGTGGTGGACTGGAAAAACTATGCGAAAGAGAAAATTGCAGGGATTTTGGCACGCGGTAAACAGCCGATTGTGGTGGGAGGAACGGGTCTTTATGTCGATGCATTGGTATTTGATTATCAATTTTCAGAGGAAGCGAAGAAGGGGGAACTTGATCGGAAAAAAATGGGGGATGAGTACGAAATTTATGGTATTTTAACTGACCGAGAAGAGCTAGGTAAGCGTATTAAAAAACGTGTTCAGTCGATGTTTAATGAAAAACTATATGAGGAGTGTCGCAAACTGGCTTCCAAATATGATTTTGGACTTCCGGCGATGAAAAGTAATATCTATCGATATGTTTGGGATTATTTGAATGGGGTGAGTGATCTAGAAGAAGCGATTAATTTAGCTTCGACTTCGGATTTTCAACTAGCAAAACGACAGATGACTTGGTTTAAACGTAATCCGGAAATAAAATGGTACAAGCGTGAGGAGATTTTAAGAAAGATTTTGGTAGAGTTTCAGGCTGAACACTACTAAAATACAGCTTCTGGTGCTAAAATATAAGTAATATGGGCAAAGAAAATACAACTCCTTTAGAAAAATTGTTCGGCTCGAAAACGCGAACAAAATTATTATCACTATTTTTTAGCAACATCGAGCGTTCCTATTATGTCAGGGAAATGACTAGGGTAATTGATGAACAAATTAATTCCGTACGTCGTGAATTAAGTAATCTTGAATCAATTGGCGTGATTAAGAACGAAACCTATGATAATAAGGTTTATTATTCAGCGAACACCAAGCATCCATTTGCGAGAGCTTTGAATATGATGTTTTCGACTAAGGTAGATAAGGTATTAGTAGAGACTGCAGTGAAGGATAGCACTTGGGATGAATATATTCGCCCAGTGAAGTCATACCTGAGTTTTCTATTCGTGACGAATCGTGTGCCAGGACAAGATGGAATTGATATGCTGATTGTGGGGGATGATAGGACGAAAAAGCTTTCGCGTTGGGCGGAAGTAGTAGAGAAAAAAGAGGGGAAGCCATTAAATTATGTGATCATTTCGCGTGATGATTTTAAATATCGTTTGAGTGTAAAAGATCGATTCTTAAAAGAAATTATGGAAATGCAGCATCTCGTCCAATATGATCCAGAAGGAATGTTGAATTAGTAAAATAGCAAGGGTGGCCGAACAAATAAAGGAGGAAAATGTTTGAATTAGAAAGTAAAAGTCCAGAAACCATTACGATTAAGACTAGTACGAAACAGATTACGATTAATTTCGTAGAAGGTACTATTGCGGCTGACCTTGGTGTGGGAGTGATTAGTGGCCCGGGTGAATACGAAATTGGGGAAGTATCCATCTTAGGTGTACCAGTAATGAATAATACAAAAACTATTTATGATGTGAGTGTATCTGGGGTGCGTATCGGTATTTTGGGCGATATTGAGGAGGGATTAGATGATATTGGCGTATCGGATATTCTCTGTACTAGTTCAGTACGTGCAATTAGGGAGATTGGACCAAAATTAATTATGGCTACAGGCAATGTGGACGGTATGGTGGCGGAACTTAAATTAAGTGCTCGCACGGAAAAGAAACTGAAGATTAAACGTGTAGAAGATTTACCAACTACACAAGAAGTGGTAGTACTTAATTAAAAAATGTGTTCAAAGAACTCGCGAAATAGCGAGTTTTTTGATGAAGCGTAGTAAAGCGGTTGGGGATTGTATAAAAAATGTGTTCAATGGTAAATTCTGAGTAAAATTAGTGTTCAGGATTGACTGGACAGGTTTAGGTCTTGGGGGTGATATAATATATGTATGAACATGAACCCATATAATCTTATAATTGTCTTTATAGTTATCATTATTTCTACGGTGTTGCATGAGGTGGCACATGGTTATGCGGCATATTTCCAGGGGGATACGACGGCGAAGGATGAGGGAAGGTTATCTTTAAATCCTTTAGTACACCTAGATTTATTTACTTCGGTAATTTTGCCAGTTTTACTTTATCTTACGGGTGGAGTGGTGCTGGGTGCGGCGAAACCGGTACCAGTGGATAGAAGAAATCTCAGGAACGGGGAAGGCTCGATGGCGATTGTAGCGTTAGCGGGACCAATGATGAATCTTTTGATTGCGTTTTTGGCATTTTTAATCGGGCATTTTACGGGGGCATTAAATGATCGTGGAGTGGTGGGATTTATTTTTGGTCAAACGATTATTATGAACCTGGGTTTTATGGCATTTAATTTAATTCCAATTCCACCACTAGATGGGTCGAGGGTGTTGTATTATTTCTTATCTGATAAACTTAGGGACGTGATGGACTTTATTGAAATGCGCATGGGGATTTTGTTCGTTTATTTGTTCTTGGTGGTCTTTGGTAGTGCATTATCGACCTTAACTTATAATGTGATGGTGGGGATTTTAAGCGTATTTTATCTGTTAGTCGGGGCAGCCTAACCTGTAATTTTGAGATTTTGATATTTGCAGAAAGTTTTTTAAACTGCTATAATCAAATTATCCTAGTGGCAACATGATTTTCTGTATAGTCATGTTAAGGGATTTCGTGGTAATGGTTCTGTGGAATTATTACATAAGATTTTACCCACCGTAGTTAGATATTACGGAAAATATATGCCACTAGGATTTTTTGTTCTATAATAGACATATTAACCATGAGAATTTTGGTGGGAATGGATGAAGCAAAAAGTTAGAGTAGTCGGAATTATTAAAAAGGATGATAGCTTTTTGTTACTGAAAAAAGTATTGCATGATGACTCGGATGCGGTGATATGGAGTTTGCCGGCGGGGAAGATTAATTTTGGTGAGCAACCAGAAGAGGCGATGGGGCGAACAATTTTTGAGACTTTGAATCAGAAGATTGAGACAATTAAAATTCGTGATGTAATTACTTTTACGAACCAAAGTGATGGTTCGAATATTTATAATTTATATATCATATATGATATAACTTTGGCGGAAAATAGCGATTTAAAGCTTGAATTAAGTGATAAATATTCAGCTTATAAATATGTGAGCTTCTCGACGGATGTAAACTCGAATTTTCGATTGGCGGACGATACTGCTTCGGTAATTAGCGTAGAATTTGGACATAAGAAAATTGGAAAAGTAAATCGGATTGACGCAAGAGCAGCGGTGCTGGGGGCGACGATTTATACGGATGGGGGGTCGAGGGGAAATCCTGGT
The DNA here is from genome assembly GCA_015257455.1 of Nanosynbacter sp. Classification (GTDB taxonomy): domain Bacteria; phylum Patescibacteriota; class Saccharimonadia; order Saccharimonadales; family Saccharimonadaceae; genus Nanosyncoccus. Next base: position 68,419 of record JABZKD010000004.1, on the reverse strand, counting down.
CCTTCGGCGATTGGTTATGTAATTATTGATGAAAATGGCAAAGAAGTAGAGCGAGGTGGAGAATTTATTGGTTATGCAACTTCCAGATTAGCAGAATATTATGGCTTGAAAGCGGGGATTGAGAAGGCACTCCAATATGGATTTAAAACTGTGAAATTCGTGTCGGATAATTTGATGATGGTGAATCAGATGAACGGAATTTATACGGTGAAAAATAGTGATATTTTGCCGGTATATGAGGAAATTTTGAAATTAATTCAGCGATTCGATGCGGTGGCATTTACACACGTGAGGCGAGAGCAAAATCAGGCAGCGGATGCGGAATTAAATACGGTTTTAGACGAATACACGATTGAAAAAATCTAAAATTGATTCTGGACGAATAAATGATTGAAAGAATTTAAAACTGATTTACGACAAATATATGATTGAAAGAACCTAAAATTGATTTTGCTTGTGGTAAAATAGAGAAAACGGGAGAGAACTAGTGAAGATATTTTTTGCAGATAAACGGGTCTTTAGCCTAGGAATTTTGTGTGCAAGTTTTTTGGGATTATGCTTATGCCAAAATAAAGCAGAAGCGTTATATATTTCTTCTTTGTCGGCCTCAATCGACTCATCGAAAACCATTGAGGTGGATGCGAATGAAATGACGAATAACCATGATGGATTTTTTAAATTTGAAATTAATGGCACTTACAATGGGCATGTCAAAAATGGTTTTTATGCCACGATCAGCACGGCGAGTGAAGAACAGGCTTTGGTACCGACGAGACCACAAAATCCGACGAAGATTAATCCGTTGCCGGACCAGCGAGAATTTTCAGATTTTGAGAATAATATGTGGGGATACAAGCGAAGAGAGGACACGAAATATTCGCCAATTCCGAAAAAATCATCGCGCGAGAAATTTCTCGAGAGTGAACATGAGTCGGTGGGGAATTACACGCTGGATGTGGGGATGCGGATTGGCCGAAATTTAAGCGATGATGTCTATTCGAATAAAATTGTGATATCGTTCGTGGCGAACCCGTTTGGGAATGCTATGGAAGGTGATTCTACGTTTTATACAGCTATGAGAAATTTAGCTGGCGGCGCGGAAAATATAAATTATATCAAAAGAAGCTCTACGCCACCGGCGGAGGGTACTTTAAATGTGAGAAATTTGGAATCACGCGATTCGCAATATGAAATTTTAATGTGGTATGACTCTAGCTTGAAGACGCTCTATTATTTTACAGAGGGAGAAAAAATTGAATTATCCCGATATTGTAATCAAATGTTTAGTGGTATGAGTAATTTAAAGGAATTAGATTTAAGTAGTTTTGACACTTCAAAGGTGACGAGCTTTTATCAGATGTTTATGGGGGCTTCTAGTATAAAGAGATTAGATTTATCAGAATTTAAAACCTCTAAGATCAGTGTCATGGCAGATATGTTTAAGGATATGTCTTCACTTGAAGAGTTAGATTTATCGAATTTTGATATGTTAAGGGTGGAGCAAGTTGGGACAATGTTTGCAGAAGATGTTAAACTAAAAACTATATATGCGACAAGTGATTTAATACCAGGTGGGCCAAATAGGAATCTTAGTTGGTTGGGGGTATTTAGAGGATGTGTGAATCTGGTAGGAGGGAATGGTTCAAAGATGGAAGAGAGCGAATTAAGTTCTTCTAATTGGAAATGGATGAGGATTGATCGTCCGGGCACGCCAGGATATTTAACTTTAAAGAAATAAGTTTAGGCTGATCATAAAAATTGAGTAATAAAAATATTGAGTAATAAAAATATCACAAAAATTGTGATAAGATAGATGTAGAGCTTGAAAGATAATCGCTTGGCTTAGCCAAGAGGAAAGTCCGGGCAGCATAGAACGCAGTAGTCGTTAATGGCGACCGTTCGAAAATTTAGACGGCTTCGGTCTAAAAAATTGAAGAATAGGGAAAGTACCACAGAGACAATACCGCCTTCGGGCAAGGGTGAAAAGTGTAAGGTAAGAGCTTACGGCAATCCATGGTGACATGGTTGATGGCAAACCCTACTGGCTGCAAGGAGTGCTACTAAACTTTGGTTCGAAGATGCACGCTTACCGCTTGAATATTTTGGCAACAAAATATCTAGATAGATGATTATCGGCTAAAAGGGAAGAAACTTTTATTGTGGTTTTACTTGTGATAAAAGTATTTGCACCTTTTAGTTACAAAACCCGGCTTACTGATAGCTTAAAAATAGACCCTTGCGGGTCTATTTTGTTATATTCGATTGAATAAATTATTTGATCAAACCTTTTTTCTTCAAAGTACGAAGAGCTGCGGTACTGACATTGATCTTGAGTTTTTTACCACCGATGAGGATGGTTTTCTTTTGGATGTTTGGTTTGAAAACTTTACGGGTCTTGTGCTGGGAGAAGCTTACATTATGACCGTACATTTTTCCTTTACCGGAAATTTCGCAAATAGCCATTATTTAATCTCCTTTTTAACTTGTTCGACAATTGCCTGGAAGGCAGCTGGCTTGTTGACAGCTAATTCGGCCAAGATCTTGCGATCAACAGCGATATTTTGCTTTTTCATACCATTGATGAGTTGAGAATAATTCAAGTCATATTGGTGAGCAGCGTTATTGATGCGGGTGATCCAAAGAGCACGAAGATCGCGTTTACGATTACGGCGGTCGCGGTAAGCGTAGCGAAGGGCCTTAATAACACCTTGTTTAGCTAGACGGAAGCTGCGGGTGCGGTAATGTTGCATACCCTTAGCGGCAGCTAGAATTTTCTTATGTTTTGCGCGTGCGGCAACACCTCTTTTGATTCTCATGATTAAACTCCTAATGCGCTTTTAATGTTTTTAGCAATCTTACCCTCGACTGCACCAGCAGTCTTCATGTTACGTTTGCGGGCTTTAGATTTTTTGGCAAGAATGTGGTTGCCATAGGCGCGTTCGCGGATTAATTTACCGGTGCCGGAAATTTTAATACGCTTAGCAGTACCTTTGTGAGTTTTAAGCTTTGGCATAGGCTTTCCTTTTAGTTAATTTAGTATTCAATGTACGATCAGGGAACCTTGAAAGTAGGAAATTACTTTTTTCGTACTCCGACTGATAAATTACGTCCAGCAAATTGAGGTTTTCCTTCGACAATGGCGCAGTCGGCCATTTGTTCGAGAATACGATCGAGAAGTTGAGAACCAATTTCTTTGTGTGCCATTTCACGACCCTTGAAGGTAATGATAATACGGCAGTGATCGCCATCTTCGAGAAAACTCTTGATTTTGCGGATTTTAATGTTGAGGTCATTGTCGCTGATTTTGAGACCAATCTTCATTTGTTTAAGTTCGGATTGCTTTTCACGAGCTTTTTTACGATTTTTAGCCTCTTCTTTCATCTTTTGGTATTGGTATTTACCCCAATCGATGATTTTAACGACAGGAGGGGTGGCGTTACCTGCGATTTCGACGAGGTCGACACCTTGCTCCCGGGCCAGAACCTGAGCTTCTTTGCTTGACATGATGCCAAGCTGCTCTCCATTAGTGCCAATAACGCGTACCTGTTCATAGCGGATTTCTCCATTGATTTTGGTGCGTGAAGTTTTAGTACTAATGTTGATTCCTTTCTTTTTAACCTTAGGGTGAATTATAACAAAATTTTTAGGGATTTTCAAGGGGTAAATCAGGGTGAAAAGGTAGTAAAGCAGATGGCTTCTTTGAGATGTTCGAGTTTGATTTCTGGTGAGTTATCATAATCGGCGATAGTGCGGCTGAGTTTGATAATTTTAACGATGACGCGAGAGGAGAGTTTAAAGGTTTCAGTGGCACGTTTTAATTCGGTTTTTAAGGCTGAGCCTAGGTGAATGTACTGAGAAATCTCAGCAGGCGTGAGGGTGCCGTTGAATTTTTCCGTAGAATGGTAGCGTTCAGCTTGAAGCTGGGTGATATGGAGAATTTTATCTCGGTAAAAACTAAGATTTTTAGCGGAATTTTCAGGTGAAGATTTGGTCGAGAGGTGATCGATGAGAAGATTTTGATCAAGATAGGGGAGATGAAGTTTGATATCAATACGATCAAAAATGGGGCCACTGAGGTGTTTGGTATAGTTATGAATTTGAGTGGGGGTACAGGTGCAAGGTTTGACGTGTGAGCCATAATAACCACAGGGGCAAGGGTTCATGGTGGCGAAAAGCGTAAAGTTGGCGGGAAAAGTAGCACGTTCTTTGGCTCGAGAGATCGAAATCTGGTGATCTTCGAGTGGTTGGCGCATAGCTTCAAGTACAGACCTAGAGAATTCGGGTAGTTCATCGAGAAAAAGGATACCATGATGGGCGAGAGAAATCTCACCTGGGAGAATGGGGTTGCCACCGCCAATAATGGAACAGGCGGAACTACTGTGGTGGGGCTGACGAAAGGGGTGTTTTTGAGGAATTTGATCAAGTTCGGTGGTGAGACCGTGAATTTTGTAAATTGAGATGAGTTCACTCGAGCTAGGTGGAGGAAGTAGGTCTCTAGCGGCGCTCATGAGTAGGGTCTTACCACTACCGGGTGGACCAGAGAGGAGTAGATTATGATGTCCGGCAATAGCGAGAATGAGGGCGCGCTTGGCAAAATCGAGACCTTGGATTTGATCAAGAGTGCAGAAATAAGGGTTAGGGGAAGAAATGGGGGCGGAGCTAGAGTTCTTTTCTGAAATCGACGCGAGGTCTGGAGGGGAAATTTGACTTGAACTACCAAGTGGCGAGATTGAACTTTGGTGTTTAAGATGAAGAAAGAGCTGCTTAAGGGTACGCACGGGGTAAATTTCGATACCTTGGATAAGGGTGGATTTGGCGGCGGAAGTAGCGGGAAGAAAAATTTGTTTAAAGCCGTGATTTTTAGCGGTTTCAATAATATTGAGGATGCCTTTGATAGGTTTCAAACTGCCATCAAGGGATAATTCGCCGGTAAAAAAGAGATCTTTGATATCATCTTCACGAAGTTGTTTAGCGAGAATTAGGATATTGATGGCAATAGGTAAATCTAGAGAAGAGCCACTCTTAATGAGGTCAGCGGGGGCGAGATTGATAGTAATCTTGTGTTTTGGAAAAGAGAAATCCGAATTCATGATGGCACTGCGAACGCGTTCTCTAGATTCAAGAATGGTTTTATCACCCATACCCACGAGATTAAAACTCGGGAGACCTTTGTTGGTGGTACCTTCAACTTCAATAAGTTGTCCAGAATAGCCGGTAGGGATGGCGGTAAATACTTTAACATTCATAATTCTATGATGAATCTTTTATTTAAAAATGCCAAGAAAATGATGATTTTGGTGATGAGAAAAATAAATTTTGAGTAGGGATTTAAGGGGTGGGAGATAAATAAATAAGTTAAATCATAACTTGCTTATGCTTTTGATAACTTGCTTATGCTTAGTATTTTTTTGCAGAATGAGCGTGAGATGGGCTAACTAGGGCAAGATTAGGGAAGAATAGAGTATGGTCTATCTTTTTATGATATAATTAAATTAGTTGGGGCTGACAAAGCTTAGACGGATTATTAACAGATATCAGGCATGACGATTGATACCGTAAGTATTAAAAAAGTGAAGAAAATACTTCCAAGCACGTGCTTTATGCACCTGCTTTTGCCTAATTTAATATAGGCTGGTCTAACTCCAAGTTTTCGTAGTAGTTAGATTATCAGATTTACGAGAATAGATTTCGGACAGTGACGAGGCTGAAGTCGAAAATCAGTCATGGTAATCTATAGTTTTGTTATTTGTCGCTATAGATATAAACCAAGATGAAATAAATAACTATGCATGTAGAATGATATCATGAAGATTTTTCGGACCCGGAGGCAGTATCCGGCAGCTCCACCAATCGATTTTTAATGGCCTTTTTCGAGGCTATTTTTTATGTTTTTAAATAAATAAATGCCTGAGAAATGATTTTGATTGAAATTAAAAAATGTAAAAAGATGTACAACTGGGGTGAGCGATGTAAAATAGCTCAAAATAATAAAATATGTGTTCAAGTAAAACTAAAATTGTTCAAAAATACTGAACAGAGTTAACAGGGGTAGATGTGGAAAACTAAAAAATAAGCAAAAATTGTAAAATAATTATTCAAAAATATGTTGACATTAGCGTTTTGAAGCGGTATTATAGAGGTAGCTTTTGAATAACAAAATTGTTCACAAGCCAAAAACAAACAATATAGCCAAAAAACTCCACACTCTACAAAAGAAATCGGTATTCCTCGCAGTTTGACCGATTTCTTTTTTATTTTGAGTATTTCGATGGTTTTATTGTGGATTTTTATGACACATTGCGGCGTGTTTTTTTTGTAACTAAAAAATCGTTTTTTGGGTTTAATACAAAAATAATATGTAGTTTAGAATTTATGCAAAAAAATATTTTTAGATTTTTATAAAGTTTTAATGGTTTCTAAAATTATTTGTTTCTAAAAATATAAATGATTTTTATAACAACTAGGATCTTTTATTGTTAGATGTTTTTTAGACGTTATTTTTTTATAAGTTTTTTTATAAGCTTTTTGTCGGTTGGTACATGGAAGTATTTTTGATCAGAAAAAGAAAAGGGAATAGTAAAGGTTTTTGGTTCAAGAATAAAAAAAGGGTGAATTATTTAAATTTTAGTATGACTAAAGTTAGGGTGATTTTTTATAGTATTTAGAATGAGATTTTGGGTAATTTTCTATGAATATTGTTGTATTTTGTTAAATTTTTAATTACAACATGGATGGTTTTTGGATATTTTGTAGTAATTTATACAATTATAGATGTTTGATATTTTAGATATTTAACAGGTTATTATGAGGCTTTGTTGTATTTATTTCTTTAATATTTAAAGAAAAAGGCTTGCATAAATTAGACACGCATGATACTATAAGAATGTCGAAAGACAAAAATACAAATAAACAACACATTAACAATTAGGAGAAAGACCAATGTAGCGACTAAGACTACGTTAGCCAGATTTTCTGGCGTATCAGCTGAGGCTGATCTTTTGCCCCACTAAAAGTGGAGCGGTCAATTTCAAGCGGTGATGGTTGTGGCTTATAGTTATGTTTTTTGCCAGATAACCACCCGCTTGACTATGGTATTTTCCATCGTACATTAGATAAATTTATGGAAAATCGAAGCATTAGAAAATATTTCTGGGAGGGAATAGGAAATTGCTTTATAATAGTCTTATGGTTAATCTTTTGATCGGAATTTCAAGCTTAATTTCTTTGGTTATTTTGGTAGTTATGCTCTTCACTACTACGCCAATGATGGTCGGCCCGCTAGGGATTATGCTGGCTTTTGTGCTGCTTTATGTTCTGGTTTTTGGAATTATTACCTGGGTGATGAACCTGTTTTTGAAGGTAGTTTTTCTAAAAAACAGAACTACACAGACGGACTATTTTAAGGCGGGAATTATTGCGATGTATCCGATTATGTTGTTGATTTTGGTGGCTTCAAGTGTGACAAATTTGCTGGTTTTGATTTTCTTACCGGCAATTTTTGTTGGTTTGTTATTTTTTGTGTTCACCAAGATGGTGAAATAGTATTTTTTTTAAAGTCTTTATGCTAAAATAGAGACATGGATCAGAAAAATATTGGGCAGGTTTCTGGAGTAAATGATCGAGAACGACAGGATTTTTCTGGCTTAAATTCTTTAGTGGTGGAACAGGTACCGGATGGAGTGGGGCAGATGTCTTCGGGTGGTTTTGGGGCAGAACAGATTCCAACTGGGATGACGCAAAATGAAGCTGTGGCGAGATTGAATCAAATGTTTGAAGCTCAGGGAATGCCTGGATCGAACGGTTTTGACAGAGGACAGATGGCGATGGGTCAGATGGCGATGCAAGCGCAGATGAACGGTGTGCCAGATCAAGTGCAGATGAATGGCGTACTAAATCAGACGCAGATGAATAGTGTGCCGGGGCACGCGCAAATGAACAGTGTTCCAGAGGAGATGCGGATAGGAGGCGTCTCAGAGGGAATGCAGACGGGTGGTGTGCCAGAGTGGGTGCAGATGAATAGTGTGTCGGGACAGGGGCAGTTTGAGCAGGTAAACCCAATGCAAATTCATTCGGAGCAGATACAAGGCTTTGAAAATGCAAATTCACTGATTGAACAAGAAAAAAATCTGGAGACAGAACGGGCGGAGGTCGAACAGGGGGAGGAATTCAGTGATGAGGGGGTGCCAAAAAGCGATTTGGGTAAGATTGTTACGGTGGGGACGCGGACTTTCGAAGATGGAAAACTGATCGGTACAGATCTGCCGAAGGCGCGAGATAGAGATGGCTTAGAGGAAGAGATCCTGAAAGAAGTTGAGAAAACCAAGAAGATTAAAAGTCCGACCATACAGTATCGACAAAAAAGAATGCTGAGCGCGAAACTTTTGCTCGACAGATATGGAAGAATACTCGGACAAGATAATTAGATGAAGATCAGAGGAAAATAGGAAAGAAAAAGGCTAGCCTGAAAAAAGTTTAGGAAAATAAAGAAGATAAATTAAGAAAATAAGACATAGCTAAACAAGACAAAAGAAGAGACAAAAATGAGCGAAAATCCGGTGGAAAATATCATTATGCGAAAGAATGCGGCGGGGACGCCGGCGGATTCTGGTGCGGCAAGTGCCACCCCGAAAAATGGGCAAAATGAACAAAAAAATAGTTCAATTTTTGCGCCAAAGCAAGGGGCGGATTTCTCGAAAATTTTCTCCAACAACATCATAATTGGTGTACAAATTTTTATTCTAATTCTAGTAGCAGCACTCTTTGTGGGGGTGAAAATTTTAGCTAAAAAACGTAAGGCGAAGGAATATGAGCGTTCACTAAAATTAATTCCACTTTTGATTCATTTACCTCCTGCTACTGATGATATTCAGGGCGGCGGAAGAGATGAGCGCGATGTGAATGAAGAGGCGATTTCGCAGTCGACAATTATGTATTCAATTATCGCTTCGACGCTGAAAAAAGAGAGTTTTAATACCAAATTATACGGCCAAAAATATTTCTCATTCGAAATGGTGGTGGTCGATGGTTTGGTGAAGTATTATGCCGTGGTGCCAGCTGTGACGACGGAAATTGTAAAGCAGGCAATTCAATCTTCTTATCCAACGGCACGCCTGGAAGAGGCCGAGGTGGAAAATATTTTCTCGAATGCGGGGCTAGGTGACGAGGCGAAAGAAGATGCTGATAGCCGTAACGTGGCAGGTGGTGAACTGATTTTCAAGAAGGAAGAATATTACCCAATCCAGGTATTTTCAGAGTCGAAATGGGATGCGCAATTAGCGATTTTGAACGCTTTTGCGAAGGCGAAAAAAGGTGAAGGGTTGGGGTTGCAGCTGATGTTCCGCCCAGTGGGGGATAGTTGGCGAAAAAAAGTTGAAGAAATTGTAAAAAATTTACGTGAGGGTAAAAAAGTTAAGTCTGGCAGCGGATTCTTCGGACAGGGCCGAGTACTAAATTTAATCATGGACGTTATTCGCGCACCATTCGAAGTGCCGGAATTACATGAGTATGATAAAGGCAAGGAAACGACGAAGGAAGTTTCGCAGGCGAAGCTCGACGAAGCACAAATGATTGAAAATAAAACCAAGTATCCGGTTTTTGAATGTTTGATTCGCGTGGTAGCGCATTCTAGTAGCCATGAACGTAGTGAGGCCTTAGTTGGTGGCGTAGTGGCAGCGTTTTCACAATTAGATTCGCCAACCATGAACGGTTTCAAATACGATATGGCGAAAAAAATGGACACTTTGGTGACGAATTATATTTTTCGCTTCTTCCCAACTAAGAAAAAGGGGATGATTCTAAATACGCAAGAATTGGCCTCGATTTTTCATTTGCCATCTGAGGCGGCAATTCCATCATCGGGCGTAGAGAGACAGATGACGAAGCAGGTAGATGCACCAACCGTACTGGTGGAAGAGGGTCTGGAACTGGGTGTTAACGAATATCGTGGTAACACAAAAATGATTAAACTAGGTGAAGATGACCGTAGGCGCCATACCTATATTATCGGTTCCTCTGGTATGGGCAAGTCGGTACTTTTGAAGAATTTGGCCTATCAAGATATGTTGGCCGGGAAAGGCTTCTGTTTTATTGATCCGCACGGTGATGTGACGGAGGAATTGCTCTCGATGGTGCCAGAAAATCGTATCGATGATGTGATTTATTTTGACCCATCGGATACAGATTTTCCAATTGGCATGAATATGTTGGAATTTGCGACCACGGAGCAGAAAGATTTTATCGTACAAGAGGGGATTAATATGCTGTATTCGCTGTATGACCCGGGACATACGGGTATTTTTGGCCCACGTGGTGAGCAGATGTTTAGAAATGCCGCCCTGCTTTTGATGAGTGATCCGAGGGGAGCGACTTTTCTGGATATTCCGAGTCCATTTATCAATCCAGATTTAGTGGCAGATAAGTTGAAATATGTAACAGATCGTGACCTCTTTGATTATTGGACGAAGGAATTTCCGGCTTCTCAGAAATCAAACGATGCAGGCGAGGTGGTAACTTGGTTTGCTTCAAAATGGAGCCCATTTAAGCAAAATACGATGATGAAACGGGTGTTAGGTCAGACTAAATCGGGCTTTAATATTCGTGAAATTATGGATCAACAAAAAATTCTTTTGGTGAACCTTTCGAAGGGTAAGCTAGGGGAATTAAACTCCAAGCTTCTGGGTATGATTTTTGTGATGAAGTTCCAGACAGCCGCGATGTCAAGGGTGGATACGCCAGAGCATGAACGTAAGGATTTCTGTCTGTTCGTGGATGAGTTCCAGAACTTCTCGACAGATTCCTTTGAGTCGATCTTGTCGGAAGCTCGTAAATTCCGTTTGAATTTGATTGTGGCGAACCAGTTTATGACGCAGCTAACAGATAAGATCCGTGAAGGTGTGCTGGGTAATGTGGGTACGATTATTGCAGGTCGTCTGGGTGTAACAGATGCGGAAATGATGGAAAAAGTCTTTACCCCGACTTTTAAGGCGGAAGATTTACATAAACAGCCAAATTATCACGCAATTGCGACGGTTTTGATGCATGGTATGCCGTCGGCGCCATTTACGATGAGGCTTTTGCCACCGAGGGGTAAGGAAGACCGGAATATTTTTGCCGCGCTAAAAGATTATTCAGCGAAGAAATACGGCCGTCCAGGGGAAGAAGTAGAAAAGGAAATTGAAGATCGCTTGAGAATTAGTGATGGTGAAGATGCTGTTTCAAATATTGAAAATGGGAATTTTGCGAGCAATGAACCTTGGGATGGAGCGATGGACGCGGCGCTTGGTTTAGATAATTTTGATCGAGACGAAAAGGGTATTCCATTAGGGGTGAAGAAAGTGCCGGCCAGCGAGGCAAAGGCGGGAAGTCCAGAGATGGCGGAATTCTTAAGTAAAATGAAGGATGACGAGGCCTCTAGGGGTTCTAGGGCGGGGGATAATGAAGTGTTTGATAACAAAGCGTCTCATAACGATGAGGCTAGTGGTGATGCGAAATTTACCTTGGATGATATTAATGCGGAATTAGATGATTTGATGGCGGAAAAGAATTCTTCTGCTACGGAACCAGAGGTGGTAAATGTACCGATGGAAGCCGTATCTGAGGTTGATCAGGAAGATGGACGTCTAAAAGACGGCACGGTGATTAAAATTCGTTAAGAATCAAAAAGGCTATAAGTACCCAAAAAATTAGAACAAGGGCCTTAAAACGGCTTAGAACGCGAAATATCGCCATTTTACCTTGACAGCTAAAGTAAAAATGGTTACACTAAAGTAGATATCAAGTGAGGTTAAAACGACTGGAAAAAAGATTCCAAAAGAATCATTTGGAAAGACGTGGGTGGTGAGCCAGAGAGGTATCAAGTTAACTTAAAAGAGGTATTTTCTTGATGGCTGGAAAACAAAAAGTTGAAGAATACGACAGCTCAGAAATTCAAGTTCTAGAAGGGCTTGAACCTGTTCGTGTGCGTCCAGGTATGTATATCGGTTCGACCGGTTACGATGGTTTGCATCATTTAATTAAAGAGATTGCGGATAACTCGATCGATGAAGCGATTGCGGGTTATGCAAATAAAGTCGAAATTACATTGCTGGCTGACGGGGGTGTAAAGGTGGAAGATAACGGACGTGGTATTCCGGTAGATCTTCACCCAAAGACACATAAATCAACGCTAGAAACGGTTTTGACAGTGCTACACGCCGGTGGTAAGTTCGGTGGCGGTGGCTATAAGGTTTCATCTGGTCTCCACGGGGTGGGTTCCTCTGTTGTGAACGCACTTTCAACCAAGATGATTGCCGAAGTTTATCGTGAGAAAAAAGTCCATCACATTGAATTTGAAACGGGTAAAACTGTCGCACCTTTGAAGGTGGAAGGTGGAACAAGCAAACAGGGAACTTGCATTATTTTCTATCCAGATCCAACTATTTTTAAGGAAACCACGACTTTTGATTACAACTGGGTGTCACATTATGCGAGACACCAGGCCTACCTCACTAAGGGAATTTTAATTTCAGTCTTTGATGAACGCACGGGTGCGAAAGAAGCTTTCTACTTCGAAGGTGGGATTAAGAGCTACGTGAAGCGTCTAAATAACGGCAAAGAAGTGCTTTCGGATACGATTTTCTATGTTGATAAACAGATTGAAGATTCGGAAGTGGAAATTGCCGTTCAGTATAATGATACCTACGCAGAAACTATGAAGCCATTCGCTAACAACGTTTTGACCCCTGAAGGTGGTTCACATGTGGTAGGTTTTCGTACGGCTTTGAACCGCGTACTAAATGATTATGCACGCAAGAATAATCTTTTGAAGGAAAAAGAAGATAACCTAACCGGTGACGACATTCGCGAAGGTTTGACAGCGGTGATTTCGGTGAAATTGCCTAACCCAGAATTCGAAGGCCAGACCAAGAATAAATTGGGCAACCCAGAGGTGCGTGGCTATGTCGACAAGGTAATGAGCGAATACTTCGGTTACTTCCTTGAGGAAAATCCAGCGATTGCAAAAAAGATTGTCGGTAAGGCGACCTTGGCGGCGCGTGCTCGTAAGGCGGCAAGAGCGGCGCGTGATAACGTGATTCGTAAGGGTGCCTTTGAGGGTTTGAATTTGCCTTCGAAATTGGCTGACTGTTCTTCTAGGGACCGTTCAGAGTGCGAACTCTTCATTGTAGAGGGCAACTCGGCGGCGGGTTCCGCCAAGGAAGGCCGCAACTCGAAGATTCAGGCGATTTTGCCACTACGCGGTAAGGTGTTAAATACCGAGCGCGCGAGATTAGATAAGATGTATGCAAATGCGGAGCTGGTGTCTTTGATTAAGGCTCTAGGTGTAGGGATTGGTGATCAGTTCGATATCTCTGGACTGCGTTATTTTAAGATTGTATTCATGACCGATGCCGATGTGGATGGTGCGCATATTTCGACATTGCTTCTGACTTTCTTCTTCCGTTATATGCCAGAGGTGGTGAAGGGTGGACATGTTTATTTGGCGAAACCACCACTGTTTGGCTTGATTAAGGGTACTGGGGCAAACCGTAAAATTGATTATATTTATGACGAAGCAGCCTTGGAAGAGAAATTGACGCAGCGTATCGAAGAACGTGTGAAGGAAGGCTTGAAGATTAATCCAGAAGATGAGCGTTTCAAGCAGGCTGGTTATACGGCACAACAGCGCTTTAAGGGTCTTGGTGAAATGAATGCGCAGCAGCTTTGGGATACCACGATGAACCCAGAGAATCGTGTTTTGATTCGTGTGAATATCGAGGATGCGGAAAAAGCGGACGCGATTTTTACGAAATTGATGGGTACGGAAGTTGAACTACGTAAAAACTTTATTCAGTCGCGTGCCGCCTCAGTTAATATTGATGATTTGGACTTCTAAGGAAAGGATGAGAAATGACGAAAAACGATAAAAAAGTTCCACAAGAGCCAAATGATGAAAAAATCAATGCTGATATGAATGCAGCGGAAAATGTCGCAGAAGAAATGATTGAGGAAGCTGTAGAGGAGATGGAAGATGCTCATCTGGGGGGACTAACCGCGCACCGTGCTGTGGATGGGGTGGAAGAATTGACGGTTGAGAACGTGATGGAAGATTCTTTCTTGCGTTATTCGATGTCAGTGATTATTGATCGTGCCTTGCCAGATGTGCGTGACGGTTTGAAACCGGTACATCGCCGTATTCTTTATGCGATGTATAAAAATGGTTGGCGTGCACCACATGCGACAGTGAAGTCGGCGCGTATCGTCGGTGAAGTGATGGGTAAATACCACCCACACGGTGATTCTTCGATTTACGATGCAATGGTGAACTTGGCGCAACCTTGGAAGATGCGTTATACCTTGGTAGAAGGTCAGGGTAACTTCGGTTCGATGGACGGTGATGATCCAGCGGCTTCACGTTATACTGAGGCTAGAATGGACAAGGTGGGGGCAGAACTTCTGGCAGATATCGAGAAGGAAACCGTAGATTTTCGTGATAACTTCGACGGTACAGAAAAAGAGCCAGTAGTTTTGCCAGCAGCCTTGCCAAATATTCTTTTGAATGGTCAGATGGGTATCGCGGTCGGTATGGCGACTAATATTCCACCACATAACCTCGGTGAAGTAGTGGATGCGACGGTGGCTTTGATTGAAAACCCAGAGGCAAGTCTGGAAGATTTAATGAAACATGTGAAGGGTCCAGATTTTCCAACGGGTGCCGAAGTTTACGGTGGCGCACCGATGAAGCAGGCTTATGCGACCGGTAAGGGTTCGGTAACGATTCGTGCGGTAGCCAACATCGAAGAGCGCAAGAATGGCCGCTTTAATATCGTGATTACCGAAGTGCCTTATGGTATGAGTAAGGAAGGTTTCATCGAGAAGGTTCGTCAGTTAGTTTTAGATAAAAAATTAACTCACATTGCGGATGCGCGTGACGAGTCGGCACGCGGTAAGATTCGCGTAGTGGTGGAACTAAAGAAAGATGCTTATCCAAAGAAGATTTTGAATCAGCTCTATAAGATGACGGATTTGCAGACCAATTTCCACTATAATGTGCTGGCTTTGGTGAACGGAATTCAGCCACGCATTATGGGCTTGAAGGAAATTTTGGTGGAATTTATTAAACACCGTCAAAAAGTGATTCGTCGTCGTACAGAGTTCGATCTACGTAAGGCTAAGGAACGCGCTCATATTCTTGAAGGTTTGAAAATTGCCCTGGATAACATCGATGAAGTGATTAAAACGATTCGCGAATCTTATGATGATGCCGATAAGCGTTTGATGGAACGTTTTGGTCTTTCGGAAATTCAGGCGGCAGCGATTTTGGCAATGCAACTACGTCGTTTGCAGGGCTTGGAACGCGATAAGATTGAAGCAGAACTACAAGAATTGATGGCTTTGATTGCGAAATACGAAGAAATTTTGGCCGATGAAGCGAAGATTTTGAACGTGGTGAAAGAAGAACTTCTAGCCATGAAAGAAAAATATGGCGACAAGCGTCGTTCGAAAATTTTCAATCATGAACTAGGTAAATTCTCGGAAGAAGAATTGATTCCAGAAGAAGAAAGTGTGATCTTGCTGACAGCAGAGAATTATATTAAACGCGTATCGCAGACCGATTTCCGCCGCCAAAACCGTGGTGGCAAGGGAAAGAGGGGCATGACTACGAAGGAAGAAGATGTAATTTCGCAGATTTTGACGACAAATTCTCATGATTTCCTCTATATTTTCACCTCGCAGGGCCGTATGTTTAAGATGAAGGCTTACGAAGTGCCACAGGCTTCTTTGACGGCGAAGGGTACGGCAGCAGTGAATCTGTTGAATATGCATCCAGATGAAAAGATTACGGAGATTATTAAATATAACGAAGACAATCAGCAGTCGGATGATAAGAGTGATGACGAGGCGGATGAATACCTCTTTATGGCGACTAAGAACGGTACAATCAAGAAGACCGCGATGAAGAATTACGCGAACGTGCGTTCGAATGGTCTAATTACAATTAAATTGGATCCAGGAGACGAACTGAAGTGGGTGAAACCAACTACAGGGAAGAATGATATCATTATTTCTACCTCAGCTGGTCAAGCAATCCGCTTTAATGAAGCAGATGTACGTGCGATGGGTCGTTCAGCAATGGGCGTGCGTGGGATGCGTCTACGTCCGAAAGATGAAGTGGTAGGTATGGATATCGTGACCGATCCAAAACAGAAATTGATCGCAGTTTCCGCGAATGGTTACGGTAAGTCTACTTTGGTGGCCAACTTCCCAACTCATAAGCGTGGTGGTGTGGGCATCAAGGTAGCGGCAGTGACAGCGAAGACTGGTCCAATCGTGGCGGTGCATACCTTAGATCCAGAGGCGAGCGAGGTGATTATGATGTCATCAAACGGTCAGGCGATTCGTGTGGCGGTGAAAGATATTCCAACCCTTGGACGTGCTACGCAAGGTGTACGCATTATGCGAATGGCAGAAGGTGACACGGTGGCTTCAATCGGCATTGTCTTGCCAGAAGAAAAAGATGAAGAAGAGACTAACGAATAACTAGGTCTTTAGAAAAAAGTACGCGTCTAGCGTACTTTTTTTGTGGGGGGTGTGGGTGGTTTTTGGGTAGATTTTGGATGGAGTTTAGGTGTGCTTTTGAGCGGATTTTTGAGCGGATTTTGAGATTTTTTTGTGGGTCATAACTTGCTTATGGTAATTGATAACTTGCTTATGCTAAAAAATTTTGAGGGATTTTACCTCTGTTAAATTATTTTTTAAAATGCTTATGGTTGTGATTTTTGAGATTTTTCGCTATGGTACAGGTAAATAAAACAGTGAGGTAATATGAAAAATCAGCAAACAAAGAAAATAAAAAAGACTGTACTAGGAATTTTAGGTTTCAGCGTGTTGGCGCTTGGACTGGGGTTTGGGGCGAACTCGGCAGTTTTTGCGACATTGAGAAAAACGGAATTAGCTGATAGAAATATTGTGCTTTCGGGGATTGTAAAAGAAAAATCTGAGCAGGATTCTGGGGTGGAGGGTAGAGAAAATACAGTGGGAGATGAAAATTCTGATGATAAAAATTCTGATAGTAAGAGCTCAGAAAAAGTAATCTCTGAAGGTGAAGTATTGGAGGGTGAGGTGCCAGAAGGTGAGCTCGAGACGACCGACGAGGATGAGGGGGAATTAGATGAAAAGGAAATTTCAGAAGTACCAATGTTAGGTCAGGTCGGTCAAACTTTGAAGGATTTTTGGTGGATTCTGGCAATTTTAGGGGGATTAATTAGCTTTCTTCTAGTCTTCTTGTTTATTAAAAAGAAAGGAAAACGAAATATTCATCACTTACAATAGTAATTATTTCTCGCAAAATAAATTCTCATTTTTTCTCTCAAAATGAGTGGTGAAACGAAGAAAGTGTACCTTAAAAATAACTAATCTTGGACAAGAATACTCGGAACTCGGGTATTCTTGTTTTTCCTTTGGTGTGATAAGATAGGAGTATGGAAAGCTGTTATGTTTTTTTAGCATTCGTCTGTGGCTGGTTTATCGCACAGTTTTTCAAACTAATTGTGTTTGTGATTAAGACTCGTGGTAAGGCGAAATTTTCGGAAGTACTATATTATATGATGAAATCTGGTGGAATGCCGTCTGGTCATACAGCGAGTTTTTCGGCGGTGACTGGAACGATTGGTTTTTTGTCTGGTTTTAATTCAACGGTGTTTGCCCTGGCGGTCTGTATGACTTCGATTTTGATTTATGATGCGACCAACGTGCGTCATTCGGTAGGGGAACACGGAGAAATTATTAATCAGCTGATTGATGAGAAGAATTTGAAGTCAAGTGAGGCGGAAAAAATCGCGCATCTACGCGTGGTGGAGGGGCATACGGTGCCGGAAGTGGTGGCCGGATTGATTTTAGGTATATTAATTTCCATTGCAATCAATTTTCTGTTAATTAAATAACTAGGGAATTAATGGGCGAAATCGAGCGATAAAACGGGAAGAAAGTACGAAAAAAGCGGAAAATTGCCAGAAAATTAAAAAATCTTAAAAAATCTTGCAAAATTGTGTTGACATTTATTATTTTCTCATCTATTATAGAAACATCCTCATGAGCAAACGGGAAACCAAATGAACATGAGGGACGAATTTTAACAATTCAGTTGTGCAATTATTAAAATAGATTTATTTCTATTTTTATCATCGTCAGTTAATTTATGAATATTTGAGTTTTCAAATTTAAAATTCAAGGTCTTAGGACCTTTGATGGAGAGTTTGATCCTGGCTCAGGATGAATGCTGGCGGCATGCCTAATACATGCAAGTCGAGCGGTAGCATGGCTTCACCGTTTCCTTGACACACTTGGCCTTATGCGAGTGGAAAGATTCGAGGGAACCGTGAAGCTGATGACGAGCGGCGGACGGCTGAGTAACGCGTGAGAACATACCCCAAAGTGAGGGATAACTAGTCGAAAGATTAGCTAATACCGCATGTGATCTTTGGATTAAAGCATTTATGCGCTTTGGGAATGGCTTGCGTACGATTAGATAGTTGGTGAGGTAAAGGCTCACCAAGTCGACGATCGTTAGATGGTTTGAGAGGATGATCATCCAGACTGGGACTGAGACACGGCCCAGACTCCTACGGGAGGCAGCAGTAGGGAATCTTTCACAATGGGCGAAAGCCTGATGGAGCAATGCCGCGTGCAGGACGAAGGCCTTCGGGTTGTAAACTGCTTTTATAAGCGAGAAATATGATGGTAACTTATGAATAAGGATCGGCTAACTACGTGCCAGCAGCCGCGGTCATACGTAGGATCCGAGCATTATCCGGAGTGACTGGGTGTAAAGAGTTGCGTAGGTGGCAAGGTAAGTAGATAGTGAAATCTGGTGGCTCAACCATTCAGACTATTATCTAAACTATCTAGCTCGAGACTGTTATGGGTAACTGGAATTTCTAGTGTAGGAGTGAAATCCGTAGATATTAGAAGGAACACCGATAGCGTAGGCAGGTTACTGGGACAGTTCTGACACTAAGGCACGAAAGCGTAGGGAGCAAACGGGATTAGATACCCCGGTAGTCTACGCCGTAAACGATGGATACTAGCAGTTTTGGGTATCGACCCCCGGAGTTGCGAAGCTAACGCGTTAAGTATCCCACCTGTGTAGTACGATCGCAAGATTAAAACATAAAGGAATTGACGGGGACCCGCACAAGCGGTGGAGCGTGATCTTTAATTCGTCGGTAAACGATAAACCTTACCAAGGCTTGACATCCGATGTAGGCTCTCGAAAGAGAACTGTGCCTTCGGGAACATCGAGACAGGTGATGCATGGCCGTCGTCAGCTCGTGTCGTGAGATGTTTGGTTAAGTCCATCAACGAGCGCAACCCTTACAACCAGTTGTATTTTTCTGGTAGGACTGCCCCGGTAACGGGGAGGAAGGAGGGGATGATGTCAGGTCAGTATTTCCCTTACGCCTTGGGCTAGAATCGCGCTACAATGGCCGGTACAATGCGAAGCGAAGCAGTGATGTGAAGCAAATCGCACCAAAGCCGGTCCCAGTTCGGATAAAAGGCTGAAACTCGCCTTTTTGAAGTCGGAATCGCTAGTAATCGCAGATCAGCATGTTGCGGTGAATACGTTCCCGGGTCTTGTACACACCGCCCGTCAAACCATGAGAGTCACCAACACCCGAAGTCCGCCTCGGCGGCCTAAGGTGGGGGAGATGATTGGGGTTAAGTCGTAACAAGGCATCGGTACGAGAACGTGTCGATGGATTACCTCCTTTCTAGAGAAGGATTTGATGAGCATTAAACTAAGGTTTAATGTATCTAGGTCGGTCGTAATTGTGTTTATAAGCTTAAGACACAATATAGCTTACGTAAGTAAGATACGATTTACAGCTTACTAAAACAGACGATGAATTGCACAGCTGAGTTGTTAAGGAAAATCCCCGAAAGGGGATTTTTTGTTGGCTTTTATGTTATACTGCTGACATGAATATTGATCTTTTGCGGGAATTAGAGGGGGTAGTCCTTTATTTTTATCAGGAGAAGAAAATGATGGGGGTTTCTTTCTTGACAGGAGTTTTAGGGGTATTAATTGATCTCAAGCCAGCAGCATTATTGATTAATGATAAATTAAACAATAGTAAATTGTTGGATAATAAGAGAATTCTTGAAATTTTGAACAAATTAGGGGTAGATCTGGTCCTAGAAAAGTTGAATAAATTTAGTAATGAGGAAATTGAATATTTGTATTTGGCGAAAACTGCTCGAGTGTGCTTGGAACTTCAGAAATGGCACAGAGAATTTTTTAATAGCGTGTCGGAATCCGGAGAAATTTTAGATAAGAAGGTGTGGTCTGAAGCGAATTATCAGATAGGGAAGATATTAGGTTATCCGGAAACGGCTACTTCAGAATATATCAGAATGCAGATTGAAGGTATCGAAAAAGATGATAATTATCGATCAAGGATGGAACGAAATTATTACTATATGCATAGTGTGAAATATGAAAATGAAGAATTTGAGGCGTATGACCTTAGATTAAACTTGGCAGTCAATGAATATCTGCCTGTTACAGCAGAAATTATGCAGGCGAATACCAAAAAAAGATGGTTAGACTAAGATTCTCATGGTAAAATATTAAGAGTTTAATGGAGAATAAATAAAAATGGGATTAATTTTTAGTGCATTTTTATTGTTGGTGGGATTTGTCCTACTGATAAAAGGTGCAGATGTATTTGTCGATGGATCAAGTGACACGGCGAGAAAATTTAAGGTGCCGAAGATGTTGATTGGCCTGACAATTGTTTCTTTTGGTACGAGTGCACCGGAATTGGCGGTGAGTATTCAATCAATCTTGGCGGGGAAGGGCGATATTTTGCTCGGCAACGTGATTGGTAGTAATATCCTGAATATTCTACTGATTTTAGGCGTATCGGCAATGGTGGGGGCGCTTCATGTGAAGACGGCGACTGTGCGAAAAGAAATCCCAGTTTTGGTCTTGATGACTTTGGGGTTTGCTGCGGTTTTGTCAGATAAATTGTTCGGATTGTCAGAAAATTTGTTCACTAGACAGGATGGCGTAATTTTACTATTATTCTTCGGAATTTTTATCTATTATCTTTTCGGTATGCTGAATCGTAAGTCGAATAAGGTGGAAGAGGAAGACGAGGGGGAACCAGTAAATCTAGCTAAATCAATTGCGATGATTGTGTTTGGTTTACTCGCTGTAGTTCTCGGTAGTGACCTGGTGGTGAGGGGTGCTTCGGATATTGCAGCGAATTTTGGGGTGAGTCAGAGGCTAATTTCTTTGACGATTGTGGCGCTCGGAACCTCTCTGCCGGAGCTAGTAACTTCGGTGATTGCGACGAAAAAAGGGGAATATGATATTGCGATTGGTAATATCGTGGGCTCAAATATTTTTAATATCGGAATCGTGGCAGGTTTGCCGGTGGCGATTCTCGGTGGGGTAGCAGGTGGGGCTTTCTCAATCGTGGACGTAGTGGCGTTGGTGATTTCACCGATTGTGTTATTTATTTTTGCGAAGAATGACCAGAAAATTAGTTTTAAAGAAGGCTTGGCGTTTTTGGTGCTATTTGTGATCTATTATGGCTACGTGATTGCAAGTAGTCTTGTATAAATTAAACTGACGAAATCGTGAAATTGTGGGACGTAAGTAGCTTCAGATAAAATAAACGAATAGAATTTGGGGGAGTAAAGGGCACCTTGTAACAGAGGTGCCTTTTTGACAACTTAAGCATTTTGTGGTAAAATGGGGTTGTCTTTTTGTGGACTGCGAACAAAGAGAGATGAGTGAACGCAGTGGTTATTTAAAAGGAGGGTTTTATGAGCGTCATGTCGAAAATTAAATTAGTAGACGAGAGGAATGGTAAAGATTTCTGCCTTGAATTAGATTATAAGGAGAGATGTTATATTTTTACCACCGCAAGAGCAGTTCGAAAAGAGGATTTTTTTGAGGCTTTTTGTAGTGATACGAAGAAAATTCCTATTTTGCTGCAACGTAGTTCAATGAATCAGGATTTTCAGATTTATTTAGAACAGATAGACTCCATTCAAGGAGTAAGGGGTTCGATGGATTTGGAATTAACTGGTAAAGTGAAACTAGCGAACGGAGATTTTTGCTTATTTATGGCCTACTATGACTATGATATGCATAGTGGCGAAATTAGTTTAGTGGAATCGAAGAAAACTACTAGGGTAGAAAAACGCAAAATCGAAGAAGTAAATGATGATTCGGCGATAATTTTAACGGATTCAATTCCAACAGATAAACTATTCAGTTTTTTTATGCGGGAAAGACCGGAATTACGGAAGACGGAGCAAATTTTATTGCATACAAGAGATAAAAAATGTTAGTTGTTGAAAAATGTATTAATGCTTCGGAAGATTTTAACGTTGGATAGTAAGGTAAAGTTACAAATGGAAGCGGAAGCGCAAATTAATTTTAGAGATAAAATTTTGAAATTCGTGGTCTAATTTTACTCATTCTAGAATTTAATTTTTAATTTCAATTTCTAATTTAGGGCTATTTTTAAGCTATTTGAAAGATTTTAAGACGAATAAATCAAATTTTCCAAGGAATTAACGAGACATAATTTGATCAACATAAAACAATTCCGGAGGCTGGATTAACCAGCCTTTTTTCTTGAATTTTTGTAAAATTGAAGCCTAAAAATAGGCTATAATAGAGGTAATGGATAATTTGGAAAACGAAAATTTGAGCAAAAACTTGAGCAACGAATCTTTAGTCGATGAGATTTTGGACGCGAAGATGGATACTCGGAATTTACTCGTAGGCGATGTGATTTTGGATGCGAAAATGGATACTCGTAATTTGGTGGATGAATATAAGGGGTTGCCGAATGAAGAGGTAAAAGATAGATTGGCAGAGAAGCGAAATAGTTTGGAAATTGCGATTGAAAATGTGGATCACGATTTTAATGCGGGAACGATTGTGCGCTCAGCAAATAACTTTAACGTGAGTAAGGTGCATATTGTGGGGCGACGAAAATATAACCGCCGGGGTGCGATGTGTACAGATAAATATTTGGAAATTGTATATTGGCCTTCAATGGAAGAATTTATAGCGGATCAGAGAGCGCGTAAAAGGGAAGTGGTAGCAATTGAAAACAATGTGGAACGTGCCAAACCTTTAGGCCTTAAACGCTTTGAGAGCCACTCTACGCTAGTTTTTGGCAGTGAGGGTAATGGAATTAGTCTAGAATTGGTAAATGCGGCAGACGATGTGCGATACATTGAATCTTTTGGCTCGACGCGTTCGGTGAACGTAGGGGTGGCGGCAGGGATTGCGATGTATGAATGGGTGCGTCAAAATGTGATAAATGTTTAAAATAAAAACGCCGAGGAGGCGTTTTTTTTGAGAGTGTTTTTTAATTGATTCTTAGGGTGCTATATTTCTGAATTAATCTTAAAAGAGTGAGCGATTAACGCTTAAAAACTGCTTGGACGAAGAGAGTGAGAAGAAAAATATGGAGGTTCGACATCACGACAAGCCCAAGTAGGATGGCGATAAGGCCCCAGAATTTGACGCGTTCATAAGAAGAAACGCCGCTCAAAAAACTGGTGGAGATTTCTTGGTACTTAGCAACCATAATGCCTCCGATAATAACGATAATGAGGCCGATAAAAACCCAAGTAAAACTAAAATTCCAATTCATATGCAATAATTATAACAGAATTAACGGGGATTTTTATTGCATTTTTGAGTTTTATGGGGTAAAATAAGTGGTATTGGGGATATAGCTCAGCTGGTTAGAGCGCGTCACTGATAATGACGAGGTCTGTGGTTCAAGTCCACATATCCCCACCAAATTGGAAATGATTAATTCGGCGCAAGGCCGATTTTTTGTGTTTGGATTTTGTGTTTGAAATAAAATAGGGATTAAAAGTTAGTGGTTAGAAAGAATGATTAATAGGGGGAGGATAGATGATTTTTGCTATAAAAACTAGGGCATAGAGAATTAAGACATAAAAAAAGACCCGCGAGGGTATTTTGGTGGAGTGTTCAGCGGGGGGACGCTAAACACCCCATGTATGGTGGAGCAACAGGGATTCAAACCCTGGACCTCTGCCTTGCAAAGGCAGCGCTCTAATCAGCTGAGCTATTGCCCCATACGCAAGAATTTTAGCAAAAAGCAGAAAAAATGTCAATAAAATCAAAGGGGATTCGAAGAGGTGAGAAGGCGAGACGTAGACAATTAAGAGTATTTTACAGAGAAAATATATCATGGGATGAATATCGTGACTTGGAAGTATATCATGGGATGAATATGAACGGTGTGAGCGGAATATATATTATGACATATTTTTTAACTTTAGCGTATTGACAAAATGCTTCTGTTATTATATAATGCTAATCATTAACCTTTGAGCGGGAGGCTTAAGGTAAATAAGAGAATTAAAAAATGGTGGGCAGAAGGATTTTTAAATGGCTGGAACTAAAGCTGGTGGTTTGAAAGCTGCTGCAACAAATCGCGAAAAATATGGTAAGGAGTTTTACGCTCGCATTGGTCAAAAAGGTGGACGCTTAGGTCGTACTGGTGGCTTTGCAGCTAACCCTGCTCTTGCGAAAATTGCTGGTGCTAAAGGTGGTCGTTTGTCAAAACGCGGTCCTGCAAAAGCAAAAACTGTAACTGAATAATTTATTTATTCACCTAGAATTAAGAAAAATAAATCTGCTTTGGCGGGTTTATTTTTTTGTGTGATTAAAGTCTAAATGATGGGGAATTGTTCAAAATAAGTGATCACAATGCGGGCAGTGCCAGTGACCGTGGTCATCTTGAAAACGCGTGAGAGTACATTTTTTACAGAGAGACTGAGTATGGAGCCAATCGCGGTAGGTATCAAGATGAGCTTCGGCGTATTCGTGGTCATAATTTAAGTATTCAATATTCTTGAAATGCTGATGTTTTTCGATGAGGGATTTGGCAGTTTGCCAGGCTTCGGATTCGAGTTTAAGGCGATCGATGGCGGTGTCATAATTTTGGTGTTCATTAAGGGCGTGGCCGAGTTCGTGGAGGGTTTGAAGAGCAAAATCAGCAAAAGGCGTGTCGTCAAGGAGAGCGGATTGATCGAGATTGATCATTTTAGGATAACGAAAAGAGAAGCGGGATTTGAGATAAAAATGATAATCGGGATACTGGGAGCGTAAAAAATCGATAAATTGCTGTTTTTTATGAGTAACCTCGCTTTTCATAAGGTTATTGTAGTTTGAGCGAAGAAAAAAAGAAAGCAGAAGCGGAGAGGGGTAACACTTTACAAACAGAGGTGATTTTGATATATTAGGGAATAGATTCGGGTTCGTTCAAGTGATTTTTTGTGGAAGAAAATCAGCTGAACGGGCCTGAAGGAAGGAAAAATATAAGAATGGCTGATGCCAAAAAAGTAACAATGGATGAATTGCTAGCTAACGCTGGTGACTCTATCAAAAAAGCAGCAAATGGAGACGTAGTTTCCGGAACTGTTTTATCAGTAAAAAAGCACGAAATCTTGATTGATCTCGGTGCACAAGGTGTAGGCTTGGTGCCTCGCCGCGAAGCTTCTTTCGCACGTAACCTCGAGGAAGGTGCAGAAGTTACCGCTTCTGTAATCGATTCTGAGATGGAAGACGGCATGGTGCTTCTTTCACTCCGCAAGGCTGTGAAGGATAAGGGTTGGGATGAAATCCAAGCTAAGCTCGATGCTTCTGAAATCGTGGAAGTTACCCCATTTGATGCAAATCGTGGTGGTCTTCTCGTGGAATACGAAGGAATTCGTGGTTTCTTGCCAGTTTCACAACTTTCTGCTGAACACTACCCACGCGTAGGTTCTGCTGATAAGGACGAAATCTTGCAACGCCTCAATTCTCTCGTAGGTAAGGGAATCAAAGTTCGCATTCTTGATGCCAGCAAGAAAGATAATAAGCTTATCTTCTCTGAAAAAGAGGCGGTCAAAGACGGTCTCGCTGCTCGTTTTGCTGAACTTCACGTCGGTGACACTGTCGAAGGTGTAGTAACTGGTGTGGTGGACTTCGGTGTATTCGTAAACGTGGAAGGTATTGAAGGTTTGGTACACATCTCAGAGATTTCTTGGGAACGCGTAAACAATCCATCTGACTACGTTAAGGTTGGCGATACGATCAAGGCAAAAATTATTGCGATTGATAAGGAGCGCCTCAGCCTCTCCATCAAGCAACTCGTAGCTGATCCATGGCTATCAGAGGTAGAAAACTTGAAGAAGGGTTCCAAGGTGGAAGGTACGGTTACTCGTATTACTCCATTTGGTGCTTTCGTTCAGATTTCTCCAGCTGTTGAAGCTTTGGTTCACGTTTCTGAACTTGGTGAAGGCAACGACGTCGATCCAGAAAAGATCTTTACTTTGAATGAACGCAAGAACTTCAAGGTTCTAGATATCGATCGTGAAGGTCGCAAGATCTCACTCTCTGTTGCAAAATAAGACAGAAGCTAAAAATAAGCCCCGCGAGGGCTTATTTTTTTGTGTGTTGATTCTGGGGATAGTAATGGATTGATTGGTGTGGGGGATAAAACAAACTTGGGATTTTGATGTACGGAATTAAAATAAGCTCGGGGTTCGAGCTTATTTTTTTGATTATTGATTATTGTTTGAGTAGAAATTTTGGTCGAGGACCCGAACTTTAGCGACGCTACCTTTGAGATTGAACTGGGAATTATCGAGATAGGTGAGATCGCCCATATTAACGGCGGTAGGGTTAGCTTCTTTTAGTCGGTCGTAATCGACGAGAAATTCGACAACGCTGTGGTCATTTTTATGAACGGTGTGAGTAGTCGGATCGGTGTCGTTGTCGTCTTTTTGGTCGCCAATGACACAGCGTAATGTGTTTGGATGGCCTTGATTGTCAAGGGTAACTTCGATGAGTTGGCCGATTTTATCGGAGATGCCACTACCGACTGCGACAACCGGATAGGTGTTTTCGCCATCTTGGTAGTAGGTAAGTCCGGATTTACCAACATGAAAATTAGCATTTTCGTGGGTGAAATTATAATTCGGAGTGGTTTTGTCGGTGATGGCTTTATAGTCCATAAAGGATTTGAATTGACCGATGCCGGCAGGGAAATTAACCGTTTTTAGGACGGTTTTTTCGGCGGTATGAGTAAGTTTTTCGTCTTGCAAGGTGGTAGCGGTGCGATGTTCAATTGGGGTGGCGTTAGTATTTATGGAAGTGGTATCGTCAGCTATTTTTTCTTCTGGAATGGTCAAATTATTATCGGGAGTGAATTTTTGCATATCATCATCTAGCTGGATGGAATACGCGGAATTTTCGGTGTCGCTAGAAGCTTGTGAGGTTTCAATCAGTGGATTGAATTGATTTTGGTATTCAATTGGGCCATTTTCGGGAGTGTAATCTGGTTCGAGGCCTTTTTGGGCGCGAAGAGCATTGTGATGGTTCATGTAATCTTCATAACCAGTGAAGGTGTGGTCATAATCGTCTTCTTCGTCATCTTCAAGGGGGACGCCGAGTTCTTCCATGTCTTTTTGGTGCTGCTCGATGGATTGATTAGAGAGGTGGTTGGCGAGCATGGAAGCGCCCTTAAATACAAGAGTAGCACCGATAGCAAGCAGGGCAGCGCGGCCAAGAGTAGGAGCGGTCATGGCAGCAAGATAAGTGAGTTTTTCGCCAACAGTATCGAGGGCGGGTTCATTTTCGCGTTTTTTATTAAGTTCAGATTGGAGATGCCTCTGGAATTGACGTTCCTGATAAGCGGCGGAGCGACTTAATTGAGGAATTTCAGGACCTTGATTACGATTTTGGACGTGAAGTTCTGGTTCCTGTTGAAATTGATTAAAATTCTTGCGTGTTTCGTGCTCCATAATGCTTATATTATACCGCAAAAATAAGCAGAGCGGGATGAGAAAAGAGGAAGGGGCGGATAAAAATAAGCAGAGCGGGATAAGAAATAGGGCAAGAGTGAAGAGATTTAAGCATGGCGGAATAGTAAAAAGGAAGATTCAT
Organism: Nanosynbacter sp.; assembly: GCA_015257455.1. Taxonomy (GTDB): domain Bacteria; phylum Patescibacteriota; class Saccharimonadia; order Saccharimonadales; family Saccharimonadaceae; genus Nanosyncoccus. The sequence goes on along the minus strand of JABZKD010000004.1, from coordinate 40,443 downwards.
GGTGAGGTATAACAGGGGTGAAATATTGACAAAAATGACTGTTTGTATTATAATATGGGTGTAATTTTGTGTTTGGACAATTTTGTCCCAAAATAGTTCTTTAGAAATGAGGTGAAATTATGTAAGCTTAGGTCCTAGCTAATTTTAATTGAATTTGGAAAATTGAAACTATTTTTGGGTCACTTCGGTGATACGACAAGGAGGGAAAAATGGAGGGAAATTTCGTGGAATTGATTAAATTAAGTAAGGCAGTGAATGACTTTGAAGATGAAAAAATCGCCTTAGCGATGCAAGAGAAAAATCGACGCACTAGAGTATTAAACGGAATTATGCTGCTAGAGGTGGCAATTAGTTTAATGGTGTTATTTTTTGGATTTTCGGTGATAAATGGCTATAAGATGGCGATTTTAATGATCGGACTTCCGGTGATGGTTTTGCCGAGCCTGCTGGTGAATGCGTATTGGCTAGACCCATATATGCGAGTAAATAACAAGTGGGTGAAATTCCTGTCAGAAGAGCTAAGCTTGAATCGAAAATTCTGTAATAATATGCATGCATGGATTTTTTTAACCTATAGCGTGTATATTTTTATTCCGGGAACGGAGAAGTTGGCGACGATTTTTGCACTAATGTTGGTGAGTCTAGCGACAGCTTTTTATGGTCTGCAGATTTTTTGGCCAGCGGAATTTGAGAAAAGTTTTCTGAAGCTAAATCGAATTTTGTCAGGTGCGATTTATTTGATCTTGAGCTATGTTTTAATTATGGCTGCGGTTTTGACTTATTTAGCCTGTGTGGGGGTGTTAAATCACTAAAAACGCGGGAAGTGTAGGAAAAAATGGAGGGGGAAAATGAAACAATTGTTTAAACTTAGCAATAGAAATTTAATGAGAATTCTGTTATGTTTAATTTCGACGATTATCTGTTTGAGTGACCCTCAGGTAGGTGTCGGTATTAGCATATTAGGATTTGCGGTTGTAATGATAGACTATTTTCGGCAGGCAATTTTCAGGAAACAGGAATGTGATTTTTGGATGCTAGGAGAGACACTACTCGAAGGTCGAGTGTCATTAGCAGATTTTGTTTATGGAATTTTGGTAATGCTGATGGTCTTTTATGTATGTGGAAACTCAATACCAACAATTGTATTTTTCATGGTAGGATTTTTATTCTGTTATTGTCTGATTATTTGGGTTTTTACACATGACAAATATTCGGAGCAAATGCGGAAAAGTCTAGCGAATATCTGGTTCTTTTCAATGATGTTAATCCCATTATGGGGATTAACTATTATGGCTTGTCGAAATTGGGCAGAACTTTTAGTGTGTATAGCGATAAGCATAACGCTATTCTCAATGGGGGTTTGGCCGTTGGTTTCAGATGATGACGACTTTCAGTTCGATGTAGAAGAGAAAGAATGTGAACCTGAAGAAATGGAAGAGAGGTAAAAATACTTTGCGAACCTCGCGTTGAATCACTAATTTCACTAAAATTTTTAAATCCCCTCAATGAGGGGATTTTTGATGTACAATATAAGCATGAAAATTTTACAATTGAACGTATGGATGGGAAAAGTGGAGGGGGAATTAAAACGCTTTTTGGAAAATAATAACTTTGATGTAATCTGTATGCAGGAGGTGATGAGCTCAGAGAATTGTCAGGTGCATTTAGCGCGACTTTGTTTTGACGCGGAAGCGATCAAGCAGGCGACGGGGATGCCGTATGCTTATTTTTCGCCAAACTGGAGTAGTGATATAGCGAACGGAAGTTTTGAGCTAGGAAATATGATTTTAAGTAGAATTCCGTTTCGCTCGACAATGAACACTTTTGTGAACGGGGAATATACGGAACATACGATTCTGGAAAAAATGTGTTCAAACAATCTAAATGTGCAGGTGGTGGAATTAGAAAACGGTGTGGTGATCGCAAATCATCATGGATTTTGGCGTTCGCAACCACTCGGGGACGAGGATACAGTGAAGGCATTTAAGCATTTGGCGGAGATTATTCAACCGTATCAAGATAAGCCATTTGTGCTTTGTGGTGATTTGAATGTGAGACACGAGGCGCCAGCGATGAGAGAATTGGATTTTTTGCGTGATTTGACCTATGAAAATGGAGTGAAAAATACACTTTCGGGTTTGAAATTTAATGGCGAGGTGCCATGTGACCATATTATGCCAAACGATAAATTGGAAGCGAAAAACTTTATGGTACATGATGGTTATGCTTCGGACCACTTGGGAATTTCGGCTGAGATTGAGATAAAATAATTAGTTAGATTTCTGAAAATTAGGGAACCCCAATCGTGAGATTGGGGTTTTTGCAATGTTTGACGCTTTTTACTAATGAGTGATATATTGATATCGGGGATATGCAGTTGACTTATTAACTGTTAAACTTTTGGGATATTTTGATGGATTTTCTAGTTTTCGTATGTTTTTTATAAAAATGAGGTTTTTATGAACAACGAAAAAATTAAGCATGAACTTCTAGATAAATGGTTCGTTATTAAAGAAATAAAACATAATATATCTGAGTATAAAATTCCACGAATAAATAATGGTGAGGTTTGGTGGACGGCCATTGGTGAAAATGTTGGTGTCGAAATAAATGGTAAGAGTGAATACTTTTCACGACCAGTTTTAGTTTATCGGAAATTGAGTCATTTAGGGTTTATGGGAATTCCGTTATCAACTCAAAAACATAGCGGTTCTTGGTATATAGAATTTTCATTTCAAAACAAAAATGTATATGCGGTGCTTTCTCAGGCGAAAGTTTTTAGTAGTGCGAGATTATATACTCGTTTAGGTCAATTAGACGAGAAAGATATGTCTAAAATATATGAGGGATTTAAAAAGTTATATTTATAAAAAATTTCCCCTAGTCTTGCGACTAGGGTGCGGGAAATCCCCGAATATAATCTTATTGTATCAGGGAATAATTAAAAATCAAGGTTATTATTGTAAATAAAATAACTATTTTATGGTGATGACTTTTAGTAAATAGATTGGAGTGTGATCTTTTGTTTGCTATTTTTTAATAAATGTGAGATAATATGAAAGTAACTAATTTACTGGCCTTGGTCAGTAAATTTCATTTGAGGCCTTAGTGGCCTAGTATTTTTACAAGGAGGTGCGTATGCACAAAATAAATACAATTGTAACTTGTTGGTTGAAGATTTTTGGATGTATTATCTTCATGTTGCTTTGCTTGAATGGTTATCGTTATGGGTTGCAGATTGCAGCTATAGGTTTTATGGTTCTAGCGATTAAGTTTTTCGACGATTCGTCGATGTCAGATGAGGAACTTAAGAAAAAGAATATTGACTTAGGTCAAATATATATACACGGAATCGTTTGTGAGCTAACATCTTGGATTTCATTTTTTTATTTAAAGAAGTCTGATGGATTTGTAACGATTGCATATTTCAGCTTTATTGTTTTGGTTATTAACACAATCGGCGAATGGTTAATGTATAAGAAGAATCTTAGAAATACTAAGAATGAGGATATAAAAGAAAATTTTACATCAAGTTCTCTGGTATTTTTAGCATTAATGCCAGCTTTGATGCTGGTTGCAATGGCGTTTAATGTGTATATTTTAGCTTTGACGATGATGGCTACTGTAGTCGTGTTATTTATTCGGGCAAGACAACGCGGCATAGAGTTCGCTTGGTAACTTAGCGAAAAATGCTCCTTTAATTATGGATCCCCTCGAGAGAGGGGATTTTTGCTGACTAGAAAAATGACTTTCCTGCACCACTTGAATAAAAAATTTGCCCCAACCTTTCGGTTGGGGTGTGTGCGGCTAGGTGCCGAATATGTTTACATTATAGTAAAAAGGGGCCGCAAAAGCAATAGTTTGTTTTGGTGCCGTTGATCTATGCTATAATGAAAATATTATAATGAATAATGAGATTTTAAAAAACGAAGACCTAAGCAGCCAAGAAGATAAGTTCGGGCTTGATTTTTGGGAAAAAAATAAAGAAGAGATAAAAGATGTCGTTCGGCCATTCGTAGAAAAATTCAAAAATTCAGACCACGATAAAATTATATCCAGATTTTATAAATACGAAGATTTTAAACCTGCGGGCAATGCACTCTATTCAAGATTATCAGAAGTTTTAGATATAGACCCAGAAATGAAATATGAGACTTCGTTTGAAGAGAAACCAAAATCTTTTTACAAACACTCTAATAATTCGATAGTCATACGGACTGGAATCGGCGATTCTCGTTTAGGTAAAAAGGAACTCGCATGTAAAATATTCGGGATTATAGCCCACGAGATGTTTCACGCTTACCAGCATAAAGTTTCTAATAGTGATATGGAAAGGTCGGAACTGTATTCCTATGAGTTTAATAATTATAAGTCTACAGAAACTCATTGTGCAAACGACTACGCTAGTCAGTTTGTAGAGATGGAAGCAATGTTCTTTGGATTTAATATATCTGAAATGATATTGGACGAAATTGGCGAAAGAGAATAATTTACTTCGCACTAAATCACGCAGGTTTTGTTATATAATATAAAGTTTGAATGAGAGTCTCAGATAAAGCAGCAGTAAAAGCAGCAATAAAACAACAAAACTCCTACTAAATGGTATTCATTAGCCAATTTGGAGGGAAACGAAGATGACAAACTTATAAAAATTGGCGTAACTAAACTTGGGAATATAAAAAACAGGCCTTTAGGGCCTGATTTTTCATATGGCTCCCCCGGTCAGGCTCGAACTGACAACCTCGAAGTTAACAGCTTCTTGCTCCACCATTGAGCTACAGGGGATTGTTCTTTAATTATAACGCAGATAATTCATTCTATCAAGAGACAATGTTATAATTTAATAAAGAAGAGATTGAGGTGCAATGTTCAGAGTTTCAGATTTGACGGTGGCGATTAAGAAAAATCAGCAAGTGGTGCTTCGGGGGGTGAATTTTGAGATTTTGCCGGGAGAAACTTTGGTACTTAAAGGGAAAAACGGTTCTGGTAAATCGACACTGTTAGGAGCGATTATGGGGGATCCACGATATGAAATTTTGAAGGGAGAAATTGAATTTTGTGGAGAGAAAATTCAGAGTTTAAGTACTGAGAAACGAAGTCTTCTCGAGATGTTTTTGAGTTTTCAGACGCCGCCGGAAGTAAATGGAGTTTCTACGACAGAAATTGTGCGAACTGGATTAATGGAACGTGGTGAAAAAATGCGGCTCGATGAGGTGCGTAATGGCTTGATGGCAAATCAAAAGATTTTGGGGCTTCCGATGTTTTTTATGGAGCGTGAATGTGGGGTGGGAATGTCTGGAGGAGAAAAGAAAAAGAACGAGATTTTACAGATGTTGGCTTTGAAGCCAAAATTTTGTATGTTGGATGAACTGGATTCGGGATTAGATATGGAGTCGGCGGGAAAAATCTCGCAAATTTTGGCGGATTATCAGCAAGAAACTGGGGCGAGTTTTTTAATCACTTCACATAATCTGAGAATTTTGGAAAAATTGAAGGTAGATAAGGTGGTCGAGCTGGTGGATGGGAAGCTAGTAGTGGCGGATGGTGAGTGCGGCGATGAGAGTTTGGTGCGAGTATTGGATGAGGGGGGCGCGAAATGAAAAAAGAGGTAGTGCGTCGAGCGGCGGAGGCGATTCATCGACAAAAAAGAGAGCCGGAATGGGTGCTAGAAAAAAGACTTCTGGGAGTGCAGGCTTGGCAAAAACAGAATCTTGGAAAGATGTTGCCAGGGGTAGAGGAATTAATTTCGCAGATTGACGCAGGGGGGATCCGATTTTATAAGGAAGTGGATGATGTTGAGGTAAAAACTTCTTGGGATGAGGTACCGGCGGAAATTCGAGAAACTTTCGAAGCTTTAGGAATTCCAGAGGCGGAAAAAGAGGGCTTGGCTGGCGTGGGGGCGCAATTTGATTCGGAGGTGGTTTATCACCGAATGCGCGAAAAATTAGCGCAATCTGGCGTGGTGTTTTTGCCACTAGAGGAAGCAATTCTTGCAACAGAGAAGAGCTCAGAGGAAGATTTGGCAAAATATGGGGCGCCAGTGGGTGAAATCTTTTTAGAGCATTTTATGAAGTTGATACCAGAAAATGATCATAAATTTGCGGGGTTACACGCGGCAATGTTTAGTGGCGGGTCATTTATTTATGTACCTAAGGGGGTGGCGGCGGAGCTACCAATTCAGAGTTATTATCGAATGAATGAACCGGGGATTGGGCAATTCGAACATACCTTAATCGTGGTAGATGAGGGAAGCGAACTGCATTTTATTGAGGGATGTTCAGCGCCAAAGTATGAAAAAAATAATCTACACGTGGGATCGGTAGAGATTTTTGTAAAAAAGGGGGCAAAAATGCGATTTTCGACGGTAGAAAGTTGGTCAAAAAATGTGTTCAATTTGAATACTAAGCGAGCGTTGGTCGAAGCGGGCGGGGAAATGGAGTGGGTGTCAGGGACTTTTGGCTCGAAGGTGACAATGTTGTATCCGACGACGATCTTAAAGGGAGAGGGGGCGAAAATGGAATATTTGGGGATGAGTTTGGCTTCAGGTGAACAAATTTTGGACTCTGGAGCGAAAGCGATTTGTTTGGCGGATAATACATCGGCGATTATACGGAGTAAGTCGGTGTCGAAAAATGGGGGTGTGAGTATGACGAAAACTCTGGCGAAAGTAGGGAAGGGGGTAAAAGGGGTGAAGGCTTACATTGATTGCAAATCGTTGATTTTAGATAACGAATCGAGGGCTTATGCAGAGCCAATGGTGGATGTGAATTCTGGGGAGGCGGAAGTAACGCATGAGGCTTCGGTGGGGAAATTATCAGAAGAGATTTTATATTATCTTGCGACACGCGGAATTGGCGAGGAAAAAGCGAAGGAGATTTTAATTCGAGGATTTTCGGAAGAAATTACGAAAGCTTTGCCACTAGAATATGCGATGGAAATGAATAACTTAATTAAGTTAGAAATGCAGAATATGTAGCATGAATACAAGATTTAAGCATAAGTAAATTAAACTGTGAGTGGCGTACTAAATTGAATAGAAGATGTGCCAAAAATTGAATAAAAAAGTTAAGGATAAACGAAATGTACAGAGAAGAATTTGAGATATTTGAGAAAAATGAGTTGGATGAAACCCTGCCTTTTGTTTACCTAGATAACGCGGCTACCATGCAGAGATTATCGGTTGGGCTTTTGGCTGAACAAGATTTTTATACAAAGAAAAATGCGAATCCTTTGCGCGGAGTCTATGCCTTGTCGGAGCTTGCAACGGCGGAACTTTGGCAAGCGCGTGAGATAACTGCTAAGTTTTTAGGTTGTGAACCACTAGAAGTGATTTTTGTGAAAAATGCGACGGAGGGACTAAATTTACTAGCTAATGGAATTGAGGGGTGGCTAAGCGAGGATGGGAGCCATGAGGGGGAGATTTTGGTGGATTTAGAGTCTCATCATAGTAATCTTTTGGCTTTTTCGGAACGTTACTGGGAGAAAGTGCGAATTACGGAAGATCTTGTGAGTGAGGTGAAGCTAGATCTTGAACGTGCAGATACTTCGGGGGTGGAGCCAAAAATTAAGATTGTGGCGATAACGGGAATGAGTAATGTGACGGGGATGGGTCGTAGTGATATCGCGAAAGAATTGAGGAGCTTAGGCTTTCAGGGGCTAATTTTGATGGATGCGGCGCAATTAGTGGCGCATAAAAAGATTGACGTGAAGGAATTAGAGGTGGATGGCTTAGTATTCTCGGGACATAAGATTGGAGCGCCGATGGGGGTGGGGGTAGTATATTTGAGATACGATTTGATGAAAAAGTTCAAGCCTCTAAATTATGGTGGAGAAATGGTGGAATCGGTGAAGCTGGTGGATGGAAAAGTGAAGATGAGTTTTGCGCCGGGGCCGAGTAAATTTGAAGGTGGGACGCTAAATATGGGAGCGATTGCTGGACTTTCTGCGACGGAAGAATTTTGGCTGGAGCATTCGGAAATTTATGGTGTAGAAGAAAAAATAACCGAAAAAATCCGGGAGGAGTTAGGGAAAGAAGAAAATATTGAACTATATTTTGCAGAAAATGGAATTATTAGTTTCAACGTAAGGGGAGTGCATGCACATGATACGGCGCAGGTTTTGGCGGATTTTGGTGTCATGGTGCGGGCGGGAATGATGTGTGCAGAGCCATTTTTGACAGAGAAAAAGATTGGGGCAGTGGTGCGAGCGAGTTTGGCTTTTTATAATACAAATATAGATGTTAAATATTTCTTAGCTTGTCTTAGGAGAGTTCGCGGGGTGATGGGGTTGGAGTAATGGTCGACGGGGGATGTTCACGGAAATGAATGAGATTTGGTGAAATTGGAGAAGAAATTAATGCGAGAAATTCAGAGCAAGTACAGAGAAGAATTACTGGAGCGGAATTTAAATCCGTTGAATTTTGAGCGAAAAATCGAGGCGAATTTGACCAAAACTTTGGTGAATCACAGTTGTGGTGATGAACTTGTGATGAATTTGGAGATTAAGAATGGGATAATTTTGGAAGGCAGTTTTTCAGGGGTGGGTTGTGCAATTTCGAAGGTTTCGGCAGATATGATGATTGATGCGATTAGAGGGAAAACTTTGGATGAAGCACGAGAGCTGATGCAGGGATTCTTTGATTTGGTGATGGGAATTTCAAGCGAAAAAGCGCAGAAAATTAGGGGTGAGTTAGAAGTTTTTTCGATGATTCAAAATATGCCAGCGAGGGTGAAATGTGCGAAATTGGCTTGGCGGATTTTAGAAGAGGGGGAAGAATGATGATTTTTTGATTAAAAATTGTCGCGACTGGAATAACGCTTGTGGTTGATAGAAAAAAGCGTTATAATGGGGTAAATTAGGAGATAATATGATTCGGGTGGATGAAAATTTTTTGAGAGAAACGGAACTAGGTGATCTTGATGAGATGCAAAGAACCGCTTTCATCGAAGAAGCACAGAGACTGCTAGAAAACCGTATCGGTGAAAAATTGAGTGAAGGCTTGAGTTTGGAGCAACTCGAAGAATTCGACGGTATTATGAAGAAAGATAAAAATGTGATGATTAAAGCCTTGGCGAAGCTAGGTGATTATCGCATCGATGAAGTTTATCAAAATCTTTTGAAACGCTACGGAGTAACAGAGGGGACGGTGGATATTTTAAGTGAATATTTGAGTGTAAAATGGATTCAAACCAATCGCCCAAACTATGCAGAGGTTTCTCGTCAAGTATTTGAAGAGTTGAAACAGGAGGTGCGTGCTTCAAGTGCGGAAATTCGCAACTCGATGACTTTATAGATTAAAAATACTTTGAACACAAAATTTAAATCCCTCGGAAGAGGGATTTTTGATGGTAAAGTGGCGCAGAGTGGAGGATTGTTTAGTTTTTTGAGCTCTGGATTTTGGAAGCTTAGGGAGGCAGCGGACTATTTTAGGTAGCCGTTGATAAAGGATTTGGCGTCCATAGGTCTCTTGCTGGCTGGCTGAAGCTGATCGATGACGAGAAAATTACCGTCCTGGCAGACAAAAGAAAGGGGATTAGCGGATTTTTCAGTCTCGATATGGGCTTTCAAAATGATGCACTCAAGGCCGTGAATTTGAAGCTTGCTTTTAGGAAAGCCTTGGAAGGCGCGAATGCGATTGAGAGCTTCTGTGGCGCTCATTTCGGACAAGGATAGGTTCGAGTCGGTTTTATCAAACTTAGTGGTGAAGGTGGCCTTCTCATCGTCTTGTAGGGTAGGTTTTGGTAGGGAGTTCAGGTGTTCGATCAGCCAATTGGCACCAAGGGTGGCAAGTTTTTGGTAGATTTCAGATTTTTCGGGTAGGTTGGATGAGAATTCAGAGGCCTTAAGAGTGGTTTGGTAGTAAATTGGTCCGGCGTCCATGGCTTTAACGAGCTTCATGATAGAGACAGAAAAATCTTGATCGCCGTTTAAAATCGCAGATTCAATTGGTGAGGCACCACGGTAAAGAGGAAGGAGAGAGGGGTGGAGATTGAGAATACCTTCGGGTTCAAACAGTTCAAGTAAATCGGACTTGATTAGGACACCGAAACTAGCGAGAATGCCCTTAATTTCAGGATTTTCCTGCATTAAACGGGCAACCTCTACTAAATCTTCCTTAGTTTTAGCATGGAAAACTAATTCCAGATTTTTAGCGGTAAGAAGTTGATTTAATGTGGCTTCCGCCAGAGGTCCGTTACCAAAAAAGATAAATTTTGTGCTCATTTTTTACCTCAAATAAAATATGTGTTCAATAGAAAAAGACTAGTCTTCGTCAGGGAAGAGTTGTTTGTTATTTTTAATACGAGTTTCGTAATCGACTGGCTGTAGGTCACCGTTTTTGTCGAGCTCGAAGAAGGCGTCAGTCTTATCTTTAATACGATCAATAAAGAGGATACCGTCAAGGTGATCAATTTCGTGAGCGAGGGTGCGGGCTAGCTCATCGGTAGCTTTAATGCGTACCTCAGTGCCATCTTCGAGTTTAGCTTTGACGCGAATTTTCGAGTAGCGTGGGACCTTACCATAAATAAATGGGACAGAGAGACAGCCTTCGAAATCTTCGACAATTTTACCTTCTTGTTTGATGATTTCTGGGTCGACAAGGGTAGTGAAGGAAGTATTTGCTTTGTCATCCATACTGTCGCGGATAATAATTAGACGCTTGTTAATGCCGAGCTGAGGGGCAGCCATAGCGGCAGAGAGCTCGTGGGGGTGAGATTTTTCCCATTCGAGGCTGGCATCGACCATTGCCTGGATCATATCTTTAATTTCATCAGTAACATAGTTGACCTTTTGAGACTTTTGACGAAGTCTTGGGTCAGGAGATTCAATAATTTTCATATCTTAATATTATAACCGATTTTGGGTTTTTATAAAGCTTAAGCAATATATGGTGAGGGGGCGAGGCATTTTCTGAAGCTGTTGGAATAATTTCGAGGTTGATTTGTGAGGATTTTGGGGTGTGTTCTAAGGGTGATTTATGGATATTTTAGGAGTAACTTTTTATCTTGTGCGGTAGAGATAGACTAGGGGTTTGGTAGGGAGAGAGGTTTTCTAAAAATTGGAAGTCTTATAATGAAGCTAAATAATCACAATTAATTAAAGGAAAGGACAAAAAACGAAATAGACGCCAAAAGGCAAGGCTTGGATGGAGGAAGAAAGAATTATATTAAACTCCCATACTATAATTAGAACTATCTCTCAACACATATGACCAAAAAAGTATCCTAGATTTTTATAATCATAATTTCAAATATACTATTCTTCCTCCATTTAAGTTTTGATAAGGGCGCCGTGGTGGGCGCAGAAAATATCACCTAGAAATTAAAGGAATTAAATTTAGCTTAAAATGCTGAATCAGGCCTGGCGGGTCTGGTTAGACCTAAGTGGAACAGGTCAGGTTTGGCGAATTAGATGAGGCTTGGTGGGTCGATAGCGAAGCGAATTTCGGGATATTGGTCAAGTGACTCAATGAGGTGGGTAAGCGAGTCACGTTTTTTGGCTTTGACGATGATTTGCCAAGAATAGCCACTGGGGGTGTATTCATGAAAGGAGGGCGTAGGAGCGGAAAGATAAACGTCGGGAAATTTTTTGAGTGTGCTATGTAGACTCATGATCTTTTTAATGGCGAGATCTTCAGTCTTTTTAACGATAGAGATGCGAAGTAAATAGAAAAATGGCGGTAAGTGAGAAAGTTGGCGTTTTTTGAGAAGATAATCGGCAAACTTGGCATAATCTAAGGATTTAGCCGCGAGGATGACGGGATGTTCAGGTTGAAAGGTTTGGAGAAAAACGTGATTAACATCATTATGTCCGCGTCCGACGCGACCGATAACCTGGGTGATGAGCTGGAAAGTACGTTCTTCGGCGGCATAATCCGGCAGATTGAGATTGGCGTCAGCTTGGACGATACCGACGGTGTTTAATAATGGGAGGTCAAGACCTTTGGCGATGGTTTGAGTGCCGATAATGATGTCAATATCACCGTTTTTGACGGCTTCAAAATTTTGGGTGAGCGAATCGGTGGTAGTATTGTCTGCGTCAAAGCGAGCAATGTGAGCAGATTTAAAGAGTTTTTTAAGTTCTGATTCGAGAAGCTTGGTGCCGAAACCTTTATGAATAAGGGAGCCGTGATGGCAGACCGGACAAGTGGAAGGGACTGGTTCATGGTGGCCACAAGTGTGGCAAATCAGCTGATAGGAGTCGCTATGAAGAGTGAGCGGAAGAAGACAATTGGGGCAGAGGACCTGGTAGCCACAGTGTTCGCAGATTGTGAGCGGGGCAGAGCCACGACGATTATGAAAAAGTAGAGTTTGTTTGTGCTGTTTAAGATTATTTTCGATGTCTTGCAGTAGAGCGTCGGAAAAATAGCGGTTACGTGTGAAAAGAGCGCGATCTTTAAGGTCGATGAGGCTAATTTTAGTTTGGCTGGTAATGGATTTAGCCTTTTCAGAGAGGGCGACGTAGGCGTGATTCTTTTGTGCTAAAAAATAATCTTCCACACGTGGGGTGGCGGTGCCGAGGAGACAATCAATTTTGAGGGTTTGAGCCATGAAGCTAGCGAGACGGAGCGCATGGTAGCGTGGTGAAGTATCTTGATAGAAACTAGGCTCATGGGCTTCATCGATAATAATGAGGCCAAGGTTTTTGAGGGGCGAAAAAAGAGCGGAACGTGGGCCAATGATAACAAAGGGTGTGGATTGATCAGCCTCGTGGATGCGTTGCCAAATGAGGTGGCGTTCAGCTTCGGTGAGCTTGGAATGTAGGGAAATCACTTGAGTGCCAAAATGTTCCTGAAAACGACCAACTAATTGTGGGGTGAGGGAAATTTCAGGAACGAGAAGAATCACGGATTGGTTTGAGCTAAAAACTTGGCTAGCGAGCTCGAGGTAGATATTGGTCTTACCGGAACCGGTAATGCCGTGAAGGAGTTTGGTGTGAGTTTTGATTTTACGTAGTTCGGTGAGGGCCTGTTTTTGAGCGGGGTTGAGCGGGATTTGGTAGTGGGTAGTTGTGGCTGCGTTAGGAGAGGTCATGTCTTGGATCGGATTAGAAGACTGGGGAATAAAAGTGGAGGCAGAAGATTTTTTGCGACGGTTTTTCTCAATGCCGAGAGGAAGAAAAAGATTGGCGGTTTTGGCGACTGGATTTAGATAGTAAGAGGAGAGCCAGGCAAGACTTTTTAAGAGATGGTTTGGCAGGGGGATTGGGTGAACAATTTTATTAATCGATTTAATAATGAAGTTTTGATCAGTGGGGGCGGTGGTTTTTTGATAAATAATACCGAGAGCGGTTTTCTTGCCGAGAGGAATAGAGACAATGATGCCGGGAGCGAGGTTTTGGTCAAAAGAGTAGGTAAGGAGACCATCAGAAAAGAGAGGGGATTTTTTGAAAGTAGTGGTGGGAATTACCTCATAGTACATCAAGTATATTTTAGCATTTATGATATACTTTAAGAAAGGAAAGAGGTAAATGTTAGATGTTTTTATCACATCTCGGGTTCGCCGGAAAATTTTGGTAGTTTTTGCCAAATATCCGGACTTTAAAGTTCACGTTAGGGGGCTGGCGAAGTTGATTCACGAGGATGCGGGTAATATTCAAAGGGAACTAAAGAGGCTGGAAAAGGCAAATTTTTTGGTGACTTCGAAAAAGGGTAACACGACTATTTATCAGACAAATAAACAATATCCAATATTGAAAGAATTGCAGACGATCGTGATTAAAAGTCAGCAAATGTCACCAAATCAAAAAGTAACGAAGACAATTCAATAATTTTTTGAAGTATGTCGAAGATTTTTGAGGAAATTCTAGCGAAAAGAGGGGTGTCGGAAGAATTTTTGCGGCCAAAATATAGTTTAGAACACGCAAAGAAGTTGCCAGATATTGAGGTAGCGGTAGCGCGAATTAAAGTGGCAGTAAACCAGGGCGAGACGGTGCTAGTTTATGGCGACTACGACGTGGATGGTGTAACCGCGAGTACGATTATGTGTGAGGCGCTGAAACTAGCGGGGGTGAAGCGAGTGGAAGTGATGTTACCGGATCGTTTTATTGACGGTTATGGTATGAGTGAAAGGTGCCTGGAGAGGGCCGTGGGGCTCAAAGTAGGTCTGGTAGTGACCGTGGACTGCGGCAGTAATAACGCGGAAGTGATCAAAAAATTAGCTGAACACAAAATTGATACAATAGTGACCGACCATCACGAACTAATGAGTGGAGTGCCAGAGCGAGCGTTTGCCGTGGTGAATCCGAAGCGATATGGGGAGGAGGAAGCCGATTTAGAGGGAAAAGAGCTTCGGGAAATTTGTGGGGCGGGAGTGGCTTTTATGGTGATGCAGGCACTAGTACTCGAGGGGTTAATTCCGCAGAATCAAGAGAAATGGTTTCTCGATCTAGTTTTGATTGGGACGATTTGTGATTCGATGGTGATGAATCAGATTAATCGGGAACTGGCATATTTTGGTTTGATTATTTTGCAGAAAACAAAGCGTGTGGGGCTTTTAGAATTGATGCGGGTGGCGGGTGTACAAAAAATTGATTCAGAGGCTATTGGTTTCCAAATTGGACCACGATTAAATGCCGGTGGACGCATGGAGTCGGCGGAAATTTCATTAAAACTTTTGATGTCGAAAGAGCGAGCAGAGGCGGCAATGTTGGCGGAGGAGTTGAATCGATTAAACGGGGAGAGACGTACGACACAACGAGCGGCATTGGAAGAGATTTTAGTCGATAGCGAGCCAGTGATTGTGGCGGCTGGCAACTGGCATGAAGGAGTGCTAGGAATTATTGCTGGGAGGTTAGTAGAAAAATACCGCAGACCAGCCTTCGTTTTGGGGGAAACAGATGGCATTTATAAGGGTTCGGGTCGGTCGTTCGGGGATTTTAATTTGGCGGAAGCAATTAAGGCAGTAAATGAGACCTTAATTGGTGGGGGTGGTCACGCGGCGGCTTGTGGAGTGAAGCTGAAAAAAGAAGATTTAATGCGCTTCAAAGAGGCGGTGAATCAATATTATCGAAGTTTAAACTTAACTGAACAAGAAAAATATCTGGAGGTAACGGAAGATATTCAGGTGGATAACTTGGCGGAACTGGATGTGGATTTATATGAAGAAATGTCGGTACTTCAGCCATTTGGACAAGGGAATGCGGAGCCAATTTTTGAGCTTTTGAATACAAAAATTAAGTTCGTAGAGACGCTTGGTGTGGAGAAGAAACACTTGAAGTTTACTCTGGAAAAAGACGGAAATTTGTTCAAGGCTTTGGTTTTTAATGCGCGGGAAGAGTGGTTTAATTTAGATAAGGACGCTACCTACAATGTGCATATAAATTTAGTACTCAATGAGTGGAGAGGACGAAAAACCGTGGAAAGTCGATTGCTGCAAATTAAAAAAAGTGATAGCAGTGATTAGATATTGAAAAATCTGCGGCTCTCTGGTATAATTCTGCTATATGTCAATAAAAGTAACTAGAAAAGACCAGGGTGAGGCTAACGAGAATATTATTCGTCGTTTTAATCGTAAGGTTTTACAGAGTGGAATTATGCCACTAGCAAAATCACAATTACGTTTCTCTAAGCCTATTTCCAAGAGAGAGCGTCGTCGTAAGGCAATTTTGCGTGAAATCCGCAAAGCAGAAAAAACCGAACGAATTAAACTTGGCTTAAAATAACTAAAAACCCTCGCAGATGAGGGTTTTTTGATGTCAGTTAATGGTATACTTAAAATAATGAATGTAATATTTTTAGGCGGACCGGGAAGCGGCAAAAGTACTTTAGGTAAAAGATTAGCGGAGGAGCTAGGCTGGGAATGGATTTCCGGTGGAGCGATTCTGAGAGAAAGCAAGGAGCCGTGGGTGCAAGAAAAATTGGCAACGGCGCAGTTGTTTGACGATCAGATGGTGTCGAATTTGATTTTTTCGAGATTAGAAACTGCGCAAAATGCAATTGTTGACGGATATCCGAGGACGGCAAACCAAGTAGATATTTTAATGTCGAGGGGAATTAAAATTGATTACATGATAGAGGTGGATGTGTCAAAAGCCGAGGTGGAAAAACGTATCGCTTTAAGGGGACGCGAGCAAGATTCGCCGGAAATTTTTGAAGAACGCTGGAAAATTTACCAAGATAACAGAGGGAAAATTATTGCACCACTACTCGGAAGTGGGGTAGGATTTTTGGTGCTTGACGGGGTAGGGACGCCGGAAGAGGTCTACGAGAGGGCGCTTTCGATGATGAAAAACGAAGTAATAAGGAAATAAAGAAAGGCGCATAAGAATGATTATGATTTACGGTCCGGCGGGGGCAGGAAAATCGACGCAGGGAAGAATGTTGGCGGCGGAACTGGGGCGAACTTGGCTTTCAGCGGGGCAATTGATTCGTGATTCGAAGCGGTTTGAGGAATATACTCAGACGGGGGCGATGATTCCAGAAGAACTTTTGGTGGCGCTTTTGACGGAAAATATGTACCGGGAAATAAAATCGGGTAAGGATGTAGTATTTGATGGTCAGCCGGGAAGCGTCGAACAGGTAGAGATGTTGGAAAATACTGGAATTTTTCAAGAGGTAGAGTTCGTAGTAGATATTCGGGTGGATGAAGATGAGCTTTACCGTAGATTAAGCCTAAGGGGCCGGGAAGACGACAATCTGGCGGTTTGGCAGCGTAAAATTAATTATTACCGAGAAAAAAGTGTGCCGTTTTTAGCAAAAATGAAGGAAAAAGGCCTAAAAGTTTACGAAGTGGACGGAAATGGTGACGAAAAAACGGTAAATCAGAGAATTTTGGCGCTAGTTGAGGCGGAAAAATGCCAGAACTATTGGTGTAGGTTAAAAGTAATTTAGAAGTTTGGCGTTAGTTGACAGAAATATTAACAGGGGTATAAAAGAGTAGTATAATATCAATTATGGATAAAGCAAAAATTGAAGCAATGCGCGAAGGCGGCAAGATTTTGGGGGAGATTTTGCGGGATTTACGCGAGTACGTCGCAGTAGGAATGACCAAGCGTGAGCTGGATGCCTGGGTAAGGCAACAGATTGTGTCACGGGGAGCGACGGTTTCTTATGATGAATTAGAAGAGAAATTTCCAGGATCGATTTGTATTTCGGTGAATGATGAATTAGTGCATGGTGCGCCGAATACTGATTATGCGCTGGAAGATGGCGACAAAGTGTCATTTGATTTGGTGATCGGCTATAAGGGATACCATACGGATGCGGCATTTACTACAGTGGTCGGTAAGGCAAATCCAGCAGTAAAACAGATGATTAAGACTACCGAAAAGGCGCTTTGGGCGGGAATCGAGACAGTGGCGCCAGGGGTGCATTTGGGTGATATCGGCTATGCGGTAGAAAAAGTATTGCGCGCGGGACATCTTGGGGTGATTGAAAATTATGTCGGTCATTTTATCGGTAAATCGATGCATATGGAGCCAGAAGTGCCAAATTACGGCAAACGTGGGCGCGGATATGTTTTGAAACCGGGTGATACACTTTGTATTGAACCAATGTCGTCTCTGGGTAAGCCATATAATCATGTGGATCCGGAGAGCGGTTGGGATGTGGTGCTTTCGGATGGTTCGATCGGCTGTCACTGTGAACATACGATTCTAGTGACCGAAGATGGTTACGAAGTTTTGACTTTGCCAAATTGCCCAAAAGAATAGCATTGAAAATCTGACGTGGGGGCTGTCAGTAGATTCAGGAAAATCTGGCGCGAGTCGTCAGTAGGTTTTTCAGGAAATCTGGTGCAAATGTCAGTAGATTTAGAAAAATCTGGCGCGAGTCGTCAGATTTTTTGTTATAGACTGGAAAATGTTTATGTTATAATGAAAATATATGAACGAGCAAGTACCAAAGTTTAGTTTTGGCATCGATATGGGGACGCAAAATATTCGCGAAGTCGTCCTCAGTGAGATGAATGGTCAGATTACCGTAGTGGGTAAGATTGAGTCGCCACAAAATGGGGGCATGAGTAAGGGTGTGGTGACGAATTTACGTAATGCGGTGCATGCGCTCGAAACGGCTTCTATCGAAATTGACCGAATGATCGGGATGAATTTGACGGACGCTTATCTTTCAATTAATGGTTCGAATGTCGGCACAGCGCCAACACAGGGTGGCATCTCGATTACGGGTTCGGAAATTACCGAGGCGGATGTGGCGCGCTTAAAGGAATTCGCAGTATCAGGTATTGTGCCAGATAATCGCGCACTACTTGATGTGATTCCGGTAGAATATACAATTGCGGGTCAGGGTGGAATTAGAAATCCAATCGGTATGCGCGGGGTTAAATTAGAAATGCAAGCGAATGTGGTCTCGGCACTTTTGCCAGTCTGCATGAATTTGAAAGAGGTGGCTGGATCCCTAAATATTAACGCTTTGAAATTGGTACCAACGGCAGTAGCGGCTGGACGCGCTGTATTACTTGAAAGTCAAAAAGAGAATGGCGTAGCGGTAGTCGAGATGGGCGCCGCGACGACTTCGGTGGCGATTTTTATGGAAGGTTTCTTGCAATATTTCGGGGTGATTAATGTGGGGGCGAATCATATTACGAATGATATCGCGATCAGTTTAGCGGTGAGTACGGAAGTGGCCGAAGAAATTAAGATGAAATATGTGACGGCGGAATTGATTGATAATGATAAGCCAATGACGATGCGCTTTGGCGATGAATCAATTAGCTTTACGAAGACCATGGTGAATCGTATCGTAGAAGATCGTTTGATTGATATTTTTGAACACGTGAAGAAAGAAATTGCGATTGCGGGTTATGAAAAGAAATTACCGGAAGGTGTAGTTTTGACGGGCGGAGGCGCGGAGATGCGTGGAATTGAACGCTTCGCGAGGGAGCATATGGAAGTAGCCACTAGGATTGGTTTGCCGCTAATGGATGTGACTCATATTGATAATGAAACCAAGAAGCCTCGTTTCGCGGTGGCGATTGGTTTAGCTTTGATGATGAATGACGATATGCGCGAGCAAGAAATGCGCGTGGAAGAAAAACCGGTGGGTTTTCTTAGTAAATTATTTGGTGGTGGAAGATAAAAATCTCTTATTCTGGCTAGAAATGTGTTAATATAGAAGTAATCTATAGTTAAAAGTGAGGAATAAAGATGCCAGAAATAAAACCAACAGAGGTGGAAAGCAAAGCGACGATTAAAGTAATCGGTGTCGGTGGAGCTGGCGGTTCTGCGGTAAATCGCATGAAGGAAGTTGGACTTTCCGGTGTTGAGTTT
Source organism: Nanosynbacter sp. (assembly GCA_015257455.1). Classification (GTDB taxonomy): domain Bacteria; phylum Patescibacteriota; class Saccharimonadia; order Saccharimonadales; family Saccharimonadaceae; genus Nanosyncoccus. The sequence goes on along the minus strand of JABZKD010000004.1, from coordinate 21,222 downwards.
ATTGCAGTAAATACTGATGCCCAGGCTCTACATCACTCAAATGCAGACGTGAAAGTTCACATCGGCCAAGGTCTTGGTGCCGGTGGTGATCCAGAAAAGGGTCAAACCGCCGCGGAAGAAAGCCGTGACAACATCTGTGAAGCTATTAAGGATGCCGATATGGTGTTCATTACTCTGGGTGCTGGTGGTGGTACCGGTTCTGGTGCTGGTCCAGTAGTGGCTCAGGAAGCTAAAAAACAAGATATTTTGACCGTGGGTGTGGTGACGAAGCCATTTACTTTTGAAGGTGCACAACGTAAAAAGAATGCAGATTTTGCAATTGAAAAATTGGCTAAAGAAGTCGATGCTTTGATTACGATTCCTAATGATCGTCTACTACAAACTATCGATCCACGTACACCACTACTTGAGACTTTTAAGATTGCAGATGATGTTTTGCGCCAGGGTGTACAAGGTATTTCAGAATTAATTACTGAACATGCACTGATTAACCTCGACTTTGCCGACGTGAAGGCAATTATGAAGAATGCGGGTTCGGCTTTGATGGGTATTGGTCGCGCTTCCGGTGAGAATCGTGCAAAATTGGCAGCGCAACAAGCTATTGAATCACCACTGATCGAAGTGAAGATCGATGGTGCTCGTGGCGTACTCTTCTCGGTAGCTGGTGGTTATGATATGTCAATGTCAGAAATTCAGGAAGCGGCTGAGGAAATCACTGGTGCAGTTTCTCCAGATGCTAACATTATCTTCGGTGCTTCAATTCGCCCAGAATTGCAAGATGAAATCGTAATTACCGTGGTAGCAACTGGTTTTGATTCGGATTATTACCGTCAAAAGCGTGCCGAGGAAGAAGAAGCACGTCGTAATGCGGAAGTGATGGAACGTGTCGAAGCGATGAAATCACAGGCTAGCGAGCCAGTAGCGGCGCCAATTAGTAGTTTCGACCATTCTACTGCTTCAACCAATGAATTCCAAAATGATTTCACGGCTACCCCAAAAGAAAATATTTGGGAACGCATCGGTAAAAAAGACGAAGAAGAAGATTTGGATGTACCACCTTCACTTCGTGCAAGATTCCGCAACAAAAAATAACTTAACAATTCGAAATGACTGGCTAGCCCAGTCATTTTAGATAGAAATTATAATGAATATAAATATTGGCATTGGCGATAGTAAAGTGCTGGAAAGCCGGGAAACTACGGATGGCCAGATGATTCGTCGCAGGCGAGTGACAAAAGATGGTTATCGCTTTACGACTTACGAGCGCATCGAGCTACCAACGTTGACAGTGAAAAAACGTAGTGGTAACCGAGAAGTTTTTGATCGAGATAAATTGCGTGGGGCAGTAAAACGTAGTGTGGGGAAGTTTTTTAATTCGGAATTTGAAATCGAGGACGTAGTAAACTCAGTGACGGCAAAAATGTATGCTTTGGACCGAGATGAAGTGGAGTCGCATGAGATTGGCCAGGCGATTTTGGATGTTTTGGCCGAGAAAAATGAAGTGGCTTATGTGCGATTTGCTAGTGTATTTTTGCAGTTTAAGACTTTGGACGAGTTCGAAAGTATTATTAGGGAACAAAGAAAGAAGAAAAAAGAATGCGTGTAGTAATAGTGGTAAAACAACATTCGGAATTTGCCTCGGAAGCCGAGATGTGGAAGCGAGACTTCGAATATGAGGCGCGAAAAGAGGTGGAATTAATCGATCCAGAGACGATTGACGGGGAAATGTTTGCGAGAGCGAGAGATATTGTGCAGTATCCGACGGTTTTGGTTTTGCAAGATGACGGGATGGTGGTAAAAAAGTGGGCGGGTAGGCTATTGCCACAAATTTCCGAAGTGAAGTACGTGATTCGCGAAGTCTAGATTTTGGGGGGGTAACTTTGATGGTGGTGTTTGGCTTTTAGCGAAGTCGAGATTTTTTGTTGTATAATTAAAGGGATGAGTAAAATCAGGGAACAAGCAGAGGCAATTTTTGCCTGGGGCAAAACGCAGCCTGGATATAAAATCTACTGGGAGCAGCACTCTAGGAGTACGGCGAGAGCAGCAGAGGCGATTGCGCGTGCCATGAAAAAAGATCAGCTTGACCCAGATATGGCTTATGCAGTGGGTTTGCTGCATGATATTGGTCGGGTGAAAATGAAGCATGCAGGATTAAAGCACCCAATTTTTGGTTATGAAATTTTGATGGAAAAAGGTTTGGAAATTCCAGCGCGAATTTCGATGACCCACACTTATTATGGTTTTCCGACTTTGAATCGTGACGAATTTTGGGAGGGGATGGAAGAGGATACGATTCGTATGACGCAGGAATATATGCTGCGTGTGAAAATTGATGATTATGATCGTTTGATTCAGCTTTGCGACAATATGTGTCACCATACGGGGATTATGACGATTTCAGACCGCTTTTCGGATATCTTGATCAGGCACAATATTCGACGTGCAGGAGAACATTTACGCAGGTTATACGATTTAAAATTGTACTTTGACGACAAAATAGAAGGAAATATTTACGAATTATTCCGCGAAGAAATTATTGAAACCACAATGGATGAACCGAACGGAATATATACGAAAATTTTGAAAAATACAGAGGAAACGGATTAGAAAGAGGAAATATGAAATATCAAGCAAATACAAGAAGACGAGCTTTAGAATATGAAAAAGCGTTGATCGAATTCTGGAAGAAAAATCAGACTTTTGAAAAATCGATTGAGCAACGCGATATTGATAATTCATATGTTTTTTATGATGGACCTCCGTTTATTACTGGTATGCCACATCACGGGACGCTACTTTCTTCAGTGACGAAGGATGCAGTGCCAAGGTTTTGGACGATGCGTGGAAAACGGGTAGAACGTCGTTGGGGTTGGGACTGTCACGGGCTACCAGCAGAGAATTTTGTCGAGAAACAATTAGGGATTACAGACCGTCGCGAAATTGGCATGAAGTGGCCGCTAGCTACCTACATTGAGAAGGCTAAGGCTTCGATGGTGGCAAATTCGGAAGCTTGGGAATCGACAATTGAGCGTATTGGCCGTTGGGTGGATTTTCGTGGGGCTTATCGTACGATGGATAAGAATTATATGGAATCGGTTTGGTGGGCATTTAAAACCTTGTATGAAAAGGGCTTGATTTTCGAGGGTCGCAAAGTTTTGATGTACGACACCAAATTCTCGACGCCGGTTTCAAAAGCGGAAGTGACGATGGATAATGATGCATATCAAGAGGTGACCGATCCATCGGTATTCGTGAAATTTAAGGTAGTGAGTGAAGGGGGACTTCAGGGAGCATATCTGTTAGCTTGGACGACTACGCCTTGGACTTTGCCAGCGAACTTGGTTTTAGCGGTAAATGAAAAATTGACCTATGGTCTGTATCAGGTAGGGGAAGAGAAAATCGTAACACTAGTGAAGACAGCGGCAGAAGTTTTTGAAGGGGAATATAAATTTTTGAAGGAGCTTTCGGGTGCGGAATTAGTGGGTCTAGAATATCAGCCTTTGATGGAGAATTTCTCGCGTGAGGAACGTCAGAAAGATACTTATCATGTACTGACTGCAGAATATGTTTCGGATGAAGATGGTACAGGTATCGTACATATCGCTCCAGCTTATGGTGAGGCGGACTATGATTTGGCTTTGGCACACGAAGTGGACTTTGTGGATCTTTTGGATGAACAGGGTTACTACGTGGAGGCAGCTGAAAAATGGTTGATGGACCTCGGCGTACGTAAGACCGATGAAAATGGTATTGAACTTTGGGCGGCGAATAAAATTATTGCTAAGATGCTGCTCGAAAAGGGTATCGTTTATCGTATTAAGTATATTAAACACGAATATCCATTCAATCCACGTTCGAAGCAACGTATTATTTACCGAGCATTTCCAAGTTGGTTCTTCAATGTGACCGATTCGAAAACCATGTTGATTTCTGAAAATGAAAAAATTAATTGGTTTCCAGAATATTTGAAGCATGGTCGTTTCGAAAAGAATATCGAAGCGGCACCAGATTGGAATTTGTCACGTGATCGTTTCTTTGCCACGGCAATGCCAGTTTGGAAGGGCGATAAGGGAAGCGTGAAAGTGGTGGGTTCTTATGATGAACTTTATGAACTTTCGGGTACGAGACTCGAAGATTATCATCGTCCATGGGTGGATGAAATTGAATTTGAGATTGATGGCGAGCATTTTAAGCGTATTGATAAGGTGTTAGATTGTTGGTTCGAATCTGGTTCGATGCCATTTGCGCAGTTACACTATCCTTTTGAAAATCGCGAAAAATTTGAAAAGAATTATCCGGCAGATTTTATCGTGGAATACGTGGGCCAGGTGCGTGCGTGGTTCTATTATGTGCATGTGGTGAATACCGCACTTTTTTCGGATATTGCTTATAAGAATGTAATTACTACTGGTACCTTGGCGGGCAATGATGGCCGCAAGATGTCGAAATCACTAGGAAATTACACTGATCCAAATCTTTTGATGGATCAATATTCGGCGGATTCTTTGCGTTTCTTGATGCTTTCTTCGCCAGTGCTGGCAGGAGAAGATTTCTCATTGATCGATAAGGATGTGTCGGATGTGGCACGTAAGTTATCGATGATTTGGAATGTTTATGATTTCTTTACGATGTATGCAGAAGTCGATGGCTTTGATTCGGATCAGGCGATGGCGGTGAGTGAATTTGTGAACCCATTAGATATTTGGTTAGTTTCAAGGGTCCATCAGGTGCGTAATCAGATTACAGAAGGTATGGAAGCTTATAATATTCCAGCGGCACTTTCTTCGGTGTTGGAATTTATCGATGATATGTCGAACTGGTTTGTGCGTAGGTCACGTAGGCGCTTCTGGAAGTCGGAAGACGACCAGGATAAGTTGGAAGCCTATTCGACGCTGTACTATGTGCTGATTTATCTTGCGAAGATTTTGGCACCATTTACGCCATTCCTCGCTGAGGAGCTTTATCAGAAGATGACCGGCGCAGGTGTAGTGAATTCGGAAATTCCAGAATCAGTGCATCTTTTGGATTGGCCAGAAGCTGGGGTAATCGATGAGGCGGTGCTTGTTCAGATGGCAAAGACGCGTGAGATTATCACGACTGGCTTAGCAGAAAGAATGAAGAAGACGGAAACTGAGGCGCAAATTAAAGTGCGTCAGCCACTAGCGAAGCTAGTTTACGCGGGTGAAAAGCTGGACGGCTTCTATGAGCAGATTATTATGGAAGAAGTGAATGTGAAATCGGTTGAACATGGGGAAGCTTTGGTGCTCGATAAGACTTTGACACCAGAATTACTAGAAGAAGGCAAGATTCGCGAATTGATTCGCTTCGTACAGGCAGCACGCAAGAAGGCCGGACTTAATGTCGATGATCGAATTAGGTTAATGGTTTCAATGGAAGTGCCGGAAACTTACCGTGAAATGCTGATGAATGAGGTCTTGGCGGAAGAATTAGTGAAAGAAGGAAACTTTGCTTACGATGAGATCGTAAAAGTCCAGGGTGAAACTATCACGATATCGCTAGAAAAGATCTAAAAGCGGTAAACATCTGATTAAATCGTAATTATCTAATAATATACGTAAGTATTCGAGAGGCTCTGTAAGTAATTTTACGGAGCTTTTTGATGAAATCACCCCTGTTAAAGCATAAACAGTATTGACAAAAATAGTAGTTTATGTTAGACTTAAAACAAGTTAGACAATAAAAACAAAAAATGTAAAATAAGCTAACTCAAAGAAAAATAAACAGGAAATCAAATATGTAAAAAAGTCTTCGAATATGCGAAGACGAGAAATAGTAAGTAAAACCTAGAATTATTAAAATAAATAAGGAAAAAGATTTGATTAGACGAGAAGTCAATGAAACACTAATAAACAAGCATTGACCGATCAAGAAAAAAGTGGAGGGGATGGATAGATGAATAAAAAAAGTTATTCAACTATCCATCACTCAGATAAAAGAGAAAAAATCGATAAAATTGTTCATTTTATTAAAATAATTGTTCAATTTCTTCAGATGAAAATCGGTACTTAATAATATTTTTTTATAAAATTTGAAAAAATTACTTGCAAATGTAAAATTTGTGATATTATTAATGTAACGAAGATCATAAATCAAAACAAAAATAAAAATTTAAGAGCAAAGGAAGATAGAGAATGACGTTTGAATTCTTTGATGATGAAACGAATTACGTATCAAAAAGACAAGTCAGCCAAGAGGTACGCGCTAGGATTACCGCTAAGCTCGGTAAAATTTCCTCGATGATTAGCTAAGTTAGCTAGAAACTTCTTCCTGATTAATAAAATAGTCGCTTTTTGGCGGCTATTTTTTGTTGTGAGTGGGATTTTATAAAATTTGTATTCAAAATAGAAAAATATGTGTTCAGTAGTACCTCTATAAGTAAGCATGAAATTGAACAAAAATATTATTGACAATCTGGTAAATAAGCGTTATCGTAATGGTATAAGGTCATATTTCAAAATAAAAAAGAAAGGTCTCCACATGACTGATACTAATACTTTTTCACCGGAGGTTGGACAGATCCAGCCTGATTTTCAAGGTGATAATTTAAAAGCGCAAGATGAATTGATGAATCAATACATCGAAAAAATGATGAGTGAAGCGGGCGTCCGCGTGAATGATCGTTTGCGTGAAGATTTAAAGATGAAGATGCAAGAAGCTATCTTGAGTGAAATTTTGATGAATTTGCCGGATTACTTGGTAGATAAGATTTCAGAGCTTTTTGATGCAGCTGAACCAGATTTTAGCGAGGTCCAGAAGATTATCCAAGAATCAGGTATTGATGTACAGTCGGTAACCGAAAAGGCATTGGATGAGTTTAAAGAAAATTACTTAAAGAATGCTAAGGAGGAGGCATAATGAGTGTAAGAAATTTTAATGGAATGCCTCGTGTGAATTCCGAAGAACAAAATACTGTGCAATCTGATAAGGCGCGAGATGAATACTACGCTCGTAAACATGAAGAGCGTGCGGCTCAGCTGGCTCAGTTTAGAATGAACGAATACAAGGAAAAAACTGGTGAACAAGTTGAAAAGAACGAAAGCGATCGTAAATTAGAGCTTCGTCATCAATTTGATCAAATTAAACTTGAAACTGACACTTTCTTAAAAATGCAAGCTGGTCTTGGTTTAATGAGCGAAAAAGAGATTCGTGAATATAAAGATAATTTGAATAGACAAGAGAATAATGCTCTTGAATACATGCGCGATGGTGGCGAAGGTAGTCTAGTGCCAATGGAAAATTTGATGAAGCGCAGTCTTGACCAGATTAGTGATTTTGAGGCCAAGATTCAGGCAACTCCGGAATATCAAGAAATGGAGCAAAAGAAGGCTTTGGCGAAAAAAGGCCTTGATATGATTAAGGAGCGCAGAGAGAATGACGAAAATCTCGGTGTAAATGATTTTCGTTATAAGGAAAAAGTTTACAAGATGCAAGCTAATCTTGCAGAGAAAGACTTTTTAGCGAAAGCTTTTTCAGCGGAAGACAAGAGAAACTCAAATGAAGCGCTTGATGCTGCTACGGAGAAATTTAATAAACTCGATGAGGAAGCAATTAAGTTAACTCGTGAATTGAAAGCTGGTGGCAGAAAATTAACTTTTGAAGATTATCAAAAGATTGATGCGGCTTGGGGTGCTTCTGCGGCAGCTGAAGCTAAGATGAATGAAATCAAGAATGCTGATAAGAAAGAAATCGCTTTTGATTTTGCACAAAATCAATACAAAAAGATTCAAAAGGGTGAACAAATGAGCGGGGTCGAGGGATCATTCCTGAGTAAGTTTAATGTGTTGACTGGTGAAGACACAGTTGAAAAGTTTGAGCCAACTGTAAAAGATAAGATGGGCGAAGTGGCAGCCAAGATTTCTGATGTGGAAGAAACTTCCGAAAAAGATAAAGTAGAAGATAAAATTGAAGAAGTTGCAGAAAACGAATCGAAGCAAACTGTAGAATTTCCGCCAGCAATCGTTCCTGGTGAAGAGTTAAAGAATGAAAGTCAACTAGAGTTATCAAAAGACAAAAAAGATAATGTTGATTTTGGTGGTATTAGTGCGGAAAAGATCGCTGAAATGGAAAAAACTGGTGGTCCAGTACTACTTGACGCTGATAATCAGATTTGGATGCAAAAATTACCAAAAGATCAATTAGAGCAGCTTCAGAAAATGCTTCCAAAAGATCAATTAGAGCAGCTTCAGAAAATGCTTGAAAAGCAGAAAAATGGTAATAGCAAGACTGAGACTGTAGATCCTAATAGTGAAACAACTGAGGAACCTAGTGAAAAATCCGAGACAAAAGAATCAGATACTGAGGGTGCTAATATCGAGAGTTCTGAGAAAGAGAATTCCGAAACTGAGAAGAAAAAAGGTATTGTCGCTGGTGTTATTGAGAAAATTAAGAAACACAGTGATGGGATCAAACGATTTGCGTTAATTGCTTGGACTGGTGCGATGATTGCCCTTGCGGCTCATGGTGGTAATAAAATTAATACCAATAATAATACTGCCGTTGAAAAAAGCATGGACAATAGCGGCGACACTAATGGTAATGTCGAGGAAGCTCTAGCAGAGTATGATGCCGGCAGTGAAGTGGATTCTTTGATTAAGGGAAATTCTTTCAATATTATGGTTGATGGTAATGAAACCAAGATTGAATTGAATGATAATATTAATCCGGAATTCCCAGGTTTTACTGATTCGAGACGCTCTGGTAATGATATGACGTTTGTTGATCGTTCTGGTCTAGAAAGCCTTAAGGAACAGGGTGCTTCAAGTGAAGCTCTAGGTGCTGAAGGTATGAAAGAAATTTTGAATACCATGGAAAACCCTAATATGACAAGTTATCTTGGTGCTTCCTTCGGTGCATTTGAGATGGCTGACTCTCCTACTGCGGTGAATGATATTACTTATATGATTCAGCATGGTGATACCGAGGCGCAGGTTGCGATTAAGGAAAAAGCCAATAATACAATTGCCAACTTCCTTGAAGGCTCAACCTTGAAGCTTGGTTCTATTATGAATGAGACCTACCAATCCGGTTACGCCTCAAATAATGGTGGCGAAGGTAATCTTCAGGTAGATATGGCGCTCGACAAAGATGGTGTATTCCATAAAGATCAAGCCATAGAATTCGTTTATGCCGAGAATAAAGATGGCGAAAATATCATGGATATGAATGTTCGTGATGGATTTAAGGAAAATTCACTTAGAGCTCTAGGTGTAATTGAGAAGAATGCTTCGGATGGCGAAGTAATGAATATCATGTCTAGTGTTAAGATTTTAGGTATCAATGTAAAATGTGGCCAGGTAATCTTCCAATACTTAAAGACTGAGAAGAAGGAAATAACTAAGACTGTAGATAAAACGGAAGTTACAACTTCAGTAGTTACTCCGGAAAATGTTGAAGTAGTAGAAAATAAAGAGCCGGAACCTTCTAAACCAAAGAATGAAACTCCAGCTCCAACGCCAAAGGAGAATCCAAAGACTCCTGAAAATAATGTGAGCGAAGGTAAGACTAATACGGCATCTACGGATGGCAATCAACAAAAGATGGGTAAAGTTGAGGCGGATAAGGCAATTTATGAAGTTGGTGATGAAAATCATGATGCAACAAAACAGTTACCTGGAAGCGAAATAGAAGACAAAGCCGTATTCGACCAAATGGTGAGAGAAGCAGCCAAGCAGGATTTGACGCCAAACGCATATGTAACTACGCAAGACAATAGCCAGGGTATTGTTCATCAAGAAGGTGTAGCAACAGAAAAACAGACTAATGCGGAAAACCGTTCAGTATTACCCGAAGAAAAACCAGTAGAGAGGCAAGATATTCAAGGCTCTCATAGTGAAGACAAGACTTTTAGTGATAAAGATTTAGGAAATATCGCTAAAGAAGCGAAAGCCGACAATACACTTGCTCACGAATCGGGGCAAACTACTACCGTAGATACAACTTCCAGTTCTGAACAATAATTGTACTCAATAGAGAAGAAAAAATATTGAACAAATATATTGTACAAAAACCAAAAATAGTCTAAAATGAGTTTAGGATCTTAATCGAAAGGAGATCGATGAACATAAACATAAAAACAAAAACCTGGGAAGATATGCGTAGTTCTGCGCGCCGTATCTTTCCAGTGATTGGGGCAGTGGTCGCAGGTGCGTTCAGTCTTGGTCAAATTCACGGAGCTGTCCATGCAGAGGGGATTGAGACATGGGGCCCAAAAAATCGTCCGACATACACATGGAGTAACCCAGCGGATCATGTCACTTTTAACTCAATGACAGATAATCCGGAAATCGGTGATGAATCTAACTTTGTCCGCGTCCGTAAGATTGGAAGTCAGGATAAGTTTTCTAACAATGTAACTGTTGAGCCGGGTTCAGAATATGAGGTTTTTGTGTATTATCACAATAACGCTTCCGCTAAATTAAATGATGGTGATCATCGTGGTATTGCACAAAATGTCCGTTTGCGAATGGATAAAATCACGGATAGGCTTGAGGCAGGACATGCTGCGGTAATTAAGGGTACTATCTCAGCTTCGAATGCTACGCCAAAAGAAGTTTGGAGTACATCTTATTTACATGCAAAAGAAACCGTTTCTTTGCGTTATGTACCAAATTCTGCAAAATTAAGCAATAGTGGTTCATTAAATGGTTCTACTTTGAATGACGACGCACTCTTCGGTAAAGATGGTGGGACATTCCTAGGTTACACAAAGAACTACTGGGGTGCAATCCCTGGCTGTAATGAATATGCCGGTTATGTAAAATTCCGCATTAAGGCCGATAAAGCCGGTTTTACCGGTGAAAAGATGGCTTCTAAGGAAAATATGAATGATTACCGTACAGAAATTACGGTAGCTCCAGGTGAAACTATCGACTTTAAATTGCGTTATAAAAACACTGGTACGACAATTCAACGCGGTGTTTCTGCTTATGATTTGCTCGGTACTGGTATGACTGCAATTCCTGGCACAACTTTCTTGAAGACTCCTCGTTCTGCTGGTTTTGAAAAAGAAAATCTCTTCAAAAATGGTTTTAATATCGGTGATTACAATGCCGGTGAAGAAGCTTTCATTACCTATAAGGTAAAATTCTCTGAAGACGAAAAAATCTTCCCATGTGGCGACACGGTAACTTACAATAATTCAGCTATCGCGGTGCTCGACACTACGATTCATAGTAAGGTAAAGGTTACTGTTCATCGTGATTGTGCAGATAAACCAAAAACTCCTAATACACCAAAGGAACTCCCCCACACTGGTGCTTCCGAAACTGTATTAGCAGTAGTGGTGACCGCCATGATTGGTATTGGTACTGCTTACTACATTGCTTCAACTAAGCAACTCAAGGCTTTAGAAAAGCAACACGAAGATAAAGAATAAAGAGCCCTTTCGATCTAATGTAATCGTGTAGACGATTAAGTACGAAAAAGAACCCTATGAGAGCGGGGTTCTTTTTTTGGCTTAGTTATTGAAAAAAAGAGATAAATATGCTAGAATAGTCAAAGTTAATAATACATTAAGGAATATTATGAAAAAGGCAGTTGTACTCATCGGCGGTAAGCAATATATCGCAGCTGAGGGTGAGACCCTACGGGTGGACCTCCTCCCGGAAGGAACTAAAGAGCTCGAAACTGGTGCTTTACTTGTAATTGATGGTGATAAAACCCTCGTTGGTACGCCAGAAGTCAAAGGTGTCAAGGTTTCAGCTAAAGTAGTAGAAGAGAAAATCGCTGGTGATAAAATCCGCGTAATCCGCTACCACTCAAAGAAGCGTGTCCACAAGGAAACTGGTCACCGCCAAAAATACAGTGTGATTGAAATTACTTCAATCAAATAATAAAAAGGCCCTACGGGGTCTTTTTTGAGGCTTTTTGTCGTGATAATGATTATTCTTATGAATATTATGGTAATATATAAATAGATATGGCGAAGGTAATTTGTATCACAAATCAAAAAGGCGGGGTCGGGAAGACGACGACCACGATTAATTTGGCGTACTATTTGATGAAAGAAAAACAAAAAGTCTTAGTAATTGATTTTGATCCGCAGGGAAATGCGACGTCGGGGCTCGGTATCGATAAGGCGCAGTTTGAACGCAACTATTTGAATAATGAACTTTCGAATACAATGTCGGAAGTGATTTTGGGGGAGAGGCGATTATCAGAAATAATTCTGAACACTAAATTTAAGGGTTTGGACTTAGCACCGACTACGCCACAGTTAGCTAATGCTGAAGTTGAGATGACGAAGCTGAGTAAAAAATTTGTTCAGCTGAAAAATGCAATTAATGAGGTGCGAAATAACTATGATTTTGTGATTATTGACCTGCCACCGAGCTTATCGCTATTAACCGTGAATGGGATGATTGCGGCGGATTACCTTTTGATGCCAGTACAGACGGAGTTTTATGCTCTAGAAGGAGTGGCACAGCTGATGGATTCCGTGAAATTGGTACGTAAGGCAATGAACCCAAATTTGAAATTATTAGGGGTGCTCGCGACGATGTATGATAAACGGACTTCTTTATCGGTACAGGTGCTAGCGGAAATTAAAAAATACTTCCGAGATAAGGTGTTCGAGACGACAATTCCACGCAATGTAAGGTTGGCGGAGGCACCAAGTCACGGAGTGCCAGTGGGGGATTATGATCGATTCAGTAAGGGTGCGAAGGCTTACAAGGAATTAGCAAAAGAAGTATTAAAAAGAGTGTAAAAAGAAAAAGAGAGTGTGAAAATGGCAAAAGGTTTGGGTCGCGGGTTTGAAAGTTTAATTCCTACGGATATTGTAGAGGATGATTTTGATATTACTTTGTCGGAAGATAGCTCGAAGAGTCAGCTAACCGAGCTAGATTTAGCGAAAATCATGCCAGAAACCGATCAGCCACGTAAAGATTTTTCAGAAGAAGCTTTGGCGGCGTTAGCAGATTCGATTCGCGAGCACGGAGTTTTGCAGCCGATTGTAGTGGTAGCTGAGGGTAATAAATATAAGATTGTGGCGGGTGAGAGGCGTTATCGTGCCTCGAAGATGGCGGGATTAGAAAAAATTCCGGCAATTATTCGTACTCTCGATGCGCAAAACCAATTAGAGCTTTCGATTATTGAAAATGCGCAGCGCGAGGATCTCAACGCGATTGAAATGGCGACAGCTTACGCGAAATTGAAAAATCAATTTAATCTTCAGCCAGAGGAAATTGCTAAGCGAGTGGGGAAAAGCGCCTCATCGGTGATTAATACGATGCGACTTTTGAATTTGCCGGATGAAGTGAAGCACGCGATGGTGGAACATAAGTTAACAGAGGGGGTGATGCGACCTCTGATTTCGGCAGATCCAGAGATGATAAAGAAAATTCTGCCGATGATTATCGAAGAGGGGTGGACAGCACGTAAAGTCGAGCGTTATATCGCGGAACATAAGAAGAAAAGTTCGGCGAATTTACTGAAAACTAATGTTTATCTACACCAAGAGAATGAATTGAGCGAAAAATACGCAGCAAAGGTGCGCGTGAGGGGCCGTAGTGTGACATTTGCTTGTAAGAATGAAGATGAATTACAGAGATTATTAGCGAGATTACAATGAGTAAAAAATGTGTTCAACCGAAAATAACAGAGAGAGAACAGGCTGCGATTGATTTTGCGACCCAGGCGCATGAGGGGCAGAAACGAAAATCGGGTGAGCCATATATTATTCATCCGCTGGCAGTGATGAGCATTTTACGTGAGTGGGGAATGGATGAAGACACGGTGATCGCTGGGGTACTTCACGATACGGTGGAAGATACCGGAGTGACACTGGATGAAATTAAGGAAAAATTCGGTGAAACCGTGGCATTTTTGGTGGATGGCGTGACTAAGCTGGGCAAGGCTAGACAGGGAATGCGCGATATCGATACTTATTTGCCAGCGACGAAGGACAATCTCTTGAGACTTTTGATTGCCACAGGAGCAGATATTCGGGTTTTGATAATCAAACTAGCGGACCGTTTACACAATTTGAGGACTTTGTCAGCTTTACCACCAGAGAAGCAGAAGAAGATTGGTAAGGAATCACTGGAAATTTTTTCACCACTAGCGGACCGTTTGAATATGGGGAGACTGCGTGTGGAGATTTCCGATATCGCATTTTCTTATGTCGATCCAAAGCGTTTTGAATTTTTGAAAAAATTAATTGAAGAGCGTAATAAATCAGCGGAAAAGAGTCTAGAAAAGATCAAAAAAGAAGTTTCCAAGAAACTGGCGGAAGAGAAGATTAAATTTGAAATTGATGGACGGGTGAAATCAGTCTATTCTTTGCATAAGAAGCTTGCGAAATATAATCAGAATATTGATGAAGTATACGATCTGACGGCACTTCGAATTATTGTGGAAGATGTGACGGATTGTTATTTGACGCTGGGGATTATTCATGCGCTTTATACGCCGATGACGGGCAGAATTAAGGATTATGTGGCGATGCCAAAGCAGAATGGCTACCAGTCGCTACATACGACGGTGATCACGAAGGACAAGCGAATTGTGGAATTTCAGATTCGCACGAAAGATATGCATGAATATGCGGAGCGAGGTCTCGCGGCGAGCTTTTTCTATAATGAGCAAAAGTTGACGGAAAACTATAAAATGGGGAAAATTCAACATTTGCCAACGAACTTACTCTGGATTTCGGAACTACAAATGGCGGCAGCACAGCTGAAAGAGGGGAAGCAGGTGGATATGAAGAAATTGAAGATCAACTTGTTTGCGGATAAGCTTTTCGTTTATACACCGAAGGGGGATATTATTGATTTGCCGGTGGGGTCGATGCCGCTTGATTTTGCTTATCGACTGCATTCGGAAGTGGGTGGACATGTGATTGGTGCGAAGATTAATGGTAAACTTTCGAACTTGAACACTAAATTAAAAAATGGTGACGTGGTGGAGATTTTGACTTCGAAAAATCAAATGGTGAAACCAAGTTGGTTGGATAAAATTATTACGCCACACGCGCGCAATAAAATTAAGCAACAATTAAATCGCACGATCCAAATGGTGATGGGTGGTGAGACGAAGAAGGTGGAAGCTGGCAAGAAGATTGATGATGCGAAAAAGTCTGAGGGGGTGAAGAAATCTGAAGTAAAACAGAAGTCGGATGTGAGTAAAAAATAAGCCCCTTATGCTATAATTAAGCATATGAGAAAACAGAGATTGAAGTCACGAACGAGTTTGAATCAAGGTCTCTGTTTTTTGGTGTTTGGTTTAATTGTGGTTCAGCTGTTTCGCTTACAGGTGGTAAATCATAAAATTTATGCTGCAAAAGCGAATCAGCAACAGATTATGAAGTCGACAATTTTTGCCAAGCGCGGGGAAATTTATTTTCTAGATGGTGATACGCCGGTACCAATTGTGATGAATAAAAAAACCTATACAATTTCGATTGATCCAAGTTTGGTGGTGAAAAAACGAGAGGAAATTACCAAGAAAATTGACGAAATGGTGGGGAATTACCGCACTAAAGCGAGTTGGGATGAGGTTTTTGCGGATCCGGAGCGTAAGTATTTTGTGGTGGCGAAAGATGTGCCATACGCGGAAACGAATAACTTGAAAAAGGCGGATTTGACGGGAGTTTATGAGCAGGAAACCACGACCAGGGTGTATCCAGAGGGGGAAATGGCGGCGCAGGTTTTGGGTTTCGTGAATCAAGATGGTGAAGGTCAATACGGAGTAGAGGGTAGCCTAAACAAGGAGCTGACGGGGGAAAATGGTCTGCTAAAAACCGTGAAAGACTCGAATAATGTGCCGCTGACGATTGGTAATGAGAACGTGAAAATTCCGGCAAAAGACGGGAAGAATTTGGTGCTGACGATTGACCGTAATATTCAGAAAAAAGCGGAAGAAGCGGTGGACGAGGTGACAAAAAAATTTAATATCACCTATGGCTCGGCGATTGTGATGAATCCGGCGACGGGACAGATTTTGGCGATGGCGGGTAAACCAGGTTATAATCCGGCAGAATACGCCAAGGTGACCGATGCGAAGGTCTTTCAAACCGATGCGACGATGAACGCTTTTAACCCGGCTTCGGTGTGTAAGACTTTTGCAATTGCGGCGGCGATTGATTCTGGGGTGATGACACCAGAAACGACTTATTATAATACGGATAAGTTAGTGATTGATGGTTGGCCGATCGAGAATTCGATTAAGGGCCACACTGGGGAGGTTAATATGCAAACTGTGCTAACTTATTCCTTAAATACGGGTTCGATTCAAGCTTTGAAACTTTTAGGTGGTTCGGCTTCGGAAATTACTTATCAAGGTAAGGAAAAGCTTTATGATTATTACCATAACCGCTTTAATTTGGGTAAATATACGGGGATTGAATTGCCGGAAACGAAGGGTGCAATCGTGCCACCAAACGATATTGATGCGACTGATGCTAGGTACGCGAATATGACGTTCGGGCAGAGCTTGGATCTTTCGATTATTCAAGTAGCTTCAGCTTTTTCGGCGGTGGTGAATGGCGGGGAATATTATCGTCCGACTTTGATTGCAGGGGAAATGAAGGATGGTAAGTTTGTGCGAACAGAGCTCGCAAAGGCGGACCACGATGCATTAAATAAGAATGATACGAGTAGAACAATGCGTCAAATGTTGCACACGGGACGCCTAGTTTTTCCGAATGTGAGGGGGTATGACGAGGATTATTATGTAGGTGGCAAAACCGGTACGGCGCAGACTGTGAAAAATGGAAAATATAGCTTTGATGAGACGATTGGTACCTATGTGGGCTTTGGGGCGAAATCTCTAGAGGAGACGCCGGATTATGTAATTATGACCAAAGTTTGGAGTGATAACCGTAAGCTGGATGGTGGAATGGATGCAAAGCCGATTTTTGATGAGATATCGAAGTATATGATAAACTATAATAAAGTCAGGAGGTAAGGCGTGGGGAATTTAGATAATAATGCATTATATGGTTTACTGTTGTCGCTAGGTACCTTTTTGCTTTCGATGTTTTTGACGCCTTTTTATACTCACGTAGCTTATAAATATCATTTTTGGAAGAAGCAAAAAAAGACTACAGTTTCGGGTGACGGCCTGCCGATTATGACGAAATTGCATGCGCATAAATTCAAGCGAGTATTTCCAACGATGGCGGGGATTATTGGGGTGATTGCGGTGACAGTGGTGACACTGATTTGTAATTTTGACCGTGCACAAACGTGGCTTCCGATTTTTGGTTTCTTGGGCGGGGCGATTGTGGGCTTGATTGATGACGGAATTAATGTCTTTGGTTCAGGTGAGGGTGCGGCTGGGCTGCGTGCACCAATTAAGTTTGCGATGATTACCGTGGTGAGTTTGGTCTTAGGTTGGTTTTTTGCTTATAAACTGGGCTGGACGAGTATCCACATTCCATTTACGGGTGATATTGAAATTGGCGGAGTAGTGATGGTGGGATTATTTACTTTTGCGGTGGTGGCGACCTCAAATGCGGTGAATATTTCGGATGGATTAGACGGGTTGGCTGGGGGTCTCGCGATGATGGCTTATGGTGCGTTTGGTACGATTGCTCTATTTCGTGGGCAAGTCTATCTATTTGCTTTTTGTATGACCGTAGTGGGATGGCTGTTTTCTTATGTGTGGTTCAATGTGCCGCCAGCACGTTTTATGATGGGTGATGTGGGGTCATTTGCTCTGGGCGCGGGGCTTGGCGTGGTGTCGATGATGACGAATTCATTGTTACTTTTGCCTGTAATCGGATTATTATTCGTGGTGGAAGCAGGTTCTTCATTAATTCAGATGATTTCGAAGAAATTTTTCAAGCGCAAGATTTTTATTTCGGCGCCAATTCATCACCATTTGGAAGCGAGTGGCTGGGGTGAAGCAAAAATTGTGATGCGTTTTTGGGTAATTGCCGGAGTTTGTGCGATTGTGGGAGTATTTATTGCGATGGTGAGCGGAATTATTAAAAAATAAAAATTTTCGGAGTGGGATTAGATGCGACAACATAAGGCAAATTATAAAATTATCATTACGATGATAATTTTGATTGCTATCGGACTGATGATGATTGCCTTGGTGGGTCCGTCTTATGCAAAAGTGAAGGGGGAAGATACGGTGTATTGGGTGGATCAAGTGAAGTATCTAGCGATTACGGCGGTGCTGCTATTTTTTGAGACTAGAGTGAATTTGGTGGAAGTAGAAAATGCAAAAAAGCCTAATGGGATTTGGCGAATATTGGATGCGATAGCGAAACAATTACCGATGATTTTGTTGGTTTTGGGATTATCCTTGAACTTGCTACTGGCGGTGTCGGCAGGACATTCAAGTTTGGCGTATTGTCAGTTGGGAGCCTGTAGGTGGCTGAGGTTGGGACCGATTACGATTCAGGTATCGGATTTTTTGAAGTTAGGAGTGATGCTTTATCTCGCGAAGATTACCGCGGATTTTCAGGCGAGAGGTGGATTTTTGGAAGAGGCCGGCAGGGCGACAGCGCTTGGCATGTTGATGCAGTTTTTGATGGATTTATATGTGAGAATCAAAGGCAGAAAAGAGGGGAGGGGTACGAATTCGAAGAGCCAGGCGGGTGTTTCGGGAGGAGCGGCTTTTTCTAGTCAAGTGAATTTTAGTCGTAATAACTATGGTTTTAATCAGGGATTTAATACGGCGGGAAATTCTGCGCGGGTGAATGGACAGGGTAATAGTCTGATGAGAGGCGCAGCAAAAATTTTAGCGCGAGGTAAGGCTTCTGGCTGGGCGAGTGCGGAGATTTTGAGAGAAGGTTATCAATTTTATGCGAAATTTTTTGGTGTTTTAGGGGTTTCACTATTTTTGATTGTGGTATCTCAGAAAGACTTGGGTTCGGCGGTACCGCTCGGAGTAATTGCGTTGACGATTTTATTTGTGGCGGGGATTAAGATTTGGAAAATTATGATTTTGTTTGCGGTGATTTTGGCGCTGGGTGTGGGGATGATTTTGTCTTCACCGCACCGTCGTGAGCGCTTGTTTACTTTTACAGGTAAGGGTGATGCGACGACGGATTATCATATTGAAAACGCGCTGATCACGGTTGGGTCTGGGGGACTACTCGGAGTGGGGATCGGGAATAACGTGCAGACGGCGGGATATTTGCCGGAATCGATTACGGACTCGATGTTTGCGGTGGTTTCCGAAATGTGGGGATTCGTCGGGGCGGTGGCCGTAATTGGACTTTATGTGCATTTATTTATGGAAATTCTAAAAGTGGCGAACACTTCGGAAAACCTCTATTTTAGATTGGTGACGATGGGGGTATTTGCTTGGTTATTTTCACAGGTGGCGGTGAATATTAGTGCGATGATTGCATTAATTCCGCTGACTGGCATTACTTTGCCGTTACTGTCGAAAGGTGGAACCAGTCTTCTGATAACGTGTTTTGGGCTGGGGTTAGTAATTAACATTTCGCGGTTTACTGCGAGGACGGAAATTTCAGATGATGAGCGAAATGAGGAAATTAAAAATAATTTAAGAATGAGTAGAAGCAGTAGACTGGGAGAAAAAAGATGAAAATTTTAGTAGTAGGCGGCGGATCGGGTGGACATATTACTCCAGCGATGTCGGTGGTGCAAGAAATTTTGAAGATGAAGCCGAAGAGCAAAATTGAATTCTGGACTGATGCGAAATACTATAAGAATGTGGTAAAGCTGGCAAATGAAGCGAAGTTGGCTTGGGGTGGCGAAGAAGAAACGGGAGTGAAATTATATCTGCGCGTGCGTAAGGTTTTTGCCGGAAAATTTCATCGTTACCATGGTTTGAAATTGTCGGATTATTTTGACAATCATGCGAAAACTTTTTGTGATGTAGTGTTCGGAAATATTGCGGGGGCTTTCGGATTTGCTTTAGGATTTTTTCAAACTTTATGGCGTTTTAGTCGAAAAGAAAATCGTCCGGATGTAATTTTTTTGAAGGGAGGATTCGTGGGGTTACCGGTCGGGATTGTGGCGGGAATTTATAAAATTCCATATTTGATTCACGAATCGGATGCGACGATGGGGCTGGCGAATCGTATCTTGAGTAAAAAAGCGAAAATTATTGCCATGGGTACGCCGGTGGAGAAAAAGGATTCACGTTATGTGTTCGTGGGGATTCCAGTGGGGAAGGAATTTGAAAAAGTGGCGGAGAGTAAGAAGAGGCGCCTAAAAAGAGAATTAGGGTTTGATCCAGAGCGAAATTTGGTGATTGTGACGGGTGGGTCACAGGGGTCAATGCATATTAATCAGGTAGTACGTGAGATTTTGCCAGAACTTTTGAAATATACGTCGGTGGGTCTAGTGTCTGGTCGTAAACATTACGAGGATATGATTGATCTAAAGAAATACGAAACTTGGGAAAAAGGTAAATTGACCTCGGAATTTCGCATGTGGAATTTTTCGCCAGTGATGCATGAAATTTTAGGGGCGGGAGATATCGTGGTCTCGCGTGCGGGCGCGACCACGATGGCGGAATTAGCCAGTCTGGGAAAGCCAACGATTTTGGTGCCGTTTGAAAAATTGCCGGGCGGACATCAGGTGAAAAATGCGGAAAAATTAGCGCGTGATGAGGCGGTAGAAATGATTTTGGACCGCGAAATGGAGATGGCCCCAGAAAAATTATTGAAAAAGATTTTGAATTTGCTAAAAAATAGCGAAAAACAGGCCAAGTTGGTGATGAATTTTAAGAAATATGCGAAATTAGATGCGAGTGAGTCGCTGGCAAAATTGGTGTTGGGTTTGAAGAAATAAGATTGAAAAATAGGATTTGAAAGAATTAGGGTTAAAATAGGTTTTGAAAATAAAAAGGCGATAAAAAGTGAGAATTAATAAGACGATTGCCTCGAAACGGGAAGAAGTAATTCTGGAGTCGACGAGGATTAAGGAAGAAAAAAGGCGAAAACACAAAAAAGTGATGCGTTTTGTGGGACTGAGTACGGCGCTGGCGCTTGGTACGGCAGGTTTGACGCTTGGTGCGGTAAGTCTGATCAATCGGGGTGGGGCAAAAAAGACGGAGACAAAACCGACGGTAGTGAATTTAACTTCGAGCGTGGAGATTATCGACGAATCGGGGAATAAAAACCTGATTACGGATAAGATTAAGCAATATGTGGCGCTTTTAGAATCTGATTTGAAGGATCTAGGAGTGAAGATGGCTAAGGTGGTGCTGCCGACAGATAAGACGAGGCAGCTGGATGTTTATCTCGAGGGACGTTCGGAGTACTATAAG
>JABZKD010000003.1 GCA_015257455.1 Nanosynbacter sp. | reverse complement strand
GTGCTAAGGCAAATTCTGACACCGTAGTAACTGAAGGTCTTAATATCGGTAACTATGCTGTAAGTGGTGACGGTTTTGTCCGCTTTACTGCTAAGGTAGTCGACAAGGATCTCGCTTGTGGTAACAACCGTTTGATCAACTGGGCTAAGGCTTCGGCTAATGGTTTCGCTGTTCAAGGTAGCGCAGATGTTTACGTAAAGAAAACCTGTGAAAATACCCCTGAAAAACCAGTAACTCCAGTTACTCCAAACCCAGAAAAACCAAAACAAGAACTTCCAAAGGAAATGCCAAAAACCGGTCCTGAAACCGTAATTAGCTCTGCCTTCGGTCTTGGTTCTATCGTTACGACTGCTGGTCTTTACCTTTCTAGCCGTAAAAAACTTCGCTAATTGACCGCTCCGAAGATTTTCTTAGGACGTCAATAACGAGCCTAGTTAAATCTCCTCGCTTAATATCGAGCGAGGAGGATCAGGCTAAATGGTTGAAAACTGCGTGATGATAATAAAACCGTCTTGAGTTAAGAAATGTATTATCATTGAAACAACCTGCGAAGTCCATCCAAAAACTCCAGTCTCGGCTGGAGTTTTTTGGTGGTTTTTTAAAACTCTTATGTTATAATTTAACCAAATGGATCAAAATACAAACAATTCTTTTACTTCCGCTCCACAAGGTGGTGATTATTCTGACATTATTATCCCGAACGCTTACGCTACCAAACCCAAAAATAAGAATCTGAAGAAGTATATTGTCTTTGGCTTAGTTGGTCTACTTTTTGTTTTTCTCTTGAGTTTTCTTTTTAAGAAAACGGTTATCGACTCAAAAAATATGAGCAAGGAAGAATTGACTACCTTTTATGAATCTGATGATATGGAGAAAATAAATAATCTAGAAAAATTATTTTTTAATACTTATAATAATAATTTAACGTTTGAAATGGTCTTTGATGAGTCAAAAAGCCAAAGTATAAAAGAGTCGAAGGGGTCTCTTGAGAAGCTTAAAAATTTACTAACAGTTAAGAAAAACTTTGATGGTAATGAGGCAAGTAGGAAAATATTCTCTGAATTAAAAAAGAAGCTTGATGAAAGATATAATCCATATATAAATGCTATAGCCGTATATGAAGATTTTTATCAAGCTTTTCAAAGCAATGATATAGATACTATATCGAAGTATTCCTCTGCTGACAATATTTCATATAAGGCATTATATGAAAATTTTACTGAGTTAATTTCATATAATAAGCACTTAAATGAATTGATTGATAATGACACATGTTATTTTGATGGATCCGATGTGTTGGGTGGTGATAATTGTGAAGAGCAATCTAAGCAGGTCGAAAATGTAATAAAAAATATTGAAAACAATAGTCTAAAAAAAGTATTCTCTTCTGTCTATAGTCTTCCAGGTTACAAGAATCAAAATAATATCAGTGAATATATAAGTAAATGCATTGTAGGCGTGAGGTAGGTGATGAAAAATAAAAAATATCGAATTAGTCTTGTTGTTTTGGTTTCAATCTTGATATTGAACCTAGTTTTGTATACTACTTCTACTGTATTTGCTGCAAAGAATGTTACCATAATTTCTGCTCCAGCGGATAAGGTTGAGGGGTTAGTTAATGATGCTATTAAGGCTCGCACAATTATGGCGGCGTTTAAAAAATGCTATGAAAAAGCTGAATTAACTTATACTCCTAGGGCTAGAAGTCAAAAAGATGTGGCAAAAAAACAAGATCGAACAAGTCTAAAAGAGATTGAAAAAAATAAGGGAAATCTATTTCGTGACTTTAGTGACCTTGGATTACAGGGTGATGATAATAGTGACCATATAAAGATTAGAGTTGGTAGTCTTGAGCAATCTATAGAAGGAAGTAAACATGATGGTAAGGCCTATTGTGATGATTCAAATTCGTCCAATATAACTAAAGAGTTTGTTGATTTTTTTAAGCCAGGCGGCAGTATTTCGGATTTATTCTGTAATCAGAAAGCAGATGGACTCTTTAGTCATGTCAAGATTACTGGTGGTGCAAGGAGAGGGTCTACAATTCATGCAGAAAAAACCGATAATTGTGCAGAAGGTATTCCTAACGGTGCATTTCAGAGAAATAAAACAACCGGTATTCCTACACTCAAGTCAATTTATGAAAAGCGCATGAGCGGCAATGTTTTTGCTGAAAAATTTGAAAATATTGAAAAGGATAATATAAACGCAAACCTCGATTACCTAGCTGCATTAAATGCGTTCAATAGTGATTGTGTTTCTGGATTCGAAGATAAAAAGACTAACCAAGCAGCTAGTTATTCGGTAAAAATTGTAGATAAAGACGGTAAGGTGTCTGAAAAATATCCAAAAATAAAATTTGGTGGCGATGGTAAGGACGTTGATGCTACATCCTTTGTCTATAGCAATAACGGTGGCAATATTAATAAATCAAAGAGCTGCAAGGATCTCTCAGATATTTTAAATAAAAATGCTGAATTCTATGCCGCAAATTTCAAAACAGCTAAACAAGACACTTGTGGTAGTCCCGAAATGATTCAGGCCGTGACTGATACTGTGACTGAATATAGTCGTCGAGAAGGAGCTGGCGCTGTCTTAACAGCAGATGAAAAGGCTGAATATACAAAACTTTCTAGTGCTCTACAAAAGAAAGATTTTACTGAAGATGATGGCAATGGTGGAAGAAAATGTATTGAAACTAAAAAAATAAAAGTTCAGGAAGAGAGTGCATGTGGATCAGAAAAAACTAAAACTCAGGCTAGGGGAATTGTTGAGGGGTATGAGCATAAAATGTATGACGAGGGTGAGACTCTCTCAGATGCCGAAAAACAGGAATATGAAACTCTGCAAAAAGCACTAGCGGACAATAAGTTCACTGTCGATGATGGTAATGGTGGTGAAAAATGTTTAGAAACGGAACATTTGGAGAATCAAATTGAAACAGGCGATTCATCTACTGATGATGGAACTGCCGATGAGAAGCAAAGCTATTGTCAGGAAAACGGCGGTTTCCTTTCTTGGATGCTTTGTCCGGCCATTGCTGATGGTGCAGCTACGGCTGGTGGACTTCTTGGTTTTATTACTAGCCTTACTACTGTACATACTTCTATCATTGAGCAATTCTCTAAGCAGGATTCATCCATCTATAAGGCCTGGTCCGCCTTCCGTAATATTGCCAATATCGGTTTTGTGATTATGCTACTCGTAGTAGTGTTTTCTCAGGTGACTAATATTGGTATCTCTAATTACAACATTAAGAAAATATTACCAAAGCTTATCATTACTGCAATCCTGGTTAATTTCTCATATTTAATTATGGGTGTCTTAATTGACCTTTCTCAAATTGCCGGTAATGGTATTGGGGCACTTATTAGGTCGGTAGCTGCTGATGGTATGGATGCTGATGCCTCCACAAGAGCATCTGCAATTATATCTGCTATCGCTGGAAGTGTAACTGGAGTTGCAGGTGGTCTTGCTGGTATTGGGGTAGCGACCGGAGCACTTGCTGGTCCAGCAATTATTCTTCCCGTAGTGATGTTTATTGTTACGACATTAATTTCAGTCTTCTTTGGTTTTATTATGTTAACTATTCGTCAGGCTGCTATTATAATGGTAGTTGTACTTGCTCCACTCATGATGGTCCTATATGCTTTACCGAATACTGCCGCGATAACTAAGAAATATCTTTCTATTGTTAAATCTCTCCTGATGCTTTATCCAATGTTTATCTTTGCGACCTCTGCTGGTGCTCTTGCTTCTTCGATTATTATTGGTACTAGTACAGATATTCTTATGATGATCGTTGGTGGATTACTGAACGTGCTTCCTTATTTCGCGATTCCATCCATGACCTCTAAGTCTCTTGCTGGTCTCGGCGCTATCACTGGAGCCTTCGATAAGATGCGTGGTGGAGCTCTCAAGGGTGCAAGTATGGCAGGTGGGGCTATTGCTTCTTCTGAATTTTACAGAAATGCAAAGAACAATTTTGCTGCCGACAGGGAAGTCAAACGTGCTGAAGAAAAATTACGTGGTTACAATAATATGAGAAGATCAGGCAAAACACTTACTTCTGGCCAAATGCGAGATCGTGCTAGGGCTGTAGAAATTCTCAACAAAGATTCTAAAATGCGTGCTGGTGGTGATTATGCTGCTAGTACCGCTCTAAGTAATTTTAGTGGCAGCGGTTTTGAAAATCTCGAGAATCTTGCCAAAGACGAAGCTATGGAATACCAGGATAAGATTCTTATGAGTAGCTATCGAAATAGTGGAAAATCAGAAGCTGAGCTTGCGGCGGAACTGAAGAAAGAAATGGAAACTTCATACAAAGGTGCTACAGACCAACAAAAAGAAGCGCATGACAGTAGGATTCGGGCACTTACCAGAGTTGTCGGTGCTACAAAAAGCGGACAAAAGCTTATCAATGGTATGATGGCGGATTCAAGCCTAAAAACTTCTGGGCGTGCTATGACACAACTTGATCATGCCAGTTCGAGTATCCCTGGTTTTGCCGATAAGCATCAAGTATTATCTGGTCAGTTAACATCGCTTAGGGGAACCAGTCAGGCAGCCGGTGAAGATACAGTTGAAGGTCTAGCTAACCAGCTTCGTGCAGAAGGAACTGAATTTGCGCTCAGCAACATTAATGGTGATAAGCTTAATGCTATGTCAAATGCTGATGCTTCCGAATTGAAAGCTACTGGCGATGCAAGGTTTAATGCTGCCCTTAATCAATTAGCTGAAACCGGTATTAAAAATCCAGATATTATCAATGGCCTTGATGGCGCTAAGTACGAAATGGTACATGAAGCCCAGGGTGAAATTGCTGATAGAATGAATCAGACCACAATCAATGTTCGAAGTACTGGTAATGAAGCTGCAGTCTATCGAGCCCCTGCCGACTTCGGTGAGATTGCTAGCCAAAGAGTGGTTAATGGTGATGTTGTCTACACTAACAAGAATGGCGATACCTTCAATGCTAGTAAAAATCAAACCACCAAGAATCTCTAATCGCCTCTCTTGGATTTAGAAAAATAGAATCCTTCCTAGTTCACGAACCGTCGGGTTTGGGGTATAATTATCTCAAGCCCGAATGGCGGAATTGGCAGACGCGCTAGCTTCAGGTGCTAGTCTAGCTTCTAGGTGCAGGTTCAAGTCCTGTTTCGGGCACCACAAGATTAGATCATAGTGAGAGCTATGATTTTTTGTTAAATTATTATTACGCGTCGGTTTTTAAATAGGAATCCAGTTTTAAAAACTCACCAGTCCGCTATTTTCTTAAATTTTCAAATAATCTTGGCTCTTAAATCAAAAAGGAGCCAAATATGTCAAAGAACCTAACAACCAAAAACTTATTCAAAAAAGCCGAAATCGACCACATATCAAATATTTCATCGGCGCGTTTTTCCGCTCGTCAATCTAGTAACAAATCCCTCGATACTCTGCCCCCGGATTTTCGTGTCGAAAATCATCCACTCGACAGTGAGCAACGCAAAGCTATTTATGATCCTGCCAGATTTAATCTAACCGTAGCTGGTGCTGGTTCTGGCAAAACTACCACCATTCTCGGTAAAATTCTCTATCTCTTGCAATCTGGTTTTACGAGTCCGCCAGAAATACTAGTTTTATCCTTTACCCATGATTCTGCCACGGAACTAAGAGAACGTTTTTTGCGCGAATATTATCAAACATTTGCGGAACAGATTTTGCTCAGAAAATCTCCGCCACCCGATATTACGATTGAGACCTTCCATAGTTTAGCGCTAAAATTGCTACGAAAATTGTGGCCAGATTTTTCAGTGACAACGAATGAAATAGGTGACGAGCAGTCTGTTTCGGAAATAGATAATAACCCAGTTTCTGATTTTGATTCAGTTTCTGGTTCTGATGAGCTTACCATACAGACTTCGATTATTCGCGAATTTCTCGATCTGCATGAATTGGATTCTATTACGCTGTCTCTAATCGCCAGTAAATTCTCCTCACCAGATTACAGCGAATTATTTCTTACGGTTTCCGAAAAATATCAAAGGGAATTATCCAGTCTCCTAGAAAAACATCAGACTACTTTTTCGGGTCTTATCAAATTAGCGATTCGGTATCTTCGCTCTGGTCAGATTAAAACTCGGTTTCGCTACATCATTGTCGATGAATATCAGGATCTCTCGGTTCTGCGACAGGAATTTCTCCGTCTCCTTCTTGAATCTTCGCAGGCAAATCTGTTCGCCGTAGGTGATGATTGGCAGGCGATTTATGGCTTCAGCGGCAGTCGCGTCGATTTTACTTTGAACTTCCGTCGATTTTGGGGTGATTTTTCTCTGCATCGTATTTCCAAAACCTATCGTTTTGGTCCCACCCTCGCAAGGTTAAGCTCGGGATTCATCATGCAGGATCATACCCAAATTCGAAAACAAATTCAAAGTCAAAAAGAAGATGCATTAGAGCCAGTCGTGGAGATCTCTGGCGATTCAGAACGACTCAACCTAGAGGTTTTGACGCATTATTTTGAATCTCTTCCGCGGGACAGTTCAATCTTACTGCTCGGGCGTTTCCAGATTGACCGGCTTCGTCTTCTTCATTGTACTCAGTTTAAGC
Organism: Nanosynbacter sp.; assembly: GCA_015257455.1. Classification (GTDB taxonomy): domain Bacteria; phylum Patescibacteriota; class Saccharimonadia; order Saccharimonadales; family Saccharimonadaceae; genus Nanosyncoccus. The sequence goes on along the minus strand of JABZKD010000003.1, from coordinate 84,752 downwards.
TAACCTCAGATAGTATAGAATTTCAAACGCGGCCAGATCTAAAAATTCGTTTTCTCACCGTGCACCAATCTAAAGGCCTGGAGACTGATTATGTGATTATCCTTAATAATCGCGAAGCCAAGCTGGGTTTTCCTGCTCATGTTAAAGATCCGCCACTTAAGGCTGAGTTAATAAAAATCGCAGAAGAATTAGGACTAGACCAGGTTTCAGTCAATGAGGAACGTCGCCTCTTTTATGTTGCTCTTACTCGTGCCAAAAAGCAGGTGATTTTACTCACTGTCGATGGTAAGGAATCAAGCTTTATTAAAGAGTTGCGTCGAAAATTTCGTGAGGATTTCACCACCTATTACCTTTCGCATTTTGAAAAATATCTTAAGGTAGAATAGCCTACTTCTTCGGTTTAGTAATCGAATTGATTTTGTTGCCAATATTTTCTTGAGTTTTTTGGATATTTTTAATTGCCGCTTTTGTCATGTGGCGCTTGAATCTAGCCGCACGCGAATAATATTCACGGGTCAGCTTTTTAATTTCGGAAGTTACATCAATTTTAGTAGAGCCAAATTTGGCACTAAATTTGTCGCGCAATTTCAAAGTCGCCACAGTGGTAAAAATAATATCAATCACTAAAATTGTTAGTAGTACACCATTAATCGATTCAATCATTGGCCAGGAAAGTGGTGAAATCAAATGTAAAATAAATGGATGTAGTCCATACTTAATTGCCATCCCACCCAGACCAAAACCAAGAGAAGTCTCGAGTGAAACGCGACCGTTTAGGTTAAAACGTGTGGTTTCTGAGTAATCCCACCAGCGTACGCGAAAGATTTTTTCCATCACTACACTAGTTGTATATTCAATCACCGTACAAATTAGGGCGAAAACAAAAAGTTCAATATACCATTCGAAATGAATCTCTTGCGTCAGGATTAAAAATGAGACCATTCCCACACCGTAAATTGGGCAAATTGGCCCGAAGAGAAAACCACGGTTTTGCAGTTTGCGTTGTTCGATGCTGGTCCAAATACATTCGAAGATCCAGCCGATAAAAGAATAAATCATGAACATCAAAAACCAGAAGCTGATAAACCTGAATACTTCATGAAATTCAAACATTACTTATCTATTTTAACATGAGAGGTCGGGATTTGTTTATGTTAAAATAAAAGTAATGATTTAGTTATTTTTGAATTTTAAACCATTGTTAAACTTAATAAAAAACAAGGAGAATAAATGTTAATTTCTGAAAATGTCCCGATTAAAAATCTTGTCACCATGCGTATTGGTGGTCCAGCCAAATATGTCATCGAGATCAAGTCTAAAGATGAAATTCCAGAAGCTTATCAGTTCGCCGCTGAAAAAAATCTTCCGGTCACCATTCTTGGTAATGGTGCTAATACCTTTGCTACCGACGAAGGCTACCAAGGTGTGATCCTGCTTGATCGCATTCTCGGTATTTCACAGCTTTCTGCGGAGGAAATTGAAGCCACTTACGGCGCCGAAGTGAAAGCCGAAGCCGATAAAGAAGGTCATGGTTATTTTCGCGCTAATGGTGGTGAAATCTGGGACTCTTTAGTCAATTTCACCGCTGCTCTTGGTTATTCTGGCATCGAAGCCATGGCTGGCATTCCAGGTACCGCTGGTGCCTCTCCAGTTCAGAACATCGGTGCCTATGGTCAGGAAGTTACTCAGGTGATTGTTTCTGCTGATGTCTACGATTTGAAGGAAAAAACTTTTAAAACCATCCTCGCCGAAGATATGCAAATGAGCTACCGCAAGTCCATCTTTAATTCTGGCGAAAGTGTGGGTCGTTACTTTATTTATTCCATCGTGATTCGTTTGAAAAAAGGTCAACTCAATCCACCATTCTACCGCTCCTTGCAAGCTTATGTGGACGAACATCAAGAGACCGATTTTTCACCAACCAACATCGCTCGTATGGTTCGCGAAGTGAGAAACTCTAAGCTGCCAGATCCAGAAAAAATCGCCAGTGCTGGTAGCTTCTTCAAGAATATTTACCTCACTGACGAAGAAGCCGACGCGGCTGAGGCTCGCGGTATTGAAGTTTGGCGCAACGCCAAAGAAGTCGGCCCAGATTCTCCAGAGAAACGCACTAATCTAGTCAACTCTGGCTGGCTTCTCGAACATGCCGGGCTTAAGGGTCAGGTCTTCCATGGCATGAAAGTTAGTGAGAAAGCGGCTCTAATCTTGATTAATGAATCTGCCGAAACTTATGCTGATCTCGCCGCCGCCCGCGCCGAAATTGCCAAAATTGTCTTCGATAAATTTGGCTTAATGATCGAACAAGAACCGGACGAAATTAAATAAGGAGCCCCATGGTCAAAGAATTAAACGGTCGTGAACTAGTTGGATTTATTAAGGAGCGCCAGGCTCATCAAGTAAAGGCTCTCCGCTCACGTAAAATCCGTCCGAAATTAGTCATTATTCGTGATTCAAATAATCCCGTCATCGAAAAATACGTCAGCCTGAAAAAAGCTTACGGGGAAGATATTGAGATTGAAGTAATTGATCAGGTGGTAAATCCCACCAAGGAAGCTATTCAGACTGCCATCGAATCTGCCAATCAAGACAGTTCTGTTTCTTCGGTGATTTTGCAGCTTCCTTTGCAAAATCCGGAGTGGACCGAGGAACTCGTTACATTAATCGCTCCCGAAAAAGATGTCGATGGTTTGACCGGTAAAAGTCGTTTCGATAGCGCCACTGCTACCGCCATCAATTGGCTGCTCACTGGCTATGGTATTGAACTGAATAGTAAATCTATCGCCATCGTCGGTCGCGGACGCTTAGTGGGTGAACCGCTGATTCGTATGTTCACTAATTCCAATCTTCGCGTTTCGGTTTTTCATCGTGGATCTGATTTTTCTGAACTTAAAAATCACGATGTGATTATTACTGCTACAGGCAATCCTCACCTCATTATTTCTGAAATGATTCGCGAGGGGGCGGTGATTGTTGATGCCGGTACCGCCAGTGAAGGTGGAGTGATTCTCGGTGATATTAATGATGAAATTCGCGCACGTACCGATATTTCTGCTATTACCCCCAAAATCGGTGGCGTAGGTCCGCTTACTATTGGCGTACTATTCGAAAATGTCCTGGCCTCTGCTGCCGAAAATCAAACGCATTAATTAAAAATTAAAAAGGGTGAGTCATGCAAACAAAAGCAAAGAAAAATTATAGCGGTCCAGTCGTCCTTGTGGTAATGGATGGTGTGGGCATCCGTCGAGAAATTGAAGGTAATGCCGTAGCCTTAGCCTACACTGAATTTCTCCATCAATTAGATCTAAATTATCCAAAATTAGCTCTCCAAGCTTCCGGTGAGGCGGTAGGTATTTTGGCCGGCCAAATGGGGAATTCCGAAGTTGGACATAATGCGCTTGGCAGTGGTCAAATCATTAAGCAAGGTATTGCTAAAATCAACCAAGCTTTTTCTACCGGTGATATCTGGCAATCCAGCGCTTGGCAGGGGGCTATCGAAAATCTCAAAACCCACCAGTCCACCTTGCATTTTTCCGGAATTTTCTCTGATGGTGGCGTACATAGTGAGTTGTCTCATCTTTTTGCTATGTTAAGACGCGCTGCCGAATCTGGTATTAAAACCATGCGTGTGCACGCGGTCTTCGATGGTCGCGATGTGGCGCCGCAGTCGGCTGAAAAATATCTCGCTCAATTCAATCAAGCTGTCGCAGAAATCAAAGCCGAGTTCGACGTCGATATTCAAATCGCCTCTGGTGGTGGCCGTATGGTCTTCATTGCCGATCGTTATCAAACTGACTGGTCAATCGTGGAACGTGGCTGGCAAGCCTTAGTTCATGGTCAAGCCGCTCATTACTTTAATTCTGCGGACGCGGCAATTAAGCATTTTCGTGAATCTGAGCCTAGCCTTCAAGATCAATATCTTCCAGCTTTCGTGGTGACAGATGAGGCAAAGCATCCGATTGGTCTGGTTCAGCCACACGATAGTTTTATCTACTTTGATTTTCGTGCTGACCGCGCCCTTGAAATTGCTGAGGCCTTTTGTCTCGACGATTTTCAAGGTTTTGATCGTGGTGCCGAGCAGAATCAGAAACTACCAGTTTACTTTGCCAGTCTCACCGAGTATGATGTGGATCGTCATTTTCCGGAGCATACCTTAGTCGCTCCAGTCAAAATTCGTCATACCCTACACGAATATTTGGCAGCTAAAAATCTTACTCAGCTAGCCTGTTCCGAAACCGCCAAGTTCGGCCATATTACCTATTATTTTAACGGCAATAGTTATGAGCCGCTCGCTGGCGAAGAATTTCTCGAAATTAAATCCGATACGCGCCCTTATGACGAACGTCCTTGGATGAAATCCGCAGAAATTACCGACGCCGTGCTTGAAAAAATGTCTGAATTTGATTTTGTCCGAATTAATTTTGCCGGTGGCGATATGGTGGGGCATTTTGGTGAACTCGAGCCGACTGTGATTGCTATGGAAGCCATCGATCTACAGCTTCAGCGTCTCGCCAAAAAGGTTGATGAACTAGGCGGCATGATGTTGATTACCGCTGATCACGGTAATGCCGAGGAGCTTTTTGATACTACCACCCACCAAGCCAAGACCTCACATACTACTAATCTTGTCCCATGTTATTTTTATGATAATACCGAGTTTAGCCAACATTATCAGTTAAAAAACTTACCTGACGCCGGCCTCACCAATATCGCCGCTACTGTCGCTGACCTCATAACCGGCGAGCATTCTGAGTATTGGCGCGACTCATTGATTGAGCTAAAATAGCCGTCCCTAGTCGACCACTGGGGAAAATATGGTATAATGCAGAAAAGGAGAAAAAATGCAGAAAATTACCAAAGCCATCATTCCTGTGGCCGGATGGGGTACCCGTCGTCTACCGATTACCAAAGTTATTGAAAAATCTATGTTGCCAGTCGGCAACCGCCCGCTCGTCGATTATTCCGTGCAAGAACTTATCGAGGCTGGAGTCACTGATATTTATATGGTGGTCAGCAATACCGAACCTTGCCAAGTTCGCGAATTCTACTCGGATAATATTGTACTGAATGATTATCTAATCTCACGTGGTAAGGGTGACCGTGTGGCTCTCACTAAGACTCTTCCAGAGCACGTTAAGATTCATTACATTGCACAAGACGCCAATAGTAAATATGGCACCGCCGTACCCGTCGCTATGGCTGCCGAAGAATATAGTCTTAACGAACCAGTGATTGTCTATATGGGTGATGACTTCATCTGGAATCCAGAGGGCGAATCTGCTGCCACTTCTCTGATTAATTCTCTTCAATCTGAAACTGACTCCGCTATCTTAGGTGTCGAAATTCCTAAAGAAAAAGTTGATAAATATGGTGTGCTCGAGGTTCAGGATGGCAAGCTCACTAATGTGGTCGAAAAACCATCCGTCGAAGAAGCTCCGTCTAATCTGATTAATGTCAGTAAATATATTCTTTCTGCAGATTTATTGCAAAAAATCGTCAATTACGTCAATGAACACGACTTTGGTCCAACCGATCAGGAATACATGATTACTGATCCAATTTATGATTACATTAAGCAAGGTCAAACCATGCGTGTGGCTTCCACCTCTGGTCAATATCTTGACGGTGGCTCGGTCGAAGGCTGGGTACACGCCAATAACGTAGTTTGTGGCGTTAAAGAAGCCTAAAATCTGAAAAATTCTCCGAATAAGACCTCGTCCAGGGGTCTTATTTTATTTTCAAAATATACCATCCATGATATAATATTTATGGTTTATTAGGAAAGGTTCTTATGAAACAAAAAACTTACCAAGAAGAAATCGGCGCCATTATTACTAATCTCCGCCGTGAAAAGGGTATCACTCAGGGTGAGCTCGCGAAGATGATTGGCACTTCTCAGTCCGCCGTTCATCGCATCGAAAAAGGTGATCAAAATACTTCTCTCGAAATGATTAAGAAAATTTCCTCCGCGCTCGGTCATCAGATTTTGGCCGTCAGCGATTCCTCTTTTCAGTCTTATCGTATCAATGGTGGTAAAACGCTCAGTGGCTCCATTACGATTAACTCTTCCAAGAATGCTGGTGTAGCCCTGCTTTGCGCTGCGCTTCTTAACCGTGGCCGCACCACACTTAAGAAACTTGCTCGCATCGAAGAAGTGTTTCGCATTATTGAAGTACTTGAGTCTATCGGCGTGAAGTGTCGCTGGGTGAATCGCCAAAAAGATTTAGAAATCACTCCTCCACGTGAGCTCAAGCTTGATGAAATGGATCTCGCTGCCGCCCGTAAGACTCGCTCGGTCCTCATGTTGATGGGGTCACTCCTCCATTTTTATAAGGAATTTGCCCTGCCTTATGCTGGTGGCTGCTCTCTTGGTACGCGCACTGTCGAACCGCACCTTCGTGCCCTCTCGGTCTTTGGTCTCAATGTCGATGCCACTACTCACACTGGTTTTTACGAGGCTAAGGTTGATCAAAAAGTGCTTCACGATGAATCCGGTAAACGTATCGTCCTTATTGAGCGTGGTGACACGGTAACAGAGAATATTCTTATGGCTGCGGCGCTTTATCCTGGTCAAACTACTATCGTGGGGGCTTCGCCGAACTATATGGTGCAGGATGTTTGTTTCTTCTTGCAAGACCTCGGGGTGAAAATTGAGGGAATCGGCACCACTACGCTTGTGGTGCGTGGCCAAAAGTGCATTGATAAGGATGTGGAATATTATCCGAGTGAAGACCCGATCGAAGCTATGTCTTTTCTGGCAGCTGGTCTAGTCACCAAATCCGAAATTACCATTACGCGCGCGCCGATTGAGTTCCTCGAAATTGAGCTCGAAGTTTTGCGTTCCATGCACGCGAAAATCGAGCGTTCTGAGGAATACTTCTCTTATAATGGCCGCACGCGCCTAGTTGATTTGCATATTCTAAAATCTAATTTGGTGGCTCCGGCTGATAAAATTCACCCGATGCCTTTCCCAGGTCTCAATATTGATAATTTGCCATTCTTTACCGTGATTGCCGCCATGGCCGAAGGCCGCACTCTGATTCATGACTGGGTTTTTGAAAATCGTGCGATCTATTCCACTTACCTCACCAACCTAAATGCCAAGGTAGAACTGCTCGACGCCCATCGTTATTACGTCTCTGGTCCGACCAATTGGCGTGCTGCCGAATTAGTTTCACCTCCAGCTCTTCGTCCGGCCGTAGTTCTACTTCTCGGCATGTTGGCTGCCCCTGGCGTCTCTATCTTGCGTAATGTCTATTCGATTAATCGCGGTTATCAAGATTTTGCCCGTCGCCTTAATCATTTGGGTGCCGATGTCAAACCTTTGGTCGGCATCTAGACTCTGACGTCCAGTCTTTGGTTGTCACTAGGCTCCCTAGTCAGGTGCTTCTTAGTTAAAAAATACCACGGCTCATTGCAGCCTAAAAATATCAGGTTCCGTGTGGCCTGATATTTCTTTGTTATAATAAAGGTAATGCTTAATAATATTCAGCAAAATTTCAAGCGTTTCAAAATTCGTCATCTTTTGGCTCTGATTTTCCTATTCGTCGTGGCACTGCTCGCTGGTTTTATTAGTCAAGCCAATCAAACCTTCATGAATGCCAATTTTGTGAAAAAATATTTTAGTGAAAATCCCACTTATTATGCGATCAAAGTTTCTCAAGCTAAATCTGCCATCATCGATCGCTTTTACGGCTCAGGTAATCAGGAATTTACTAGCACTATGAATTCGGAGATTGTTAATTTTGCTCAAAATCTTCCGGATAATCAAATCATGCCGGGCGAGGTTATGTATAATCTTCAGACTTTACAGAATAATTTTCCGAAAATTCTCAGCCAGCTGATTCTGCCAGAGGAATATCAAAAATATCAGAATCTCATCATCGATAATATTTATCAAATTCCAAGTAATATCAATCTCGAACAAACTCTGATGAATAATTTTTCTGCTAAGATTGACCACTTTCTCGCGGAATCCGGTCAGTCGATCAATCCTGCCGTATTAAATGCCACTACGCATTATATTGTGCAAGTTTACCTGGGTCAACTCACCATGCACGATACCATCCATGAGATAAAACAAAATTTTGCGATTACCAAGAAATATATGGATATTCTCACTCTGATTATCTTGATTAGCCTCCTTGCCCTAATTGTACTAAATTATTTTCTCTACGACCTAATAGGGTGGCGCATCTTTATTTTTACCACCACGTTAATAATTTTTCTTGCCGGCTATCTCGCTTCAATGCCTATCTGTCAGCAAATGATTCAGCAGATATTTGTCATTAAGTAGCGTATAATTAATCTATGAATCTTTTTACCTCGGAATTAAATCCCGCCCAAGCTGACGCCGTCGAAACTCTTTCTGGGCCGCTCTTGATTTTGGCCGGTGCTGGTTCTGGTAAAACTAAAACCCTCACGCATCGTATCGCCAATCTAATCACTCATGGGATTTTGCCCTCACAGATTCTCGCGGTGACTTTTACTAACAAAGCTGCCAGGGAAATGCGTGAGCGTCTTTTTTATCTCTTAAAACAGGCCTCAAAAGAAACCAATCAATATCCTGATAGTCTAAAATCCTTCTTCACCTCGGATCTTTTTGCTGCCACCGAGGTGCCACGCAATTTTATGCCGTTCATGGGAACCTTTCATGGCATCTGTGTCAAAATTTTGCGCATGGAAGCCGAAAACCTTCACCTGGACCGTAACTTCCTGATTTATGATACTTCTGATCAAGAAGCTCTGATTAAACGTGCTATTAAAAATCTCCGTTTTGAGGATAAAAATCTCCGTCCGAAAACTATTCAAAGTACTATATCGAGTTCGAAAAATGCTGGTGTTATGCCGGAAGAATACGAGGCTTCCGCCAGTTACCCTCAGCAAAAGAATATTGCCAAAGTTTTCTTTGAATACGAAAAATTGAAGGCTGCTGCTTCCGCCCTTGACTTTGACGATTTACTTTTGAAGACTGTGGAACTTTTTGAGACCAATCCAGCCGTGCATCAAAAATGGCAGACTCGCTTCCGTCATATTTTGATTGACGAGTATCAGGATACTAACCATGTCCAATATCGTTTGATTAAACTTCTCACCAGTCCTGAACAAAATATTTGTGTGGTCGGCGACGACTGGCAATCAATTTACTCTTGGCGTGGCGCCGATTTTCGTAATATCTTGCACTTTGAGGCTGATTTTCCCGGTGCCAAAGTTATCAAGCTCGAGCAAAATTATCGCAGTACCAGTAATATTCTAAGGGCCGGCCAGCAAATTATTGAGCATAATAAAACTAGAAGCTCCAAGGAGTTATTTACCGAATCTGGGGATGGGGAAAAGGTAGAGATTCAGGCTCTCAATGACGAATCGGCTGAGGCTAGTTTTGTGGCACTGAAAATTATCAATCTCCTAGCTAATGCTAAAAATGAGGTGAGTAATTTCTCCGATTTTGCCGTGCTTTATCGTACCAACGCCCAGAGTTTTGCCCTGGAGAAAGCCCTGATTTCACGCGACATTCCCTATAAGATTATCGGCGGCATTCGCTTTTATGATCGTAAGGAAATTAAAGACGTTTTAGCTATTCTAAGGATCGTGCTTAATCCACGCGACCGTGTTTCCTTCGAGCGGGTGACGAAGAATGTCATTTCTGGTATCGGTCCAGCCAGTCTAGAAAAAATCTATCTTGCGCTCGGTCTAGACGGTGCATTAACCGACCTAAATGCTGATCAAGTTCTCACTGGTAAGGCCAAAAATAGTTTCTTGCGACTGCAAAATTTCCTCAAGACTATCGACCGCACTGCCAATCCTTCGGAAATTATTACCGAAGTGATTAATTATTTTGATTTTGCTAACCTCGTCGATGACGGCACGCCGGCCACTACCGAGCGACAAGAAAACCTCGACGCTCTCGTCGGTAACACCAAAGATTTTGATACGCTCGAGGATTTTTTGGCCGACTCCGCTCTGATGTCTTCTTCTGACGAATCGACTCGTGATAATTCCGTCACTCTTATGACACTCCACGCGGCCAAGGGTCTTGAATTTCCGGTCGTTTTCATGGTTGGTATGGAGGAAGGCCTTTTCCCGAGCTCTATGAGTTCCGATGAGGATAGTATTGAAGAAGAACGTCGTCTAGCTTATGTCGGTGTGACTCGCGCCAAAAAGCGCCTCTTCCTTACTTTTACCGCTGTGAGGTTTCTACATGGTAAGTCTAATTTTAATACGCCATCCCGCTTCCTAGCTGAGCTTGGTTATCAGCCAGATCCTTTCAATGAATCAGTTGATAATAGTTTTGGTAATGGTTATAGTAATAATTTTGGTGACAATCGCAGTCGTAAATTCAATAATGATTTTGACGATTTTTCCGATACGTTTAGTAGTTCTTCCAGCTACAATCAATCAAAACCAAAGTCCAGTAAAAAATTTGACCCATTCTACGATGATATTTTCTATGAAGATGAGGGATTCGATTTTTAAAAATAACCCTACTAGGAGTTATTTTTTCTTTCCGAGGTTATTTTCCTTTAATCTTATTTAGTAACTTTTCGTATTCTAATAAATCTAAATTAGCTGGCCTTGCATCTAAATCAAACCCAAGTTCTTCGAAGATCTTTATAATTTCTTCACGACTACGTCCGGTAAAATGTGGTAGCATCCCCTGCAGTTTTTTGCGTGGGTTCGCAAAACATTGTTTCACAAACTTCAAAACTTCTTCCGACGCTAAGGTTTTTTCGCGTGGATAAAAGATTACTGAGGCCGAGTCGACTTTTGGTGGTGGCGTAAAAAGTTTTCGTTCGACGAAAATACCCCCTTCTACTTCCGCATAATTCTGCACGAATAAAGTTAAGAATGAGAAACGACCTTTTTCTTCGAGAATCCGATCCGCCACTTCTTTTTGCATTAAGAGCACGATTTTCGCGGGCTTCTTTTTAAGGAGTAATAATTTTCGAATAATTGGGCTAGTGATGTAGTAAGGAATATTTCCTACCACCGAAAAATCACCATCGAGTTGACTAAAATCAAAATCAAGAACATCGGTATTGATCACTTCCAGATTTTTGCCAGGGAATGAATTCGGTAGATTGTGTGCTAGTTTTTCATCAAACTCAATCGCTACTACTTTTGGGAATCGCTTCAGTAAAGAACTGGTTAGCGTCCCTAGTCCTGGTCCGATTTCTACACAAAAATCCACCTCACTTCTCGCGCTTTCGGCAATTTCTTCCAAAGTAAAACGATCTTTTAGCCAGTTCTGCCCCAGGGATTTTTTGTTCTGTAACATCTTTTTCTCCTAGTACCAGTGATGGCTACTCCAGAAAGCCCAGGCCTGACTCCAGCTACCGTAGCGTCCGGTCACGTAGCCAATCATCCAACGAATTTGAGTCACTGGGTTGGTCTTCCAATCGCTACCAGCTGAAGCCATCTTCGAGCCTGGAAGTGCCTGTGGAATACCATAAGCGCCTGATCCGGCATTTGATGCATCGTAACGACATCCTGATTCGCGCATAATTAAAGTCAAAGCCACGTAAAGGTCATTTTCTGAAACGCCCGCACTTCTGGCGTAGTTTGCGCAGGTTTCCCAATCTGGTGGAATGGATTTTTTGCTACCAACCTTGGTCACCCTAGCCACTGGTTGCTTAATAATATTAGTCGAGACTAGCTCACGCGAAACTTCTACGTTATTCACCATATTAATCTTGTAAACTGATTGCTTACGTCCCACTTCGCCCATCACTTCGAGCTTAGTTTGGCCCGTCGCCATACTTGCGTCGTTTTCAGTTTTTTCTTCGTATGGAATTTCTTCCTCCACCGTCACTTCGTGGCCACCTGTATGGGTTAGGCGGTATTTCGTCGATAGTCCAGCTTCCAAAATATCATGTCCCGCTACCTTAGTTACCACATCACCGTCATAAACATTAAAACCGGCTTCCTTAAATAGCGCTTTCTCATCCGTAGTCGCCGTCATTAAAAATACCGTCTTCTGTCCGTCACTTAGAGTGACAGGTTTAGCACGGTAAATATTGATGCGATAATTATCAGAATTAATCCGTTCTGTACGGGCAGGTTCCACCTTATCATAATTTTCTACAACAATATTTGAGCGCTTCAAAGCCTCTTCGACCGTATTTGCATTGGTTTTAATCGTCAAAGTTTTGTTGTCGGCAAAAAACGTCACATAATGCATGTCCGAAATTTCTTCAGTATCTGGATCTTTAGTCTCGGCAAAAACCGAACGGACTCTCGAGAATCCGAAGATTAGACCGGATAAAACTAGCAAAAAAGCGCTAAAAATATATAGCGTCTTATAAGTCTTGGCTATTTTGAAAGCACTACTCACCTAATTATTATAGCATATCGTGATTTATCGATAAAGTTTACGCTAATTTATGATAAAATAAACTTAAGAGTTATCACATAAAAAGGATGTTTCATGAATCAAGCGGACAACACCGAAGACTTTGCTAATCTAATGGAAGAATTGAATAATTACACTACGGAAAATCATACCGAAAATACCAATTCTTCGAATCAAGCTTCTGAGGCTTCCTCTGCAATTGATTTAAGTAATTTAGATGCCAGTCCTGCTGATTCTAACCAACCGGTTACTATTGCTCCCTCTGCTGATTTTGCTTCTTCTATAAACCAAACTGCCACTGCTTCGGCTGCCGCAAAAGATTCTGATAGTCTTACTACCCCAAGTCATACTCCACTTTCACCTCTGATGAATTTGGACGGTACGGAAAATACCGAGGCGGTAAAAGCTGCTGAGTCTGCTAAGGACTCGACTCCTGATGATGTCGATTTTACTAAAGAAGATCAAGTGGAAGATGCCGAAAAAACTGAACACGAAAAATTCCTTGAAGATCAAGAGAAAAATCCTTTGAAGGCTGCCGAACCAGTCCCAGGCTCTATCGGTAGTGCAGTTTCTTATCATGATTACGAAAAAGAGAAAAACGAAGAAGCTACTAAGGCGCAAAATCCTGAGAAGAAGCCACTTAAGCTCGACCCAAAAATCATTGCTATTATTGCCATTGCCGGTATTTTTGTAATTTTTGGTGCTATCTTCTTGGTTAATGCCTTGAGTAATCAGCCGAAAAAATCTTCTCGCGCCAACAATCAAAATACCGTTGTTGCTAATGAAAATCAAATTCTCGAATGTGCTACCAAAGTTTCCGAAGAGAATCGTACTAAATATAATGCCGCTTCTGGTGAAGTCGCAAAGATTTTTACTTACAGTCACGATGCCTTATCTAGCATTGAAATCCGTACAGTTTATGAATTTAGTTCTACCGAGGCTGCTAAAACCGCCAAGCAAGCTATTGATTCGGAAAATCAACTCACAGAAAATAATGGTCGTACCGAAAAGATCGAAAATCACAAGACTATCACCTCTGGCCTAGATGGTAAAATCATCTCTCTCTCGGTCGCTGTGAAATCGGAAGACCTCGAAGCCTATCAGAAGACTGATGACTTTAAGAATCAAAGTTTTGCTACCGCAGATGCTGATGGTAAACTCGATCTTTCGATTAATAATGTTCTCACTACTCAAAATCTCCAGGGTTTCTCTTGTAGTATTACCGAATAGAAGATTCAAAAGAGGCTTCCTGGCCTCTTTTTTGAATTGAGGAAATACTTGATTTTTGCTATAATTATTAGGAAATTATGAAAAATATCTATATTACCACTGCTATACCTTATGTTAACGGCCTCCCACATATCGGACATGCCGAAGATTATTTGCTTGCTGACATCTATAAACGTTATCAGGAGCTTTTAGGTAACTCTGTGCGTTTTCAGGCTGGTACCGATGAGCATGGTAATAAAATCGAGAAAAAAGCTAAATCCCTTGGTCTCGACACGCAAAAATATGTTGACGATAATGCTAAAAAATTCCAAGAATTCATCGCCCGTTTTGATGTAAAATACACAGATTATATCCGTACTTCTGACCCGAAGCACATGCAGCGCGTGCAAGAGATTTGGCAAAAACTCAAAGGCCATATTTATACTGCGAGTTATGATGGTTGGTATTGCGAAGGCTGTGAAAGTTTTGTCACGGAAAAAGAATATACTGAAAATCAAGGGGTATGTCCAGATCATCAAGCTCCATATCTTCGTCTTTCTGAATCAAATTATTATTTCCGCATCAGTGATTTTAAAGATGAAATTCGTGCCAAAATCGAAAGCGGTGAGATGCAGATTTTACCAGAATTTCGTAAGAATGAAATTTTGAAACTTCTAGCCGATGCGCCAGATGTTTCAATTTCACGTCCGAAATCGCACCTTTCTTGGGGTATTCCGGTACCAGGGGATGAAGAACAGGTGATGTATGTTTGGATGGATGCACTCACGAACTACATTACCGTCCTCGGTTACCCAGACCAGGATATTTCTCAGTATTGGCCAGCTACGGTTAGTATTGTTGGTAAAGATATTCTGCGTTTTCATGCTATTTTATGGTCAGCGATTTTACTTGGCCTCGGCCTGCCTCTTCCGAAGACTCTCCTTTCACATGGTTTTATCTTGGCTGATGGTCAAAAAATGAGTAAGAGTATCGGTAACGTCGTGGATCCGATTGAGGTACTGGATAAACATGGCGTTGATGCTTTCCGCTATTTCTTCTCTCGTCATATCGATACCTTCCTCGATTCTGATTTTTCCTGGGAGAAATTTGAAAATGCCTACAATAATGAACTAGCGAATGATTATGGTAATCTCGTGCAGCGCCTAGCTACGCTCTGTAAAAAGAATCAAGTTAGCCTCACTGAAGTTGAATCTCTTGAGTTCGCTCCAGAATACCGTGAATTAATGGATGACTTTAATTTCTCTGGTGCTATTGACTATGCTTGGAGTCAAGTTCAATTAATCAATAAGCATATTGAAGATCAAAAGCCATGGACTGTGGCGAAGACCGACCCGGAAGCCGCTAAGCAAATTCTACTTAATCTCGTGATCGAACTTCTCCTAGTTAATCACATGCTTAAACCATTTTTGCCAATCACCGCTACAATTGAAGAAATCTTTACAGCTTCTGAAATCACCCCACCAGCTACCCCACTCTTCCCAAAGGAACGCTAGAAAATAGCCCCGTTACGGGCTATTTTTTTGATATCTAATATAAGACTAAAAATCCTATCCGAAATTTATCTATAAAAATAAGACCCCCAGCAGGAGTCTTATTTTTTTGTTTTCTATTTATCAGTGATTATTTATCGTGGTGGTGATGATGTTTTTCTTCACAGCAATCACATTCGCAGTCATCAGAAAGAGCCTTAGCCACATCTGCCACGAAGAAGGCAAGGATACCTGCTACAAGTGGGGTGATAATGTGAACCAAAGATTCGAGAGCTACGGTACCCATCAAAGCGTCAAATTTCTCAGCAGAAGTTGGGAAAATTTGGTACATGATAGCAATAGCTGGGTTCAAGATGAAGTTATTGCGAAGCTTGAAGAAGCTGTCGGAAAGAATCAAGCAGAAGAGAACTGCGAGAGTTACACCACCAGCGATGATTGCTGCGTAGGTGAAAGCACTTTTCTTGTGATTGTATTCTTGAGCACGGTTGAAGAAGAATGCTACGGTGAAGACACCGACGAATTCGATCAACATGTATTTCCAGAAGTCACTGCCGGTTGCTGCGGTCAGAGCTGGAAGTTCAGCGCTGGCGCCGCTAGCCGTGCGGAGACCGCCGATAATCAATAAACCAAGCCATGCACCGACGACCTGAGCCACGATGTAAAGTACACCACGAATTGCAGAAACGCGACGAGTGGCCATCATACCGATTGTGGTGGCTGGGTTAAGATGAGCACCTGAATAGGCGAAAACTGCCAAGGTAATCGCAAGGAAACCGAACAAGATATAAAGTGGTTGTTGGATTCCAAGAGTGAGTAGAAGCATTGAAAGGAACATAGTTCCGATTACTTCACCGATTACTGCACCCCAAATACGTGGAGTTTCGAAAATCGTTAAAATATTCTCACCTTCAGGATACTTGCGAGCGAAGAAACCCTTGAATGGATTCTTGCTTTCTTTAATTTTCTTTTCTACTTTGAGGACTTCTTTTGTCATTTTCTTTTCAGCCTTCTCAGTCGCTTTTTTGCTATCGTCGACAACTTTTTCGACGACCTCGATAACCTCTTCTTTAATTTCGGTTACCTCTGGTGTATTCACAGTCGTTTTTGGCTTGTGTGCAGACTTTTTAGTCTTTTTTGCCATTTTACCTCCTTAATAATATTAAAAAAATTATATCATAATATGATAAACTATGGTAATGTATATCGAAAGGAAAAGATGGGCGTAATTGTACAAAAAGATCAAGACAAAAATGCAGATCTCACTCAAAGAATTACCGCGGACCTTCGAAATCGTGCCAGGATGCAAGCTAAAATGAGCGATCCTGACTTGGTGGAAGATTCTGATTATGCTAAAGACCTTAAAGCTACTAGTAAATTTGGTTGGTTTTGGCCAGTATTAATCATCCTCGCAGTAATCTCTTTAATCTTCATTAAATTCTTCTAAAACTCTGCATTGATCGCGTCGAATTGGCGCGATTTTTTATTCCCAATTCGTCTTCAACTTCACCTGAAAACAGAGTATAATAGAAGGAGTTATGGAATTGGAACAGCTAAAAGCCGAACTTAAATCTCTCGGCGAAGAATATGCAAAAATGAAGACCTTGGCTCCCGAAGAGCGTAAGGCTTTTGGTCAAGCTTTGAATCAAAAAAAGCAGGCCGTTATCGATCAAATTAAAGCCCTCGAGTCCGCCCAGCAAAACACTGCCGTGAAGGCGATTGATCTGACTGCCCCATTTGATATTAATCAATCGAGCATTACTTTTCACCGTGGCAGTCGTCACCCCCTAATGATTGAACTTGACCGCGTGATTGATATTTATTCACGTATGGGTTTTGAGGTAATGGAATCTACTCAACTTGATGATGAATTTCATATGTTTGAATCTTTGAACTTCCCAGAAGGTCACCCAGCTCGCGACGGTTATGATACTTTCCGCACCAAGGAAGGTTTTATTCCACCTGCTCACACCTCTACCATGCAGTATCGCGCGCTTACTTCACGCCTTTCGAATCTTGAAAAAGACGGCCAGATTGCGGTGGTGATTCCAGGTCGCGTCTTCCGTAATGAAGATGTGGATGCTACTCATGAACATACTTTCTATCAATGTGAAGGTGTCTTTGTTTCCAAAACCGCTAATATGTCCGAAATGCTCGGCGTCTTAAAGAATTTCTTTGAAACCTATTATGGTGAAAAATTGCGTATCAAAACCCAGCCTGGCTTCTTTCCATTCACTGAACCATCCCTAGAGT
Organism: Nanosynbacter sp.; assembly: GCA_015257455.1. Lineage (GTDB taxonomy): Bacteria > Patescibacteriota > Saccharimonadia > Saccharimonadales > Saccharimonadaceae > Nanosyncoccus. Next base: position 67,436 of record JABZKD010000003.1, on the reverse strand, counting down.
TACTTGTCGAAAAACCAGCTTCTCTTGGTGGCAAGGGCGACGGTTGGCTCGAACTTATGGGTTGTGGCATGATTCATCCGAATGTCTTAAAAGCTGCCGGAATTGACCCAGAAGTTTATCACGGCTTTGCCTGGGGTGGCGGTATTGATCGTCTGGTCATTATGAAATATCACCTCAACGATATTCGTTTCTTTGAATCAGCCAAACTTGAATTTTTGGAGGAATTTTAATGCTTATTTCACTTAATAAAATCAAACAATATGTCGGATCCGTCTCGGTCTCCGATGAAGAGCTAGTGCAATTAATCGGCTCACGTCTCGTCGAAGTCGAAGGCGTAATGGACATGGCTGAAAAATATCGCGGCGCCTATCTTGCTAAGGTGGTGACTTGTGAAGACATTCCAGATACCCACCTACATCTCTGTCAAATCGATGCCGGTCCAGAACTCAATCAAAAGTTTTCTACCCTTGATTCTGGTCTCGTGCAAATCGTCTGTGGTGCGCCTAACGTCCGTGCTGGCATTATCGCCGTCTGGCTCACTCCAGGTAGTATCGTGCCAGATACTTTTGGTGGTGAGAATTTTGTGCTTGGCGCTCGCAAGTTACGCGGTTATGAAAGTTTCGGCATGTTAGCCGGACCAGATGAGCTTGGGCTTTCTTCTGATCACAAATACATTGCTGAGGTCGATGAATCTCTTGGTCATCCAGGTGATGCTTTAGCCGAGGTTTTTGATTTAAATGATAAAATTCTTGATATCGAAAATAAATCCCTCACTCATCGCCCAGATACTTTTGGTTTGATTGGTTTTGCTCGTGAGGTTTCTGGTATTCTTGGTCAAAAATTCTTTGAGCCAGTGAGTTTTGATCAGGCTATAGATAAAATTAGCGACAAAATCTCGATTGAGATTGCCGACCAAAAACTTTGTCCACGCTACTCGGCTTGTTTGGTAGAGGTAAAGGATTTAAATCTCAGTCAGCCTGTCACGCCAGAGTTTTCTGATCTATATAATATGACAGAGGATTCGGTTTTGCTCGCTAAGTCTGGCATGAATTCGGTAAATCCCATTGTCGATGCCACGAATCTCACTATGTTAGAGCTAGGTCAACCACTTCATGCTTTTGACTATGATAAATTTGTTAAAATCGGTGGTTTAGATCACGCGAAAATCATCGTACGTGCGGCGCGTGCCGGTGAATCTTTAACTTTGCTCGATGGTAAAACCATTGAACTAAATTCCAATGATATCGTGATTGCCTCGAACGACATCCCAGTCGCCTTAGCCGGCGCCATGGGTGGGGAATCGACCAAAATCGACGCCTCGACCACCCGTATCTTGCTCGAGTCGGCCACCTTTAGTCTCTATAATTTACGTAAGACTCAGATGGCTCACGGTATTTTCTCTGAAGCCATTACTCGCTTCACGAAGGGTCAGCCAGCCGTCAATACTATTCCAGCTATCAAAGATTGTCTTGCTAAGCTTGGCGTAAAATCAGATGCTGAACTTGGTTTTGCCGACTCTCTGAAGCAGGATTTATCTGAAATTCAGGTCGCCGTAAAAGTTTCTGAGATTAATCAACTCCTCGGCTCACACTACGATGAAGCTTTGATGATTCAAACTCTTGAAAATGTCGGCTTCAAGGTGGTTCCCGACTCTGAAAAACTCCTCGTTACCGCTCCACTTTGGCGCACGGATATTCATATTAAGGAGGATATTATTGAAGAAGTTGGTCGCTTGCTCGGTTTTGATAATTTGCCACTCAGCTTGCCAGTTCGTCCATTCGTTGGCGCCAAAAAGAATGCCATGTTCGAACTAAAAACTACTTTAAGAAATCTTCTTTCGCTTGAGCTTGGCCTAAATGAGGTTCTAACCTATAGCTTCATTTCCAAGAAATTACTCGAACGCGTCGGTGAAAATACTGAGGATGCTTATGAAATTACTAATTCTATTTCACCTGAGCTGCAGCTCTTCCGCACTTCTATCACACCAAGCCTACTTGAAAAGGTTCGTGAAAACCAAAAAGCCGGATTTACTGATTTTTCACTTTACGAAATGAATCAAGTTGCTAGAAAATCTCTCGGCTTAAATTCTGATCAAACCCCGAAAATGCAACATCATCTGGCGGTAGTTTCCACTGCGGACTATTATTATTCTAAGCAAATCTTAGAAAATCTCGCCGACAAGCTCGGACTGAATTTTGAAATCCAAGCCTTCACTGACGGTGAAGATTCGGGTTATTTTGAGCCAAAACGCGCCGCTAAAATTCTTCTTTCTGGCATTCAAATTGGTTGTCTTGGTGAATTGAAAAATCCCGTCAAAACCGCTCTGAAGCTCAAGGAAGTTTCTAGCCTAGAACTAGACCTCGAGTCCCTCCTTGGTCAAAAATCCTCTGATAAACGTATCAAGGAATTTAGTCGCTTCCCAGCCGTCAATCGTGATCTTACGGTCAAGATTTCAGAAGAAAAACCTTTTGCCTTGGTCGAAAATGCTATCCTTGAAGTTTTGAAGATTCAACCATCTCTCATCTTCCACCTCACCGCTACTTCCATCTATCAAGCTAAAGGTGCGGACACGAAAAATCTTAGCTTCCATTTAAACTTTGCTTCCACTGAGAAGACTCTCCTTTCTGAGGAAATCTCTGCTATAATGAACAGTATTAATCAATCATTAGAAAAAATTGGTGGAGAAATTATTTAGGTAAAAATATGGACGAAAAAAGTTTACGTACTAGCACTAAGCAACGCATTATTATCGGTTTTATCGCAGTCTTACTCTTTGTTTCCACAATTATGGTTTATGCCTTGATTGTCTTGAATGGTGAAAAGAGTAAAAAGGGTACGGCTGAGCAAAACGCTGAGCTTAAGGTTCTCGCTAAAGAATTAGACGAGAAGAAAAAAGATAAAGAAAACGCCGTGAAGGCTCTGAACGATAAATACTTTGAGACTCTGAAGTCTGCCCGTAGTAGTATTAAATCCTACAATGTCTCTCGCGCTCAAAATGATGGTTTGAAATCTATCGATTTAAGTGTCGGTACTGGCGCCACTCTTGAGAAAGAGAGCAAATATCTCGCCTATTATTTCGGTTGGTGTTCTGATGAATCAGTTTTTGATTCTTCCTTCGATGACAATAATAATCCAAAATCCTTGAAGGATCCGCTTGATGTTACTGGTTCTGGTAGCTTAATTACGGGCTGGTCGGATGGTTTGGTCGGCGCTAAACTTGGCGGTGTCCGTGAATTGCATATTCCAAGTACCCTTGCTTATGGTGATACTAAAGAAATTTGTGGTGGGAAGAATTCTCCACTTTACTTTGTGATTCTACCTTTTGAAGACGCAGCTTATACTAAGGCAGTTCAAGAACATCAAGCAATTTATCGTAAGTACTTGAATCTTCAAAGTGAAATTCGTGGCACCGGATCACTCTTCTAAAACCAAAGAATTTAGTCCACATTTAGAACTAAGCTTAAAAAATAACTTCCTGCGGGAAGTTATTTTAATGGTTAATCGAGAGGCTGTTTTCTTGTAATTTCTTCAAGCCTTCCTCACTAATAATCTTACTAATTTTTTTGCAAGCCTTCTCGTATTTTTCAAACACGCTTCCATCTGCATGGTGCGCGTCGGTCCCGAGAAAATCCACTAGGCCGTGTTTTAGGAAATATTTCATTGCCTTAGCTGGCTTCGGACCGTATTGTCTAGTCATACTACCAATGTTACACTGTAATTTTACGCCAATTTTACGAAGTTCCAAGGCTTTTTCCGGTTTCTTTTGTAAGAACTCATAACGTTCCGGATGCGCTAAAATTGGTACAATATTTTGACTCTTCATTTCAAAAATTACTTCACGTAGATATCCTACTTCGGTCATAAACGGTACCTCGAAAAGCACATAATGTTTTTTCTTTTTATTCTTTGCAGCATCGGTGCTAAGTTTGGTCGCTTCGCCCAGTAATGACGCCTGGTCTTCTTGCATATATTTCACCATTTCTGGATCCACATAAATTTCATTACCAGGGTAAAGTTTAAACTCAATCCCGAGCTCACTTAGTCGTGCTTGCAATTCTTTACGCAGACGCGCCTTGGTTTTGTTGTCCGCCAGCTGTTCGCTATTCGGAATGAAGTGGGAGGTCGTAAATCCGCCGGTGAACCCGAGCGCAACCAATTTTTTGGCCATCGCTATACTTTCCTCAAAATCACGACTACCGTCATCGATTCCTGGCAAAATATGCAGATGCGTGTCAATCATGCCACCTCCTGTTTTTATATTTATAGATAATATTGATTATAATATCCCGTACGTTTTTCTAGAGGGATTTGGTTGAGAATCACGCCGGCCACATTGGCATCGATTGCTTGGAGAGATTTCAAGCCATCTTTTACGTGATCGATATTAGTTTTGTTTACACGGCAAACAATCATGGTGCGATCGGCCTTCTTGGAGATAATTAGAGAGTCAGCCAAGTTATAGACCGGAGCCGAGTCGATAATGACATAATCATATTTTGATTTTACTGTGGCAATGAATTTTTCCATCTGCTTCGAGTCGATTAGCTCTGCTGGGTTCGGTGGGGTTACACCACGAGTGACTACGGAAAGATTTTCGATATCTGTCTTCTGAACGTATTTACGTAGACGGTCGCCGGCGGTTTCGACTAGTAGATTCGAGAGGCCAGCTTGGTTAGAGAGCTCGAAAATTTCGTGTTGACGACCCAGGCGCATGTCGGCATCGACCAAGAGTACTTTTTTACCAGTATTAGCAAAAGCGATTGCCAGGTTCGCGGAAACGAAACTTTTACCTTCATTTGGTGCGGTACTGGTTAATACGAGGGAATTATTGTTTTTGCCAACTAAGCTAAAATCCAGGCTGGTACGTACGGTACGGAAATCTTCACTGATAATAGATTTTGGATTGTTTTTTAGAATCAATTCACTACTTAAATCTTCTTCAGAAATTTCTTCGGAAGCTTCCTCGCCATTTTCTGCATTTTCTGTTGAGCCATCGTCTTTAGCTTCTTTCTTCGCCTTCAAAGCTAAGGCACGTTGGCGGCGTTTCAGACGTTCTTTTTCCGCATCAATCATGTGAATTTTACCAATTACTGGCAAATGTAACTGACTTTCGACTTGTTCGCTCGTCTTCACTGAGCGGTCAAAATAGAATACTAAGAAGAGAATTGAAACACTGACGATTAGACCTGCCGCAAAAGCTATAATTTCTTGACGTACTACCTTAATATTGGCCGGCTCCGTCGGAGTGACCGCTGAGTCTAGCACGTTGATATTACGGTCATTATAAATCTTGGCGATTTCTTTCACGAAGTGATCCGCGATTTTATTGGTCATCTTCGTGGCGAATTCTGCGTCGCGGTCCGTCGTGGTAATATTAATAATTTCCGTACCTTTAATCGCCGATACTTCGATCATTTTTAACATCTCATCATAAGATTTCTCGATATTAATATCATTTTTGACCTTGTCGAGCACACGGTGTGATTTGACTACTTGCGTGTAAGTATCAATCAGGTTTTTATTGGTTGCAACTTCACCCGGCAGATTCGCATTGGATTTATCTGAGCTTACAATCACCGTAGCGGTCGCTTCGTATTTTGGTTTTTGCATAAAAAATACGTAAAAAGATCCTAATCCAAAAATTAGGGCAAAAATTATCAGTAGAATATGGAGCTTGGCCTTAAAATAGGCGAACATTTCTCCGAGGTTAATCTCATCCATGTCCTGTTTATATCATATTTTGTATGAAAAATAAATATCAAACAATAATTTGACCATATTTGTCAATAGCCATAAGCGTCTTGAAGACAATTGTCAATGCCTAAAATTTGCCAAAAATAAAATATTTGATAAAATAATGTCTATTGCACTTTTTAGTCACTCGGTGGCTGGTGGGGGCTAGGTCGTGTGCAATGATTATTAAGGAGATGCATTCGTAAATATGCGTAGACTTAAACGTGAATCTTCGCGCAAAAAGTCGAAAATTCCTCCTGCCCCATGGCAAGAGTATATCGAATATTAGTCTTGAATAGTCAAAATTCAATTTTAAGGATTAATATTTGAGGACAAATATCGCTTTCCAGCGATATTTTTCTTGATTATATAATTTGAAAAGTTGACTGGTTTATTATGTTATAATAGAGATTATGAGAAAACTGTCTGGAGAACTAAAACAACAAATCAATCAACATGTTACAGTCTCTGGTTGGGTAAATTCTAGGCGTGATCACGGTGGGTTAATCTTCATTGACTTACGTGACCACGAGGGGATTATTCAGCTAGTGATTACCCCGGAAAATGCTGAAAATTTTGCCATCGCCGAAAGTTTGCGCGATGAATTTGTCATTTCGGCTACTGGTCTAATTCGTGAGCGCGACCCTGCTCTTCGTAATCCTCATATTGCTACGGGCGACATTGAATTAGTGGTCGACTCACTGGAACTCTTAAACCGTTCTGAACCTTTGCCGGTTAATACCCATGACGATGGTGTGGAATCTGGCGAAGAGCTTCGTCTTAAATATCGTTATCTTGATCTCCGTCGTCCAAGTATGCTTCATACCTTGCGTCGTCGTGCGGAATTTTATCACTTCATGCGTGATTATATGGAAGCCCACGATTTTATCGAAGTCACTACGCCAATTTTAGCTAACTCTAGCCCAGAAGGCGCACGTGATTTTCTCGTACCATCCAGACTTCGTCCAGGACAGTTTTATGCCTTACCTCAAGCTCCCCAACAGTTTAAACAACTTTTAATGGTTGGTGGAATTCCTCGTTATTATCAAATCGCTCCATGTTTCCGCGATGAGGACCCACGCGCCGACCGTCTTTATGGTGACTTCTACCAACTCGATCTCGAGATGTCTTTCGTGGAAGAGGGTGAAGTAGTTCGCACCACTATGGAACCATTGATTAAATCTTTGGTTACCAATTTTGCTCACAAGAAATTACTCTCAGAAGAAATTCCACGTATTCCGTATCAGGAAGCTATGAATCGTTTTGGTGTTGATAAGCCAGATCTTCGTTATGGCATGGAATTAATTGATCTAAAAGAAGCCTTGAAAGATACTGCCTTTAAGGTCTTCCAGACCAAATCTGTCAAGGCTATTTGTGTAAAAAATGGCGCCACCCTTTCGCGCTCCCAAATTGATAATTTCACTGAAAAAGCTCGTAAGCTTGGCGCGGGTGGTCTGGCTTACATCATCTATGAAAATGATGAAGTGAAAAGTCCAATCGCTAAATTCCTTACTGAAACTGAATTAGCTAAAATTAAAGAACTCACTGGAGCGGAGAATGGCGATGCAGTTTTCTTTGGCGCCGATTCACTCTCAAAAGTAAATAAAGTTCTCGGTCAACTTCGTATCGCCTTTGCTGATCACTTTAATTTGAAGGATGATAACGTTGTCGCACTTTGCTGGATTGTGGATTTTCCATTCTATGAATGGGATGAAGGCAAAAACAAATTAGACTTCGGTCACAACCCATTCTCTATGCCAAAAGGTGGACTTAAGACTCTCGAAGCCGCCGAGACTGACGCGGAAAAGCTTGCCATTGTCGCCGATCAATACGATATGGTGATGAATGGTTTTGAAATTTGTTCTGGTGCCGTACGTAATCACAGCCCAGAAGTAATGTATAAAGTCTTCGGTATTCTCGGTTACGATGAGAAATACGTTGAAGCTCGTTTTGGTGGTATGTTGAATGCCTTTAAGTTTGGCGCTCCTCCACACGCTGGCTGCGCCTTTGGTATCGAACGTATCTTCATGGTCTTAAATGACAATAAAAATATCCGTGATATCGTGGCCTTCCCGAAGAATGGTTCTGGTGTCGATCTTATGATGAGTTCACCATCCGTCGTCGATCCAATCCAGCTTGAAGAAGCTCACCTCCAAATCATAGAGGATGAGGAATAGAGGCAAACTAAATTCCGACCTCGAAATTAAAGGAAATAAAAATCCGGCTTTAAAAAACCAAAATCAAAGCAAATAAAAATCCGGCCATACGCCGGATTTTTTAGGTAGAATCTTTTAGAATAGTAGTAATGCGGCGAAAATTCCAAGAGATAAAATCACGCGGTAAATACCGAAGCTTGGGATTGATTTTTCTTTCTTGAAGTATTTCATTACAATCTGTAATGCAATCAAACCAGAAATAAAAGCTACTAAGTTTGAAAGTAAAAGCATGCCTAAATTGCTGGTAATATAAGCCCTCGAAGAACTTGAAAGCAGGGATTTACCACAGACTGCAATCATGATTGGCAGGCTTGCTAGGAAGGAATATTTAGCTGCCGACTTCGAATCAAGCCCCATCACGCGGCCAGTAATAATGGTCGAGCCAGAACGGGAAACCCCAGGAATCAAGGCGAAAGTCTGTGCTAAACCAATCGCCAAAGCGCGGCCCGGAGTCAATTCATTCTCATCTTTTAGTTTCGATAAGTGCGGTAATTTATTCACGAAAATCATAATTAATCCGACAAAACCCATGGCAAAGCCAATCGTAGCGAGACTCGAGAAGAACGGTAATTTTTCGATTACTTTCGATAGAATCAAGCCAATGATGCCAGCTGGGATTGAGGTAATCAAGATATTTAGCGCTAATTTATAATCTTTTTTCACAAACACACGTTGTAAAATTTCCCAAATCGTTTGACGATAGTAGAAAAGTAACGCAAAAAGCGTACCAAAATTAATTAATTCCAAAAAGAAATGAAAATCTTCCGCGCGTCCACCCGCACCCAAAATGCGCTGCGTGATTTCGAGATGTCCAGAGGAGGACACTGGGATAAATTCAGTAATACCTTGTACAAGACCTAAGACGGTCGATTCTAAAATGTTCATATTTTTATTATAGACTCTGGCCCCCATCTTTACAATCTATGAAAATCATGTATAATATTTCACAAGTATATTAATCATTAAATCGTTTTAAACAGGAAACTATAATGCCGATTATCAAATCTGCAAAAAAGGCAGCTCGTCAAGCAGTCAAACGCACTGCAAAGAATCAACAGATTAAGAAGTTCATCAAGAACGCTCTTAAAGCTTTCAAAGCTAACCCAACTGCTGAGAATCTTTCCAAAGCTCAATCTGAATATGACAAGGCTGCTAAAAAAGGCCTCATCAAGAAGAATACCGCTTCTCGTCGTAAGGCTAGCTTGGTGAAAATTGCTAAGACTTCTAATGGCGCCAAGGTAGAAACCACTGCCAAAAAAGCTACCGCTAAGAAGGCTACTGCAAAAAAGACTGTCGCCAAAAAGACTACCGCTAAGAAGAGTACTAAAAAAGCTGTTTAGTAAAAAGACCTCTTCGGAGGTCTTTTTTGATTTAGATTTTTTATTTTAGGATTCAGTGGAATCCTTAGAAACTTTCAGTAGGAAATTAGAATTCAGCAGAATCCTTAGAAATTCTCAGTAGAAATCCCTCGAGCAGTGTCCAGGGTTCTTTACTAAAATCGGTAGATTTCACTAAAACATCAATCTTCGCTAATTCCTTCAGGATAGCACGGGCTTTTTGCGGATTACGCTCTAGCAAGTCACAAGCCTTTTTCGTCCAAGCTCCAATCGTCGCATATGGGTCATTATCCGCCTCGATTGCTTGCAGATTTTTTACCGCGCGCCTGCCGTCCGTCATGGCCAAATCAAAAATTCGAAACACCGCATTACGATCCACCGCCTGTTCGGCTGCGGCAAAAGTTTCGAACCGAATCTCCTTATTGATTTTCGCGAGCTTCACTAATTCTTTATAAACTGCCCCACGCTTATCTAATTTGGTTTCAAGCAATACAATTTTATGTGGCGTATTAATTAAGCTCGGTAGCTTCTCCACCAAATCTTTTTTCAAAAATAAATCCTTAATCAAGATCCGACGTTCTGCTTCAAAAAATGTCACACCGAGAAAAATTGATTCCAGCTCGGCTCGATCAATATTATCCGCATCGATAATTTCGATTTTTTCGCCCAAAATCATCCGAGCTTTTTGTTCAGCTTTTTTGCGATCCTCTCCGTCAAAAATATAAATCATTTATATCCTAAAATTTCTTTTGACAATGCGGACAAAGATGTGTGCCACGCCCCGCCACTTTAATTTTAATAATTTCTGTACCGCACCTTTCGCACGGTTCTCCTTCCCGACGAAAAACTTTGGCAAACTTGGTTAGATAATCACCCTTAGTGCCGTCCGCTTTCACGTAGGTTGCCATAGTGCTACCACCTGAATCAATTGAATTTTGCATCACCGTGCGCGCACCAACCAAAAGTTCATGGATTTCTTCATCGGTCAAACTTTCCACGATACGTTCCGGATGAATTTTGGCAAAATAAAGTGATTCGTCGACGTAGATATTCCCCAAACCACAGACCACTGTTTGGTCTAGAATCGTCGGCTTAATCAAAGCTTTTTTGTGTCGCATCAAATTCTTTTTAAATTCTTCGTCCGTCATATCCCACGGCTCTTTGGCAAGCTTCTTGATAAAAGGTTCATTCATAACTTCGCTAGTTTCTAGGACCTTACAAAAACCAAATTTTCTCTGATCGTTAAAATAAAGTGTACCGATTTGCTCTAATTCACCAGAATAATCTTTATCACAAATCTCAAATTCTACGCGCGTCTGTTTGTTCGGCAAACCGCCATAAAAACTTTCGCTCGGATGTCCGCCCGAAAACCCATCCTTGTCGAATAATTCCGTCTTAAAATCACCTTGCGAAATCATTTTGACAAAATCTTTTCCAGATTCGGTCCCCAGATTCCGATAAATTAATTGCCCGGTCATTCTCAGATGTACCATCATTGAAACGCCGTTTTCAAAATCAAAAATCAAGGCTTTACCGAATCGGCGTATGCCTATAATTTTTTGTCCTTCGATTAATTCTTTCGGCCCCAAAAAGGAGGAGAGGGAACTAATTTTGACTTTTCCTACAGATTTATGTTTAGTAAATTTCAAAACCCCCCTGAGGATTGTTTCAACTTCTGGTAACTCCGGCATACCTCTATTATAACCGTGTTAGTTTTCCTTGCAACCCCAAGATGATTATGTTATATTTTAAGAGGAAAAGAGTCAAAAATGCAAACAAATAATCAAAATTCAAATTCACCTATTAATCCTAAACTTGGTAGTAGTGTCACTAATGCCATTAAAAATGCCGAAGCTGGCGAACTGCCGGCTCTTGATGATATCAGTAATATTACTAACCGGGTGGTCGAAAAAATCAAAGCCAGTGAAAATATTTTGATTGCGCTTTCCAAAAATCCGAATATCGATGAAATTTCCGCCGCGCTCGGTCTTGCCATGATTCTTGACACTATGCGTAAGCATGTTACGGCGATCTTTTCCGGCCAGGTGCCAAATGTTTTGCAATTTTTGAAACCAGAAGAAACTTTTGAAAAAACCACCAATAGTTTGCAGGATTTTATTATTGCTCTCAGTAAGGATAAAGTTGATCATATTAGCTATAAAATCGAAGGTGATTTCGTTAAAGTCTATGTTACGCCGTACAAGGCTACCATTGGCCAATCCGACCTCAGTATGTCTCATGGTGACTACAATGTCGACCTAGTTATTTGTTTTAATGTCATTTCCGGTGATGAAATCGATCCAGCGCTTTCCGAATATGGTCGCATTATGCATGATGCCACTGCGATTAACCTCACCGTCGATACCCCAGGTCGTTTCGCTGAACTCGAATGGCAGGATTCCAATGTCTCCTCCATTTCTGAAATGATTGTCGGTCTGGCTGATAGACTTGGGTTAGCCAGCTTTAGCGAACAGGTTGCAACCGCACTTCTCACTGGTATCGTGGCCTCTACGGATCATTTTTCTAATCCACGCACCTCGTCAAACACTATGTCGATTGCCTCGAAATTGATGTCCTTTGGCGCCAACCAACAATTAATTTCTTCTCAAATTATGGAGAAAATTAAAACTCCAGCTGAAACCCAAGCCTCAAACGAAGCTCAAGTCTCGAACGGAGTCCAAGCACTAGAAGCGGTACAAGCTCCGGAAACATCTATTATTGCCACTGCCCCAGCTGCCCTAGTCACACCCGCTGTTCCAGATACCCCAGCTGTTACAGTTGGTTCAGCTCCCGTAGAGTCCATCTCGGTTTCCGATAGTCCCCTCGATTATATTGAAATTGAACCGAATCTTAATCAAACACTTGATGGTCAACCTCTTGAGTCTCAATCAACTCCGGCTGTTCAATCCTTTGAATCTCAAATTTCTCCAATAACTCAACCTCAAGAACCTCAACCAGTCTCTCAACCAGCTCCAACCCCTCAGCCTTTCGAATCACAGCCAACTCCTGCGCCTCAGGTGATCGAGTCTCAGTCGACTCCAATCCCTCAGTCTCTTGAATCTCAGCAAGCTTCAGTTTATCAGGCTCCAATTAATCCTGCCGCCGCCGCGGCCTCGGCCGTGATGGAAAATAATTTCATCCAAAACCCAGAACCTAGTTTGCCTCAGCCAAACTACACTAATGAAACGCCAAATTATCAGGCACCAGTCATGCCAACTCCTCCACTAAATTTTGCGCAAAACCTTGCGACACCTCAGCCAGCGCAATATTCGGCTCCAGTTCAGCCAATCCAGTCAGTTCAACCGGCTCAGCCAATTCAACCAGTTCAGTCTATCCTATCAATGCAATATTCTGAACCATCCACTCCTATTCAACCAATGCAATATTCTGAGCCGTCCACCCCTGTCCAGCCGATGCAATTTACTGCTCCAGTCTCTCAAGCTCAATCCATGCCATATGTCGAGCCAATGCAGTCTACGCCAATGGCCACTCCGGTGGAACCAACTCAATTTACACAGCCAGTACAGCCTATCGAGTCAGTACCACCAGTACAGCCTATGGAACCAATACAGTCAGTACCTCCAGTTCCTCCTGCTCCAGTGATTTTTGATACTGCCGCTATGCCGAATCAACCGCTAGTTAATGATCAAAATTTTGCTAATCCAAACCCAGCCGACCTGACGCAGTCAATGCCTCCAATGCCACCGATGCCACCAATGCCACCAGAGGCTCCATCGACTCCAGATGTTGATTTCTTTGCTCAGGCCGCTGCCGCCACCGAGGCTGCTCAGGCTAATCAAGCTCCAATCAACTCAGTAGCTTCCGGCCCGATCCCTGCCGACTTAGCTCCAGTATCGGCTCCGGCCCCAGCTCCATTAGAAGCCCCAGCCGAACCACCACTTCGTACTTTTGCTTCGGAATCTCCATTGATTTCTCAGCCAGTCGATACGACCGCTCCGGCCGCCGCTCCAATTGCTGAACCGGCTGCGATTTTCTCGCCAGAACCAGAAGAGTCAACTGAACCAGCACCAGCTAAGATTGACCCAACCGCCTTTCATATTCCAGGAATGTAAAAATGAACTCAGAACCAAACTTACCTCAGACCAATCCTCAGACCAATCGTCATACCGAAAATCCAGAATCATCCATCAATCTCGATCCGTGTCAAAATCCGGATATATTATTAATCGATAAGCCAGACCAGATGACTTCTTTTGGCGTGGTTGCTCGGATTCGTCGAAAGCTTAGTGAGCAGGAGGGGAAGAAGGTAAAAGTCGGTCACACTGGTACTCTTGATCCTTTCGCCACCGGTCTCTTAATTATTTTGACTCATAAGGCTACTAAGCTTTCGGACACTTTTTTGAAGCTTGATAAATGGTATGAGGCCACTATCGAGCTTGGCAAATCCAGTACCACCGGTGATCCCGAGGGTGAAATTACCACTCATGAGGTGACGAGAATTCCGACTAGAGAAGAGGTTGAAACGGTCCGTCGAAATTTCCTTGGTCAAATTATTCAGACTCTCCCTGCCTTTTCCGCCATTAAAATTAACGGTAAGCGTGCCTATCAATTAGCTCGCGAGGGCAAGCAAATCGAAATGCCCTCCCGTCAAGTTGAAATCTATGCTCTAGAAATTCTCAATTATCAATATCCTACACTTAAAATTCGCACCCACGTCTCTTCTGGTACCTATATTCGCACCCTGGGCGAGGATATCGGAAAATCACTCGGCACTTCTGCCTACCTTACAGCACTTCGACGTATTCAAGTCGGCCCATATAAAATTGAGGACGCGGTTACCTTAGACAATTTTATGTCAGAAAATTTAGAAAAATAAATTCAACCTCTTGAAATTCCTGCTCTCTTATGTTAAGATAGCACCAATATGATTACAAAAGAGAACAAAGCTAAGGCCATTCAAGCCACTGCTCGCAATGCAAAAGATGTGGGTTCTCCAGAGGTGCAAGTTTCTATCTTGACTGAGCGTATCAAAGAAGTCACTGAGCACGTAAAGGTGAATAAGCACGATTTTATGGCTCGTCGCGGACTCATGCAAATGGTTGGTCGCCGCAAACGTCTATTGAAGTACCTCGAGAAAACTGATTTTGAGCTTTACAAGTCAACAGTTGCCAAACTCGGTCTACGTAAATAATACGTCAATAATTAATACCCCCTCGGGGGTATTTTTTTGTGTCTAAAATCTATCGAAAATCAAAAAAATAAGCCAAGAAAAAGAGGAGAACTTCTAAAGCTCTCCTCGAATAAAATTAAAGGTGTGTAGTTACAAAATCTCATGTGTTCAGAAATACCATTTTGTTTAGAAACATAGATAATTTTAGAAATTGATCTGGCCGGATTTCTCCAGCTCTTCCAGAATCTCATTTTCGTTGTGTTTGTAGGTATTGTACGTCACAAATTTAATGTCTTTTCTTCCGGTGAATTTAATATATTCAGCCAGAAGCTTTCTAGCACAGTGTAGCGATGCATCGCATACTATCTTTTCGATTTCTTCCGTTGTCGGGCGTACGGTCTTACGTACAAGTCGTTCGGCTCGATGGTTGGGGGACATCTGTCTAAGTTCCTTAATGAACTCATCAAGTTCAGATGGCGCCACATAGGTCATCTTAACCTTGCTGGAATCATTTTGGCTCTCGAAGAGATTCACTTGCTTATTTCTTTTGGTTAACTGCTGATACAGGTAGCCAGAACCATTATTTAATACCGGCTCATCGTAGAGATTATTCAGCTGAAAACAGATTTTAGTGTACCACTGCCCATTATATTCGAAGGCGTAGTGAATTATCGCAATATCGACATTCTTGTCGAGTCTGATTTGCTTCTTATAAGGAAGCCAAAAATCTTCTACAAAAGGCGTCACCTCTACTTTGCCACAAGGCACGCCATTCTTGTCGAGTCTCATGCGTTTTTCCTCCGGTAATTTACCCTTAATGATGGCGATTGGGTAAGAAATTTTTGCCGCATCGATTGGGTCGTAGTTCGGCTCAATCTTCTTAGATAGCTGCTCTTCAATATAGGCTTCTCTGTGAGCAATATTAGTGTAGGACTTTCTTTGAGGCTTTTTGAATTTTGCATTCCCATGATTATTGGGCAGCCTCTTTTTTGAAACTACCAATTTCCATTCGTTAGCTGGGTTATTCCGGCTACTTTCGCTGGAATCATCAAAATTCATCTCACGTGCTTCGCTATTGTTGTTATTCATATAACCACTCCTTTTCAAGGTGCTTTCAGTGGCGCCGTAAATACATACGGGCCGCAAGTAACAACTCTATTGTAACATAAACATCATAAAAATGCAAATTTTGCCCCTGGTAAATACCCGAAGCGTCCTAAAACTCGCCATTTGTGCTATAATTGAATAGTTATAAGCGGGAAGACGGCGGATAAGTTTTCTGAAACCTTCAAAGCACTTATCTGGTGTTTTCCCAGAAAGGAAAATATGGATATTATCAACCCTACTGGCAAGCAAACCTTTAGCTTGTCGAGAGATTTTTGTGGTAAGAAGCTCACGATTGAAGTAAATCGCGTCGGTTTTCGCACTACCAGCTCGGTTCTTGTTACCTATGGTGATACCGTGGTGCTCGGCTCAGTGGTCGTCAGTGAAAAACCGGTGGTGCAAGATTTCTTTCCGCTCTCGATCGACTACGAAGAAAAGTTCTACGCCTCAGGTAAAATCTCTAGTTCAAAGTTTATTAAGCGTGAAGGCAAACCAGCCGATGAGGCTATTCTGGTTGGTCGTCTAATTGATCGTCCGATTCGCCCACTCTTCCCGAAAGGCTATCGCCAAGAAGTTCAGGTAGTGACTACCGTACTTTCGATGGATCCAAACTTCCGTCCAGATATGGTCGCCATGATTACCGCTTCTTCAGCCTTGATGAATGCCGGTGTACCTTTCGACGGGCCAATTGCCGGTGTACGTATTGGTCGTGTGAATGGTGAATTTAAGGCCTTTCTCAGTCCAGAAGAACGTGAAGCTTCCAATCTTGATCTTGTAGTCGCTGTGAAAGATGACAAGGTGATGATGGTGGAAGCTGGTGCGAACGAAGTTTCCGAATCTGTAATTATCGATGCGATGCGTTGGGCGGTTGAGATGGTGCAACCAGCTCTTGAGCTTCAAAAAGCCTTGAAGGCCGAACTAAATGTTGTCGAAAAACCATTCGAACTTGCATTACCAGATCCTGCTATTCAGGAAAAAGTTGATGCTTGGACTAAGGTTCACTTCGTCGGCGAAGATGGTAAACTCGGCACTAAGATTCGTGGTAACGTTCTCGATCGTAGGCGCGCCGCCGATGAACTCCGTGCCGAGATGGATGCTGAATTTGCGCTCGAACTTGGTCAGGGTGAAACTGATGAAGAAAAAATTGCTGACTATATTGCCAATCTTCAATCCGCCTATCACGACGCCTTTGAATTAGCTATTCATCACGAAGTCCGCCGCGCCATCGTCGAAGAATCCGTTCGCCCAGATGGTCGTAAATTAGATGAAGTTCGTCCACTCAGTTCGCAGGTTGGTATTTTGCCACGCGTGCACGGTTCCTCTCTCTTTACTCGTGGACTTACCCAGGCCATGAATATTGTCACTCTCGCTCCACTTTCCTACTCTCAGCTTGTCGATACCATGGAAGTTACCGATGGTACTCGTCGCTACATGCATCACTATAATGCACCAAGCTATACTGTCGGTGAAACTGGTCGTATCGGTGCTCCAGGTCGTCGTGAAATCGGCCACGGTTATCTTGCCGAACGCGCACTTATCCCAGTGCTTCCAGATAAGGAAGAATTCCCATATGCGATTCGTTCTGTTACTGAAATCATGTCTCAAAACGGTTCCACCTCAATGGCCGCTACCTGTTCTTCCTGTCTAGCTCTCATGGATGCTGGTGTGCCAATCAAGCGCCCAGTCTCCGGTGTAGCTATGGGTTTGATGCTCGACGGTGAAACTCCACACGTTCTTACCGATCTTATGGATGCCGAAGACTTTGCTGGTGATATGGATTTTAAGGTCACTGGTACTGAGAATGGTATTACTGCTCTTCAGATGGATATGAAAGTCCACGGTCTGCCAGTTTCGATTCTCGAGCAGGCGATTAGCCAATCTCATACTGGCCGTATGTTTATCTTAGAGCATTTGAAATCTATTCTTTCTGCGCCACGTGCTAGACTTTCTGACTACGCGCCACGTATTGAAAAATTAATGGTCAAGCAGGATAAAATCGGCGCTGTCATCGGTAAGGGCGGGGAAATGATTAACAAAATTACCTCTGAAACTGGTGCTCAGGTCGACATTGATGACTCTGGTCTTATTACGGTTTCCGGTACAGATGCTGCCAAAATCGAACGTGCTGTCGAGTGGATTAAATCTCTCGTCGAGGAACCTGAAGTTGGTAAAATTTATACCGGTAAGGTCGTCAATATTAAAGATTTCGGTGCCTTTGTCAATATCATGCCAGGTATCGATGGTATGCTACATATCTCCCAGATTTCTGACAAGCGTGTCGAAAAAGTCGAAGATGTCTTGAAGTTGGGTGACGAGGTGAAAGTTCGCCTCGATGCTATCGACGACAAGGGACGTCTCTCCCTCTCGATGAAACACGTCGAACAATAAAGAGAATAAATAAAAATAGCGCGGCTTGTCCGCGTTATTTTATTGTTAAGCATGTTTAATTGTTATAAAAATAAAATTACGGCATGAAAAAGAGCCATTATTATGGCTCTTTTTGTCTTTATTAGATTTTTACAGTTTCGTTCTTATCAGTAACACAGGTAAACGGTGTATTTTGTTCATAAATGGTGTTATACGTTAAATCATGAAAAATCGCTTTTTCTTCTTCTGTTAGTTTGCTGCATTCTGGAATTTGATTCCATGGTTGCAATATTTTCCATTCGCCAGAAGGAATAGCCTTATAGAAAGTAGCAGGACCAGCACTACCGATTCCAAGAGGCTCATCAAATACCATATAAGCACCATCCTCAGTGTTTCCGTCAAAGTGGCCTAATTTACTCAATGATCCGCGAGCTACTAGATATTGTCCATTATTGGAAGTTTGGATATCGGTAATTGAGGCTGTGTTAAATGTGTATTGATATCTGTGCTTTGTAACTTCACTATAATACGGGGTAGTATCCATGGTTTCTTTTTTTAACTTCTCTTTAAAGATCTCCCAATCTGCCTTGAATGCCATCGGTTTCACAATCTCTTTTACCGTCACATTATCCTGCTTCACATCGGTGATTTTAGTCTGTGTGGCCTCTTCGTATTTTGCGATAGAGTCATTTGCAGATTTTACCTTTTCCTTAGATTCCACAAGTTCTTCGTTTAGTTTTTTCGTATCTTTATTTTTTGAAGTGTAGACATAGGCTAGTGTGGCCATTGAGGCGATTGTAGTAATAGCAAAGCAGATTGCTAGAACTTTTGAGAGTCCTGAGCTACTCTTCACTGATGCTGGTTCGCTGTGAACGTAATTATTGCCTGCGTTGAAATTATTTTCTTCCATAATGTATCCTGTATTAATTTTTATATTTTATAAATCTACGAACTTATCACCTTCGCGACAGACAAAACCATTCGCTTTAGACTGATCTTTTTCACCATGGAAGACTTCCCTGATTTTTTGTGGCATCATACTACATTCTTCAGGTGCATGTCCACCAAAGCCATAATTCCAAATCCCAGTGGAAATATCTTGGTACCAGGCCTCATATGCTCCGCCCATTGATACTTTTTCAATATCCTGACCATGCTCGTCTTTTTCGGTATAAATACCGGTTGCCTGTATTGCAGCAAAAATGTACTTCCCGCTATTACTTGTCCAGAAATTTCCAGATTTAATAATTGGAATAGTTCCGCGTTTAGCTTTATATGCATCTAGAAAATTATCAAACTTGAGGTCTACTGCCATCGGCTTCACAATTTCTTTCACCGTGACATTATCCTGCTTTACGTCAGTGATTTTAGTCTGCGTAGCTTCTTCGTACTTGGCGATCGATTCATTTACAGACTTTACTTTCTCTTTAGACTCTACAAGTTCTTCATTTAACTTTTTTGTATCCTTATTCTTTGAAGTATAGACATAGGCTAGTCCACATCCTAAAACTAAAGTAGTAATAGCAAAAAATATGGCCATAGCTTTCAATCCGCCATGACCCTGCGCTTTTGCTTCACTATGTACGGAATTTATCTCCGCATTATTCTCGAAATTAGTATCATTCATGATAACTTTTTCTCTCCTAAAAATTTATTAATAATAGTGAAATAAAAATTATAAAAAATATAATCCTTTCTAATTATGTTTATATATGAGATTGTCAAAAAAAGCAATAAAAAACAGGATTATTTCAGCATAATCCTGTTGTAATTTTAGCTATTGGCTAACTGGTCGAATTCTTCCAGAGATTTAATCATCACGTCGCGTGGTTTATTACCATTGGCTGGACCAATCACCCCGATTTCTTCTAGCCAAATCGCGAGACCCGAGACGAAGCCGTGACCCTTACCGAGGTAGGTTTGCAGCATCGCAGTGGAGAATTTACCCTTAGAAAGTGTAATTTCAATCGCCTTACGCACCACTGGATCCGATGGATCGTATTTACGCCCGAGCTCACCGAAGGAACCGCCGTCCGAAGGTCCCATACCCTTAATCTGCACTGCCTGAGAAATCACCTCATTATTATATTCTGGTTGTCTCTGTTCGCGAAGGAAGTTGGTTAGCTTATTAATCTCATCATCCGAAGCGAAGGCACCCTGAATACGACGTGGCTTGCCCATCATTTCAGTGGTCAGCATCAGCATATCACCGTTACCGAGTAATTTTTCGGCACCACCAGATTCGAGCATCATACGTGAGTCGATACCGTTTAAAACCTTAAAAGCGATACGGCCCGGAATGTTTGCTTTAATCAAACCGGTCACCACTTTTACTTCCGGACGCTGGGTGGCGAGTACCAAGTGAATACCCGAGGCACGACCTTTCTGGGCAATACGCACGATTAACTGTTCGAGATCTTTACCTGCCTGCATCATTAAGTCCGCCATCTCATCGATGATAATTACGATGTACGGCATTTTGTTATTTTGCGTGGCATCTTCCGACGCTTCGCCATTTTTCTTTGCTTCTTCCGCGCGGGCCTTCATTTTTTCGTTATAGTCTTCAATTTTCTTTACGCGCTCTTCTGCGAGACAAGCATAACGACGTTCCATCTCATTCACTGCCCACTTCATCGCCGAAAGCGCCTTATCGGTCGCCGTAATAATTGGTGTCAAAAGATGTGGAATATCATTATATTGCGCCATTTCCACCTGCTTCGGGTCCACGATAATTAATTTCATATCGCTTGGTGCATTACGATAAAGCAGGGAAGAAATCAAAATATTCGTCATCACCGACTTACCGGAACCGGTAGTACCAGCAATCAGAAGGTGAGGCATCTTCGCGAGGTTAGCAATGATCGTATTACCGGAAATATCCTTACCCACAGCAAAACAAAGTGCGGCCTGCTCTTTCTTCCAGCGATCGCTTTCGAGAAGACTCCTTAGACTTACGCTTTCTTTGCGGACGTTCGGAATTTCTACACCGACTAGGCGAGTACCTGGAATCGGCGCTTCAATACGCACGCTCTCAGTAGCAAGGTTCAAAGCTAACTCCTTATCACGTGCCGCAATCTTCGAAAGAATCACACCCGCAGGTGGACGAATTGTGTATTGGGTTACCGAAGGACCGATGTTGGCACCCTCGACTTCGACATCAATTCCGAAATCTACGAAAGTGGACTTAATAATTACTGCATTCTGCTGAATATTGCCGCCATCTGGCGGAATATGCTTCTTAGAAAGAAATTCCACGCTTGGCATCTTCCAATCTGGGTCAGAAGCCGCAGTCAAAGCACGCTCCGGTTCTGGCTCCGCTGGTTTTTCTGCGCTTGCTTTTTTCACTTCCAGCTTCGGGGTCTTCAGCTCTGCTGCCGACATTTCGATGCCGTTAGCCTTGATACGAATTGGTGCATCGAGTGGCGCGACTTCGCGTTCGGCTTTTCGGGCTATCCGAGCATTCTCGGAATCTTCTGCCTTGCGACCAGTGCGAAATAGATTAGCAAAATCTTTAAACACGGTGAGTGGGGAAAGCTGAAGAATGAAAATTCCCGTAATAAAAATCAGTACAATATAGATAAAGGCTGCCACCGACGGGTCAAGGAGCTGAGTGACCAAGTGGTTCAAGGCATCACCAATCACGCCACCAGTCAAATTTTTCGTGCCGTAAGATGGCAAATCAAAAATCCCGGCCAGCCAAAGAATCATCAGGAAAGAAGTGACCCAAATCACGGTCGGGAGACGATTATCCTCGGTGAGAAAAATTTTCACCGCCAGATAAACCAAAATCACTGGAATCGCATAGGTCGCATAACCGACCACATAGAGTGAACCGCTATGGAAATCGTTCAATAAATTACCGCCGTTGCCGAACCAAGTCATAATCAAAACGACCGAAATCACAATCATTAACAGGGCCATTACTTGGCGCCAAAATCCCCCTGGTAATTGATGGGTTGGAGCGGGGTCTTTTGCTCTACCTCTAGACGTTCGACGTCTTCCTCGTGTTTGTTTAGCCATAAACATATTATAGCATAATTATAGGGAAGAAAATTAGTTAAAAAATAAAAAAAGAGCGCCAAATTTCGACGCTAAAAATTACAATGATTTTTATTGTGGAAAACTCTGTATTTTTCTCTATTTTTATGCTATAATCTATACATTATTAGCTCAGCAAGTAACTTAAGGTGTACTTGCTTTAACCAAAGGAGTGCAAAGTGAAACAGTATGAACTTACTGTCTTGATTCATCCTGATTTGGAAATGAATCTGACACCAGCCTTAGACAAAATTAAGAAACTCATTGAGTCTAACGACGGTAAAATCGTCAAAGAAGTCAATGAAGGTAAGAAGCGTTTGGCTTATCCTATCGAAAAAGAAGACTATGCCGTCTACTATGCCTTTGATTTGGAACTTCCAGCCCAGGCTCCAGCCAAGATTTCTTCTACTCTTAATATCACCGAGGAAGTCTTACGTTATCTCTTAGTCACCGTCGACGAACGCAAAGCTAAATTTGAAGCTAAGCGCAAGGCCCGTGCTGACAAAAAAGAGTCTAAAGACGAAGAATAATTAAACAATTAAGTGAGGTATATTTATGGCGCGGGGATTTAGTAAAGCAATCATTATCGGTAATGTTGTTCGCGACCCAGAAACTAGAGCTACGACTTCTGGCTCAGAAGTTACTAGCTTCTCAGTGGCAGTGAACTACAATTATGTGATGAACGGCGAAAAGAAAGAACAAGTTTCTTATATCGAAGTTTCTGCTTGGGGTAAACCAGGTAATGTGATTGCTCAATATGCAAAAAAAGGTACACCAATCATGGTCTCAGGCCGCTTGTCTCAACGTACTTATGAAGATAAGACCGGTGCCAAGCGTTCCGCCGTGGAAATTGTCATGGAAGACTTTAACCTACTCGGTAGCAGATCCCAAGAATCTACCACCAGTAATTACAGTCAGGCTATGCCAGATTCTATTCCAGATGATATTCCAGATGGCGAAATCGACCTCAGTGAAGTACCATTCTAATAATTAAAGCGAGAAAAGAGAGAAAAAATGAGAAGAATTAAGAACGATCCAAATCTTTATTTCGATTATAAAGATGTCAAAACTATGCAACGCTACATCGATGTTTACGGTCGTATCGAGCCAATCGCTAAGACTGGTTTGTCTGCTAAACAACAACGCCAATTGGCTGTCGCTGTTAAGCGTGCCCGTCATCTAGCCCTCCTACCATTTGTTTCAAATAACTAAAAAGGAGAATTATGTACGGACCTACCGATTTAAAGAAAAATACTCTAATTACTCTTGATGGTCAGCCATACAAGGTTATTGAATATTCCCAAAAAGTTATGGGACGTGGTGGCTCAATCGTCAACGTACGTGTCAAAAACTTAATCACTGGTGCGCTTATCCCTAAGACTTTTAAGGGTCAGGAAAAGATTGAACCAGCCGAAGTTACTACCAAGAAGGTGCAGTATCTCTATCGTGATGAAGAGAAATTCTACTTCATGGATCCAACCACTTTTGAGCAATACGAATTGTCTTCCGATATGGTTAGCGATTCCAAAGATTTCATGAAAGACGGTGATGAGATGGAAATCCAGTTCTATAACGGAACTGCTATTAACCTCACCCTCCCTAAGAATCTTTGGCTTGAAGTGACCTACACCGAGAATGCCGTGAAGGGCGATACTTCTACTTCAGTCATGAAGGATGCTACCCTCGAAACTGGCGTGGTGATCAAGGTTCCTGCCTTTATCAAAGAAGGTGATGTGGTTTCTGTGGATACCGAAACTTACGCTTACCGTGAACGTAAAAAATAATTAGATGAAAAAAGCGATAGAATCTAAAAAATCTGAGGTTTCATCAGATGTAGTTTCTCGAGCGGAGAATAAGCTTGCTGGGGCATCGCAAGCTTTTTCTTTTGATTTTCGAGATAAAACCGTGCTGGATATTGGGTCAAGTACTGGTGGTTTCACTGAATATGCTTTGCGTCGTGGGGCGAAGCGGGTTTTTGCGGTCGAAAAGGGTACTAACCAGATGAAGGTGCCGCTGCGCTTCGACCCGCGGATTACGCTTCTAGAAAAAACCGATATCTTTTTGGTGGATTTTGCCAAGTTTGGCCCGCTCGATGTGGTGCTGGCCGATGTTTCTTTTGTTTCTCTGAAAAAAGTGCTTGCTCATCTTAAATCGCAGCCCGAGGTTCGGTCGGCGGACTTTTTGATGATGTTGAAGCCTCAGTTTGAAGCTAAAGCTTATGAGCTTAAAAATGGTATCGTGAAAAACGAAAAAATCCGTCGTGAAATTATTAAAGATTTTGAACTTTGGCTCAAACAAAATCACTTTAAGGTGGTGGATAAGCGCGATAATTTTTTGGCTGGCAAAAACGGCAACGTCGAACGCTTCTATTATTTGAAATTGGTTGAAAACTCTGTCCGTTCGCATTATAATCATAAGTAATATGAACCCAGAAAATTCAAATCTTCATCCACCAGAGGAAAGCTCAGTAGAGAATCTCACTTCAGCAGGAAACACTACTCCAGTGGAAAATTCTGCTGCAGTAGAAAATTCTGCGTCAGCCAACTCTACGGAGGACGCCACATCTGCAACTCCTACGGGAAATACCACACCTGCTACTCCAGCGGCAGACGAATATGTCCCGTCAGTGCAAGAACTTGCTATGACTTCCGACATGGCAGACGAAAAAATCAAAGTTAAATTAGATAAGAAAGTTATTGCTGTCATCGTCTCCGTCGCAGTATTAATCATCGCGGCAGCTGGCGTCGGTATTTGGGCGATTGCGAAATCGAAAGCCAATAATCACGATGGTACTTCTGGGGCTAACTCTGCACAGCAGTCAAAAGACGGCTCCTCCACGGCAAAGAAGACTGAAGCTTCCGCCGACGACGGATTAATCGATCCAGATAAGGATGAAGCCTATGTCAAGAAAAAGAACGATTACACGGCCAACCCTGAAGAATACGTGAATAATTTCAATCTTGATGTTGCCTCTTGGGAAGATTTTGGTAATTTCACTTACCTACTTTTCTCCGATACGAATAACATCGAAGGGGAAAATTTTAAGGACAATGTCTTGCAGGACCCAGATGAGGCGGTGAAGCGTCTCGATGCTTTGGAAGAAAAACTTGGTAGTGGTAATGAATCTCTGGAAAAACTCTTTACTCTCTATCGCGCTCATCTTTATCTTATTGCGAATAATCCAGACGTGGCGAAAATTTATCTCGATCAGGTGGATGAAAATTCTCTGACCAAGAACCTAAAGAAACTCTACTATGAATTGGCCGCCAAATATTATGGTCTCGCCGAAGATTACGATAAATCTCAGGAGTTTTACGACAAATATAATTCCGCCGAATAAAATCAGTCTAAGCTAGTAGTTAAAAATACCCAGATCACGCTGGGTATTTTTTCTGAAAACCCCTAATCCTTAGACCTAAGGCAGGAAAATGCCTAGCTTGCGCTAGGCCATTCCTTAAACTTTATTGATCACTGGAATCACGATAGGGGTATGACCAGTGGCATCGAAGAGGATGCGAGTGATGTCTTCTTTGACTTCTTCCTTCAAGACTTTCACCTCTGGTTCGGTAGAGATAGACTTGTCAGTTTTCACCCGCAGATAGTGACGAATCTTGCCGATTAATTCCTCGGAATTGTCGAGGTAAATAAAGGCACGCGACACGATATCTGGCGTCTTAATCAGGCGGCCAGTCTTCTTACTAATAGTCAGAACAATCATGAAAATACCTTCACGCGAGATATGAATACGGTCCTTCACTACTGCTTCGTGCACCGGTTTATCGGCATCATCATAAAGCTTATTGCCGACCGAGATGCGACCATTCTTGCGGATTGTCTTGTTTGGTAGAAGTTCCACGATATCGCCGTCATCTGCCACTAAGATACGGTCGTGTGAAATTCCCACAACATTTTCTGCCATCTCGGCGTTATGCTCCATCATGAAGAATTCACCGTGGTATGGCAAATAGTTCAAAGGCTGTAAGCGTGTCACAAAATCGACGTGATCTTCGTAATAGGCGTGACCCGAAAGGTGAAGTGGGCCAATATTGGTGAGGTGGGTTTTACCATTTTGAATCACTTGTGCACCTTCACGAAGTAACCCATCCACGGTATTCACCACGTGCGGCTCGTTACCAGGAATTGGATTAGAAGAGAAGACGATGGTGTCGCTAGCCTTAATCTTAATGAATTTATGCGCGCCAGTCACCATACGGTTCAACACGGCGTTCAATTCACCTTGCGAACCGGTACAGATAATCGTTACTTTATCGTCAGGAAGCTTAATAATGTCTTCCATTTTCATCACGGTGTCTTTTGGCACCTTAATACACTTGGCACGAAGCGCCACTTCGATATTATTAATCATCGAGAAGCCAGCAAAAGCTACCTTGCGACCACGTCGATAAGCTTGCTCCAAAATCATCCCGATACGATTAATCTGAGAAGAGAAACAGGAAATAATCACACGGCCATTCGCGTAGTGGTCCATCACCTTGCCGATATTATCACCGACGTCATATTCTGAATGTGGATGGTGGCCTGGGGAATCAATGTTGGTCGATTCGTTCAACATCAAAGAGATACCTTCGTGTTTTACAATCTCATCGAGACGTTCAAGGTCGGATTGGCGGTCGATTGGGTTAGCTTCTGCGCGCCAGTCACCAGAGAGGTAAATCACACCGTTCGGAGTACGAATCACCAGACCACAGTTACCTGGAATCGAGTGTAACATGTGAACAAATTCCACGCTGAGATGTTCGGAAACTTGAATTTTTTCGTGCTTGAATGGGTCAACCACGTTGTAATTAAGTTCTGGCAAGTCATCGACTTCGCTCATTTGGCGCTTAATCATTCCAATCGTAAAATCGGTGGCATAAATTGGCGTAAGCGGACCAAATTTTGGCAAAAGATGTTTGCAAGCTCCGATGTGATCAAGGTGAGCGTGGGTAAAGAGAATCGCTTTCACTTTGCTGAGATTATCCTCGAGGTATTTAATATCCGGAATCATGTAGTTCACACCTGGATAATCTTCCGAAGCGAAGAGTACACCCATGTCGATCACGATCATTTCGTTTTTGTATTCGATCACGGTCATGTTCTTGCCGATACCGAATTCACCGACACCGCCGATTGGAATCACGCGCACCGCTTCTGGATCTGGACGAGCCGCCTTGAGTTGGGCGTTCGTCACCTGGGCACCATTGTAGCCATTGAAGCGAGATTTATTTACTGGCACGCCGATGATGTGCTGGGTGGCCTGGGCATTCACGTCTTGTGAAAGCATACGCTGGTGATGTACCATTTCGCCACGACGGGTCGAAACCGAAAGATTCACTTTGCGAGAATCGTTATCGTTAGCTGCGGTGTTATTTTCGGCGGCGTTGCCTTGGTTACCACGCTTTTTGTTGTTTTTATTCTGACGATTATTGCGAGATTTTTGGTTGTCGGAATTGTTTGCGCCGTTTGCACCGTTTGCACCGTTTGCGCGATCCGATTTTTTACCACGAAAATCCTTGCCACCAGGTTTGAAATTACTGTTAAAGTTGCGTTTTTGCGCCTGCTCAAAAATCACCGCGGCACCAGTTTCTACTGGTTTTTCCTCGGCTTTTTCGAAGTTAGTGCGGTTCTGATTTTCCTCAAAACGGCGCTTGATTTCCGGCAAACGCTCGGCTTGCATCCGCATCAACTTCGCACGACGCTCTTGTTCTTGTTTATTCATTTAATCCTTAAGTAGATAAGTTAATATTAAAATATTTTTGCACAAAAACCTCAGTGAGGTTCGGGTTACAAGAAATATTAATTACACCCATTATAGCAAATGTGGGGATGGATTTCAAGGTGTGGATAATAGAGGGGTTTTAAAATTGAAATTATAAACATAAGAACTTTGACAAACTTACAATATTATTGTTTAATATGTTACAATTTAACTATGTATCTAATGAAGTTTTTTGATAATCTTTCAAAAAAATACTCCAAGAATAAGTTAGTATTTCTTTCTATTTCTCCTCAAAATAAATCAAATGATAACCAATATGTTGTAAAACAACTGAAGAATGTAACTAAATTCTCAAATAAAAATGATAATAATATTGCACTTGATGGAGATTATGGAACAGGTAAGAGTAGTATCTTAAATTGCTTAAGAGATGACATTATTTGGGATTTTTTTCATAGATCTAAAACAGTTTCTTTTCTCTCATTTCAAATATCCAATAACAATACGCAAAACGATGAAGAGATTAGTAAAAATCTGCAGAGTGAAATTGTGCGGCAATTATACTATGGTGAAAAGCCAAATAAGCTAAAAGGTAGTGGGTACATAAGAATTGGTAAAACTTATTTTGTGGGGGCTATATTATTAAGCATCGTATTAAGTTTGTCTCTCTATATTTTTATATATAGAATCAATATTCCAGAATTATTTCAAGAAATGACCCACCTAATAGCAAAAAACGACTATTCTTTTAGACTAGATATATCCACCATTATATGGTTAGTAATAACACTTTCCTTTACTGCAATTTTTAATTTATTTTTTCAATTTATATCAAATGGAAACATTAAGAGTGTATCCGCAAAAGATTTGTCAATTGATTTAACAGACAAGAACCCAGATTTTACACAGTTAATCGATCTTCTGAT
Source organism: Nanosynbacter sp. (assembly GCA_015257455.1). Lineage (GTDB taxonomy): Bacteria > Patescibacteriota > Saccharimonadia > Saccharimonadales > Saccharimonadaceae > Nanosyncoccus. The sequence continues at coordinate 38,865 of JABZKD010000003.1, read as the reverse complement.
TTTTTATTTTAAAAAAACTAAACGTCGTGTAATCTTTTTCGAAGACCTGGATAGAGCTAATAATCCAAGAATTTTTGATGAGTTACGTCAGCTTAACTTTACTATAAATAATAGTAGGCGTAAGAAAATATTTGGATCGGTAAAATTTATATACGCAATAAAAAGCGACATATTTTGTGCGTCCAAAAATCAATCAGTAGGGGTAGAAAAAATTAACAGTAAAATATTTGACTTAATTATTCCAGTTATTCCATTTTTAACCCGTATGAATTTTAGTTATATATTTAAATTAGAATGCCAGAAAGTCGGGTTGGAAGAGAAATTTTCTGGTATTGAGAATATCCTAAGTAGACATTCGGCTGATATGCGTGTTGTAAAATTTATACTTAATAATATCATAGCCTATCAAAATACATTTGATCTGAATGATGAGAAAGATTATAGAAATATAGCTGCACTCTCTGTATTGCGCGTATATGAGCCAGAGGAATTTATAAAAATATCTACTGGAAAAGGTCAGTTGGATAAGATACGTAAATTGTGTACCACAGAGAAGCAGAATAGTATAGAAATATCACAAAAAAAGCAAACATCAGATTACTATATTGAAAATGAAACGGATGAAATTTGGCAGGAGATTAGAAAAAAGATTTCAGGTGTACCAATAGACTGTAAACCCTTGTTAATAAGCATTAATGGAGATGTATATCAGCCTAATGGAGGTACTTTACGTAAAATAAATAGCATTAAGAACATAGACATTTATGTTGAATGGGAGGGGCATGGGTCAGGCCTCTATCCTGTACAAGAAGTGCAAGATATTATTAATTCTTATATTGAAGAAAAGAGATCTAAAGCTTTAGCAGAGAATGAAGTTGATAAATTAGCGAAAATGGATTGTTTTTCTTTTTTCACCACTTCAGTTAGTTCTGCTATTGATAATAAAAATCGTACAAATGAGATAATAAAAGAATTAATTGAAAATAATTTTCTAACAGAAGGATATGTAAGATTTATCTCAAGGTCAGAAAGTATGGATAGAGAATTAAATAATGCTCTTAGATTTATCCATAACTATATTCGCGACAACAAAGAAGGCTACGATTTTGTATTAAACGAAGAGTCTATAGATAAATTAATTAAAAATACGGATAACACCGATTGGGCGTCGACTGGTATATATAATTTTTATTTATTTGATTTTCTCATTAAAAATATAGATCAATACGCAGATAAACTAGAACGGGTATTATTGAGTGCAAAAAATAATGTTGAAAAAATAATGATTTTTCTTGATAAATATTGTTTTAAATATAAAAAAGATCTAGAGGTCGAATATTGTAAAAATTTAGACATGCAACAGATTAAAATGATGTCATATAGTATTCCTCCTATATTCTTAATAAAAAGACTAGCAGAACTGTATCCAAACGAAACAATAAATAGTATTTCATTATCTTCGCTGCGCGATACTAATGCAAAAGAAGTTATCTTTAATATTGCAGTTATGTGTCTAAAGGACCCGCAAAATTTAAAGATTGAAGAAATAAGTTGTAGTCTTTTGAAATATTATTCGGACACAATATTAACTTGTGAAAATGGAAGAGATAATTTATTTAAATTATATATTGCAAATAGTATATCGTTTGATAATATAAAAAATTTTGAGCAACCCACGGAGATTATAAAGAATAATTTGGAAAAAATTATTATTGAAATAAATATAGCCAACCTAGACTCATTGGATAATAGTATTCTGATAGATTATATTAAAATACATAAAATATCAAAGAGTGATTTCTTCATAATAATGGAAAGTAATAAAAATAATCTAAAAAATTATATCGTTAAGAATATTGAAGAATCTATTGAAAAAGATGATATTGATGAATGTATTACTACAGCCGTAGAATACGTTATTAAAAATAAAATATCTCTTATCTATTCTGAAATTATTCCATATCTCAATAAAATAGATAGAGATAAATTGATAAAGTTAATACTAAACTCTGCTCTGTCTAGGGAAGAATTGTCTGCAATTATGCGTGAATCATCAGACAGTGAACTTAATAAAATTGAAATGTCAAATAGAAAAATTAGACTCAGTAAAAGCAGCGATAATGTGAGGTTTGCTAAGTTATTAGTTGACCACGGACTAGTAATAAAAGAGAATAGTAAAGACAAGAACATAATAAGGTTATCCGTAAAATAAAAGCAAGACTTAATAATCATCTGATCACGATAACCTAGTCGTTGAAGCGAAAGAATACTGATTGCGAGATATTGTGCTACAATACCCTTATGGAAGACGTGAAAAAGGCCGTAGTGAAGTTTACTAAAGATAGAGATTGGGATCAATTTCACTCGCCTGCTAATTTAGCCAAATCAATCGCCATTGAGTCTGGGGAGCTTCTTGAGTGCTTTCAATGGAATGATAATTTTAATAAAGAAAATGTTTGCGAGGAATTAGCCGACGTCGTAAACTATGCAATCCTTTTAGCGGATAAACTTGGTGTAAATCTCGAAGAAATTGTTATGAAAAAAATTGAGAAAAATTCCAAGAAATACCCTATCGAAAAAGCAAAAGGAAATAGTAAAAAATATACGGAACTATAAAGATGTCAGAAAAATCCTTCGAAATTAGAAATTATTCTTTCGACCAAAATTCGATCAGTAATTTGGCGGTGGATGATCATTTGGAGGAAAACTGGCCAGTCGTATATCAAATCTATAATAATAGTGAAATCTATATCGGCGAAACAACCAATCTTAAAAATCGCATTAGCCAACACATGGCAAACGATGAAAAATCCTGCCTAAGAAACGGCTCAATCAAAGTTGTTTTTGATGAGACTTTTAATAAGAGTGCCGCATTGGATTTGGAATCGTATCTTATTCAGTATTTCAGCGGTGATGGAAAATTTAAAGTTCTAAATCGTAATGACGGGATGTGTGACCGTGATTATTATGATAGAGTCAATTATCGTAAAACTTTTGAAGAAATCTGGGAGCGTTTAAGAAATTTAAAAATTGCTGATAAGACTATTTCTGAAATTAATAATTCAGAGCTTTTTAAATTCTCACCATATAAGAATTTGAACTTTGAACAGCTAAATGTTGTAACTGAAGTAATGCAAAATCTCGACGAGGCGATTAATGAAGATAAAAAGAGCCTCTCTATCATCGATGGTGATGCTGGTACAGGTAAAACTATTATTATCACTTATCTCACTAAGCTTCTTGCTGACCTTCAGTCTTTTGATAATAAAAATGATGACATTGATGACGAATCTAATTTTAGTATCTTCTTTGAGTTTGAACATATTAATCAAAATTTTAAGAACAAAAACATCGCACTAGTAGTTCCGCAGCAGTCACTTCGCGGACGTATCTCTAAGATTTTTAAAAAGATCGATTTAGGTGGCGCAAATATTAAAATTTTATCACCGATTGCATTCGGCAATTGTAATGAATGCTTTGATATTACATTGGTTGACGAAGCACATCTTTTAAAAGTTGGCGCATCTGGTCAAACTGCTAAATTAGTCCATGAGATAGACCAAAAAATCTTTGGTAATACCGAAATTCATACCGAACTAGATTGGATTATGGCTAAGTCTAAAAATGTTGTATTAATTTTTAGTGATAAGCAGCGCATCCGCCCAACTAATATTTGTAAATCTGATATTTTAAAATATTCTGGCGAGTTTGATTTGCGTGAATATTACTTAAAAACGCAGATGCGTTCGCGTGGTGGTAAGAAATATATTGATTATATCAATGGTATTTTGTCGAATAGGTTTAGGCCAGAACAAAAAGAATATTTTGACGGTTTTGAGGCGAAAATTTTTGATAACATCAAAGACTTTTCTGATGCTATCAAAAAGCGTGAGGCGGAGTATGGTCTATCACGCATGGTTGCTGGTTTCGCCTGGAAGTGGAGCTCCAAGAATGACAAAAATCTATATGATATTGAAATTGACGGCATGAAGTTTCGCTGGAACAGTACCCAAGATAACTGGATTGGTTCTAAGGAATCGGTAAATGAAGTCGGTAGTATTTATACTGTTCAAGGTGATGACTTAAATTATGTTGGAATTATTATTGGTAACGACTTAATCTATCGTGACGGAAAGCTTATCTTTAATCGTGAAGCTTGCGCAGACTCTGGTGCCATGAAACGCAGTCAGCGCCAAGTGGCTAATAATGAAAAGATTAATGAAGATGATATTCTTGAGCAGGTACTGAGAACTTATCGCATCCTCATGAACCGCGCAGTTAAAGGCGTATATATTTATACTTGCGATAAAGAGCTTCGTGAATATCTTGAAAAATATTTTGATAAATAGTTTAAAATTATACTAACATAAAAAATAATCTTATATCCGTTAGGTTCCCAAACAATTTCGAACTAGTAAATACTGAATCAACATGAAAAATAATAAATTATCCATATGACGTTAATGATATAATTCGAATAGAAAGGTATTAAATGAGTAGTATCACTATCTGGACACCAAAAAACATAACATTATTTGTTTTATCATGTATAATCTTAGTCTTTTTGATAGTTTTTTGTATATGTAGATTGGTAGAGAGTCGTAGAAGGAAAAAACATTTAAAAACAGTCTCCAACAATAATGCCGCTGTAATACAAGAACATCTAAAAAAGATTCAAATAAGTAAACCCATTGAGAAAACATGAATCGAGTTGTCAAATAAATGCTTCGCATTACTGGATGAATATTGTAAAGATGAAAAAGAAGTTACATGGATTATGAATATGAAAGTTTGGCCAATTATTGACGATATGGCATATCAGAATCAGAAAAGAGCAATTACGGAGTTGGAGGTTTTTGGTGATTCAGCTGAGTCTATTGTCCTTCCTTTTAATAAGGACGAATGGCATAAAGAATATATTAAAGCAAAAAATATGATGTAGGATAATTAAACAAGGAAAGGCTAAGATAAGTCCATTAAGAATAATAATTTAGCCATATGACATATCATGCTCCTAAAACAGAAATTTGTCACCAGAAGAAAATGTCTTCTGGCGACAAAAATAATGATGATTTGTGAGTATGCAAAATAGGAAAAAGACAAAATATTTGTTCAAATCGCAAAAATTGGTCGGAATCATAAACAGTAATATGGTCTCAATCTGAGATGTTAAACGCGGCTCTCATGCGCATGTGTGTATGCAGATTAAGCGCTTACTTATCAAATATAATTATCCTCCGAACAAAAGCGCGAAGGCTATAGAGACCGTCGTAAAACAGGCCGAATTAAAGTGTCAAGAAAAAGGAAGAATAGAAAAAGTGAGTCTTAAAACTAAGGATACCTATGAATTAGAGTTTGCGATAGATACCGAGAGTGAACTCAAAGCTTTAAATATTCTTGCAGATGTATTTGGCGAGAATATTAAGCAAATACCACTTTCAGAATTTGCTAAACGGGATAGCCTCGTATTTATTACGCATAGCTTTACTATAGAAGAATTATCGGATGATAATTACAGAAAACTACTGGATAAAAAGAGGATTCTAATAATCAAAGACGAATTATCTGTTGAGCGTGCTGCAAAACTTCTTAAAATCTGCATTCCCGTGGAAACTGCACTTAAGAGGCTGTTAATCTATGTTTGGTCTGAAATGGTAACCGTCCTAAAAGGAAAACATGATAAAAAGACCAAAATTGAAATTTGCGCACAGATAAACGAACTATATCTGGGTGGTCTACTGAAATTATTGGAGGTCGACTTATCACCTAAGAAACGAGAGAATCTTTTTGCTAATAATGGTAAACTTCTTTTTGAGATTATGAATAATTCAGAAGATCTTACGGATTTTAAACAGAGATTAACGCCATACATTACGCCAAAAACCGTTTGGGAGCAAGTAAATATAATGCTTAAGAACCCTACAGAGTACTCCCATGTTAGTGGGCAGTTGAAAAAATTAAAAAATTTACGTAATAAGGCTGCGCATCATCATACAATTCTTCAAAAAGATTTAAAAAATGCAGAAAAATACTCAAAACACATCCTTCATATAATAGGCAATGTTAGAAATGATTATTACGACAAACTTTCAAAATCAATCCAGAGCTTTGCGGAAGTCGTAAATAAATCAATTGTGAATATTCAGGCAATTAGTAAGGTAATTTCTGAAAATACCGTTAATTTATCCAACATACTTAATAAAATTATTCCTAAAATAAATGAGTTATCTCAGATTGGGAAGATACAGGCTACCACTCTGGGTGGATGTATAAAACAGATAGATTGGAACGCTGTTTATAATGCAATGAAATCAAGTGGCCCGGAAATGAAAGAGATTTTAGGAAGATTCGAAAAAGATGATGCATACCATGTAATAAATGGGATGCAAAAAGAAATAGACGAAGGAATCAATAATTAAAGGACCCTACTGATTAGTCTAGAATTTTAGGTATATAAAACTAATAAAAAAGAAAATAGGCACTCATTCACCAGCCACAAGTCGATAAATGGGTGTGATTGAAAGTGGTAAACTCATAATCAATATATCGCCATAAATCACTATTTTCAATTAGCAGCGTATTCTTTCTAGATAAACATTGACCTTTAAGTGTGGCTGTTTTTGTGATAAGATACAGCTAATATGCGAGAAAAGACTACATCAGATGATAAGCGTAAGCATCTAGAATTTATTCAAGATGTAATCAATCGTCTATCATCAAATACTTTTTTATTTAAAGGATGGTCTATTACGATAATAGTTGCCGTCTTCACTGCAATAGTCACAACTCAAAACTACAATTTAGTGTGGCTAAATTTGGGGGCAGTTCTAATTTTCTGGCTTATTGACGCATATTATCTTATGCTTGAACAGGCATACCGTAAATTATATAATGAAGTTACCGATACGGATGTTGAAAAAATTGATTATAAAATGAGTGTAAAGCAATTTGTAGGATTTTCAGCCTGGCTGGCAGCGTTCAGGAGGCCGGTCCTCCTAATGTTCTACGGCGCAATTTTAGCCGTGATAATATATATTATCTTCTATAATAATTTTGAAATCTGTCTAATAATCAAAGTAAAGGAGTAATGTGAAAAGAAAGGTTTTTTATAGTTTTCATTTTGATAACGACGTTATGCGTGTCCATCAAATACGCAACATGGGTGTAATTGAGGGTAACACGCCTGTATCACCAAATGACTGGGAAACTGTCAAAAGAGTTGGCGATGATGCCGTCAAAAAATGGATTGACGATAATATGAAATATAAAGATTGCGTTGTTGTGTTAATTGGCTCCGATACAGCAAGTCGTAAATGGGTAAAATACGAAATATGTAAAGCATGGAATGATGGTAGGGGGCTTCTTGGTATTTATATTCATAACCTGAAAGACCCACGATGGGGAACTTGTAGAAAAGGCGCTAACCCATTCGAGTCCATACTATTGAATAATGGGCAACGTTTATCATCTCATCTGAAATGCTACGAGCCAAATGATTGGGATGCCTATAATGATATTGCAGAAAACATAGGACAATGGGTCGAAGAGGCGATTATTACCAAAAGATTACGCTAACTAAGCGAAATATTAAAAAGTTTTGCAGTTTTTGTATGTGATATTAAAATTGCCAAGAAACACTTATTTATAAGACGAATTATCTGATTCGCTCTCTATTTACTTTGATTAATATAAAATAAGAATCGAATAGTCTTTTTTGTAATAACTCATTATCGATAACACCTCTAAGTTATTCTGTTATTCTACATGGCTTTATTATTTGTGGTTTTCGCCACTGAGGCATTGCACAGAAAATAATCTTAAGAATAAATGGTATTTTATTCTTTATATGCTGATTATTTGTTAATAACATAGCAGCATTATGGTTATTGTTCAAAAAGCGCATTTTTCAAAATTTCATCATTAAATCTAAAAGTGGATAATAAAAAAATACCTCATCCATATCCGAATAAGGCGTTTAATAATCTAAGCTCAATCAGGGATTATATTTTTTGGTGAGCCGGGTGGGACTCGAACCCACGACACCAAGCTTAAGAGGCTCGTGCTCTAACCAGCTGAGCTACCGGCCCGACTCATTTGTTATTTTATCATTTTTTGTGTATTTCGTCCAGTAGGAAAATAAAATTTCGCTCTTCTTCTGTGATCTATATTAGGAAGAGGGGCTCAACTTAATACTTACGGCTCTAAGGACGTTGTACCAGAGAATACCATTCGCCCCACACCTCTTCAATTTTTCCCCAAAATGTACTATAATAGCCTCACTGCGAATTGTAGCATAATTTTTCTATACGTTCGTAGATGGAACATTTACATTTTTCAAAGGAGGGAAAGAAATATGGATCAGGGAATTACCTTAATGGCCGGATCACTTTGTAACACACTGGAGTACGTGGAGAAAATTTTTCACGAACACAAGAACGTACTGAAAAGCATCGAACTTTATATCAACGACTTCAATGTTAATCGCGAAAAAATAAATGATATAACAGATGCCCGCTGGAAGAAAATTATTGAAAATCAGAGGAAGAAAGCCGAAGCCGACGGTCAGAAAACCATTCTCGACCAAGATCAACTCTTCCGCCTGTCCAAGCAAATCGTAAGCGACATTAGCTACATCACACTCACGACCGATTCTTGCCAATTTTTCAAACGCCGCTGGATTGACACCGGCAATATTCGCAGGCTCAAGGATGTGATCGATTGTTACAACAAGAGTTGGAAGCGCTTTAATGGTATTTATTTGAACATCGACTGCTTGATTCGTCAACCGATGTTCCTGAAATATGTCAGAAGTACCGAAGAGCGCCGTCAGGAATTCTGGGGTCTGGTTAATGAATTTTGTAATCAGATTGAGAAAATTGACCATGTTTTGGTGGAAGCTTTCCAGAACGACCTCAAGAATAAGCGCATGCTGCTCGCTGAGCAAAGATATCAAGAATTTTTAAATTATGAAACCGACGGTAGCCTTATCGAGGATGCCGAAGAATTACAGGCCCAAGAGCTTGAAAATGAACAACTTTTCTCTGGCTGCAAAATTAAATATATCCCCTTAGGACATATCGCAGCCGCCTTCAAGGAAGTTTCTAAACTTCCGGATCTTACTTCAAATTCTAACCTTAAGCAATTAACTAATTTGTTAATTGCCCTTTGAAAACATGATACGCCGAGAATTTCTCGGCGTATTTTTTGTTCTATGATAAAATTAAAGAGAGGGAAATGAGTAAATTAATTATATTTCTCTTCGTTTGCACCCGTACCACCTACGGCGGTTCGGATGCTGCGTTCGTCGAAAGAAAGAATAAATTCTTTCTTTCTCCTCACTTGCACCCGTACATAAAAATGTTCGGGCGCGGCACTCATCGAAATAAAATAGATAAATCTATTTTCTTTCTCTTCGTTTGCACCCGTAGCTCAGCGGATTAGAGCATCTGTCTTCGGAACAGAGGGTCGAGGGTTCGAATCCCCCCGGGTGTACCAAACTAAATCGAGCCAGTCGGCTCTTTTTTATTTCCGGTTCACTCAGAAAATCTAGGTTATAATGAAAGTAATGAACGAAGAAAACCAAAATTTCGCCGATTACGTTTCGCAGATCGACGAAACTCAATTAATCACCGATTACGCTTCAAAGCTTAGTAACAATGAAGTGCTCTATGATTCGGATTACGATGATTCCACTTTCGGCTCAGATTCTATCGAGCCTGTCGCGGTCTACCCCAATGAATCCGCTGCCGTCTGCAATCTCAATGAATGTAATCTCAATAGCTGTGAACTTGACGATGGCGAACTTACTTGTGGTGATGATTTTGCCGATAACGGCGACACTATCCAGGGCGGCCCATGCCAGGATCTCATGGAATATTTTAGCGACAAGCCCTATCTAGATTAATCTAATCTTTTACTCAAACTTCAAGAAGTTTTTTAAAGTTCCGACACCCTCTCCTTGTTTAGTTCGCCACATTTTTATTTTATACTAGTCAGAAAAAATAACCTCATCAGAGGTTATTTTCTTATTTGTTGCGCTTGCGCTTTTCGCTGTGCTTGTGATTGTTATTACGATTCAATTTAGAAATCACAATCTTTTTCTTTTTAACTGCCATATTTTCTCCATGCAGAATTAGTAAGATATTTTAAATATTATAGCATATCTTCGCATCCTCGCAAGAAAAAAGAGACGCGAAGAGATGCTGCCTCAGTATTTTTCATATTCACACGAGAAAGATTCTGCCTTTCTTCGCAAGAAAAAAGAGACGCGAAGCGGCGTCCCTTTTTGACAAATTTTTCAGAACTTGAACTAATCAGATTATTTTCTAAATTTTATGTAAGTTCAGAACTTGAATTAATCAGATTGTTTTCTTCAGATTTTGCGTAATTTTAAAAATTAATGGCAAGTCACTTTGTCGTCCGATACTTGCAGAAATCTCCGAAACTAGATCGTTGATGACCAGAAGCGCGCCCATCGTGTCCGCCTGTTTCAAGGTTTCATCGATCGCATCTTTGACACTAGAGATAATCCAAACCATCTTAGTATCAAACGTAAACACACGCTCTGTATCCACCAGGCCCGCCATCTTCATTTGCGCTTTGCGTGTGAGAAATTGTTCCTGGTAATAATCTTTCAGATTGCGAATCTTGCTCCGCTGTTCATTGATTTTCGGCTGCGCCACATAGGTATCGCAAGTCTTCACTGGTGGCATTTTCGATTCATTAATAATTACATTCCAATGTCCGCCCAGTTCAATCGAAAACGGCGACGTGCTGAGAATTTTCGATTCCGTCGGTCGATATTTAATATTTATCTTCTGGAAATCGTTAAAATGATTCATCAATTCCGAAAAAGCCGTATAAGCCTGGGCTAGGGAATTAATACTTACATCAATCCACTCCCGCTCGGTCTCTTCGTTAATCGATTCACCTTCACGCTGTGCCAACTTGGAAGAATAAACCAGTACTGCATTATGAATTAATTCAATATTCAGCGCCTTCGCCAAAAACTGATCGTAATCTAGAAATAACTTCACCGCAGCGGTCAAATCCTCTCCGATCAAGATCCAATAATTCAAAAAATGATCTGGTCGAATTACTTGGCGAATGAAATTAATTGAATCCTTTACTTTTCCGAGGCTCTGTTTTAGTCGCGGCACCGTGTAATAAATCACCTGCATACAGCCACTTAATTCTTCGTAAGCTTTCAATTCATCCGGCTCGTAAACATCCTTCATATGCAGCGACGAACGATAATTATCATCGAGCGCCCGCAGTTTTTGTCGCAAACCATCCGTATAGTAGATAAAAGCCTGCATCTGATTCACCATTTCTTTTGCGTAATTGATGAGCTTGCTTAGGTCGGCATTAAAATCCACCAGGTCAGCATCTTTCTTTTTCATGTTCCCCTCCTTTGAAAAACTGTCAATTTTAAGTTACTCTTGTCAAACAAGACAAATATATTATAACTTATTTTTACCCCCTTGTCTAATCTGTTAATCTACCTAAATTTTGAACCTGCTTATGTTATAATTAAGCAAATGAATGAAGCACAAATCCAGGCAGCCAGGCGTGAAAATGAGGAAGAGGCCACCTCTCGCCGTTCGCTGACCCTTAATATTCCATACCTCGATATGCGCCCACTTGAAGAGCGCCTACCTCTGGTATTTGGCCTAATTGATATTGCTAAAATGCACAGCGACTACGTGCTGCCTTTACAAAAAGGTGGTGCCGGAGAGCCTTATCAATTTCTTGTCACCTCGCAAGCCCCACGTAGTACCATTAAGGAACTCACTGACCGTTTTAATGTCAACGGCGATGGCGTCGACTTCTTCTTGATTTCGAATAGTGGCTATCAGGCTATGATGTTGCGCTATGATCCACCAAAAGAAGTGCATTATGACGATATTAAAATTGCCAGCGAGGGTGACTCCGAGACTATCGCTTCGGTTTCTCAAACCTTGAATTCTGTCGGTACCGACAAAGTCTTCGATTTTCTCTTGGATCAGGCGGACAAGCTCGGTGCTTCCGATATTCACATCGAAAATCTGCGCGATAATATTCGTATTCGTATGCGTGTCGACGGTATTTTGCACCCAGTGGCCAATATTGAACGTGATCGTTACCGTGTCTTTATGGGTGAACTGGGTTCGCGTGCCGGGGTTTCTTCCGCGGCCACCACTCCACAATCTGGCCACATGCAAAAAGATATCTTCCGCGACGGTTCTTCGCATCTCCTGAACATCCGTGTCGAAACCGTGCCGACTATGTATGGTCAGGACGCCGTGCTTCGTCTCTTTAACTTCGATGAATCTTTGCTCAATCTCGATCTTCTGGGTCTTTCCGAATCTGAACTTGCCGCCATCCATGATGTGGTCTCGCATCCCCGTGGTCTCGTCCTCATGGTCGGTCCGACCGGTTCTGGTAAATCTACCACGCTTTATTCCATGCTCAATGCCCTAAATAGCACCGATCGCAAGATTATTACTCTCGAGGATCCGATCGAATATGGTATTTCTGGTGTCTCGCAAATCCCAGTCAATACTACCAAAGGTGGCTCCTTCGCGGATGGCCTACGTAGTATCCTGCGTCTCGACCCAGATGTCGTGATGGTGGGTGAGATTCGCGATGCTGATACTGCCAAGACCGCCATCCAGGCTTCGATCACCGGTCACTTGGTTCTAAGTTCCTTCCACGCTAATTCTACCGCGGCTGCTTTTTCCCGTATGATTGACCTCATCGGCACCAATCCAATTTTCTCGAGTTCCATCCGTATGGTGATGGCGCAGCGTCTGGTGCGTGTGCTTTCGGAAAATAAGAAATCTTATCAGCCAGATGAAGCTACTCGTAAGTACGTCTTGAATGTTCTCTCGAATCTCTCGGACGAAGTGATTAATGAGCAACTCGGCTTCACCTTTGACCCTAATAATTTTGTACTCTATCAAGCGGTGCCCTCTGGTATCGAAGATCCGTTCGGTTACAGCGGTCGTAAGGTGATTATGGAACAATTAATCGTCACCGAAGAGGTGCAAAAATTCATTCGCGGCGATGTCGAAGATATTAATACTGACCTCATCGAAAAAACTGCCCAAAAAGCCGGTCTTATCACTCTTGAACAAAAAGGTATTTTCGCTTGTCTTCGTGGGGAAACCACTCTCGACGAAGTCTCGCGTGTAATTTAAGGAAAACTATGTCAGAAGAACCAAAAATCAATCCCCAAGAAGCAGAATCTCAGAATCTGTCCTCATCTAACCATACCTCCACCGACGATATTTTCTCTCGTCCTTTCGTCCCAGATACCCCAGAAGAAACGTCAACTCCAGAAAGTGATTTTGTTGAGCCTGCCACTCCCTATGGTACGCCACCGGAGTTGCTCGAAAGCATCGATAACTCCAGTGAACTTCGTGAAAAGAAAAAGAATAACGCCGAACCGATTGCCCTCGTCGCTTCGATTTTGGCCGTCTTTTTCGCTGGTCTTTCGCTCTATGCTTTTATCGCCATGGGTGCCAGTAATGCCAAAAATTCCAAACTCATCACTAATTTTCAAAACGACCTGAAGCATAGCGACGAAATTATCGCGCAGTATGAATCTGCCACTAAAACCAAGGTGGTAAGTTCTGATCCAAAGTCTGATGGCTCCGATACCGGTGATAAAAACGAGAAAACTCCGTCCGATCGTAAGCCACAAATCGTCAAGTGGAATGATTTAAATATTAATTTTAATCAGCTCGTCACTACAGTTGGTGACAATTACACTATTACTGGTGGCCGTATCGTTACGAACTCTGACGGTACCAAGGTTTATGCCAAGCTTAGTCGCGTGAAAACCGAAAATAACCCAAACGATCCAAATCCCCTTAATCCGAACCGTACCATTTATTCTGGCGCGGTCTCTACAGATATTTACGAGCGCGACCTGCCGGGTGGTTCTTGGAAATATGTCGCACCGTTCGCCACCGAGTCGAAAGAAAAGTGTGATAATTTGCCAAAAAATCTCCAAGATGCTATTCTCACCTTAGACACTTACGAGCCGACCGATGCTACTAAGTACCAGTGTCAGCTCTGACCTCTTCCATTTTCTCTAAAACTATGTTAAAATAAACCAAGTTTCTAAATAATAAAGGTAAAATATGAGTTTTCAAATCTTGAAAAATATTGCTGACGCTCAGAAAAAGAAAGCTGTTGTCGATGTTCGCTCTGGTGATACTGTAAAGGTTACCCAGAAAATCAAAGAAGGCGACAAGTTCCGTTTTCAGATTTTCGAAGGTGTTGTAATCCGTGTTGATCGCAAAGAATCTCACACTGCTCGTATCGTTGTGCGCAAAATCGCCTCTGGTATCGGTGTCGAAAAATCTTTCCTTCTTCACAGCCCATTGGTAGAAAAAATCGAAGTAGTCAAGCGTGCTAAGGTTCGCCGCAACTACCTCTCTTACCTCCGCCACCGCTCAGGTAAGTCTGCTCGTCTCGTCGCTCGCGACTTTGACCGTGCCGCTGTCAACACTTTGAAAGAAGAAAAAGTTGAAGCTACCGAAGCTGTCGCTGAAACCGCCGAAGCCACTGAAGCTTAATTAAAAAGCAATCCCGCAAGGGATTGTTTTTTGTGCGTAACGAATTTATCCTTTAGATCCATTTTAAAATCCGACATATCTAAGCCCATCCATTTACCGCACGCTCCTTAAAAAATCTATTCGCTGAGCTCGAACCACTCTTCTAGCTTAAAATCTTTTCCAACTGCCGCCACCGCTAAAGTCGGTCTAAAGTCGGTATATTCCGGATGTGTCGCCATGAATCCTTCCACCGCCAGATGCATTTTTTGCTGTTTCTTTTTATCAATAAAATCCAGCGCCTCGCCAAAATCATGATCACTTCGATATTTTACCTCAGTAAAATAAAGCACCTGAGCTTTTCGCGAGATGATATCCACCTCAAATAATTTTGTTTTATAATTTCGCGCCACAATTTCATGACCAGATGCCTCCAGATAATCCACTACGACTTGTTCACCCCGGTCGCCCAGCTGTTTGGTGGTGGTTTTCTGTTCGTTGGTAATTTTTTGCTCGTTAGTGATTTTCTGTTCGTTTTTAGTTTTTTGCTCGCTAGTATTTTTAGGTTCGGCAGCGGTCTCTAATCTGGTAGTAGTTTTAAGTTTAGCAGTGTTGTTGCCTTCCGCAATCTCTCGTACCGGGCGAAAACTGCGGCGATGCTCCGGTGTTAAGCCGAATTTCTCCATGGCTTTTTGATGTGCCGCCGTGCCATAGCCGACATGCTTGCCGAAGCCATATTCTGGATAAACCGCGTCTAATTCCGTCATATATTTGTCGCGTTCCACTTTTGCGAGGATGCTGGCGGCCGAAATTTCTTTCACTAGAAAATCGCCTTTCTTCAGAGTCGAGACATATTTTTCCAGCTTCGTCCCCACCAAAAAATTCATCGTCCCGTCGATAATAATTTCCGAAAAGGGAACCTTGGTCTTTTGAATTTGCTCCACCGCTCGTCTAGTCGCGAGCCTCAAGGCCTCGCTCAGCCCCACCTCATCTATCTCCGCACTACTCACCCAACCAGTTGCAGTCGCCAAAGCTTTTTCTTTGATCAGAACATAAAGTTCTTCGCGACGTTTGGCCGATAATTTTTTCGAATCAGTCAGCCTCTCGATCCACTCTGCGTTCTCGGAATTTTGCCAGTCACCCAAAATACAGGCGCCAATCACAAGTGGCCCCGCATATGGCCCGCGCCCCACTTCGTCAATTCCTAAAATCATAGCTTAGCTCCAAATATATTTTTTGCATTCTTGAAATTTCCGCACCTCTTTGGCAGCTGTTTCATTTTTTACTACAAAATGGACTTTAGAGATTATTTACTGACATTGAAGCGAAATTCCACAATATCGCCGTCTTCCATCACGTAGGTCTTGCCTACGGTGGCGAGTTTTCCGGCGGCTTTCACCGCTTGCTCACTACCTAGCGCTACTAGGTCATCATATTTCATCACGTTCGCCGCGATAAAGCCTCTTTGGAAATCGGTATGAATCGTGCCGGCCGCCTCTGGTGCAGTGGCGCCTTTTTTAATAGTCCAAGCTCGCACTTCTTTCTTGCCAGCCGTGAGGAAAGATTGTAAACCTAGCGTGTCATAAGCCGCAATAATCAGTTCCGAAAGCGCATCATAATCTACCCCATAGCTACTGAGGAAATCTTTCTTCTCCGCCAAGGTCATCCCCACCATTTCTTCTTCAAGTTTCGCATTGACGAAAACCGCCTGATTCGGCGCCACTAGTGCACGCATCTCTGCTTTTAGCTCTTCATTCGTCAGTTCATTTTCGTCCACATTGAACATGTAAATCACCGGCTTTTCCGTGAGGTATGGAATTTTTTCTTCCTGTTCCTTGTTTTTCTTGCGCTTCGCTTCCACTTTTTCGCGCGTTTCGAGATCCGCCAGCTCCAGCTCGGTCTGAATAATTTCGATATCTTGTTTTGGATCAACTTCCGCCGCCGTATTAGAATCCTTCGAGACGTGTAAAATATCGTCGTTCTTAAACACGCGCACTACATGACAGATAATTTGACATTCCCGGATGTGAGCAAGGAATTTATTGCCCAGACCTTCACCCTTCGAGGCGCCTTCGACAAGTCCTGCAATATCGACAAATTCCACGGTGGCCGGAATCACTTTTTCGGTTTCGTACATTTTGGCTAAAACGTCGAGACGCGAATCTGGCACCGGTACGATTCCGACATTGGGCTCGATTGTGGCAAATGGATAGTTTGCCGCCAAAGCATGTGCATTGGTTAAGGCATTAAAAAGCGTTGATTTCCCTACGTTCGGTAGCCCCACAATTCCAATCTTCAAATTCAAAATCAATACTCCTTAAATTTATAGTTTCTTCTCTGTTAATTATAGCACATCTGAGATTTATAAGATAAAAGCTTATTGAACCAACTAGCTTAATTTAACTTTTAAAAATTTGTCTTAATTGAGATTGAATATAACTGGAATTTAACCAGAAACATTTTTTGACTAATTGAATACCTTGAGGAGTATCTAGTGTATCCGAGGCATTTTTTGCATGAGGTCTGACATGGGCAACTCTATTCTCAGATTTTTTAGGCAGGTCTTTCGCATGACCTACTATAATTTGGGATTTAGTTTTTTCCCAGACTTTTTGCGCCTCCAATTTATCTTCATATGGCATATTCCAGAAGTTTGCACCTCTAAAAATCATCTCGCCATCATCTTTTTCCTCAAAAACCGCAAATAGAAATTTATGCTCCAATATCTTGAAAAATTCAGAATCCTCCCATTCCTGCTCTGATATTTCAAAATATGAAAAATACGGAAAAGACATATCTTCTTTGGGTTTAAATTTATCCCTAACCGTGATTACTTTTAGTTCAATATCTGCTTCGACTAATTCTTTTAGTTGTTTTGTTTTTCCGCCAAGCATTCGAATCACGAGTGACCTACGATAGGATTTATCATTATTAAGATTATGAAAATCTAATTCTATAGCAAGCTCTTTAATTGTTTTGCCGATAAATTTATGAAGTCTCATTTTAACAATATTTGAGAATCCAGCGCTGGCTTGATATTCTGATGAGAATAGCGAATCGTTCTGATTGTCTTCTTTAGTATTAGCTAGCTCTACCATCTTATTCACATAAGAAGGTTTTAACGAGAACGCACGTGATTTTGCAAGTTCACTAGAGAACGGCTGTTTTCTCAGAGCTTCTTTACTTCCACCCGAGCCTTTTCTGCATGCGGCTAGGTAAAAAGTATCACCTTCGGATAATTCATGTGCCAGGCCTCCCTTAACCTTATCTACAATTGTTTGCCAGTCTTGGCGAATAATTTCAAGGTCATTTTTTGGAAAATCCCACAGTAGTGGTCTGAATGCAAATTTACGTTTTATTGCCGGTAAATCACGGTCGTAAATGTAGAAAAGTATCAGCATTTGTTTGCATTTTTTTCATTAAACTATTATCTTCCCAGGATTCGTTTACTAAGCCAAGATAATCGATCATCGATAATACTAGACGTTCTTTTGCTTTGTAACTCCCATTGCTTTTTCGAATTACACCCGTGGTCTTTAGTTCTACTCCAGCTTTCTTAAAATCTGGTGCCTGTTCGTTGCCAGGATGAATCTTGAAAAAATACTCCTCGACGAGTGTGCCTAAGTTACCTTTATTCTTAAGATTTTCTGCTAGCTCTGTGAAATCTATCAGTTCATCAAGAGAATGTCCTGGTAGTTTCTTAGAATATTCCAGGATAGATTGTGCTGAGCTTGCATCATATTCCATATCTATATTCTACTAAAAAACACTCTTGATCGAAAGCATAAGGTCTGATATAATTTTTTTATGAAAAAGATAGGTGTTATTGAGCTCTTTGCGGGGGTAGGAGGTTTTAGAATCGGGTTAGATGCTGTCAAAAATTCCAGTGTGTCATACGAAACTATTTGGGCTAATCAATGGGAACCATCGACTACCAGGCAGCACGCTGCTGAAGTTTACTCTGCTAGATTTGGTAATGAGAATTTCTGTAATGAAGATATTGAAAAAGTAGTTAATGAAAATTTTTCAATCATACCGGACCACGACCTGTTAGTCGGTGGCTTTCCGTGTCAAGATTATAGCGTAGCTAGAACTTTGAAAAACTCTGAGGGAATCACTGGTAAAAAAGGTGTCCTGTTTTGGTCAATTTATAATATCTTGAAGAAAAAAGGTGACAAGGCGCCAAGATTTCTATTTTTAGAAAATGTCGATAGGCTCCTGAAATCGCCAGCTTCCCAGAGGGGAAAAGATTTTGCTGTTATGCTGGCTGCATTATCGGATTTGGGATATACCATCGAATGGAAGGTAGTAAATGCTGCGGATTATGGTTTTCCTCAAAGAAGAAAAAGAACTTATATTGTAGGCTATAGAAATTCCTCAATTGATGACTCAGATAAGCAAGCTTTCCTAGAAAATAATTCAGTTATGGCTGAGGCTTTCTCTTCTAAGTTAAAAGGAATGATTAGTCATTTCGAAATCAATGGTGATCTCGCTGAAATCTCTGAGAATTTTTCCAAAGAAAAGCCAAAAATTTCACCATTTAAAACCTGTGGATATGTAAAAAATAGAGAGGTCTGGACTTCAGATTTTACTCCAATTTATGAAGGCAAAAGAACGTTATTACGAGATATTCTTCTTGATGAAAAAGATGTACCGGAAAGTTTCTTTATTGATGATGAAAAACTTCCAACTTGGACATATTTAAAAGGGGCAAAAAAAGAAGAGAGAACTAGTAGCACTGGCTTTAAATATCACTATAGTGAAGGTCCAGTAACTTTTCCTGATAATCTTGATGCGCCATCCAGGACTATAATTACTGGCGAAGGTGGATCTGGTCCTTCAAGATTTAAACATGTAGTTGTAACTGAGAGTGGTAAGTATCGAAGATTAACGCCAGTCGAATTAGAGCGTTTAGATATGTTTCCAGATAACCATACTAGATTAGATGGTGTATCTGATACTAAGAGGGCATTCTTTATGGGTAACGCGCTTGTCGTTGGGTGTATCACTCGTGTTGGCGAAGCATTAGCGAATAAAATTCAATCTGGATTATTGTCATAAAAGATAAAATCAAATAAAATAAATATATTCGGGAATACCCGCCATCCCCTCATACTTTACGGTTGAGGGCATATTTTTTATTTAACATCTTCAAGCATCCTAAGAAACTCTTCATTCATCGCTGCTGCATGAAAACCAGGTTCGCTCTTCACTACCGCTCCCGCTTGCTTGGCTAAGAATAATCCCGGTTCAAAGTCCCAAGGATTTTCTGCCCGAAAACCCACTCCGTGCATTCTTCCAGCCGCTAGAAACGCGAAAGCCACACTGGTTGCGCCGAATACCCGGTGGGTCGAGCCGTATTTCTGCATTCTGGTCGCCGCTTCGATTACATCCCCACCAATCACCGCATAAAATGCATTCAGAATCGGCACCTCGCACACCGAGATTTTCTCTCCGTTCAGATAAGCGCCACTTTCATCGGCAAAATAAAACTCCTTCAGCGCCGGCAAATCAATCACGCTTGCGATAGTCTCCCCGTTTTTACGACAAGCCACTTGAATTCCCCAAAGCGGCAAACCGTTTGCAAAATTTTTCGTCCCGTCAATCGGGTCGATAATGAAGCAATTCTCAGAGAGCTTAGTATCCAGATTAAATTCTTCACTAATAATTGCAAAATCTGGATATTCCGCCTGGATTTTTTCAATCAAAAATCTCTCCACCAGATAATCTGCGTCCGTCACCAAATCCCCTTCATCCCCTTTGGCGTAAACTGCAAAATCTCGTGACAACAATTCTTCGGCTTCGCGCACAATGCGCTGTATGAATTCGCCTTCCATAGTTATTATTATAGCATTCTGTTATTATATAACCATGAACACTATCGATCCGGCCGAGCTTTCCGATTTTCAGCGTCAAATCTTTCAACTCGAACGTGACAATACTTCGGAACTAATCCATTTTGAAGAGGGAACTACGCCGATTTTGCTTTCTGCCCCGCATACCGTAAATTTTCTTAAAGAAGACGGCAATTTTAAAATGCGCGAAGGCTACACTAAGGCCATTGTGAAATATCTGGCTTTAAAAACTGGTGCCTTCCTCCTGATTAAAGAAAATTCTGATGGTATCGACCCGAATAAACCAGAAATGGAAAATTACAAGCGTCAGCTTCTCGAAGTAATAAAAAATTATCAAATTCAACTCGTATTAGACATCCATGGTGCCGCCTCGCATCATGATTTTGCCATCCAAATTGGTTCACTCGACGGCGTAAGCGCCAAGCCTCAGACTGTCAAAGCTTTGAAAACTGCTCTCCTAAATCAGGGAATCGCGCCAGTCGCCGAAAACAATCCGTTTAAAGGCGGTGGCATTACCAAAACCGTCCATGGAAATACTAATATTGAAGTTTTGCAGCTCGAAATTAATCGTGATTATCGCGATCTCACCCATCCCGAAAAGCTTTTTCACCTCTGTAAATCACTCGAAAATTTCCTCAAAAGTTTTCCACAATAAAATTCAATTTAATTTCAGTAAAATCTATTGACGACTAAGCATTAGCATGATAAATTAATAGTAACTTGAAGGTCAATACAAGTAAAAAACAAAAAAACTGTTAATATTTAATAAAGGAAATATTATGACAAAATATGCAAAAATCATGGCAACTTTCGGCGTTTTAGCTGGACTCGGTGTTGCTTCACTTCCACTAGCAACCTTTGCTGCTAACAACTCTGAAACCACCGTTAAGGTTACTGTTCAAGAAGGTATCTCTATCGCTAATGATAACGCTACCGCTGATGCTGGTAACAAAACTCCAGGTGAAGCTGGTTCTGCCACTTCTAACCTTACCGCTGCTACTAACAACGCTGCTGGTCTTAAAATCACCGTTAAAGACAAAGATGAAGACACTTCTCTCCGCGCTGCTGGTATCACCGGTTCTGTCGCTGGTGTAGACTTCATCCCAACCGCCGCTTCTGGTACTGGTTCTTGGAGCCTCAAGGGTGGTGATCTCACTGTTGACACCGCTATGGTTAAAAATTCTGAAACCGCTCTTGTAGTTAAGAACACTACCGGTCCTTCAACTGAAGCTGTTGCTATGACCTACCGCATCGAACCAGGTGCAGCACAACGCCAAGGTACCTACGAAGACGTTATCGTTTACACTGTTACCAAGAACTAATTTCCCTGTATTGACTGATGAATCAGCTCCTGAAAAGGAGCTGATTTTTATTTGACATTCTGGTAATGCTAAACTATACTAGATACAAATAAGTAGAGGACAAAATATGAAACAGATTGGGAAGGTAGTAGGCGTTCTTGGGGTCGCTTCTGCCTGTGGGCTAATGGCCTTACCACTTAGCACTTTGGCTATTGAGAAAAAGAATAGTCTTGACGTCAATGTCACCATCGCTTCTTTTCTTAATATCACGTCTGGCGCTAGTACAGTAGCAGATACGATTAATCCGGGTCAGGTTAAGAATCTCACTAATACCATTCGCGTGAAGACGAACAGTGTCACTGGTTACAATATTAATATTCGTGATAAGGATTCTAATATTAATCTTGTCCATGACACTACTTCGACTAGTGTTATCCCAGCCCTAGCTGGCAATCTCGATGGCACTCAAGCTGGCTGGAATTATTCCGTAGGTAGTATTTCTCATAAGGCAATTACGGCTACTGACGCTTCGATCCACAAGAACCTTAATGCGTCTAAGCAAGTAATTGATGAAACTACTAACATAAATTACCATGTCTCCGCCACTGGTACTCAAATTCCAGGTAATTACCGAGATGTAGTGGTCCTAACCGTTTCAGAAAATCCGGGCACCTAAGCTAATTTTCCATTGAATTACGCTTTTGCTCGTGTATAATAAATAGCATATAACTAGGAGGTAAATGAAAAAACTTAAAGGTCTAATTTTCGGTATGGCAGTCGCCTTGCCACTCTTCTTCGGCATCGTACGCCCGGTCCACGCAGATAACGGTACCGAACGTCTTGCCAATCACATGCAGGTTTCTCCTGCTTCTCAACAACTCGGGACGTTAAAGCCAGGCGAAACCAAGCAAGGCTCATTCCGTGTTCAGAATATCGGCACTAACGCCTTTGATTTTAAGGTCTATGCTGCACCATACTCAGTTAGCAACGAAAACTACGACCCAACTTTCGATGCATCATCTGACTACACCAAGATTTCTAACTGGTTTACTTTTAATACTACCACTGGCCATCTCGATCCAAATTCGGAAACTACCATCGAATACACCGTGAAGGTTCCACAAAATGCTCCAGGTGGTGGCCAATATGCCTCTATTATGGTGGAGAACGCCTCTAGTGAAAATTCATCTAATACCATTCGCGAAGTCACCCGTATCGGTATGCTAATCTATTCTCATATCGATGGCAAGATTAACCACTGTACTAAGATTTTGGAAAATAATCTTCCATTTATTCTCTTCAACCCACCAATTTCCGGCACATCTCGTGTCGAAAACTGTGGTAACACCGACGAGGATGTCAAATACGTTCTTCGTATCTTCCCATTCTTCTCTAAGGAAGAGGTCTATACTAACGAAGAAAACCCTACTTACCGCACCACTCTCCCTAATACTAAGCGTCTCAGCAAGGAAACTTGGGAAAAATCTCCAGGTATCGGTATCTTCTGGGTCGAGCAAGACATTACCTTCGGCAGCGCCCACAATACTTCCCGTAAGCTCGTGATTCTTTGCCCTATCTGGCTTATCGTGCTACTCGTTCTCTTTATCCTCTCAGTTATCTTCTGGCTCGTTTCCAAGAAATATGAGAATAAAAAATCTAATACCAAGTCCGCACCTCGCGTCGAATCTGATTTCTAAAGGAGTATTTGATGAAAAATAATTCTAAACGTATCTTGACTCTAGCCCTCTTTGGGCTAGGTCTCTCCGGTTTCTTCGGTTTAGCGAAAACCGCTGCTACTTATGCCGACGAAAAACCAGCCGAAAAACCAAAAGTCCAAATCCAAATTTCCCCAGTCAAAAACACCGTCTATCTCAAGGGTGGCGATGTCTCCGACTTCACCTTTAATGTATCTAATATTGGTACTGATCCTTTTGATTTTAAGGTTTATGCTACCCCATATTCCGTTTCCAATGAAAAATATGAACTAAATTTCTCGAAAGAAAGTTCACGTACTCAGATTACTCGTTGGACTACTTTTGAAGATGCTTCCGGTAAATATGTCTCCGATGTTACTTATTCAGTTCAGCCAAATGAAACCAAGGTCGTGAAATATCGCGTCACCGTACCTCAAGATGTCCCAGCTGGTGGTCAATACGCTGTCATCTTCGCTGAGGCTATTCCAAAAGACGACCTCAATTCTACTGGTATTAAAACGGTTTCCCGCGTCGGCTTAACTCTCTACGGTAAAACTGAGGGTGAAACTAGGGAAGAAGCTAAAATTTCCAAGTACCATCTCGACGGCTTCCGTGTTTCTGGTAATATTCGTACTTCTGCGACAGTCGAAAATACTGGTAATACCGATTTTCGTGCCACTGTCAGTATGAAAGTAGAAAAGCTCTTCGGCGGTTCAATTTTCGAAGATACGAAGGGTTTCGATGTCTTGCCTGATACCACGCGTGACGTTGATCTCGAATGGAAGGACAGTCCAGCCTTCGGTATTTATCGCATTACCTCCACTATCTCGGCTGGTGGTAAAGAAGAAAAATCTACCAAGATCGTCTTAATCGTACCTATCTTTGTTCTAATTATTCTGTTTATGCTATTGACAACGGCTGTGGTATGGTTTATCATCGTACTTAGAAAGCGTCGTGCTCAAAAGTCTAAGTTAATTATTTAGACCCTGGCACAGATAAAAATAAAAATAATAAAGGCGAAAAATGAATAAAAAATCAATCATCGGCGCATTAGGAATAGCAGGCTTGACCCTACTCGGCGGCCTGGCGCTCACTAATCAAACTTACGCCCAGGAAGCTACTTCTTCTGAAGTAACCGTCCAGGTCACCGTTCTTCCAAACGGTCAATCAGTTGCTATCAAATCTCCTACCTCAGATAGCAAGGTTCTTGAAAATCAAGTACCACTCAATATTGATTTCACCAAGTCAAAAACAATTGAATACGAAATCAAACTCACCGACAAAGACGGCACTACCACTACTATTGCTAACGAAACTGTTGACGTAAGTAATGCTGGTGCTGCTAATAGCGGCTCGAAGAAAATCCCTCTCGACATGCAGCAACTCACTAATGGTGTCTTCGGTAAGGTCTCTATTAAGGTTACCGTCGACGGTAAAGCTGAGACTGCTGATACTGTAGAGTTTAACTATGTACCAGTAGCAGTCGAGAAGACTCAGACTAACCCACGTGGTTATACTGGTTTTCGTATTGCCCACGCTGGTGGTGTTGCTAAAGTTAAGGTTACTTTGAAAGATAAAGCTGGTCACAAGGTTGGTGATAAGGAAATCGAAATCACTGATCCAGTCGCAATGACTAATGGTGGCACTATCGAACTCAATTCAGAAGAAATTAATAATAAATTAGACAAGGGTGATTACACACTCGAAGTCGTAGCCTTAAACGGTGCAGGTGATGACCTTGAAAAACCAGAACTTGCAAACTTCAAGTTCACCGGCAAGGATGAACCAGCTAAGCCAGAAGATAAACCAGCTACTCCAGGTAAGAATGGTGGGAAGAAAACCCCAGCTGTACCTAACACTGGTGGATCCGTCTTCGCAGGTATGAATCTTTCATCCTCAGACTTCCTCGCTTCCGGCATTGCCGTCTTCGCCTTCCTCTCTCTCCTCGCCGTCGTCTTCCTCAAGAAAGGTAAGAAATCCGGCTATCGCCGCTAAGATTGATTCTAAAAGACCTCCTCACGGGGGTCTTTTTTTAAAATTAAATTATGGTTGAAATCTTCGCTCAAATATCATATAATAAATTTGCTGGACGATTAGCTCAGTTGGCTAGAGCGCGTCTTTGACGTAGACGAGGTCAGAGGTTCAAATCCTCTATCGTCCACCAGTAATTCAGGCTAAGGCCTGTTTTTTGTGTTTCTTGACATTTTGTGTTATAATATATGTTGTAACTAGTTTTTATTACTTAAAAAATGAAACAGGAGGGGGAAGTTATGCTCGTTTATCTTGAGGGCCTACCGTATGTAGGAAAAAGCACTTTGGCAAAAGGATTAAAGTCTCGTTTGGGGGCAGGTTGGAAGATCATGGATGGTCAGAGTTTAACACAGGAAGAGCTTTACGTCTTAGCGCATGGTAATTTTGGAAATGTAATTTTAGATTCATTCAAGCCATATTATGAATTGGCAAAAGAGTATGCGCGTTCTACCTATGTTCCCAAGTCGGTGCTAAAAGAATATCAGGCCATGCTACCTAAGCCTACAGCATCATTTTATTTGCATGCTGATAGCGACATGACATTGGTCTCTCGGGCGAAAACCGCCATTAACGCCGGGATGGACTGTACGAAGTTCGAAAGGTCCATTTTGCAAAGTGATCATCTGACTTTTGACGGCTTCCGTAACCAGTTCATGGAGTCGGTTAACACTATGGTGGTGCCAGAGTATATTGTCACGGATAACCTTTCACCCGCCGAAGTGCTAAATTTAGTGTATTATAGCGTCAGCATGGCAATTAAAGCCGCAAGGGAACCGAAAAAGGCTCTCGCATAATCGTGACAGACTGCAAACTAGTTTTGTTCTTTACCTAGCATCTTTGATGCAAAAGACCCCGATTCTTTCGGGGTTCTTTTTTTGCGTCAAAATTCTTATGCCCTAAATATGTTACAATATAAGTAATTAAATCGCATTGGAGTTAATATGAAAATTCAAGATAAAATTAACGCTTATCTCAATACTGCAATCTCCACTACCGTAGTAATGGTGCTGTTCGGCCTCTTTTTTGCTCTGCTTCCGGAATTCGCCCTCAATCTCTTACGTCTCCTACTTGCTGCCGGATTTTTGCTCGCCGGTTTTAGTATGATTATGAGCCGAGTCTATTCGCGCTTTGTCCGTCTATTTTCTAGTAATTTTCTCGGCGCCTTTCTCATCGTCATTGGCCTTGTCTTCCTCTTCTATCCAGGTATTCTCGGTCTCATTCCGATGACTATCGGTCTCGTCATTGTGATTTCGGCAATTTCCCGTATTGGCTACACTATGGAGCTGAAAAACGTCTCCAAATCTGCTTATATCACCTCTATTATTACCAACTTTTTGTCCTTGACTGCCGGCGTCGCTATCATTGTCTATCCATTTGATGCTTCCGCCATTGCCTTATCGCTAATCGGCTTTATTATGATTGGTTATGGCCTCTCGGATTTAATCAATATTATTGTTCTGAAGAAACACGTTCATGATTTCACCGATCGTTATAATCTAGTCTCTAAATTTTCCGGTTCAAAAAAATCTGAAACCAATCCAAATGACATCGAAGAAGCGGAAATTGTCGACCCTAAAAAGAAATAAACCCCTGTTATTGTGCTTATGCTTGCAAAATCTAAGGAATTTTGTTAATATAAACGTGCAACACAGATATCTTGTGGATTGAGTATATTAAACGTATCGGGTATACGAAAAGACGCATTATATTTTGTGCTGCAAGGTTTTTGCTACTTCCTTAGCGAGGATTTGAAAAACCCCTCTTAATTTTCTAAAAAGAACAAGCAACAAAACATGCAGTTTTACCAACCATTACTACCTCGCTGCGTGTCGCGTCGTGAGACTTTCTAGTCTAAAAGTTATTGCCATTTCTTTTAGTTAGAAATAAGGTTCACCACCTTGGCGGCATGTTGGGGCCGAAGTCACTATTTCTCTTAAATTGAGCAAACTCACTTTCTTTTGTTTTTTGGCAACATCCACCTTTTCGGCCCCCAACTTATTTTCATAGTTGCAGCCTCAGCTTAACTAATCTTCTAGACATCAGAAGGCTGCGGATACCCCTCCAACAAATCCCACCTGCTGTGGGTCCCGTCTTGTATAAGGCGAGCTCAAATCCCAGTTATTATGGGTCCCGTCTTATCTAAGGCGGGTATTTTTTTGCTTAAAAGTTATCTAGAAGGTAGGCAAAAACAAAAAAGAGCCCAGAAAAGGCTCTTTTTTAAAAATCTCTGTTGGTGAGTCGGGAGGGACTCGAACCCTCGACACCGGGCTTAAAAGGCCCGTGCTCTAACCTGCTGAGCTACCGACCCAGAGTACTCTCTTATTATATGCCTACCCTCTCAAAAAATCAAGCAAAATATGGTATAATATTCAGAGTAAAAAATAAGGGCAATATGAATAATAAAGAAAATATCCGTAATGTTGCAATCATCGCGCACGTTGACCATGGTAAAACGACGCTAGTGGATGCACTTTTGAAACAATCTAATACTTTCCGTGATAACCAAGCCGAAATGAGCCAAACCCTCATTATGGACTCTGGTGACCAGGAGCACGAACGTGGTATCACTATTACTGCCAAGCAGACCTCGGTCTATTACCACGATCATAAAATTAATATCATCGATACTCCGGGCCACGCCGACTTCTCTGGTGAGGTTGAACGTACTCTCAATATGGCCGACGGTGTACTTTTGGTGGTGGACGCCCAAGAAGGCCCAATGCCACAGACCAAATTCGTTTTGAAGAAAGCCCTTGATCTTAAATTAAAGCCGGTTGTGATTATTAATAAAATCGACAAGCCTGCCGCTCGCATTGAAGAAGTGAAAGACGAAATTTCTGACCTTTTCTTGGAACTTGCGACTGAAGAATCTCAGCTTAATTACCCAATTTATTACGCTATCGCGCGTGATGGTCGTGCCGGTAAGACCGAAAATTTAGATGATGACCTGCATGTAATTTTCGAATCCATCATCAATGATATTCCTTCACCGAAGGTCGATGAAGATTCCGAAAAAGGTTTGCAGCTTCTCGTAGCCTCACTCGCTTCCGATAGTTATCTCGGTAAATATGCTATTGGTAAAATTTTCCGTGGCAATATCAAGCATGGTCAATCCGTTAAAATTATGAAAACTCACTTTACCGATGGTGAGCCAGAAATTACTACCGAAAATGGTAAAGTCGATAAGATCTTCGTCTATCGTGGTCTCGGCAAGGAAGAGGTTGATGAAGCTTTTGCTGGCGATATCGTCGCGGTGACCGGTATCCCAAGTGCCAATATTGGTGATACGATTGCGGCTTTTGATAATCCTGAAGCCCTGCCAACTATCGAGCTTGAACCACCTACTCTTAGTATTTATATTGGCCCAAACACTAGTCCTTTAAAGGGTCAAGAAGGTGAATTTACTACTTCCCGTCAGATTTCTGATCGTTTACACAAAGAACTTGAAACTAATATCGCTTTGAAAATCGCCCAAGATGGCCTCGGTTACAAAGTTTCCGGTCGTGGTGAACTTCACCTCTCAGTTTTGATTGAAACTATGCGCCGTGAAGGTTACGAACTCGAAGCTGGCCGTCCAGAAGTGGTCTATAAAGAAATTGATGGCAAAAAATGTGAACCATTTGAAGATCTTACAATTGAAGTCACCCCAGAATATGTCGGTGCGGTTTCGCAAGAGCTCGGCATTCGTAAGGCTGATCTCGTTGCTCAAGAAATTACCTCTGGTGGTGCCGTACGTTTTACTTATGAAATTTCTACCGCTGCGCTGATCGGTCTTCGTAATAGCTTGATGACCGATACTAAGGGCACCGTGATTATGTCTTCTATTCCGAAGGGCTACCGTCCAGTGGAAGGTAAATATAAACCAGAACGTAATGGTGTTTTGATTTCTTTCGAAACTGGCACTTCTACCGCTTATGCTCTCGATATGGTGCAGGCTCGTGGCATTCTCTTTATTCCACCACAGGTCCCAGTTTATCAGGGTATGATTGTCGGTCTTTCGAATAAGAAAGAAGATATCGATATTAACGTTTGTCGTGAAAAGCAGCTCACTAATATGCGCACTCACGCTTCCGATGGTGCTATTCAGCTCACTCCGTATACCAATCTCAGCCTCGAGCAATGTCTCGACTTCCTCCTCGACGATGAACTTCTCGAAGTCACCCCGAAGAGCTTACGTCTCCGCAAGCGCCAGTTAGATCCAATCAAGCGAAAACGCGAAGCCAGGAACTAAAATGTCTCATCCGGCGTATTTAATCGATTCACATTGTCATCTGCATGACCTGGATTTTTATACGCCGGAAGAACAAACTAAGGCCCTTATCGTCTGCAGCGAAAAGCAGGTCGAAAAGCTAATTTGTATCGGCACGGACCACGAGGATTCCTTTCAGGCTGCCGAATTTGCCGCCCAAAATCCTACCAAACTTTTCTGGAGCTATGGTATCCACCCCAATGAATTTGACAAGCCTAGAAAAGATGTTCAATTTGAACATAATAATCGTCCTGTGGCAATTGGCGAGGTGGGACTAGATTATCATTATGGTGAGAACGACAAGCTCGACCAGGCGAGACTTCTCGAAGAAATACTAGACCTCGCCATTCGCGAAGATTTACCACTGATTTTTCATGTTCGCGAAGCCTTCGATGATTTTTTTGCAATTTTGGATAATTTTTCTTCCGCCAAAATCCGCGGTGTCGTGCATTCTTTTTCTGATAACAAGAAAAACCTCCGTAAATCTCTCGAACGCGATTTTTATATCGGCGTGAACGGTCTTGCCACTTATTCTACCTTGCCGATGCCGCCAATCGAGCGAATTTTGCTTGAAACTGATGCGCCATTTCTCGCTCCCGTGCCGCTGCGCGGCCAGACCAATCAGCCGGCCAATGTCTACTATGTGGCGAAATGGCTAGCCGAAAAGCTCGGGCTGGATTTTGAGGAAGTTGCGAAAATTACTACTGAAAATTCGGAAACTCTCTTTAATCTAGGAGCTAAAAAATGATTTATTTAGATTTTGCTGCCGCCACCCCGGTCCATCCTAAAGTACTTGAGGTGATGTTGCCATATTTTAGTGAAAATTTTTACAATCCCTCTGCGCCATATCTTCCTGCCAAACATTTGCGCGGTGAATATGAGGCAAAAAAATCTGCTCTAGCTCAAACTATTGGTGCGAAATCACCGGATTTGGTTATCACGGCTGGTGCTACCGAGTCGATTAATCTGGCGTTTACTGTCTTAGAAAATTACACTGATGCTGAAGCACTGATTTTATCCACCGAGCATGCCTCGGTGCGAGAATCCGCCAGACATTATGCAAAAAAAGTGGCAGAAATCGCCGTCGATCAGACTGGTCTAATCAATCTGAAAGATTTAGCCGCCAAAATCACCGAGAAAACCGTCTTAATCTCGGTGGCTATCACTAATAACGAACTTGGTGCCATCCAGCCCCTCAGTGAAATTGCTGAAATGATTCGTAAGATTCGTGAGCAACGTCTCGCCGCTGGTAATCTTACGCCACTTTATCTCCATTCTGATGCCTCGCAGGCCGCCAGTCTCCTCGATCTCTCGGTGGCACGTCTCGGGGTCGACCTTTTGACGCTTAATTCCGCCAAAGTTTATGGCCCGAAGGGAATTGGTGCCCTCTATATTTCGCGTGGAGTTAGACTTCAGCCGATCTCTTATGGTGGTGGTCAGGAAATGGGCCTGCGTTCGGGTACGGAAAATGTGCCTCTCCTCATGGGCTTCGCGGAAGCTTCAGTGCGTGCGAAAGCTCACATTTCCGCCAGCCGTAAAAAATATGAAAAATTTAATCAATTATTCCGTCAAATTTTGCTGGAAAAATCTCTAATTACGCCAAAATTTTTGGGCAACAAAAAACATCAATTAGCTAATTTTTGTCCAGTCTGTTTCGATGGCCTAGACGCTGAGCGCCTGATTTTTAAGCTAGAAGATCGTGGTATTCTGCTTTCTACCGGTGCTGCCTGTGCTGCCTCGAAGGGGCAAAAATCTCATGTACTTTCCGCCATCGGCCTCACTGATTCGGAAATTACCGGGTCACTTCGCGTAACTTTTGGTGAGCTAAATACTGAAGAGCAAATTCGTGAAGCCGCATCGGTGATTGCCGAAGTGGTTAATCAAGAGGCTAAGCGTATCGGATTGGTGTCGGGCGAGGTAGTTTTAAAAGAATCGCACGATGCTGAATTAGGCCAAGAAAATTCTACCGTATTCAGCCAAAATCAAGAGGTTGCTCATGAATAGCACTATGGCAAAACCGAAAACCGTCTTCGTCGGCATGTCTGGTGGTGTCGATTCTTCCGTCACCGCAGTTCTACTTAAAAATGCTGGCTATCACGTGGTTGGTGTCTATATGAAAAACTGGTCGAAAGATCTTCCCGGTATGAAATGTCCTTGGGCAGAGGATTTGGCTGACGCTAAGCGTGTCGCTACGAAACTAGATATTGATTTTCGTATTTTTGATTTTGAAACTGAGTATCACGCCAAGGTAGTCGACTATATGATTGAGGAATTCAGGAAGGGAAATACCCCGAATCCCGATGTGATGTGTAACCAGGAAATCAAGTTCAAGCTTTTTTACGACATCGCCATGAGTCGGGGTGCCGATTTTATTGCCACCGGTCATTATGCCGTCTCGGAAGACGGCAATTTGAAGCTCGCTACCGATACGAATAAGGACCAAACTTATTTTCTTTATCGAATTTCTGATGAAGCGATTTCGCGGACGCTTTTTCCGCTTGGCAAAATGCTAAAACCAGAGGTGAAGCAATTAGCCGCCGAATTTGGTCTCGATAATGCTTACAAAAAGGAGTCCATGGGGGTCTGCTTTGTGGGTGAAGTTGGGATTAAGGATTTTTTGCAGGAATATATCGAAGTAACTCCAGGTCAAATTATCGATCGTGATACCAATCGGGTACTCGGCACGCACGAAGGCGCGGTGTTTTATACGATCGGTCAGCGCCACGGCTTAAATCTCGGTGGCGGCCTACCTTACTATGTGGTGGGAAAAGACATGTCTAAAAATCTGGTATATGTTTCGAAAAACCTCAATCACTTAAATCTTTGGACGAAGACTTTGAAGTTAAAGGATGTGATAATTCGTCAAATCCATCAAGAATCTGGTGATGTTCAGCCAAATCTTTCTAAACTCACCTGTCGCGTACGTCATCGTGCGCCACTTATCGCTTGTAGTTTTAATTTAGATACCAACGAAGTGACACTAAGTGAGGAAATCAAACACCCGGCAGCCGGTCAATCTGTGGTCTTCTATGCCGGCGACGTCTGTATCGGCGGCGGTATCATTGCAGAATAATTTCTGTATCGGCGGCGGCATTATTGCCGAATAATTTCTGCATCGGCGGTTCACAAGATTAGACAATCGAAAGATCGCCGCGCATAAAAAAATAACCGCTTTTCGCGGCTATTTTTTTATTTCTTATCGAAGCAGGCGTAACCCTTGGTTAGTTCTAATTTGCTCTTCAGATCGTCGACGGCTTTCTTTAGGCCATCTTTTTGAATTTTTTCATCCAGATTACCCAGGTCGAAATCCTCCCCATCATCCGTAGTAGCTGAGATAAAATTCTCTGCCTTTGGGTCGAGTTTAATCGTGAGCGTATTTTTGGCTGAACGGCAGGTAACAGTTAGCAGTCCATCGCCATTAGCCAGATTTTTCACGACCATAAAGAGGATGATACCCGCAATCCCGATCAGGAACAGGGTAATTAATTTTTTCATTTTGGCGTCCTTTTGTTTAATCTCTACCCATTATATATGGCATAAGCATTTTGTAAAGTTGTGTAAAACTCGAACCTCACAGATTATGGTATAATTATCTCTATGAATGCAAGTGAAATCCGTCAAAAATTTCTTGAATATCAAACTAGTCGTGGGCACCAGGTAATCGCTCCAGCGCGTTTGGTTTTGGAAAACGATCCAACCACCCTCTTCACCGGTTCTGGTATGCAACCTCTTTTGCTATATCTTCTCGGTGAGCCTCATCCTGCCGGCCAGTGTCTGGCGGATTCACAGCCATGTTTGCGCTTGCAAGATATTGAAGATGTGGGCGATCCACGCCATACTACGGTTTTCGAAATGCTCGGTAACTGGTCCCTCGGTGATTATTTTAAACAAGAGCAAATTCCAGCCTTCTTTAAGTTCCTCACCGAAATCGTTGGCCTCGATCCACACAAAATTTACGTCACTTGCTTTATTGGTAACGAAAAATACGGCATCCCAAAAGATACCGAATCGGCCGAAATCTGGCAACGTGTCTTTGCCGAAGCGGGTGTACAAGCAGAAATTGCTGAAATTGGCTCCAGTGAAGACGGAGCCAAGCGCGGTATTAAGGAAAATGAGCATATTTTCTTCTACGATGATCATGAAAACTGGTGGAGTCGTGGCGGTGGTGTCGAAACTACCCCGATTGGTGATCCATGTGGTCCAGATTCCGAAGTCTTCTATGATTTTGGTGAAGACAAGCAAGATGTGGCAAAATATGGCAAATCTCATCCGGCCTCGGATGGCGCGCGCTTCATGGAAATTGGTAACCAAGTCTTTATGCAATATAAGCGCAATCAAGACGGTACCTTCTCGGAATTGACCAAGAAAAATATCGACTTCGGTGCCGGTCTCGAACGTATTGCTGCGGCCGCCATGGATTCATTTGATGTTTTCGAAACTTCACTTCTAAAGCCAATTATTACCAAGCTCGAAGCTATCTCTGGTCTCAGTTACGTTGACCATACTGAAGAAATGCGCGTGATTGCGGATCATTTGCGTGGTGCTTATCTACTTTCGGCTCAGGGTCTCGTTCCAAGTAACAAACAACAAGGTTACGCCCTTCGTCGTTTAATTCGTCGTGCCGTGATGAAGGCCACTAATCTCGGTATCGACCAAGATTTCTTGGCTCAAATTGTGCCAATTATTGCCGAAAATTATCAAGATCTCTCGGATGAAATCCTTACCAATCGTGCCGACGCCTTGAATGTCTTAATTCGTGAAGAACAGGCTTTCCGCCGTAGTATTCACCGCGGCCTTAAGGAGCTTCATAAGCTTAAAGATCAGGGCCTTACCGGCAAAGAACTCTTTATGTTGCAGGATACTTATGGTTTTCCGCTCGAATTATCTCTCGAAGAAGCCAAGCAAAATCAAATTAGTCTCAGTGAAAACTGGCAAGCTGAATTTCAGGCTAGTCTCGATGAGCAGCGCCAACGCTCTCAAACCGCTAGCAAGGGTATGTTCAAGGGGGGTCTCGAAGATCACGGTGAAGCCTCGGTGAAATATCACACCGCCACCCATTTACTTTTGGCTGCGCTTCAGAAAATCGTCGATCCGAATATCGCTCAGGCCGGATCCAATATTACCTCTGAGCGTCTACGTTTTGATTTTAATCTCGATCGCAAACTCACTGATGAAGAGAAAAAACAAATCGAAGACCAGGTTAATCAATGGATAGAGGACGACTACCCAGTTTCTTTTGCCGAATATGACAAGTCCTACGCCCGCGATGTCTTAAAAGCTCACGGTAGCTTCTGGGAAAAATATGGCGATGTAGTCAAAGTTTATACCATCGGAGCCGCAGAAAATCCCGTCTCGCGTGAACTTTGTGGTGGCCCTCACGTCGAACATACTGGCGTGCTTGGTCATTTCAAGATTAAAAAAGAAGAATCCTCAGCCGCTGGTATTCGTCGCATTAAGGCAATTTTAGATTAAGGAGAACAGGGTGGAACAATTAGCCAAATACTTTACACCAGAATTATACGAAATTGAATTAAGGATCAATAAAGACACTGAACAGGTTCAAGGTCGAGTGAAGATTCAGGGTGTTGCCAAAAGTTCCACCGTCAAACTCCACGCCAAAAATCTTAAAATTAATCAACTGACTATCAATCAGCGCCCAGTGACTTTTACAGAGGATGCTGAAACTGAAACTATTAGCTTTACTTCGAAGGCCTCAGATGCCGAAATTATTATTGAAGCCCGTTATTCCTTGCAACTTTCGCACGGTATGACCGGGCTTTATCTTTCGACTTATGAATATGAGGGGAAGACCGAGCGTATTGTTTCTACTCAGTTTGAATCGCACTATGCGCGGATGATGTTCCCCTGTGTCGATGAGCCAGCCGCTAAAGCGAAGTTTTCACTCAAGGTAATCGATACTGATCCAACCGACACGATTCTCAGTAATATGCCGATCAATAGCGAGCGAACCCTCACCTATACTTCGGTGAATAGTGAGCTTAATCCCAAAACTGATCCGAACGCCATGAATCTCAGTACCGAGGTGACGCGTAAAATTGTGGAATTCGAAACTACCCCGCGTATGTCCACCTATCTTTTGGCGCTCTGTCTCGGTCATTTTCAAAGTGTTACCACGAAAAATCAGCACGGTGTCACGATTACTACCTATGCGCCATTGAATCAAGCTAAAGAATCCCTCGTCGAGCCGAATCAAATCGCTGGGGAAGCCTTAGATTTTTATGACCAAGCTTTTGGTGTGCCATATCCTTTGCCGAAACTTGATCAGGTAGCAGTGCCAGATTTTGATGCCGGTGCGATGGAGAACTGGGGCCTAGTAACTTATCGTGAATCCTGCCTCCTGATGGATAAAACTGCCACCTTGTCGGATAAAATTCAAATCGCCACGGTAATTACTCATGAATTATCGCATCAGTGGTTCGGTAATCTCGTGACTATGGCTTGGTGGGACGATCTCTGGCTCAATGAAAGCTTCGCCAATATGATGGAATATTATTGTCTCGATGCGATTCGCCCAGAGTGGAAAGTTTGGCAAGAATTTTTCGTTTCTGACTGTTATTATGCACTGACTTGCGATACCTCACCAGATATTCAAGCCGTCAAGCAGGCGGTTAATCATCCTTCCGAGATCGAAACTCTCTTTGATCCAGCCATTGTCTATGCCAAGGGATCACACTTGATGTTCATGTTAATGCGCCTGATGGGGGAACAGAATTTCTTGAAGGGTTTGCGAGATTATTTTGAAAAACATCAATATCAAAACACTACTGGTGATGATCTCTGGGTCGCCTTGCAAGCTTATGCGAAATTTAATGTTTCAGATTTTATGAATCAATGGATCACGCGTCCTGGCTTCCCGATCATTGAAGGAGAAAAACAGGAACGTTTTTATCTAGATGGCCGAAGTAATCAAGAATCTTGGCCATTAGTCCAGGTTTCTGATGATATGACCGGACATTATATTATCGGTCTTACTTCCGAGGAACTTCAGGCTAAGCTCGCACGTTTCTCTGAGTTAAGTCAGGAACAGCAATTACGTCTTTTGATTGACCAGAGTCTTCTTTTGCGTACTCCTCGTGGCGATTTGCCGGCCAGTCTAGACCTACTCGTGCACTTCCGCAATGAAACCAGCTTTGCGATTTGGTCCATTATTATGTCGATTCTCGGGGAACTCAAGATCTATTGTCCAATCGATACTCCGGCTGAAGCTAATTTAAAACAATATATTAAGGCTTTGATTTCTGACCAGCTAGCTCGTCTCGGGATGACGGAACAGCCAGAAGATACTGACGACGATAAGAAATTACGCGAATTAATCCTTAGCCTTGCGGTTTATACCGATGATGAAGAAACTAAATCGCGTCTAACAGAACAATATAATATATATATTAATAAAGATCCGCTAGATTTTGCTGCCGTGTCGCCAGAATTACTTTTGCCATATCTCGACGCCGAGTTTAAAACTAGCAAGGAAGCTCGTTTCTCAGAATATCTCCGTATATATATGGAGACCGCTTCCCCTACCATCAAGACACTGCTTCTTGATGTCATTACTAATGCCAAGCAAGAAGCTCATCTCGAAACTCTATTAAAACTTCTTTCCGATAGTCAAACTATCCGCCCACAGGATCACCGTGGATTTGTCCGAGATTTACTAGCTAATCAGCGTACGCGTGAAAAAACCTTTGCCTGGCTCTATGCGAATTGGGATTATCTGGTTAAGCTCGTGGATGGCAAATCTCTGGATACTTATTTGAAACTGATGGCCCGCTTCGTAAGGACCGAAGAAGCGCGCGTGGACTTCAAAAAATTCGCTAGCCGCTTTGAGAAAGACCCAGCTTTATCTCGAATTATTAAAATCGGACTATATGAAATCGAAAATCAGCTGAATCTAATTACTAAAAATCAGCAAATTCTCCATCAAAAACTCGAAAAGTATGCGAAAGACCACTAAAAACTAGAGAAAAACTAAAAAAACTCAAAAATCTTCAAAAAAGTCCGAAAAAAGACTTGCATAAATTAAAAATTTGATATAAGATAAATACTAAGTTCAGCAAGTCAGAAATGACCACTGCGAAAAAGGGAAACTGCGAGAATTCTTAATATATAGGATTTATTTAAATCGCACGTTGAATTAACAATTTGGACAACGATGAAAATTAAATAAAGACTTGCATTTGTATATATGAAAGAAATCCCTTCTTGGTTTCGGAAGTATATACGTGAATTAGTAATCAATCTTCGATTACTAGTTAAGTCAATGCATAAAAAGGTAAATAAGGGCACTAATAGTGGATGCCTTGACAATCAATACCGATGAAGGACGTAGAACTCTGCGATAAGTCTTGGGGAGCTGAGAGCAAGCTTTGATCCAGGAATTTCCGAATGGGGCAACCTAATACGAGTCATGTCGTATTGCAATTACCTGAACACATAGGGTAATTAGACGGGAACCAACCGAACTGAATCATCTTAGTAGGTTGAGGAAAAGAGAATAAACAATGATTCCGAAAGTAGTGGCGAGCGAAATTGGAACAGCCTAAACCTTAACATAACCATACGGTTTAACGGCCAGAGTTATGAAAGGGGTTGCGAAATAAGATAATTTTTATGCTGAGGTATTGGAAATCCGATATTTCAGTATAAAAACCAACATCGTTAAATGAGTGGATAATGTTATAAAACTTAGATCATAGCGGAAGTGTTTGAATGGCACACCAAAGAAGGTGAGAGTCCTGTATGCGAAATGGTCTTAGACATTATATATCTTTTTTCAAGTAGGACGGGGCACGAGAAACCCTGTTTGAATCTGGCAGGACCACCTGCCAAGGCTAAATATATTGATTGATCGATAGCGAACTAGTACAGTGATGGAAAGGTGAAAAGAACCCCGGGAGGGGAGTGAAATAGATCCTGAAACTTAGTGCCTACAAGGTGTCGGAGCAGCTTCGGCTGTGACGGCGTGCTTTTTGTAGAACGATCCAGCGAGTTAATGTTGTCGGCGAGGCTAAGTCAAATGATGGAGCCACAGTGAAAGCGAGCCTTAACAGGGCGACAAGTCGGCAGTATTAGACCCGAAACCGGGTGACCTAACCATGAGCAGGTTGAAGCTGCAGTAACATGCAGTGGAGGACCGAACCAGGATACGCAGTAAAGTGTTTGGATGACTTGTGG
>JABZKD010000035.1 GCA_015257455.1 Nanosynbacter sp. | reverse complement strand
AGTTGGTACGAGCGAGATTGGCAGCGGTAGAAAATTCTTTGGATACGGAGTTATTAAGTTTACTACCAATACCACTAAGCGCCTGGTTAACGTCACCAAGAACAGATTTGGACATACTGAGCATTTTGACGGCAAACATAATTGGTAAGACTTGGACGGCAATACCAATAATTACACCAAAGGGGGTCTCAGAGCTGAAAATAAAGAGGTAGCCGAGAACCTTGGAAACACCAAAAAGGAAGCTAAAGGCTGGGAAGAAGACTAGCATTTGAGCAAAAATTGATTTCCACTTTAGGTAATACTTATGGGTATTTGGCAAGACGTAGAGTGCAAAGATGAGTGGTGAAGTAATAGTGAGTAGGATGACCACGGCTTGGCGAAGTGAAATAGTAATGAGACCGATAACGACGGCGATAAAACCAGCGAGGACGATTGGGATGAGTGTAAAGAGGGCGCTAAGTAAACCACCAGAGGCAGCAACGGCAGTGGCGATACCGACGC
>JABZKD010000034.1 GCA_015257455.1 Nanosynbacter sp. | reverse complement strand
ATGCAGAACCGTTAGTTACTGCTTTTTCCGCATATTCCTGAGCCTTCAGATCTAGGCTGGTCTTGATCGTAAAACCACCTGCACGCATCGTCTTCACGCCATATTTTTCCTCTAGTTGGCGCTTCACTTCGAGCACGAAATGAGGAGCCTTAATATCAGTATAACGGCTAGACTCTGGCTGGATCGACTCAAGAACTTTTTCTTCTTTGGCGGCCTTAGCTTGCTCTTCAGTAATATACCCCATCTTTACCATCACATCCAAAGTTTTGTGTTGACGTTCAATCAGAGATTTGTTGTAAGCAGTATTATATGGGCTAAGCAGAGTTGGGTTATTTGGGATGGAAGCCAGCAATGCTGATTCACCGAGGGTCAAATCTTTGGCGGATTTTTTGAAATAAGCCTGTGCCGCACTTTCTACCCCGTTACGACGACCACCATAAGGTGATTCGTTGAGGTACATAGTGATAATTTGCTCTTTGGAATACATCTTCTCGACCTCGAGC
>JABZKD010000033.1 GCA_015257455.1 Nanosynbacter sp. | reverse complement strand
CGTCGCCTTGGTAGGCCTTTACCCCACCAACTAGCTAATCAGATATCGGCCGCTCAAACAGCGCAAGGCCCAAAGGTCCCCTGCTTTCTTCCTCAGAAAATATGCGGTATTAGCTAATCTTTCGATTAGTTATCCCCCACTGCTCGGTACGTTCCGATATGTTACTCACCCGTTCGCCACTCGCCACCCAAGAAGCAAGCTTCTCTGTGCTGCCGTCCGACTTGCATGTGTAAAGCATGCCGCCAGCGTTCAATCTGAGCCAGGATCAAACTCTTATGTTCAATCTCTAACTTTTTAACTTCTGGTCTGCTTCAAAGAAACCAACAGGACAATGTCTAAAACATCATCTTGTCTGTCTTTCAAACAGTGTGAGGCTGTCGCACTCACACTTATCGGTAATCTGTTTTGTTAAAGAGCAAAAACGAATTATAAAGCATTCCATCTCATTGTCAATCAAAACTTTTCTCAAAACCTCGAAAAATCAGACTAACTGTGATATACTTACCTGTTCGTTCAACCACCGCCGAAGCAGCGAAG
>JABZKD010000032.1 GCA_015257455.1 Nanosynbacter sp. | reverse complement strand
TGGTAGAGGTAACTGGAATTTCTAGTGTAGGAGTGAAATCCGTAGATATTAGAAGGAACACCGATGGCGTAGGCAGGTTACTGGGCCATTTCTGACGCTAAGGCACGAAAGCGTGGGGAGCGAACCGGATTAGATACCCGGGTAGTCCACGCCGTAAACGATGGATACTAGCTGTTGGAGGTATCGACCCCTTCAGTAGCGAAGCTAACGCGTTAAGTATCCCGCCTGTGGAGTACGGCCGCAAGGCTAAAACATAAAGGAATTGACGGGGACCCGCACAAGCGGTGGATTATGTTCTTTAATTCGATGATAACCGAAGAACCTTACCAGGGCTTGACATCCAGGGAAAGTCTGCGAAAGTAGACTGTGCCTTTTGGAACCCTGTGACAGGTGATGCATGGCCGTCGTCAGCTCGTGTCGTGAGATGTTAGGTTAAGTCCTTCAACGAGCGCAACCCTTGTGAATAGTTGTATTTTTCTATTCAGACTGCCCCGGTAACGGGGAGGAAGGAGGGGATGATGTCAGGTCAGTATTTCCCTTACGTCCTGGGGTAGAAACGTAATAC
>JABZKD010000031.1 GCA_015257455.1 Nanosynbacter sp. | reverse complement strand
CCCTGGTAGTCCCCGCCCTAAACGATGTCGATTAGCTGTTGGGCAGCATGACTGCTTAGTAGCGAAGCTAACGCGTGAAATCGACCGCCTGGGGAGTACGGTCGCAAGATTAAAACTCAAAGGAATTGACGGGGACCCGCACAAGCGGTGGATGATGTGGATTAATTCGATGCAACGCGAAGAACCTTACCTGGTCTTGACATGTACGGAACCCTCCAGAGACGGAGGAGTGCCTTCGGGAGCCGTAACACAGGTGCTGCATGGCTGTCGTCAGCTCGTGTCGTGAGATGTTGGGTTAAGTCCCGCAACGAGCGCAACCCTTGTCATTAGTTGCCATCATTAAGTTGGGCACTCTAATGAGACTGCCGGTGACAAGCCGGAGGAAGGTGGGGATGACGTCAAGTCCTCATGGCCCTTATGACCAGGGCTTCACACGTCATACAATGGTCGGTACAGAGGGTAGCCAAGCCGCGAGGTGGAGCCAATCTCACAAAACCGATCGTAGTCCGGATTGCACTCTGCAACTCGAGTGCATGAAGTCGGAATCGCTAGTAATCGCAGGTCAGCATACTGC
>JABZKD010000030.1:338-654 GCA_015257455.1 Nanosynbacter sp. | reverse complement strand
GAGCGAAATCGCAACAGCCCAAACCTTTTAAGTTTTTGCCTATTAATTTAGGCAAATAAGTTGATAGACGAATACTTATAAGGGGTTGTGATATTACATATGACCAAGTCAGAGAATTTGATTCATTCAAATAATCTGATTTGCGATAACTGGCTATCAACAGTTAGTAAGGTAAGAAATCGGCGTGGTTAGTAGAATAGTTTGAATGACTAGCCAAAGAACGTGAAAGCCGTGTATATGAAAACGACGCTGACCTTATGTATGTTTTATCGAGTAGGACGGGGCACGAGAAACCCTGTTTGAATCTGGCTGGACC
>JABZKD010000030.1:0-328 GCA_015257455.1 Nanosynbacter sp. | reverse complement strand
CCAGCCAAGGCTAAATATAATATACGATCGATAGTGAACTAGTACAGTGATGGAAAGGTGAAAAGAACCCCGGGAGGGGAGTGAAATAGATCCTGAAATTTAGTGCCTACAAGGAGTCGGAGCCGGCTTGTCCGGTGACGGCGTGCTTTTTGTAGAACGATCCAGCGAGTTAATTTTTACAGCGAGGTTAAGTCAATTGACGGAGCCACAGTGAAAGCGAGCCTGAATAGGGCGATTAAGTTGTAAGGATTAGACCCGAAACCGGGTGACCTAACCATGAGCAGGTTGAAGCCACTGTAACAGGTGGTGGAGGACCGAACCAGGATAC
>JABZKD010000002.1 GCA_015257455.1 Nanosynbacter sp. | reverse complement strand
GTTGAAGGTTGTCCAGGATCAACAATACACTCATTATTATCACCATAAGTGCGATGGAAGTATCCGATAATGGTCTTGGCCATAGAACCATCAGTTTTTACCGTATTATATTCAGTGAACACACAACCGTTATTATAGTATGAACCAACTAGACTTGTATCACCCTCAAACATCTCGCTACTCTCAGAGACATAAGTTAAGTCAAGGTCATGATTAGTCTTAATCTCTTCCAGTTTATTGTTACCTTTAAACATCTTCTTGGTGTTATTTAATTCAGGGGAGAATTGATTATCGCCGAAATTGATTCGCTTAAACCCTTCATCATTACGTTCGAACATAGACTCCATGTTCTTGCATTTTGAAAGGTCAACTCCAGAAAGGTCTAGATTATCAAAGCGTGGAGCATTAGCCGTAGAGAAGAAATTCGAACAATTTTCACCAAGTTTCAAAGTTCCAGATGGAGACCACCAACGCAAACTTAAACCGTTATCGATACAGTTAGTAGAAATCCAAAACAATACTGGCTCTTCGTCATCCGTATTATTGGCAGTGAGATTATACATATCAGATCCCACTTCCCTTGTAGGAGGACAGGCTGGACCAGGCATACTAGCAAATTCATAATCTGGTTTTATATTCGAGGTAATAGATTCATCATTTTTTACTTCGTCAGATAAATCTCTTGGAGTTGGCTTGGCATAACTAAAGTGACTAAAAGCTCGATTATTTGGAATTTTACGAAAAGTCGAATACCCGTCCTTGAGGGTGACTGGCTTCAAGTTATTAGTATTAGCGATGGTAGTAAAAATCATTTTAGCGACATAGGTCGATGGAGCTAATTGCTTATTAACCGAGATATTACAGAATACTCCATTACTACTGCGTTCGTTCGTTTTTACATACTTAACTTCGTCAATTAACTTCTGTTGACTTCTAGCTGGAATCGACAGATCATTATTGGTGGAGAAGGATTTTTGAATTCCCCCTGAAATCGTATCTGGAACCCCTAGGATACCACAATACCAGTAATTATCCGATGTATTTTTCGGTTCACCATTTTCAAAATCCGAAGGAGTAGCAGAGCGAATAGTGTCGGTCACAGTAGCATCAATGCTTCGCATACTAGTATCCTCATCGACGTCTGAGAAGTAGACTTTGTAACCTGCAGGATTATTAGTCTCAACTAATGGCTCAAAAGCAATGTTATTTTGATCTTCGTGTTCTACGCCATCCGAAGTCAAATAGATGTCATTGAACTTATGGAATGTTTTATCTAAGCTTATTGACAAT
This sequence comes from Nanosynbacter sp., assembly GCA_015257455.1. Taxonomy (GTDB): domain Bacteria; phylum Patescibacteriota; class Saccharimonadia; order Saccharimonadales; family Saccharimonadaceae; genus Nanosyncoccus. Next base: position 90,320 of record JABZKD010000002.1, on the reverse strand, counting down.
TTAATGTCGCTCGGCTTTAAGGCTGGTTTCTCCTCCGCGTGAGTGAAATTCATAAAATTTGGGGCGATGGCGAAGACGCTAAAAATAAATGCCGCGCCACCAAATGAAATAACCGGTAAGAAACCAAAAACACGTCGCCAAGCCTGCGCTGGCCTCTTAAAAAATGTTTTAATTTTAGACATACTACCTTTCCTTTTGATTTTTGTGCTTATGCTTCTAACTTTATTTTATAGTATTTATGGTTTTATTCAAGGTCTAAAATAAGACTCTAATATTTCGATGTGTAACCTAAAAAAAGAACCCCAAAACGAGGTTCTTTTTTATTTTTAGAAAATGGTTAAAGTAGCGGCGTCTTCGTATTTTTTTGATTTTTAGAAATGACCGAACTTAGCAGTGTCTTCGTATTTTTTATGTAGGAGACCAAGATCTTTGATGATATTTTTCGGCGTACAGGCGGCATATAATTCTGACTCTGGCGTGATATTTTTGCCATCACCCTTGATATAGATTGCAAGTGGCTCAGCAATACCAATAGCGTAGGAAAGTTGCACTTCGCAAGAATGCAAATTATAGCGCTTGAGATAGTCCACGGCAATTTCGCGCGCCTTATAGGCAGCTGAGCGGTCCACCTTGGATGGATCTTTACCAGAAAAGGCACCACCTCCGACCGGGGCAAATGACTGATAGCTATCGACTACAATTTTACGACCAGTGAGCCCAGCATCGCCCATAAAACCACCGATGAGGAATTTGCCGGTAGGGTTAACGAGGAATTTTTCGACTTCTACGCCGTATTTGCCGGCAATTTCACGGGCCTTATCGATGAGAATTTGATCGGTTTCGGCGCGATTAGTTTCGGTATTTTGATAACTGATAGTCCAATCCTTAATTTTAACAAGGCGCATATTATCATCGTATTCACCGGTGAGCTGAGTTTTACCGTCAGCGAGAAAGCGTGAATCTTTTTGGCGCAATTCGTCATAGAATTTGGAAAATTCCTGCATAATCACCATGGCGGTCGGCTTATATTCGGCATTATCATCGCAAGCAAAACCAAACATCATTCCCTGGTCGCCAGCGCCTCCCACTTCATCATTCGTACCGAGAGCGATGTCTTGGCTCTGGACGCCAAGATTATTGACGATTTCAAAATCTGCGAGTGTGCCAGAAGGCGTGAGATTTTCTGCGTTCTCACCATTAATATAGCCAACCTCCTTTAAGACACGCATCACCACAGCTTCAACATCAACCTTAGCAGCGGAAGTGACTTCACCGGTGATAAAAATCCTACCTTTACCACCCATCACTTCGATGCCACAACGGGAGCCGGAATCGCCAGAGAGGAAGGCGTCCAGCAAGGCGTCACTAATTTGATCACAAACTTTATCAGGATGACCACGAAAAACAATCTCGTTACTGTATAGTTTCATATTTTCTTTCTTGTGGTCTTAACTTTTCTTTATTATAGCATAAGTAGAATCGGATAGTGGAATTTTAGCCGTCAAAAAATCCGGCATTGGAGCCGGATTTTAGGTTTTAGCCTTAACTGGCTTTGATAGGAATTAATCCAAGTGATTAGCTAGATGATTATTGCAATTTTTCGCGTAGAAGTTTCTGAGCGATAGCTGGGTTAGCCTTACCTTTCGAAGCTTTCATGACTTGACCGACGAGGAAGCCAATTACTTTTTCACTACCGGCCTTAAAATCGGCGACGGCCTGAGCGCAGGCTGGGTCAGCTAGGACTTGATCGACAATCTCAGAGAGTGCACCGAGGTCGTTCTCCTGAAGAAGGTTAAGCTCCTTGGCGATTTCACGAGCAGATTTATGATGCATGTTTGGATCGAAGAAACGTAAGAAAACTTCTTTTACACTAGTCGAAGAAAGCTCGTTCTTATTAATCATCTCAGCAAGTTCGCGAAGCTGCATGGTGGTCGGAAGTTCATCATTCAAAAGACTACTGTTTTCTTCCGCGAGAAGCACCGAAGTGTAAAGATTAGAGATCTTCTGGATGGCATTCTTGGTGATTTCCTTTTCAATACCATCAGTGTCATAGGCGGATTTTAGTTCGGCTAGACTTTCGACGAGATTTTGGTGGTCGAGAAGAATCTCAAGTTGTTCCTCTGGAATCACCACACGGAGTATGGCGCGATAATCGGCCGGCAAGCGTACTAATTTAGCACGCTCAGCTTCAACATATTCCTCAGTCAAATGAATTGGTGGGATATCTGGCTCTGGCATGTAACGATAATCGTTAGCCTCTTCCTTGCTACGCTGAGAAGTGGTTTTACCGGTATTATCATTCCAGCCACGGGTTTCCTGAACCACTTTTTCACCATTATCCAGCATTTTTTTCTGCCTGTGGTATTCATATTCGACAGCCATTTCGACGGAGCGAAAAGAGTTGAGATTCTTAATCTCGGCACGAGTGCCAAGTTCGGTGCTACCTTTTTTAGCTAGCGAAATATTCACATCAAAACGCATATTGCCATTATAGAGATCGCCGTAAGTTACACCAGCAAAAGTGAGAATACGCCAAAGTTCCTTACAATAATCGCGAGCATCTTCCTTCGAATGAATGTCTGGCATGGAGACAATCTCAATCAGTGGAGTGTCGGCACGGTTGAGGTCGACGAGACTATAGGTGTCAAAATGCGTGAGCTTGCCAGCATCGCCTTCGAGGTGGGCGTGCTCAATACGGATTTTGGTACCGTTAGGTAGCTCTACAAAACCTGGGCCGATAATTGGCTGATACATCTGGGTGATTTGATAGCCCTTCGGAGAATCAGGGTAGAAATAATGTTTGCGGTCAAAACGCGAAACTAGATTGATATTAGAATTAAGAGCTAGACCGGCACGAGCAGCGAGACGTACAGCCTCCTCATTCAAGCGTGGCAACATGCCAGGCAGAGCATACTCGACTGGTGAAACACAAGAGTTCGGCTCCTTGCCGCGAGCATCATTGTCGACTTCAGAAAAAAGTTTAGTTTTGGTCGCGAGCTGGACGTGACATTCGATACCGATAGTAATTTCGTAAGCTGAATTTTCTGACATTAGATAGCTCCTAAATCTTTTAATGCTTGTTTGTAAGTCTCCAAGGCGCGACGACTTTGGTTGTAATCGAGCTGGAAATTTTGCTCGTGAGCGATTTGATTGCGTTTCTTGTGGACATACCAAACTGAATTGAGTTCCGAGAAACGGTGGCCGGAAGCTTTGAGGCGGTCACCCATAGTTTTACCCGGTGCGCCAAGCTCCATCATGGCCTTATCGAGTAATTTATCGGCTTCGATGAGGGCATAATTAAAGCTTAAGGGATTATCGCGCGAGAGATTATTTTCAATTTTGAGGAAGTTAGCCTGATAATCTTCCTTATCGAAAGTATGAGTACGGTTGCCGAGCTGAGAGATTGAAATAAAAACCAAAATCCCCACAGCAAGTACAGCAATTAAGAGAATAAAGACGGGCGAATTCATGCGAAGTTCTCCTTGGCAAATTGTAGAAGGTTACGATCACTACGACGTGGGCCGATTAATTGTAAGCCGACTGGAAGCTCATCCTTGTCACGATTGATTGGAATAGCTAGGCTTGGTAAGCCAGCGAGATTAATTGGTACACTCATCACATCTTCAAGATACATGGCGACCGGATCATTGATTTTTTCACCTAATTTGAAAGCTGGAGATGGTGAAACTGGCGTGAGAATATAATCACATTTTTCAAAAGCTTCTTCATAAGCCTTGATAATGAGAGTACGGACTTTTTGGGCCTTGAGATAGTAAGCATCATAAAAACCACTGCTTAGAACGAAGTTGCCGATCATGATACGGCGCTTATTTTCTGGCATAAAGCCATCGTTGCGACTAAGGCCAAAGACTTCTTCGATGTTGTGAGCTTCAGAACTGCGATAACCATAGCGAATACCATCATAACGCGAGAGATTGGAAGCGACCTCAGCTGGCACCACGACATAATAGACCGCAAGAGCGTACTTCAAAACCGGCATTGAAAGTTCGACGATTTCGTGACCATCGGCTTTCAGTTTTTCGATTTGAGATTTGAGGCCTTCACGAATTTCTGGGGCCACGTTTTCGTTATCAAAATCTTTAATCACTCCAATACGCTTCTTCTCACCAGTTTCGACGGTAGTTTCATTGTAATAATCCGGCAAAGAAGTGAGGTCTTTTTCATCCTGACCACTAGTAATCGACATCAGGAGATCCAAGTCTTCTGGATTTTGAGTAAAGAAACCAATAACATCGGTGCTGGAGGCCATGGCCACCACACCGTAACGCGAAATCGTGCCGTAGGTCGGCTTCAAACCATAAACACCGTTAAAAGAGGCTGGCTGACGAATCGAACCACCAGTATCGGTACCAGTAGCAAAAGGCACAATATCAAGAGCAACGGCAGCGGCGGAGCCACCAGAGGAACCACCGGCGACACGCTCAAAATCCTTGGCGTTGTGAGTAGGACCGAAGAAAGAGTTTTCGGTCGAGGAGCCGTGGGCAAAAGCATCGAGGTTGGTGCGACCAATCATAATGGCACCTTCAGCTTCGAGCTTGGCGACGGTAGTGGAATCAATCGGTGAATGGAGATTCGAGAGAATTTTCGAAGCGGCGGTGGTATTTCCCTGCTTACTGAGGAAGTTATCCTTCAAAGCATAAGGTACACCGGCGAGACGACCAACCTTTTCACCGTTTTGGATTTTTTGATCGATTTCAGCGGCCTTTTTCAGAGCTTCGTCTTCATTAAGTGAAATAAAAATATTGTGACTAGCGTATTTTTTTGCTTTTTCTAGGGCTTCTTTTACCAAAGAAACCGCCGAGGTATGTAAATCAGCAATTTTCATTAGAGAACTTTCTGTACTTTAATCATATTTTGAGCTTGATCAGGAGAAAGAGCGAGAAGTTGCTCGCGGGTAGCATCCTGAAGCTTAATTTCATCAGCACGCCAAACATTTTCCATTTCAAAAACTTGATAGGTCGGCTCTACACCAGTAGTATCGAGCTCGTCAAGCTGAGAAATGTAGCCCACGATATTAGTGACATCCTGCTGGAGGGCGGAAATTTCGGCATCCGTGAGCTGCAAGCTGGATAGCTTGGCTAAGTGTAAAATATCATCGCGCGTATTATTCATAAGATATATTATACCATTTTTTGATTCGATTATTTTATAAAAATTAGTGTATATTTATAGTATGGATTACTTAGAAAGGGCAAAATTAATTAATAAGGTCATCGAAGATGGCCACGAAATCATCGATAAAATGCGTCCTATCTCCAAACTTTCTGAATTAGAAGAATTAGCACTCGATATTGATAGCTACGCTGATTTTGTAAATGAAAATTTTGGTGAACCATCCGATGTTAGTGATGGAAAGTGGTGCAGTTTAATGACCTCTCTTTATGTGGCGCTGGATTGGAAAAGAAATTCACTTTACCCAGAAAATTCAGATTACGAGCCTACACAAAATCTTGCGAAGCAATTCATGGATGGTTTTATCGATGAACTTGATGGTGAAAGTTGGGTATAAAAAAATCGACCGATTAAGGTCGATTTTAACAATAAGATTAATGACCTGGACCGGTATAGTAATGATTATTTTTATGTTTTTTACTATCCTCGATCCAATCTGATTCATTAGGAAATCTGGTTTTATCATTTTTCCCATAATGATTATGTCGTGCATGAAAATCTTTTTCATCTAGAAAACCGTCAGCAATAAGGGTTTGCCCCTCTCGCTCATTCATACCAACAACAAATGTTACTTCGTGATCATCGCCAATAACGCCCCACTCTTGCTTAGTCCAGTTTTTTGGTTTCTGATCAACATAGTTTTGACTACCATGTTTTTCAAAAGCATCACGGCTATATGTCTTATTCCCAGACTGGTCTAATGCAACGTGTCCGTGAAATAAACCATCACCAGAGCCGAGGCCACCGTGATAAACCTGAGTAGTTCCATCAGCTTTCTTTACGATTTTAGCGTCTTGCCTATTGAGATAGTTAACTCCTGCCTTATCCAGAATGCGATCTCGCTCTTTTTGATTATTCGCTTTAATCTCATTCAGCTTTCTTTGACACTCATCCTTTAGCCGCTCAAATTCCGCTTGGGCAGAATCAAATTCAGCCTTGTAAGCATCTCTTTCGGCCTTAGCATTTTTAAATTCAGTCTCAGCAGATTCATGCAACATTTTTGCATTATTAAAGTTGCTTTTAGCAGACTGAAATGAGTTGCCATGCGAACTAGATGTTTGCCATTTTGCATTAGCCTTGGCATTATTGATTTCCTGAATAAGTCTTCCGACTTCAGCATTCAAATAATCTCGCCGTTCCTTATGTGCATGACCTTCACTGGAATACATTGGGGCATCCGCCTTATTACCATATGAGTAAGCTGCACTAGCGCTATCGAAACAATTTTTCATCATTTCATGCTCCATATCGGCTTCTTGGCGGAGTTGATCGATTCTCGAGCTATTTTCCTGACAAACTCGGTTAAAATCAGCCCAGATAGCATCCCTACTATCTTTTGACTGCTGCATACTTTCGAATTCTCTATTCATTTCTTCTCGAGCAGCTACTCTTTGATCCCATGCTGACTGCATCCTATCGTGAGCTTCGTTTGCACGATTTTTTGCATCAACATACTTCTGAAATGCAGCTTGCTTGCGCCCAAAAGCTTCCTGCTTACGAGCAAATAAACTGTCCAACTCGGTACTTCTTGGCATATTAGTCACCAACCTTTCTTAAAGAACAAAGCTATGTTTTTAGCTTAACATTGAAACAAAAATATTCTACAATATTTTGTACAAAAAATCAAGTATTTTATTGCTGGCTTGATAATACCACAAACTAAAATTAAGAAAACTACCTTTTCGGTAGCTTTCTTAATCTAATCAAGCTAAAGATTTTTTCTTAACTTATATTTTCCTAGTCGCGGCGGAGTTGTTTTTCGGAGATGATGCGCTTGCTACTGATATAAGTCAGGAGGAAGTAACCACCATAAATCAGCACAATCATCGAAACAGTCATCGGAATCGAGGCAAGCAATCCGTCAGAGCCGAACGATTCGATAATGCTTGAGGCAAACATGATACCAAAAATGGAGTGGATGATACCGATGAGTAATGGTGCAATAAAGAAGATTGCGATTTGGACAAAGAGTGCACGATTTAACATCTTATTGCTGGCGCCGAGGCGACGTAGAGCGGCATACTTTTCTATATTATCGGAAGACTCAGAAAGTTGCTTAAGTGCTAGAATTGCGGCAGAGGAAATAAGAAAGATGGTACCGAGATAAAAACCGACAAAGGTAGCGATAGCTTGCATACCAACCATACCAGATTTTACTAATAATTTGGTGTAAAAATTAATGGCAACACCGCTTGGACGATCAGCTTGCTTAGCGGAGCTTCCGGCTTTCTGTGTGTCCTCTTCAGATGAATTAACCGCATTAACTGATACACCTCCGAGGTCGAAAGCCTTGCGTAAATCATCATCAATCTGTTCAGCAGTGCGGGTGCCGCTGAGATTATAATTCATCAGCATGGCTTGAGTACCGATTGGCTGATCAGTAATTACGTTATCAGGAACGACAAGAATGCCAGTGTTGGACTTAAAACCGGATGAAGTAATGAAGCCTTCTTGATGCTTCTTATAGGCTGGAGTAAGAGTGAAATTACGATATTTAATTTGAGTATTAGCTGCAAGGGCCTTGTCAAGAATCTCCGCCATAGTCTTAAAGTCGGCCAAAAATTGATATTGATCATCTTTTAGGTGAATTTCGTCACGATGATAAAGTTTAGCGAGTTTATTATAATCAGAAACACGAATCATCGGCACAGTAGTTTTCGACATGAAAGCTTCCACGGTCCCCGTCATAACACCTGACGGTAAAATTTGGCCATAAGTAAAACTACTGTCGGCATAAACATTCAGTTCAACGTGATCTTTAATATCCTTCGCAAGATTTGGATTTCGATCAATCAAATTTTGATAGAGGGATTTCTTCATGTAGGCCTGGGAAGTGGCGAGAGCAGCTTTTTCCTGATCTTTAGACATTTGAGATAAATAGCCAACACTACTATTTGAACCGTAAACCGCGAGATAATCAGTCAGTTCGGTCATTGCGTCGACTGGCGTATTGTAAGCTAGTTCTCTTTTCATCGATTCATTGATTGAGAAACAGAGCGAAAGAATACTAATCGTGAGGAACAACAAGAGGCTTATCAAAGACATGGAAATTACGGCAGTATTTACCTTGCTGGAAATCTGGCGAAAGACGAAGGAATTTAGACCCTTGAAGTAAAACTTTTTGCTGCGAGTGACAATTTCCATAATCAAACCAGAAAGTGACCAGAAGATTAGGAAAGTGGCAACCACGCCAGCAATAACCGGCCAGAGAAGATTATAGACACGGTCCATGAGAGAGATTTTGTCATTATTTACCCACCAATAAGCATAACCAAGTACGGAAGCAGAAACGATGAAGACAATGGCGCGAAGCAGTGGGTTTTTCAGGAAGGCTTTTTCGGATTTCTTACTACCCTGAAGTAGTTCAATAATCTTCAGACGACCTACAATGATAGTATTGAAGAAAATCACGATAAGATAGATCAGACCGAAGTAAAGAATGGTATCAAAGAAGGCTTTTTCGGAAAAGACAAAAGTAAATTTATCCATATTGGTTTCGAAAAGCTTGGCAATCAAAACACTAATTAACTGAGAAACGCCGATACCAAGCAAGAGACCCACACCGAGAGAAATTACGCCAATCATCAAGGTTTCGAAGAAGAGAAGGCGCGAGATTTTACGCTTACTCATACCGAGTGTGAGATAGATGGCAAATTCTTTATTACGACGTTTAATCAGAAAACGCGAAGCATAGATAATCAAAGCACCGAGAATAAAGACCACGAGAATACTCATACCAGAGAGAATTTTCGCGAGTAAATCGACGATGAGTTTGCGAGAATTATTTAATTCAAGCACGGCTGCTTGAGAGCCGACGGAATTAAAAACATAGAAAAGCGTAACACCGAGTACTAACGTAAAGAAATAAATCGCATAATCCTTGATGCTGCGCGTAATATTTCGAAACGAAAGCTTAAATAACATCAGCGTCACCTCCACCTAGAGTAGACATCACGCGGATAATTTCATCGAAGAATTCCTTGCGGGTTTTATTTTCACGGCGAATTTCATCATAGATTTGGCCATCCTTAATGAAGATAATGCGGGTAGCAAAGCTGGCCGAGAAAGCATCGTGAGTAACCATCAGAATAGTAGCCTGAAGTTCTTGATTCAAATAATCGAAGCGTTCAAGGAGAAGCTTAGAAGACTTCGAATCAAGTGCACCAGTTGGCTCATCGGCGAGAATTAATTTCGGATTGGTGATGATAGCGCGAGCAGAGGCGACGCGTTGTTTTTGACCACCAGAAAGTTGATATGGGAACTTTTGCAAAATAGCTTCGATATCAAGATTTTTGGCGACGGCTTTGACTTTTTCGTCAATTTCTGAGGCTTTGACATTCTGAATCGAGAGTGCCAACGCGATATTTTCGTAAGCGGTAAGATTATCAAGGAGATTAAAATCCTGAAAGATAAAACCTAGCGATTCACGACGGAAGCGGTTAAGTTTCTCACCTTTGAGTTTCGTAATATCGGTACCATCGACAAGAATTTGACCAGAGGTCGGACGGTCGATAGTGGAAATCAAGTTTAATGTAGTACTCTTACCAGAGCCGGAGGCGCCCATGATTGCGAGAAATTCGCCTTTCTTCACGGAGAAAGAAAGATTATCGACGGCCTTCGTGAGGCTATTTCCCTTGCCAAAAGTCTTCGTAACTTTTTCGACAGAGAGAATTTTATTTGTATTAGCCATTTACCTCCTAACAAATAAATTAAATGTGACTTATTTTATTTTAGCATAAAAGTGATATTATCGGATTATAATGAATGAATTTAATAAAGTTACTGAAAAATTAATGCATGATCCGAGAAATGCTTCATTTACTTCGCGCGGCGTGGGGCCAATTTACCAGCTGAGCGATCAGGCAGAAATACTAATCATCGGACAAGCGCCTGGCCGAAAAGTTGAAGAAAATGGCGTGCCGTTCGCAGATAAATCTGGCGAAAAATTGCGCGAGTGGATGGGGGTGAGTGAGGAAGAATTTTACTCTGAAAAAATTGCGATTTTGCCTATGGATTTTTATTACCCTGGCAAGGGCAAAACTGGTGATTTGCCGCCACGAAAATTTATCGCGGAAGAATACCATCCTGAAATCTTAAAATTGATGCCAAACATCAAGCTGACGATTTTGATTGGACAATATGCAATGAAGTATTATCTCGGCTCTAACGCTAAGGGGAATTTGACCGAGACAGTACGGGCATTTCAGGATTATCTACCTGAATATTTCCCAATCGTTCACCCAAGCCCACTAAATTTCCGCTGGCAGGCGAAGAATCCTTGGTTCGAGAAAGAGGTAGTTCCGGTATTACGGGAGCGAGTAAGGAAGATTTTAAAATAATTTTAGTTATTCTCGGCATCTTTGATTTTTTGGATCATGTCGCGAAGCTTGGCGGCCTGCTCGAATTCGAGATTCGCGGCGGCGAGTTGCATTTGCTCAGAAAGCTCCTTCATCAGAGACGGAAGTTCGGTTTTTGGCACTTTCTTAAGGTCTAATTTATCTTCCTTGGCTTTTTCTGGAATAATCGCACGGAGGCCCAACGAGATTTCTTTCTTAATAGAGGTCGGGGTGATGCCATGTTCACGATTATAGGCTTGCTGGATTTCACGGCGACGATTGGTTTCGGAAATTGCCCGCTCCATACTTTCGGTAATATTATCGGCATACATAATGACGTGGCCTTCGACATGGCGCGCAGCACGACCAATAGTCTGAATAAGTGCTGACTCAGAACGCAGGAAACCTTCTTTATCAGCATCGAGAATTGCCACGAGCGAAACTTCTGGTAGATCCAAACCCTCACGTAGTAAATTAATACCGACCAAGACATCATAAACACCAGAACGCAAATCACGCAAAATATCGCCGCGCTCCAGGGTATCGATGTCGGAATGAATATAGGCGGTTTTAATCTTATGGTCTTTCAAGTGATCGGTCAAATCCTCCGCCATGCGTTTAGTGAGAGTGGTAACGATGACGCGTTGATTTTTGGCGATACGCTCTTCGATTTCATGCATCAAATCATCAATCTGCCCTTCACTTTTTCTTACTTCAATTTCTGGATCAAGAAGTCCGGTCGGGCGAATTACTTGCTCGGCTGGTTTAGGAGAGACTTTTAGTTCATATTTTCCAGGGGTAGCAGAAACATAGACCGCGCGACGAATATGAGTTTCAAATTCGTCAAAAGTTAATGGGCGGTTATCAAGGGCGCTCGGTAAGCGGAAACCATATTCCACCAGAGTGGATTTTCTAGCGTGGTCGCCATTATACATCCCGCGCACCTGCGGCAGAGTCATATGGGATTCGTCGACTAACAAGAGAAAATCATCTGGAAAGAAATCGAGTAAAGTTGCAGGTGGCTCACCAGCCTTACGGCCATCTAGGTGGCGAGAATAGTTTTCAATTCCCTTTACGAAGCCAGTTTCTTTCAACATTTCTAGATCATATTTGGTGCGTTGAGAAATACGTTGCGCTTCCAGATATTTATGATTAGCCTCGAAATATTTTAGACGTTCGTCAAATTCAGCTTGAATTAAATCGATGGCACGGTCGAGTTGATCTTTCGGGGTGGCATAGTGGGTGTTCGGGAAAATGAAAACTTGATCGGGCTTTTCACGTACCTCAGCGGTGAGCGGATCGATAATTTTAACCTCCTCAAGCTCATCAAAAGCAAACTCAAAACGATAAGCGATTTCACCAGAAGCTGGGAAAAGATCAATGGTATCGCCCTTGACCCGAAAATTTCCACGCTCAAAAGCCAGGTCATTTCGGTGGTACTGCATAGCGATGAGATAAATCATCAGGTTAGTCTGATTAAGCTTAGCGACCGGGAGAGTATTTTTTGAAACTACCTGCCAAGTGTGTCCGGTTTTCTCGAGATGTAGTGACATTTCGGTGTAATGATCAGGCGAACCGATACCGTAAATACAAGAGACTGAAGCCACGATGATAGTGTCTGGGCGCGTAAGCAATGAAACCGTGGCGGCATGACGCAGACGGTCGATTTCATCGTTAATAGCGGAATCTTTTTCGATATAAGTATCGGTGCTAGCGATATAGGCTTCCGGCTGGTAGTAGTCGAAGTAAGAAACAAAATAATGCACCTCGTTCTCGGGGAAAAATTCACGAAACTCGGAATAAAGCTGAGCGGCGAGGGTTTTGTTATGGGCAAGAATCAGAGTCGGCTTCTGAATATTAGCAATGAGGTTCGCCATAGTAAAAGTCTTACCAGAGCCCGTAACGCCGAGTAAAGTTTGCTCACGAATTCCCATCTTGAGACCACGCGTGAGCTGAGCAATAGCCGCCGGCTGATCACCGGTCGGTTGAAATTTACTGTGAAGACGAAACTCTGGCATACCTATATATTATACAATTTTTAGGCTGAAGATGCAAAAAATTTCCTGAGTTAACGTCTCAATTCTATGATTTAATTTCAAAAATAGAATACATTCCAAATAAATATTTAGAAATCTCATCCTCCGCATCACTTGCGAGTTCCAAGGTTTCAATTCTTCTTGGAATAGCCTCCAAATTATCAAAACCACCCTCACGATAACATTCAAGCTCAGATTCGACACCATGGTGGGAATAAGTGTTCACTAATAGGTATTTTTTATTAGTAGACTGATTTTTGATAACCCAGAAAAACTCGCCTCTTCCAAATGCGCCGTCTACTTCCACTGAGTAATCATCCATCGGCAATTGATATTTTGATATAATATTACTTAATTTTGATTCAGTCATTTCCCACACCTAGATACTCCATCTACTTATAAGTTATATACTATATATAACATAAATTGCCGGATGTTATAAAAATATATTATGTCAGTCATTTTAAAAGAATATTCACCAGAACTTGTTAAACTTTTTGAGCAAGAACGAAATCGTCTATCTAAGCTTATGCCTGCTAATATAATATTCGAACATGTTGGTAGTAGTGCTGCCTATATTGGTGGCAAGAATATAATTGATATACTTATCGGAGTCCCGGAACGTAAGGATCTGATATTCATAAAAAATATTTTAATAAGAAATGGGTACATAGAGGGAAACAATAGTCATGAGGATAGAATCTTCTTGGCGAACACCGATAAAGAGTCAGGTGAGGGTGATTTTCATATTCATATTTATCCAATCTATGAAGAATCTTATAGAGATTTTATTATATTACGTAACTTTCTTCGGGAAAATCCCGACAAGGCACAGGAATATTATAAGAAAAAACTTGAATTCTCGAAAAAAGCAAATTACGACCGCAAAAAATATAAAGCCTTAAAATCAATTTATGTTTCGGAACTATTAAATGAGGCAAGAAAATAAAAAAATAATCTCCGATTTGGAGATTATTTTTAAACAAAACACAACTAAATAAGATTGGTGCCCGAGACTGGACTTGAACCAGCACGCCGTGAGGCATATGCTCCTAAGGCATACGTGTATACCAATTTCACCACTCGGGCATGGTGATATTATATAAAATTACTGGAGATTATTCAAGTCGCTGGATTGAACCTGATTTTCTGAAGTAGAAGGATTTTGAGGTTTGATTACAGTTTCCTGAGCTGGTTGTGTTGGGGTCTCTAAGGCTGACTGAATTGGAGTTTCGACGACTGGCTGAACAGGCGTTTCAGGCGCAGTCTGAACTGGCGTCTCAGTGATAGGCTGGGTGGCAACTTCGGGAGTAGATTGGACTGAAACTTCCGAGGCTGGCTGAGCTGGAGCTCCGGTAGGTGCTTGTGTATTATTCAGAGCGAAGGCACCTTGGAATGGTACATTTTTGCCGCGCACGTATTGATATTCATATTTTTGGTCAGTTGCTAGTATCAGCATGATGATTGGCGAGAAGAAAATCGTTAAAAACGGAAAGGCTGGCTGTTTTTCACCAAAAGCAGCAGGTAGCTTGTAGCAGAAAATAAAGTACGGAATTAAACCGAGTACTGGAATGAGAATCGAGATAGCGAATAACTTATTTAACTCGACCGCATCGTAAAGCTTCATAAGACCAAGCACCGGTATGGCGCCCTGCCACATCTTTTTCTCACCATAAATTTTCTTCATCAGAAGAACCTTGCCGGCAATATAGAGGCCGAGAATAATTAACAATAAAAGTAAGGTAATAACATTCGAAGCCAAAACTTCACCGAAGCTTGGCATCTTGGTCATATAATTATTACTAAAGAAATAATCGTAAATCTTTTGAAAGTTCATAAGCTAATTTTAGCATAAACACGATAAAATTACACTTTAAAAATCGTAATGCGGGAGCCGGCATAAGCTTTGGTGGAAATAATTTCAGCATCGAGCTGATGTGGGTCGAAAGTGGCCGGGTGAGATAAAACTAAAAATTCTTTTGCAAGTTTCGGCAGCGTAGCAAGATAATCCGCCAGTTTCGGGGTGATTTTATCATACGGTGGGTCGGCAAAAACGATGTCGAAACGATTATCAAAAGTCAGAGTTTCCGCCTTTTTAGCAAAAATTCGCACCTGATCCGAAACACCGAGATTTTCCGCGTTTTGACGAATCAATTTCGCAACTTCGCGGTGATTTTCGATAAACGAAACATGTTTAGCGCCGCGTGACAGGGCCTCAAAACCCAGTGCACCAGTACCAGCAAAAACATCGAGCACTACTTTTCCCTCGAGGTGAGTCGACAAAGAATTCATGATAGCCAGGCGCTCACGTGACCCCATCGGATGAGTAACGGCGAGCTTGGGGGTGAGAATTTTTTGTCCACGAAGCGCACCGGAGGTGATCCGGAGATCCGTAACTTTGCCAGATTTTGCCATAAACTTCATAGTTTTATTTTAGCAGTTTTTTATTAAAATATGGAATCGATGAAGCCCAGCCAAGCGTAATAGCGCGGACGATTTCTGGAAGAAGCACGTTCTTGGTTTGAAAAACTAACTCGGTGTTCCAGCCCTGATTCAAGAAATTTTCATACATTTTCAGAGCGTGAACCTTGGCGAGAGATTCATGGAAGGCTTTTTCAAGATCCACATTCACGAGTTCCGCTTTTTTAATTTTCGGCATCACGGCACGCTCCGGCAGGGCGGTAAGGGTAATCGCCACGCCATATTCGAAAGCCACATGCTTGGTCATAAAACCATTAGCACCCCAATAGAGCCAGTTATTGCGCAGGGTTTCAAGTGAATTGCGTCCGCGCATGATCCCCTTAATCGGAATACCAAAAACTTTGACGAATTCATCTTTGGTCATCAGTTGTTTTTGCGTACTTTCCAGAGGAAAATGATGGGCGGGCGTCAGACCATCAGTAATAGCATGGGCCATCCAACCAGCTTCAAAACTGGCACGCACCTTATTTCCCTCTTCGAGGGCTTTTCTTAGATTATATTGATGATCCAAAATCAAAGTCATGAGTTTACCATTATCATGATCGGGATCGATGAAGTGCATCGGCTCGTCGACGCCAGGACTTTTACGCTTCAGACCGTCGGGTCCGCCCATGCCTTCAAAATTTAAGATTTCTGAAATGTTTGGGAAAAAATAATTGTGTGGCAGGTTTTTATCAATAATTTTGCGGGCAATTCGGTCGAGTTTCTGGTGTGTGCCAACAATTTTCCCATTCGATTTATCACTAATTGCTAGGGTTGAATACATATTTTCCTTAATTAAGAGTCGTCAGCTGCTGATATTTTTTAATATCTTGGCTTAACTCTGTATATTTTAGCATAGAATCAGGCGAGCTTAAGAACTTTTCGACGTGAGTGCGCGCTAATTCGATTAACTTCGTATCGGTAAGACTGGCAATTTTCAAATTCAATTCCCCGTGCTGCATCGCCCCGTAAATTTCACCAGGACCTCGAAGCTTGAGGTCGACTTCAGCAAGGTAAAAACCATCGGTGGACTTTTCCATTTCAAGCAGGCGACGACTCGGCGGATTTTCACCAGTAGTAACCAAAAAACACTGGCTAGGTTTGTCGCCACGACCGACGCGACCGCGCAGCTGATGAAGTTGGGCTAGACCATAACGATCGGCATTGAGAATCACAATCTGAGTGGCATTCGGCACATCCACACCGACTTCCACCACGGTAGTAGAGACCAAAATTTGGGTTTTCTTATCCTTGAAGTCCTGCATCACCTGGTCTTTTTCGGCGGGTTTTAATTTGCCATGCAGGATACCAATTTGATATTTGCTGAACTGTTTCTGCATGAGCTTTGCGGTTTCAAGGACGGTGCGCGATTTGTCCTCGTCTGAGATCGCTTCATCAATTAAACGACAAATCACATAAACTTGCTCGCCGGCGGTGAGGTGTGTGCTAAGTTCTGGGTAAATCACGTCCTTAAGATTTAATTCATTGTAGATACGGGTTTTGATCGGCGTGCGACCCTTCGGCATCTGGTTAATAATTGAAATATCGAGATCGCCAAAAATTGTAAGTTGCAGAGAACGTGGAATCGGCGTGGCGGTCATAGCCAGAAAATGCGGCGAAATTTGCTGAAAATCCGGATTTTGATTCTGAAAGGATTTTTCCAAAAGATGTTGACGCTGCAAGACACCAAAACGATGTTGTTCATCGATGATACAAAGACCGAGACTGGAAAAAGTGGTATCGTCGGTCAGAATAGCGTGAGTGCCAATCACGAGATCAATTTCGCCAGACTTGATCGCAGCTTTTACACTGTTTTTGTCCTTGGTGGCACTGATTAGAAGGGTGGTTTTGACGCCGAGTGGCTGCAAAATTTTTGATAAACCTTCATAATGTTGCGTGGCCAAAATGGCGGTCGGAGCTAGAATGGCCACTTGCGCACCGTTTTTGATAGCTTGATAGGCAGCAATGGCCGAAACGATAGTTTTACCTGAACCGACATCACCCTGCAGCAAGCGATTCATCGGATGAGTTTTTTCAAGATCCTGAAGAATCTGCCAAGTCACACGTTTTTGCGCGTCGGTTAGTTCAAAGGGTAGAGTTTTAAGCAAAGCTTTAACATCATCGAGATTAAATTTAAGCGATTTGGCATTTAATTTTGAGACTTCGTTTTGATTAAGCTTGGAGGCCAAAATCAATTCAAATAATTCCTCGTAGCCGAGATATGTGCGGGCCTTCTCGACTTCTTGCTCGGACTCAGGAAAATGCATATTAAAGAGGGCTTGGTTGCGCGAGAGTTTAGTGAGAGCTTTTGGAATAGCCTCAGTCGGTAAAAGTTCGGGGATTTGGTAAAAGAACGGGCGAAGTTTAGCAAAAATTCGACGATACCAGGCGGAATTATAGCGACCACTACCAGAATAAATCGGTTGGTAGCCACCATCCTGACGTGATTCTTCGACTTCAGAAGCCAAAACGGCGGTAGGGGCCGTGAGTTGATAGCGATTATACTTAAAATCATATTCGCCAGTAAAATAATATTCGGTGTCTTCTTTAAAATTTTTAATACGATAGGCTTGATTATACCAAACCACGCGAAGTGCCCCTGTCTCATCAAAAATCTCACCCTGAGTAATCGTAAAATTACGGCGGCGAGTGTGAATATTACGTAAGCCCCGAATTTTTCCTCTCACTACCACCTTGCCGGGACGAATCTCGGAAATCTTGGTGTAGGCCGCATAATCTTCATATTTGCGCGGAAAATAATAGAGTAAATCCTTGAAAGTTTGAAAACTACGAGCAGAGAGAGCTTCAGCAGTTTTGGGGCCGACGCCTTTAATTTCGCTAAGAGGTGAATTTAGTTGCATTAAAGATTGCCCTGGTCGACTGGGCGACTATGAGCTTTGCGCCATTCAGCAATTTTGGCGTGATGACCAGAAAGCAAAACCTCCGGGACCTGCATGCCACGAAAATCGGCTGGCTTAGTATATTGCGGATATTCGATGGTATTCTCTTCAGAAAAACTCTCAATAATAGCAGAATTTTCACCACCAAGCACCCCTGGAAGCAGACGCACGATGCTATCAATCACGATTAGCGCCGGCAATTCACCACCAGTCAAGACAAAATGACCGAGCGAAATCTTGTAATCAACGATAGTTAGAATACGTTCATCATAGCCTTCATAATGTGGACAAAGAATAATATAGTGATCCTCTTCACCATGATTAATCCGTTCGACAAAATTACGGACGATTCCCTGATGCCAGGTTTGGCCGGCTGGAGTTGGCAGAATCACTTTGGCATTTGGACTATGTTTCTTCACGCTTTCAATAGCATTAAAAACCGGCTCACACATTAGAAGCATACCATCACCACCACCGTAAGGGGTATCATCGACAGACTTATGCGCACCGAGGCCAAATTCACGCAAATCCACAAAATCAAATTCCGCAATGCCCTTTTCCTTAGCCTTCCACATCATGGAAGAATTCAAATACGGGTCGAGTGCATCGGAAAATAACGAAATAATGGTAAATTTAACCTTAGACATAAATCTATTATAGCACATTTACAAATATCAGTTTTCATGGCATAATATAGGTGTTGGAGCCGAGGATTCGGCTAGTTGTTTTACAGAAAGGTTGGTGCAAAATGTCAGAGACAAATCAGCGAATTAAAGCGTTACAAGAAAAACTAAGACCTCTGGGGGATGAATTGGAAACAAGGCAAGCGGAATTGGAAGAATTATCAAAAAACAGCCTACCAAGATTTCCAAAACGCCGAAGAGGCCGAACAAACTTGTTTTTCGACTCTACTGGAATTGAAGAAGCAAAATCAAAATTTCTTGCAGGAACGACTCATCGAACAACTTGATTACGAACAGCGTTCGGATCAAATCGAAGATGAGATTTCGAGACTTACTCGAAGATTAAAGTTCATCGATTCCGCAATAGATTACGAAAATAGGCATAATTTCGGAAAAACCAATGCTTTAAAATCTGAACGTGAAACATTGGAGAAAAAACTTGAAGAACTGAAGGAAGAGAAAATCAATCTCGATGCTGGTCATCAAAGAGAGATGACAAAGTCTCGAATTTCTCCGCTTTGCGAGCTATCCAAGAAACATCTTGATTTAATCAATGCAACCAATGTGGCTTCAGAAAAATTCCAAGAGCTACACAATGAAACAGGAGCGATAGGAAACACTTTTAAAGCCATAGCTACCGCGTACTCAGAATTAAACAAATGCTTGAACTAGAGTTACCGAAATTTAAACTCTCAATCAGTAAGCTACGGAAACACGTGCAAATTGTATGATTTTTAGAAAGGTGGGTACTATGAATCAAAAACGTATTGAGGAACTTGAGGCACGGCAAACTGCACTGCAAGAAGAAATGGAGCCGAGACGAAATGCCTGTATCGAAGCGACGAATAAGCTCACTGCATGCGAAGAGGTAGAAGATGACCTTTCGTGCAATACAAACTTTCATAAGGGCATGCGGTCTGGTATCCAAGAATCAATTAATCGTCTAACCGATGAGTCGACTGAGAAAGGCTTCCGCGATACATATCATCTTGAGGAGTTATTCAAAGCGTATGGTGCATCGACTCTTTTCTCAGAAAAATTCAAAGAAGAGTCTGATTTTCTGATGGATTTAATTAAATATCTTAGAGATACGCTCGGAGTGATTAGTACGGCTGGTCCGACCGGTGAAATTGCCCCATATTCAAAAATTTTGAATATAATCGAAGCGAGATATAGCAAGGTTCTGTCCGAACAATCTGAGATGGTGATTGACAGAATGAATGTCGAGGCAGAAATTTACGAAGAAAAATTGAAGCCGTCACGAGATGAACTAGAACATCTTAAAACTAGGCTTAATTATTGCAATTTCAAGCTGGATTACTACAGTAAAGAGCGTAATATTAATGCTGAAAAACGAACTGCCGCAAAAGAGGAACTTGAAAAAGCGAATTTAGCCCTTAGTCAATTGATCGATGAAGAAAAATCAGTGACTGACGCACTTGCTAAGTTGAAAGAAGAATGAATCAACTTACGGCTACTGCAATTTCAACACCAACTAATCTCGGGATATTACCCCAAAAGGCCAGCAAAAGCTGGTCTTTTTTATGGATTTTTTTGAAATTTCTTCCAGGTGGCTAAATTCTTATGTTTTTCTCTTGACATTAGGGAGCGTAACCGATATGATAAACATAAGCTGATACGCTTCACAGGGTTCCATTATGCAATTAGTGGAGTGTGGAGATTTCATTAAAAACAAAAATACGGATTAAAACAAACCAATGTGCCCTAGGGTGGGCGCGCATCAGCAAAAATATCCTCGAAAGAGGATATTTTTCATGGGTTTAATATATAATAACTGTTTTTAAGTCCATGGCCGACAGATTAAGCGGCCATATTATTTTCTTAGTAATCTTCTACGAACGTGAAGCGCTTACCAGAAATTTCAATAATCGAGTCGGCTTTGGCGCCACGAGTAGTAAGTTCAGCACGGATGCCAAGTTTTTTCATAATATCGCGCAAGCGGTTAACCGAAGCGTAATTCGAAAGATCGGTGCGACGAGCAAATTTTTCAATTTTTTCACCAGTGACATGATAGACACCTTTTTCATCCTGTGTAACCTGCCAGGCTTTCTTTAACTCGTGATGACTGAGCGAGATAGTTGGGATTTCTGATTCATGATGTGAAATAACAGCAGTTTTAAATTCAACTGGTTTAGCACCAATTTGCTCAGCGGTAATTTCCTGCTGTTTTTGATTCTCTTTCACAGCTAAGAGCAGGGCGCGAAGTAGGTCATCAAGATTTTTCTTGGCCACAGAAGAAATGGCAAAAATTTTAGCCTCGGGATTTTTTTCAAGAATGGCCTGTTTTTGCATTTCAATAAGTTCATCATCTAAACCTTCACATTTAGTCAGGGCGACAATTTCAGTACGAGATTTGAGATCGGAATATTTCTCCAATTCACCACGAATCGTCGAGTAAGCTTGACCGGCATCATCCTGATAAGCATCGATAAGATGAAGTAAAACAGCGGTACGATCGACGTGACGCAAGAAGTCATGACCGAGACCACGGCCATCACTAGCGCCTTCAATAAGACCTGGGATATCTGCAATCAAGAGGTCATGGCGATCAATAGTAGTTACACCGAGATTAGGAGTGAGTGTAGTAAAAGCATAATCAGCAATTTCTGGCTTTGCATTGGTGACGCTAGCAAGAAAGGTAGATTTACCAGCATTTGGAAGACCCACGAGACCCACATCAGCAAGAAGTTTTAGTTCAATTTCCGCCTCAAAGGCCTCACCCGGTTCACCGACTTCGGCAATCACTGGAGTTTGGCGCACGCTGGACTTAAAGTGAGCGTTACCAAAACCACCATCGCCACCTTTAGCGATGACCGCCTGCATACCATCTTCAGTGAGATCGGCAATAACCCGACCATCACGTTTTACGACGGTGCCGACTGGCACTTCGACAATGAGGTTCTTACCAGAGCGACCGTTACTGCGAGTGCCGGAACCATTGCCGCCGTCTGGGGCGGTGAGGATTGGATTAAAACGAAAATCGATTAAAGTATTCGTATCCTTATCGGCTTGGAAAATAATCGAGCCACCCTTGCCACCATTACCGCCGTCTGGACCACCTTTATTAATGTAAATTTCACGACGAAAAGAGACGGCGCCATCGCCACCTTTTCCAGCCCTCAAACTCACTTTTGCCGTATCACAGAACATATTAGAGATATTTTAATATATTTTGATGAAAAAATACAGCATAATGGGAAAGAATGTCGCATGAGAGAGAACGCCGCATACCTCGTTCCGAAGACGCTCAAGGCCGCGAATCCGCGTCCCAAGGGGCGAGCGGCCAAGCTTATGCTCCGTCAGAGGTAAGTGGTATTCTCTTTTATTAGCCTATGGTTTTCGGGTAAAGTATCCTGGGCGGCCGTGAGCAGGGTCGTCGATACGTAGTCCGTCTAGATTAACGAGGTCTGGGTTTCCCCAGTAGGTACCTTCACCACCTCGGAGACTAAACCTACGATGAAAAATCTCATAATTAGCGGTTAAATGTGATTGGCTGTATTGTTTTGCTGCACTTACGTCAAAATCATTAGAAGCGAAAATTTTTTGGAGCTCACAAACTTGACCATTATCACATAAAAACATTCGACTAAAATCTTTAACTTTGGGAGTGGTAAATGATGATAAATCTAAGATTTGAACATTAGAAACGCTACCAAACATGCCAGCCATAGTTTCGACATTTTGTGTATTGAAATTCGAAACATCAATACTGGTAGAGCCACAACCATAAAACATATCAGACATATTTGTGACATTTCTGGTATCAAAATGACTTAAATTCAAGGTAGGAATCCTCAAGGTAAACGCAAACATACTGTTCATATCCTTAACATTTTCGGTGTTAAAGCTTTGAATATTGAGGGTTTTTAGATTAGACATACCGTAAAACATATAAGATAAATCCGTGGCAGCTCGTGTATCAAAGTTTGAGAGATTTAAATTTTGAATATTTGAATTCCCCAGGAACATTCGGGAGAAGTCTGTAACTTTTGAAGTATCGAACCTTGAAACATCTAAGTTTTGAACTTGTTTTAGGTTGTAGAACATACCACTCATATCACGCACTTTTGGCGTACGGAAATTTGCGATATCGAGAGCGGGAAGATTAATCAGCCCACCAAGCATATCGCGCATATCTTCCACGTTTTCCGTATTGAAGCTTGCAATATTTAGATTCGTAAGATTTGGTAAAGCTTCGAGCATACGAGCCATACTAGTAACTTTAGTGGTATCAAAATTAGAAAGATTTAAAGAATTTAAATCTTTACAATACTTGAACATTTGAGACATATCGGTGACTTCGCTAGTCTCAAACGAAGCTAAATCAATATCCTTAACTTTAGTAAACCACAGGAACATGCTGGATGAATCTGGTGCAAGATGGATTTTTTCGGCAGCGGAATAATAATAGATGGTTTTTTCGGTAGCATCAAACCAGGCTTTAATTTCATAATCTGAGTTATCTGGATTTTCGATATTAATTGCCGTCATAGAAGCTGTAGGCGCTACACTGCTACGCTTAATATGTTCGACATTATCCTTATTTTTGAGATTACAATTTTGCCCCGTAACTGGATCAATGTGACAGGTTTGATTCGGATCAAGCGCACCCACGCGCTGATTAAAATCCGGACCATTCGTTATTACAGCACGCATTTGGTATGGATTTGAAACAAAAGATAAGATTAATTTATTGGTATAATTCCCTGATTCAAGATTATCAGATAATTTCATGCCAATACTTAACTGGTTCGATTCATTGCCGTTGGTCTTCCCTGCCGTTTGGATAATTTGAGCAGGACTAGAAAGCGCTGGTATCGGTGCGTAGTTCGTGGATGCTCCAAACTTATAGCCCCAAGTGTTATTTGGTAGATTATTCAGCATTAAGTTCTCGCTAATCGAATCAATTTTCGCACCCACAGCAGACTCCGTGTTAATCAGCGCGGTATTATCTGTTTCAGAACTGAGTGTGGTAGTGTATCCAGTACGATTATTAGTATTGACAGTGAAATTAAATGGAATCTCTGTAGTTTTATTTGTAGAATTTATGACTTGGTTCCCATTCACTTGTAAATTCGCTTGATCCACCGAAGCCGAAAGCGTCGGAACGAAGAGAGCAAAAGTATTGCTACTCAGAACAATATTTAAAAAAGAAATTAAGCCTAAAAATAATCCGAGAAACCTTAGTTCCCAGCTAAACCACCCCCCCCCGTGAGGTGTCTGCACCTGTGATTTTTGGCTATTCATATTTAATATTTTAACATAAACGAGATGGACTTTTGATATTAAAAAGAATGTCGACATATCTTTTGAGGACATAGGCTTGGGCAAGCGCCCTTGAGCGGTCCGATAAAAGGTATGCGACATTCTTCCCTAGAGTGTCTCCGGAACGAGGTATGCGGCGTTCTCCCCCTTGAGCGATCCGATAAAAGGTATGCGACATTCTTTCCTAAGGTTTTCGGGTAAAGTAGCCTGGGCGGCTATTGGATGGATCGTCGATACGGAGCCAGGATTTATCGGCCTGAGATGGATTGGCGAGGAAGGAGCCGTTACCACCACGGAGTTTTTTACGATTATTAAACATTAGAGGGGATATTTTTAGCTTAGATAAATTAAAATCATTATTCACATATATTTTTTCTAGTTTATCTTTAGACACATAGCTATTTGCTAGTGCGAATATATTATTCATATCTGTCACCTTAGATGTATCAAAAGTTGAGAGATCAAGACTAGTTAGATTTGGCGTATTGTAGAACATATAACTCATTTCTGTCACCTGAGAAGTGTCGAAACTCGACAGATTAAGATTAGCCAGATTAGGCATATTGGCGAACATCCTATTCATTACTGTTACCTGGGAAGTGTTAAAGTTAGAAAGGTTGAGACTCACGAGCTTAGACGCAAATGAGAACATAAGACCCATGTTTGTCACACGGGAAGTGTCGAAGCTAGAGAGATCGAGATTAGTGAGCTTAGATACCTCGGAGAACATACCTTCCATATTTGTTACCTTGGACGTATCAAAATTAGAGAGATTGAGATCGGCGAGCATAGATAACTCAGAAAACATATATCTCATGTCTGTCACTTGAGAGGTGTCGAAACTCGATAGGTCAAGGCTAATCAGGTCAGGCAGAAAATAGAACATATTATTACTATCCATATTTAAATACACCTTCTCGGTCTCAGCGTAATAATAAGCAGTATTATCAGTTGAGTCTATCCAGAGTTTAATTTCACAATCGGACTCTTCGTCTTCTATATTCACGGCATTTATGGAAACGGCTGGCGCCACTGAACTTTTCTTAAAGTGCTCGATTCGGTTATCAAAGTCTTCTAGGCTTTTTAATTTCGCATTAAAGTCAGGCCCCTCAGTCATAATGGCAATTGGCGTGTATGGATTAGAAATTATCGAAACCACCAACTTATTTGCATAACTTCCACTTTCCAGATTACTAGATAATTTCATGCCGATTTTAAAATTAAAATTATCATTACCTGAAGTTTTTGTGGTAGTTCTTAAAAGATTCTCTGGACTAAGAAGACTCGGGACCGGCTGATAATCTCCACCAGTAGGGCTTAAAAATCCCCAAGTATTTTCCGAAAAATTCGCAAGTGCTTTATTTGCATCGATAGATTCAATTTTCATACCGTTTGTCGATGCAGTATTTACCAAGGCCGTTTCATTGGTTTCGGTATTTAAGGTCGCAGTATAGCCAGTTTTATTATTCGTATTCACAGTAACTTGAATTGGTAATTCCGAGGTTTGCGAAACTGAATTAATTATCTGGTTACCATTAATATTAACTTGGTCATCCGAAATTGATACGGAAAGATTTGGCTTAAATAAAGCACTAACGTTTTTCGAATTAAAATTAATTAGTATAAAGGAAAGACATATTACAAGTGGGAGAATCAAATATTTTCCCAACAAAATATTTGGTTTAAAAAGTGATTTTTGGCTCAACATTATTTTATTTTAACATAAGAATAATGTGATTTTTGAATTTTAATAATAAAATTATTATTACAACTTAGTGAAGTAGCCCTTAATGCCTGGAGCGCGACCGATGCGGAGCCATTCCTTACCAGCATCGGCTGGAGTATACATAAAGGAGTTATTACCACCCCTAAGATTTCGACGCTTATCAAAGATTAATTTGCTACCTTCCGCGGTGATATTCGAGACGTCGAAATCATTTTTGGCATAAATATGCTTAAGATTATCCTCGCCTTGCCTAATAGTGTTACTGCTAGGATTCACCCTCTGGAACATTCTACTAACGTTAGTAAGCTTCGGTGTTTTGAAATTGATGATAAAAATATCGACAATCCCCTTCATCTCGGCGAACATGCCTTCCATAGTGGTGACATTTTCGGTATTAAAGTTATCGAGGCGAAGATCAGTAATGCCGTGAACCTGATAGAACATATAGGCCATATCCGTTACCTTACTAGTGTCAAAATTCGAAATCTTGAGAGTCTTCAATTCATTTGCACCACTGAACATAGAGTGCATATTGGTTACCTTGGCGGTGTTAAAATGACTTAAATCTAGGAGCTTAATTACGGAACAGTCTTTAAACATCTCGCTCATATTCTCGACATTTCCGGTATTAAAATTATCTAGCATGATATTTATCACTTTACTCATACCAGAGAACATTTCTGACATATCGGTGACATTACTGGTGTCGAAATTACTTATCTTTAATACGCCAAGTTTATTAATACCCTTGAACATCCCCTTCATGGTCTTCACATTTTTTGTATTCATGGCACTTAGATCTAGACCAATAATTTCGTAATTACCGGCAAACATTTCTGACATATCAGTCACGTTTTCCGTATTAAAGCCTGCCATCGAGATATCGGACATTCGTTGGTTGTCCCGAAAGATCCCACGCATATTGGTGACACTCTGGGCGTTGAGGTTTTCGGTTTTAATATTTTGATAACTCCTTAAGCCAGCAAACATATACGACATATCTTTAGCATATTTGGCATCAAAACTATCTAAATCTATAAGATTAAGCTCAGACAGATCTTTAAAAGTATTTTTACTGTCTTCATGAAAATAGATTTTATCGGCTGTGGTATAGAAAAAGAGATGACGAAGAACTGGATCCCACCAAGCCTTAATTTCATAGAATGGCTTCGCAGGGTCATTAATATTTATCACATTAGTACTAGCGGCTGGTAAGGCAGAAGCACGTCGAATTAACTTAATCTTAGTTTTATCGGTAGTAAGCTCACTAAGTTTAGCCTGAAAATTATCACCAGTAGTCAGATAGGCGGCAGTCTCGAATGGATTAATTACCGTTGAAAGAACCAGACTACTTCGATAAATTCCAGGCATAAGATCCGTGCTAGCACGGACTACTACCCTGAAATTATTTTCGTTTTGTACTGAATCGGAGGCCTTATTAGTGGCAACAAGAGCTTTTGGCTCTGATTCTTTGGGGATTGGCATATAGTTATTTTGATTCTCCAACTGATAGGCCCAGGTATTTTTTGGGATCCAATCATCATGTGCGATTGGACTCGTGATTGAAGAAATTTTAGTACTAATTGCATTATCGATGTGTTTTAAAGCGGTTTCATCGGAATTAGCGCTAATAGTAGTAGTATAGCCGGCCGGAGCATTCGTTTTTACAGTTAGCTTTGCCCAATTATATCTTTCTGACGTATTAACCACATCGACGCTATAAAAATTATAATCAAACTCATTCCGATCAAAGGTAACACTAAGTGTCGGATCTATAGCGTGACTATTGAACGACAGAATAAAAATATTAATAATTAATAAAATAACTAGATAGATCAATCCTGAAAATAGAATTTTATTTTCTTTCAAAAATCTAGTTTGATTCGCAGTTTTAACTAAATTTCTCTCCATACATTTTCATCATAGCATAAGTGGTATAAAAGTGTAGCTTGATTAAAAACAGAGATTATGCGCTAGTAGTTAAAATTAGCGACCGTGAATGAAGAGGTACTTAGCGTACTCGCTTGGGCCAATCGTGTAAGAACCGACCACACCCCAACCAGCACGACCGTTCATATCAGAAATCGTAATCGTACCATCGGCATTCACGGAATCCACAATACCCACGTGACCATAGTAACCACTGTTGGTCTGGAAGATATCACCGGCTTGCGGGTTGGTACCGCGACTGGTTGGGAAGAGACCAGAAAGTGCATAGCCCCAAGTATTAGCGTTACCGAGACCACCCGGAAGAATATGACTGGAACCCATGGCGGCACGACGTTCCCAGGTATACCAAGTACACCAACCCCATGGCATTGGGTTTCTGGAAGTAGAGTAGGTACGATAAGAAGAAACTGAATAGGACGAGCTGCTAGAATAAGAAGAAGTGGAACGTACGACAGGCGCCACATAATCAGGACGTTCCTTATCTGGCAATTCACCGTTCGGCAACAAAATAACCTGGCCTTCGGTCAGAGTCTGATCTAGTTCAAGGTTGTTTGAGGTAATAATTTCATCAGCGGAAGATTTATATTTTTCGGCAATAGAGGCGACAGTTTCGCCAGATTTCACTGTGTAAACGATACCAGCACGGGACGGAATATAGATCGATTCGCCCACTTTCGGCACATAGGAAGCCTTAAATTTGTTCGACCAACGAATCATATTGATATCGACACCACAGGAAGCGTATTTGGCAGCTAAAGTATCGAGAGTCTCACCTTCGGTCATGACATGCTTGATTACGCCAACCTTAGCACAGGCGGCAAGATTCAAAGTAGTCGGCTTTTCCATTTTTTCGACAGAAGCCTGGCCGGATTGCTGAAGCACGGTGAAGGAGTTATAGTTCACATTAAGTACATCTGAAGAAGCCAAACTCATGGTATTGGCGAGTTCAGAAACCATATAGAATTCGGAAAGTTGGTCAGCAGAGACGGCATAATCTTTTTTGGAAATGGATTCCAGGTTCGGACTGGAATTATTATCGGACTGCTGTTTATCTTTGGAACCAACAAAAGCCACACCAAAAATCAGAACAGATAGGGCGAAATAAGGAAATATCTTGGTTATAAAGTAATTTAAGCTAAATTGTGATCGTTTTTTCTTTGTCATAATTAGCCGGTCGCTGCCCCTAGATTTGCACCTTACAGAGTTTCTGACAGTGGTCGCGAATCTTCTGATTGTGCTCAGCGTCGGTGCTACTATAATACATTAAACCGTCATCACCTGTCAAGAAATAAAGCATAGAGGCTTTCGAGCTATCTGGTTCAGCTACCGCGAGAAGTGCCGCCTTGGATGGCACGGCAATCGGACCTGGAGGCAGCCCCGGAAATTTACGAGTATTATAAAGACTATTGACAGCTAAAATATCGGCATTGGTAGCATTAGTACGATCGATACCAGTGATATCCGCAGCATAGGTCGCAGTCACATCGGAGCCCAGAGCAATCCCCAGTCTTCTACGGTTCTGAAAAACCATCGAGACGCCAGGCATATCTTCGGTACGAGCTTCTTTTTGGATAATTGAAGCGAGAATAACCCCCTCACGCAAAGTAAAACCGTGAGCTTTAAACTTTTCTTCTAATTGATTAGAAACCACCACGTCATTAAATTGGTTCAGAATCGTGGTAATGACATTCTCGAGTTTTTCGTGATTATAAAATTGATAGGTTTCGCCATAGAGATACCCTTCGAGGGCTAACTTCGCGGGAATTTCTGGGTTAGAAAGTTTAGTTTCGTCAGCATAGAGACCTTTTAAGACAGGGTTGTCATAGTGCTTAGTGAGGGCCTGGTTAATTTCCTCTTCGGAATAGCCGAGAGTGCGGAACTGATGAATAATACCAGTTTGTGATTTACCTTTATCACCGAGGAGGTTCGTGCCTGGTAAAATCGTCAGATTAAAAACATCAGAAGAAACTACACCATTGACTAGTTGCTTAGCAATAGCGCGGGCTGACATGGTTTTACGAAAACTATATTTACCGGTTTTTAGCTTGGCATGAAGATTATTAATACGTGCATAAAGTTCAAAAGCCAGAGGATTTCTAATTAAATCGGCCTGCTTGAGATTATTCGCGATTTGCTTAACGGACTCACCAGCGCTAATTTCAATAGTTTGGTATTCACAGACGGAGTTTGACTCTTTTTCATTAGATTCAGCGGCGGCCTTGGCGGAATCAAAACGGCAATTAGCCGAAGAGACCGGTTGTAAGGAATACCAATAATACCCACCACCAAATAGCCCCGCAAGAAATAGCAAAATAAAGAATGAGAGTAAGATACGTTTAACTTTTTTCATAGGTTTTTCCGAGTTTTTGACTGGCCTGGGAGACTCCGAAGATTCAGACTCCGATTTGGTGGGCTCATTAATAATAGATTGAACTTCTGGTGAACCGAGCGTGGAAGCAGGACTAAAGGACGGATTCATCTCGGCGACCGGATTGACTAGCTGGTTAGGAATTTTACTGGCGGCATTTTGGGCGAGCTTAGCGGCATAATGCTCAATAAAATCTTGCAAGATAATACTGGCAGCCTCGGCATCAATTTCACCTTTTTCAAAATTCTTTTTGCGTTTTTTCAGACGTTCCTCAGCTACTACGGAAGTGAGAGATTCGTCTTGGAAATAAATACGAGCGCCTGGCATCGAGGCGGCGAGAGTATCGGCAAATTTGCGGGCATAGGCAGACTGAGCAGTTTCATTGCCGTCATTACTGCGAGGTAGACCCACGACGAAGAAATTAGTATCATTTAGTCTGGCAATACGGAGAATTTCCGGAATTTCTTGGCCATTCACCAAGACATAGCCATTCGGGATAGCGATGCGAACAGAAGTATCCGCTTTCGCTACGCCGATACGCTTGGTGCCCACATCTAAACCAATAATGCGCATTAGTTCTCTACCGTGATTTTAATTGATACTTTATTGGCGTCGTTTGGAATTTGACGCACCCATGGGAAGGAAGTATTCACTTCAACATCAGAAACGCCATTGATGGATTTAATTAAAGTAGTCACTTCGCCAACTTTTTTGCCGAGGGATTTTTCGAGTACAGATTGTTCGGTGACTTCTGGACCAGTTTTCAAGGTAGCCTTAATCTTAGCAGTTACGGAATTATTATTGTTTTGGAATTTTTCAATGAAAATATTGCCAGTTTCGTAAATCTTCTGATCGCCACCCAGACGAGTAGAAACCACAGATTTAACATATTCTTCAATTGCCGCCTTATCGACATAATTTACACTATAGGTAGTTTTGGCTGTGAGCTTGGCTTTCCCATTCTCTGTCGGTTGGTCGACAGCAGGACTGGAAGTCGGATCGGCGGTAACTTTTTTGTAGCTATCTTCAATTTTAATATCGTCTGAAGGTACTTTTTCGAATAATTCCTCTTTTACACCATCAGCTTCGGTTAATTTTTCCTTAGCTTTGGTAATGTCAGAAGCGGTGACAATTTTTTGAATCTTATCCGTACCACCCTTGAATTCTGAATTTGCGTAACCTTCAACCCCAGCGACGGAAGACTGCCAACCAGAACTAACAGCTTCAATATTATATTTCGCACCACCTTCGATCGCAGTAGCTTTCACGGTTTTAGCCACCTGACACTTACCACTGTGGCGACCGGCGTCACAATTCGAGATTGAGCCATCCCAAGAAATCTTGACCTCTTGATTAGTTAAGAAGTTAAGGTTACGGTAGGCAAAAGCGGAACCTTGAGGGACAGTCGCAACATCTGGCCTAGAAGCCGTAGCCGTAGTAGTCGACATGTCGAAAGTAGCAATGAGGCGTAATTCACCAGTAGCCTTATCGCCAACATTTTTCTCACCAGTAGCTTCAAATTCAACCTCAGAGTTCTTCTCTAAACTAGCAGTTTCGAGGAAGAATTTACCATCTTTCGAGACAGCTTGTTTGGCATCAGTGACAAAAGAAACATTTTCGGAGAAATTCTCGGCGATGGTCTTAATTTTAACGGAGATCTTGGCAGCTGGAGCCAAGATAAAAGCCCAGATGAAACTACCGATCAAAAGAACCGCAGCCACTACACCGATAATAATACGGTTTTTTAAGGAGTCGAGAGTGAGAATCTTTTTGGGTTGATCACTAGAGTCTTCTTCATCTTCAGAATTCTTCGCGACTTCTTCAGAATCCAGATTCATAGTCGAATTTTTCGTAAGATTCGAGGTGGTATTCGCACGATTAGCGGCGTCTTCATTCGTAGTGCGGACACGAGAAACACTACTGGACGGAGCGGCCTTTTCGTTAATTTCGATTTCATCATTTACCCCCGCCTTCTTGGCCTTAGCTGGATATTCAAGATCAGCTTCATTAAATTCCGAAGGTAAGGTCGGGCGTGAACTCAAATTCTTAGCAAAAGGTAGACTTGAAAGCGCGGCCATTTTCATGAGGGTCGGATCAGTAGTGACCACCACGATGGCCTTGTCATGCATTTTTGCAGTGCGAGCGATTAGTTTTAAATTAATAGAGCTGCGCAAAACGTTCAACTTTTTCGGTGGAACAAGTGCAATAATTTTCTGTTTGGAAGCTTTGATATGGTTGATAATATCAGTAATATCATCCTCGGGCTCGATGTAAAAAGTGTCCTTATTCATACATCGATTTTAACATATATTTGCACTGAACCAATAAGTTTATGCTAAAATAAACTTAATGAGTATCTTTGATTTTATTAAAAAAGGACCGAGCGCACAGACAGGCGCGAATAGCGCTGGTGGTGCCGTGGCCGGTGCGGAGAGTGCGGAAATTTTAGCCAATCTAGTACTAAATACCATTGATAGTGGCGTAATTATTGTGCTATCGACTGGAGTAATCGAATACATCAATCCAGCTGCGGTGAGTCTACTGGGCGGGCAAATGGCGCAAAACTTCTTGGGGGCTAAATTAGAAGATATTTTGAAACTTGAAAACGGCCAAGGCGTAGCGATTCCAGCACAAAACAACCTAGTTTTTTATGCGGTAAATAATGGCCAAAATTATACTACGCGCGAATATTTCTTGGTTAATTTGCAAGGCCAAAAAAAGCCCGTGGCATTCAAAGTTATTACGGCGCATTCACCAAAAAATGAACGTATCGTGACTTTTTATGACATTACTTCCGAACTTGAGGCTGAGAGTGAGCAGACCGAATTTATTTCGACGGCTTCCCATGAGATGCGCACACCAGTAGCCTCGATTGAAGGATATTTAGGCCTAGCGTTAAATCCAAAAACCGCCACGATTGACGAACGTGCGAAAAAATATCTGGAAGAAGCGCATAAATCTTCTCAACACCTCGGTAAATTATTCCGTGATTTGCTCGATGTGACAAAACTTGATGATAAGAGAATCAAAGCGCACCTCACACCGATTGAGGTGACTTCCACGGTCCGCTCGATTGCCGAAGGTCAAATTCCGAAGATGAGCGAAAAGAATATTCATTTTACTTTTGGCTCTTCCTCTTCCGCCAATATGAACGGCGGGCGTGTGATTAATCAAGAGGTTTTTGCGGCGGTCGATGTGGATTTCTTGCGTGAGATTATTAATAATCTAATTGAAAACGCGATTAAATACACCAATAACGGGGGTGGGATTTGGGTAAATGTACGTGGTGATGGCGACCGTGTTTTGATTAATGTAACAGACACTGGTATTGGTATTTCCCCGGAAGATAGTAAGCATGTTTTTCAGAAATTCTATCGTGCGGATAATTCCGAAACGCGTACGATTGGCGGAACAGGTTTAGGTCTCTATATCGTGAAGGAACGCGTGGAAGCGATGAGTGGTTCGACTTGGGTGGAAAGTACCTTTGGTGAAGGCTCAACTTTCTATGTAGCCTTCCCTCGTCTCACCTACGAGGAATATCTCCGTCGCAAACAAATCGAAGCCAATACTCAGGCAATGACACCACAAAATTCCGTTGCTTCTAATCCTGCTGTTTCTGCTTCTAATGAGAATCAAACCCCGACGCCAATGCAGTTTTCGACCGAGATGAACACTCCGGCGCCAGCAGCAGTGCCAGTATCGACAACAATGAACACACCGATTCAAACTGAAACACCTATGCAAGCACCAACAGTGTCAACTATACCAACTCAGGAGCCAGCGACTACACCAACAATGACGAACGCGCCTATTCAAACACCAGCGCCAGCACAGACGCCAACAGTGTCGACTGCACTAGTTCAGACACCAGCGCCAGCACAGACACCAACGGTGTCGACTGCACCAGTTCAGACACCAGCGCCAGCCCCAACTGAGCCAACCGCATCATCCGCACCCGTAGCTCCGATGACTCCTGCGTCACCAGTTATGTCAACCATACAGTCCAATCCATTTCTACAGAACAGTGCTACCCCAGCTCAAAACACACCAGCTTCGCCAACCACACCAAATACGCAAAACATACCAACCGCGCCAATTAATCCCGCCCCGACCCCAGCCGCAACAGTTAACCCAGTCTCGACTCCGATTACACTAGCCAATCCTACCCCGACCCCAGCTGCACCGATTAACTCAGCTATGCCTACCCCACCAATCACGCCAACTAACCCAAACATCTTAAATAAGTAAGGAGAGAAGATGACAAAAATTTTATTAGTTGAAGACGACCAAAGCTTACGCGAGATTTACGGAATTAGATTAACGGCGGAGGGCTACGAGATTGCCTCGGCTGGTGACGGTGAAGCAGCTCTAGCTCTAGCCGTAAAAGAGCGTCCAGACTTGATTATTTCCGATGTGATGATGCCAAAAATTTCAGGTTTTGATATGCTTGATATTTTGCGTTCGACGCCAGAAACCGCCAATATCAAGGTCATTATGATGACCGCCCTTTCCGCGGATGATCAAAAAGCCCGTGGTGAATCGCTTGGTGCAGATCGCTTCCTCGTGAAATCCCAAGTCGGCATCGAAGATGTAGTAAATGCTGTTCATGAAGTCTTAAATGACGCAAATGGTGCGCCAGTCGCCACAGCAACTGCTCCGACTACAGATAATATGATGACTCAATTCGCGGCTGCGCCAGCACAAACTCCAGTCGTAGCAACAACACAACCTGCCTCACCGGCCAAAACTGCAATGCAGGCACAAGCTCCGATGCAGCCTATCTCATCAGCGCAACCAGCCATGCCAGCTCAACCTTTTGCATCTGCACAACCAGCTACGCAAGCTCAAACGATCACACCGACACAGCCAGCCACCCAAGCTCAGCCAGTCGCTCCAGTCCAGCCATCAGTCAATAATTCTAATCCATTTTTAGGTAATGTATAGATTAAATAAATTTTTAGCCGAACAAACTGGCGTTTCGCGTCGCGAAGCCGATAATCTCATCGCGGATGGCCGCGTAAGAATTAATCAAGAGGTGGCCGTACTGGGTCGTCGTTTTGACGAAACTTGCGATGAGATCTTTTTGGACGGCCAAAAAATTGAAGAGCGTAAAGGTTTCACCTACCTAATCTTAAATAAGCCCGTAGGGTATGTGTGTTCGAAAAAACGTCAGGGCGACACGCCAACCCTTTTTGAACTTTTGCCAGAAAAATATCAGGGTTTGAAAACCGTGGGGAGACTCGATAAAGACAGTTCGGGATTAATTTTACTAACCAACGACGGTGATTTTGCTTTCTCGATGACTCATCCGAAATTTTTCAAAATCAAAAGCTACATTGTAAAACTAAATCGCCCACTTGCGCCGCTACATCAGCAAATGATTTCCGATATGGGCATCGATTTACCAGATGGTAAAAGTAAATTGTTTCTTAAAAAAGAGGAGTCTGACCCGAGTGGTTGCACATTCTTAGTAGAAATGAGCGAGGGTAGGAACCGTCAAATTCGCCGCACTTTCCTAGCGTTGGGATACAAGGTCGTAAAATTACATCGCATTGAATTTGGGCGATACACACTAGAGAACTTAAAGAATGGTGAATTTAAGGAAGTGGAGAAAAGATGAAAGTATTAATTATTGGCATAATGAAATAATGATTAACTAACAATTGGCTAACAAGGAGTTTATCATGAAAAAGAAATCTAAATTAAAAAAGTTTATCATTATATCAATATTATTATTTTCTTTAATTGGGGGAACAGTAGTTTTAGCAACAACAAATTATCATGTAAGAGCATTCCTTACTAACAGTATTGTGTCATTAAAAGATATGTATACATCTATAACAAATCCTCAAAAAGCAGAAGAAATTTCTAAAGAAAGAGAATTTTTAAGAGATTTGAATGATAGTAAAGACGTTAATCCAGATAAAATTTCTTATGAAAAACCGGAATGGTTGGTAGATGAAGAAAGAAGAAAAGCGAATCGAGATAGGATGATTAAAGAAGGAAACTTTGAAAAATTAGTAGATGAATGTTTAGTTCTTGACGAAAACAAAATGCCAACTACAGACAAAGAGTGGTATATAGATGAATGTATGACTGAAGAAGAATATCAAAAATGGAACCATGCCAAATCTGAATATGCTATGGGCAAAGCAATTACAAATGATATGCCTGAATTTAACCAATATAAAGAAAAAGTAGATAAGAAAATTAAATCTATGATTGATGGAGAAATATTAAATGATAGTATTTATCAACATGCTACAGTAATGGTAAAAAATGGTCAAATTATAAACCTACACGCTGATGGGAAAGTTAGACAAAACAATCAAATAAAAACTTTTAATATAAACAATAACGAAATAGTTTATCAATAAAATAATAAAAATTAAAAGACGGTGAATTTAAAGAGGTGGAGAAAAGATGAAAGTATTAATTATTGGTAAAAACATTAAAAACGTCTATCTTTCTCTGGATGCCAAAAATTTCGAACTTGATAAAAACCAGAATGCGCACCTGGATTTGGTCTATGACGGAGGCGAAAAATATTATAACGACCGCTTTAGCATCATGACCGGGCAGAAGCTGGCAAACGAAGTAATTTCGAACTTTCGTATCGAGTCCGAGACGGCTTATAGCCCGGAAAATCCAGAAACTTGTGATGATTTTCAATATATTTTGCTTTCGAAAAATAATTATATTAATTTGGCACCAGAATTTGTCAAGCAATGTGATTTTAATAGCAAAATTTTAGAAAAACGCACGGCCAAATTCGACTACCTTTATATCGATTGGTCGGCGGAATTAAATAATGTACAGATTAAGACGATTTTGGACTACTTAGAATCACATCCAAAAACTAAATTAGCGTGGTGTTTTGATCGCTCGGAGCTGCCAAAATTATTAAATGCGCCAGATTTGAGCAAGACCAATTTGACGACTTTTTATCGTCTCTTACAGCGAGCAGAAATTGTATTCGTGATGGGCGAAAAATCGCAAATGATGCGGGTGAAACAAATTTTAGGTACACTTTCGACTTTGAAGCTAATCTATGTAACAGAAAACCAAATCCTGGCTGGCGTTTTCAAAGAAGATTTTCAAAATAAAGACCTGAAGGTGACACGCGATGTAGCGGCGACGATTATTGCGGGCACAATTTTCTCGGCCCTAATTACAGACTGGAATTTACAGCGCGCTCTGATGCTTTCTAAAATTAATGTCGAAAATTCAAAGGCCAATAAAACTCTAAAGATTAATCAATTATCCGATAAGCTGCGCGAAGCCTTAGCAATTAGATAAGATAACCGACCGAATAAGTAGATAAGACAAACTACTGGATATACTACGATTCAAAAAATCCCTAGTCTGACTAGGGATTTTCTTATGCCGCAATACTTAAGCTAAAGGGCAGGTTTTACTTGAGAAACTCGCGGAGATAAATACCGGTCGGGGTTTGATCATTTTTGGCAATCTCTTCTGGCGTACCCTCGGCGATAATTTGACCACCATGTTGCCCACCTTCTGGACCCATATCGATAATCCAGTCGGCACTTTTAATCACATGTAGATTATGTTCGATAATAACCATGGTATTACCGCCGGCAACCAAGCGATCTAAGATTTTCAAGAGGCGATTCACGTCATCAGTATGCAGACCGGTGGTTGGTTCATCCAAAATATAAAGAGTCTTGCCGGTCGAACGACGAGAAAGTTCGGTGGCAATTTTAATACGCTGAGCTTCACCACCCGAGAAGGTAGTGGCAGATTGACCAAGACGAATATAACCGAGGCCAACTTCCTGAATAGTCTTCAGCTTATTAGCAATAGCAGGAATATTTTCGAAGAACTCCACCGCCTCGTCGATGGTCATGTTAAGAACATCAGAAATATCTTTACCCTTGTATTTTACCTCGAGCGCTTCACGGTTATAACGTTTACCATGACAGGTCGGACAAGTCACATAAACATCTGGCAAGAAGTGCATTTCAATCTTATTCACACCATCACCTTGACAGGTTTCACAGCGACCACCCTTGACATTAAAGGAGAAACGACCGGCCTTATAGCCGCGAATTTCCGCTTCTGGTTGAGCGGCAAAAAGTTCACGAATAGCCGTAAAGACACCCGTATAGGTGGCTGGATTCGAGCGTGGCGTACGACCGATTGGACTCTGATCGATCACGATACATTTATCTAAATTATCGATACCATCGATACGTTCATGTTCACCAGCCACGGTTTGAGCACGATGAAGACGGGCGAGTAATTCGTTAGCCAGAATTTCATTGACTAGAGTAGATTTACCAGAACCCGAGACGCCAGAAACTACCGTCATTACACCTAGGGGGAATTTAACCGTGAGATTTTTTAGGTTATTTTCCCTGGCGCCGACCACGGTGAGATATTGATTGAGTTTTGGCTTGCGACGGGTTTTCGGCACAGGAATTTTCTTGGTACCAGAGAGATATTTACCGGTGAGGGATTCAGGGTCATTCGCGATCTCCTCCGGCGTACCAGCGGAAATCACCTGACCACCGCGCGCGCCAGCCCCAGGACCAATATCAACCAAATAATCTGCACTCATCATAGTATCTTCATCATGTTCGACCACCAGTACGGTATTTCTCAGGTCACGAAGATGCCTCAAGGTTGCGATTAATTTATCATTATCACGTTGATGTAGACCGATCGATGGCTCATCCAGTACATAAAGTACCCCCTGGAGACCAGAGCCGATTTGGGTAGCCAAGCGAATGCGTTGGGCTTCTCCACCAGAGAGAGTATTGGCGGCGCGGCTGAGCTCAAGATAACCTAAGCCAACGTCCTGCATAAATTTGACACGCTCACGAATTACTTTGAGAATCGGACGCGCAATTAAGGCCTCTGCCTCAGTAAATTCAAGATCCTGAGACAGAACATCTAGCATAGCATCAACGTCTAAATTACAGAAATCATTAATATTTAATCCGTGAATAGTCACAGCGAGCACGACTGGCTTTAACCTAGCTCCGTGACAGGTCTGACATTCATGTACGCGCATGAAGCGCTCGATGTCCTTGCGCATAAAATCTGAGTCGGTTTCCTTGTGGCGGCGCTCAAGAGTGGGGATGACGCCCTCGTAGATTGATTCGTAGGTCGCACCATCCTTAAACTTACCAGAACCAGAAATTTTAACTTCATATTTTTCATTGCCAGTACCATAAAGGATTAAATGTTTTTGTTCTTCGGTGAGTTCACGAATTGGTACGTGAATCGAAAAACCATGACGCGCGGCGACCGCGGAGAGACGCTTGAGCCACCAAGAGTCACTTTGCACGCGATTGAACGGACGAATACCACCCTCAGCGATGGTGAGATTTTGATTGAATACGAGATTCGGATCGATTTCCATGCGTGTTCCTAACCCAGTACAAGTCGGACAGGCACCTTGAGGGGCATTGAAGGAAAAGAGACGTGGTTCGAGCTCTGGAATTAACTCATCTGGGTGAACTGGACAGGCGTAACGCTGGGAATAAGTAAGAACTTCAGTATTCGATTTACCAAGATTCTTCCCTTCAATCGTGGAAGAATTGTCATTAATTTTTAGAAGCATGATTAAACCTTGGCCAAGGTCAAGCGCTTGCTCAATGGAGCTAGAAATGCGGGAATAAAGTTCCGGGTTCAGGATGAAACGATCGACTACTAGTTCAATATCATGGCGCTCCTGTTTTTCAAGGGTCGGAAATTCATCTAGGGCGTAGACTACACTATCCACGCGCACGCGAGAGAAACCCTTTTGAAGGTATTGTTCAGAAATGTGGAGAAATTCACCTTTTTTCTGTTGCACGATTGGGGCAAGCAACATCAATTTCGAACCAATCGGAAGCTTCATGACTTCATTGACGATGTCTTCGACAGAGCGCTTAGATACTTCGCGGTGACAAATCGGACAATGCGGTACGCCGACACGCGCAAAAAGTAGACGCAAGTAATCGTAAACTTCCGTGACGGTAGCGACAGTAGAACGAGGGTTTCTAGAGGTAGATTTCTGATCAATAGATATGGCCGGCGAAAGACCGGTAATCGTATCAAAGTCTGGTTTATCCATTACACCGAGAAACATTCTGGCATAAGAAGAGAGCGATTCGACGTAACGACGCTGACCTTCAGCGTAAATCGTATCGAAGGCGAGGCTTGATTTACCAGAACCAGAAAGCCCAGTAATCACCACGAGTTTGTCGCGTGGGATATCGAGGTCGATATTCTTGAGATTATTCTGCCTAGCGCCACGAATCTTGATGTAATTATCTGGATTATCCTTCAGGAGCGCTTTGCCGCCCGGAGAGAGTAGCCCCTTATTTTTTGTTGTTTCTTCCACGTTTTTAGTCCCATTTTCCATACTTAAATCAATCAGGTATTATAACAAAAAATTAGCGTTTTGTCCATGGTAGGCAAAATTAAGGCCTAAGCGTAAAGTAGCCTGGAGCGCCAGGTCGATCAATACGGAGAGCTTCAAGCCCAACATTATTTGGAGTAGATGAGGACCAGCCATTGTTCCCCACTAAATTCACACGATTAGCAAAAACTAAAACATTCTTAGGCGCAACAATACCTGTAGTGGCTGCGCGTGAGATATCCCAGTCACCTGAAGTATAAATTCTAGTCAAACGATTGTCGGTAGTAAAACTACCAAACATGTAGCCAAAATTTTCCACTTTTGGCGTAGTAAATGACCTTAAGTCAAGCTCCGTAAGATTATCATCCATTAGGAACATACTGGACATATCTGTAACGTTAGATGTATTGAAATGGGAAAGATTGATAGTTTTTAAGGCGATCATTTGGTGGAACATCGATCCCATATTTGTAACCTTATCAGTGCGAAAATGGCTGAGATCTAAATGTTCAATTTTTTGCACCTGCGAGAACATCCCTGACATATCTCGTACATTTTGCGTATTAAAACTGCTAATATTTAAGGACGCCAAGTTAGTCATACCGTTAAACATTGAAGCCATATTATTGACATTTTCAGTATTAAAATGATTAAGATTCAGTGTAGTTAGAGATCTACAATCCGCAAACATACGTGACATATTCTCAACTTTAGAAGTATTAAAGCTTGAGATATTGAGATCATCCAGCATCACATCACCAGCAAACATTGTAGGCATGCTTACTACTTGGCTAGTATCAAAATTAGACAAATCTAACTTCCTAATAGAACTTAGTTCATAAAACATCGAATCCATCATCGTAACTTTCTTAGTGTTAAAACTTGAGACATCTAGTGTTTGGAGTGAATTCAGGCCATAAAACATCACGCGCATGTCAGTAACGTTTTCGGTATTAAAATTAGTCAGATTTATTTTCTGAAGAGAAACATCTCCGCCAAAGAATGATGCAAGGTTGGTATTCTTTCTAGTATCAAAATGAGAAAGGTCAAGCTCTTTTAATGCTTTCATATTAAAGAACATACTGTGCATATCAGTAACTTCGCTCGAGTCTAGGTGCGACAAATCAATATCAATTACGCCTGTAAAATAGAGGAACATATTAGCGCTATTTGGGTTCAAAAAGATTTTTGGAGCTGATGTATTATAATAAAGCGTATTGTCCGCTGAGGAGAACCAAGCTTTTATTTCATAGTCAGAATCTGCATCCTCAATACTTATGGCATTATTTGCTGGGGTGGGGGCACTTAGACTATATTTAATATGCTTTATATTATCTTTTTTACCTATTCCATGCTCGAAAGTTTGATTCTGGTCTAATCCACCGACACGAGTATTAAAGTCCTGGCCGGTAGTCATAACAGCTCGCATTTGATATGGATTAGAGACAAAGGAAAGAATCAGCTTATTGGTATAATTTCCGGATTCAAGATTATCGGAGAGTTTCATGCCGATACTTAGCTGGTTCGACTCATTGCCATTAGTCTTCCCTGCGGTTTGGATAATTTGAGCTGGCGTAGAAAGTGTGGGAATCGGCGCGTAGTTCGTGGATGCCCCGAACTTATACCCCCAAGAATTATTTGGTAGATCATTAAGTTCTGCACTGGAACTAATTGAGCTAATTTTAGCACCAGTTGACGAAGTGTTATTACTTAGGGAAGTATTGTTAGTTTCAGTGCTAATTGTGGCGGTGTAGCCAGTACGATTATTAGTATTCACTGTAAAATTCAATGGAAGTTCGGTAGTCTGGGTGGCGGAATTTATTACCTGATTGCCATTCACCTGCAGATTAGCCTGGTCTACGGAAGCAGATAGGGTTGGTACAAAGAGAGCTGAAACTTTATGGATAAAAACTAAATTAAAAAAAGAAACTAAGCCTAAAAATAATCCGAGAAACTTTAATTCCCGGCTAAACCACCACCCGTGAGGTTTTATATGTGATTTTTGGCCTTGCATATATATTTATTTTACCATAAACATAAGAAGAATGTCGCATACCTTTTTCGGACCGCTCAAGGGCACTTGCCCAAGCCTATGTCCTCAAAAGGCAAGACGACATCCTTTTTTATTAGCCTATGGTTTTCGAGTAAAGTAGCCTGGATGGCCATTGGTCGGGTCATCGATACGGAGCCAGGATTTGTCGGCAGTGGATGGGTTGGCAAGATACGAGCCAGCACCTCCGCGAAGCTTCTTGCGATTGTCAAACATCATAGAATAACTTGTTAGTTTAGATGTATTAAAATCATTGTTCACATATATTTTTTCTAGTTTATCATTAGATGCATCAACATCTGAAAGTGGGAACATATTAGCCATATTTGTCACCTGGGAAGTATTAAAATTAGAGAGATTTAGACTGGTGAGGTTAGTCATGTAGGAGAACATATTAGACATACTTGTCACATTGGAGGTATTAAAACTGGAGAGATCAAGACTTGTTAGATTAGTCATACCAGAAAACATAAAGCTCATATCCGTAACCAGGGAGGTATTAAAACTTGATAGATTAAGACTGGTTAGATTAGATATTCCGATAAACATGTACCTCATATCTGTCACATGAGAGGTATTAAAACTTGATAAATTGAGACTAGTAAGACCATACATGCCGTAGAACATGTAACTCATATTTGCCACATTGGAAGTATCAAAGCTGGAGAGGTCAAGACTAGTGAGACTATACATACTGAAGAACATAAATCCCATATTGGTCACATTCGAGGTATTAAAGTTGGAGAGGTTAAGATTAGTGAGAGCATATACACCGTAGAACATATTACTCATATCTGTCACCCTTGAAGTGTCGAAGCTGGAGAGGTCAAGACTAGTGAGATTAGTCATACCAGAAAACATATAAGCAGTATCTGTAACTTTAGAAGTATTAAAGTTGGAAAGATTAAGTGCGGTAATATTATACATATTGGCAAACATAGAACGCATATTTGTTACTCTAGAAGTATCGAAACTAGATAGATCTATATCTAAAATATTTTTTATATCCTCATCACCCGTAAATCGAAAAAACATCATACTGCTATATTCGTTCAAGTAAACTTTTTCCGTTTCAGCGTAATAATAAGCTGTTTTATCGGTTGGATCTAACCAAAGTTTAATTTCATAATCAGATTCTTCGTCATCGATGGTGACGGTATTCATATAAACAACTGGTGGTATAGGGCTTTTCTTAAAGTGCTCGATTTTATTGGTTGAAGTTTCGAGAGATTTTAATTTTTCATTAAAATCAGGACCT
The DNA here is from genome assembly GCA_015257455.1 of Nanosynbacter sp. GTDB lineage: Bacteria > Patescibacteriota > Saccharimonadia > Saccharimonadales > Saccharimonadaceae > Nanosyncoccus. Next base: position 46,696 of record JABZKD010000002.1, on the reverse strand, counting down.
TCGGTCATGATGGCGATATGATCGTAATTATTGGTTAAAATTGAAAATATTAGCTTATTTGTGTATCTACCACTTTCAAGATTGTCGCTTAGTTTCATACCGAGTTTTATACTATTCGTATCATTGCCATTAGTTTTCCCGGTAGTCTGTAAGATTTGCGCTGGGATTGAGCGAGCTGGAATCGGTGCATAGTTTGTGGACGCCCCAAACTTATATCCCCAAGTGTTGTTAGAAAAATTTCCTAGTTGTCCAGCGGAAGAAATCGAATTAATCTTTACACCATTTGTAGAATCGTTATTTACTAGCGCCGTTTCATTAGTCTCTGAATTCAAAATTGCCGTATAGCCAGTCTTGTTATTTGTATTTACCGTAAGACTTAAGGGAATTTCTGTGGTTTTATTCGTACTATTTATTACCTGATTTCCATTCACCGAAACTGCAGTATTATCCACTGAAGCCGAAAGAGTTGGAACGAAGAGAGCGGAAGTGTTATTACTGAAGATGAAGTTTGAGAAAGATATTAAACCAAAAAATGCAAGAAAAAGCTTTAACTCTCTATTAAACCACCTCCCGTAAGGTCTACTTGAGTTAATTTTTTGGCCATTCATAGTTTCATTTTAGTATAAACGCAATAGAAATATTTACTATTTTATTAAGAAACCAGTTCGAACCACATCTTGAGATCTTCGAGAGTGGAGTCGAGAATTTTACGACCGTCGGCAGTTTCGCCGGTAGTTTGATGTAATTTTAACAAGGTATTCATCGCCTGAATAAAGCCAGGAGTCTGACGAGCAATTCTAGCGGCACGGTATTTTTCAAATTTCGCGATCTCATCCTGGCTGAGCGCGTTTGGAAAATTTCGCCCCTTATAATTCAGCAATAATGAATCGAGGCGCTCGTCCTGAAAAAGTGGGTGAAAATCAGCCAATTCATTAACGCGAAGATTCGGCACGACGGAAGCCTGTTTACGATCTTCGTTATTTAAAAAGCCATCATAAAGCCTCGCTTCGGCCTCTTCGAGCTTATCAAAATTACGCTCACGGGTGAATAATTCACGCATCCGTTCAATGAATTCTGGGTGATCCTTAAGTGTTTTAAGATTTTGCTCAATTTGGGATTTTTCGAGCTTAATTTTTTGCCAGCCAGTGGTGCCGGCCGGAAATTCCTCGACCCCATTCGAACTAGATTCGGTGCTCTCAACGTCTAAAACCGAGAGTGGCGCGACTGCCGGACATTTACTCGGGGTTAATTCTTTGACATATTTCGAAAAATCGAACCATGTTTGATATTTTTTACCAGTGCGACTGATTTTTTCTTCGGGTTTAAATTCCCTTTCCGCCTGCAAAATTTCCTCGACATTGTAGCGCAAATCGAAGACTAAAATATTTTGATTTTTCCCTGGTGCGATTGGTATAGCGACGGTGGTGTGATTGGTTTTACTCGAATAATGACCACTAGTATAGACAAAAGGCGTGGCGGAATCGACGGAAAGATTTGTGGCATTAAGAAAACGCAGAAGCTGTTTTTTATCACGTAATTTTAAGAGAAAATCGAGTAGTTTTGGCTGCTTTTCATGAATAATTTTCGCTACGGCGATCGTGGCATAAATATCGGAAAGCGCATCATGGGCATGTTCGTGGGTAATGCCGTTCATGGCAGTGAGAAGCTCGAGGCGGTTGGTTGGTTTTTTCTCGCCAGTCTTAGAATCTACAGCAACTGGCCAATTAATTCCCTCTGGACGCAGCGCGCGTACCATACGAACGGCATCCAAAATATCGAATTTACTACGACCATCGAGATATTGCCAAGTGTATGGATCATAGAAATTGCGCCAAAATAGATAGCGGATAAATTCATCATCAAAGCGCACAGAGTTAAAGCCACAGATAATGGTGTTCGGGGTGAAAATTTCCTCTTGCAGAATCTTACAGAGTTCAGGCTCCGAAAGGCCATCCATGCGCGTATCATTCGGGGTAATATTGGTTGTGACGATAGCGTAGGGACTAGGCAAAGTATCCTCATCGAGGCGCACGAAGAGATTGGCTGGATCACCAATGGGATTAAATTCCAAATCAGTGCGCTGACCAGCAAATTGCATGATGCGATCCTCACGTGGGTTGATACCAGAAGTCTCCAAATCGTAAAAGAAAAAGGTAGGTGGGTGATTAGCGGCCAGATAATCCGGATCAAAATTGCGGTTCATACTACTAGTATATGCCTAAACTAAGATTTTAGCTCTTGGTTAATTACTTCGCGGAGCTTTTCCTTAAATTCTTTTTCCTTGGCGGAAGGAAGTTCAAAGGCCTTGCCATTAATATAGATGGTTGGGGTTTCATTGACACCGAGACGCTTCGAGATGGCCATATCGGCTTTGATTTTTTGCTTCACGGCATCGGAATTCATATCCTTGAGGAATTTTTCTGTATCACCCTTACCTTCGGTAACTTCGACAAAATATTCACGGAAATGATTGTCACGGTCAGAGGCAGAGAGGGATTCCCAATTTGATTGTTCTTTAAAGAGCTTCTTAGCATATGGTTCCCAGTAGCCTTGAAGAGCAGCGGCATTAGCCGCCGAAGCCGCGGCGGTACCGTTTTGATGATAGCTTAAAATATAAGAGCGAAAGACTAGGCCGACTTGACCATCATATTCCTTTACAATATCCGAGAGATATGGAAAAACCGTGGAACAGAATGGACACTGATAGTCAGCATATTCAGAGATAATAACCTTGGCATCTTTATTGCCTTCATAATTATCGCCCATATTACCATTGCGTTCGTCGGCGGCGATATATTTATTCGTATCGAGACCTTTAATCCAATTGTCATAAGCAAGATTTGAAGAAATGGCATTACCACAAAGCCACAAGAATCCAACAGTCAGCACCCCTAAAAGTCCATAAATCAGTTTTTGCATTTTCCTCCTAATTTCTACTTTTGGTAGATTTTTTGTATAATATAAATATTAGCATATTTTGTCTAAGTTGTAATATTTTAGACTAAAGGAGGAGCCGTGTCAGAGGCGAATATGACAGATACAACAGAAGATAGGACCGATTTTAACGGCGAACAAGAAAACGCGACTGGGGTGTTCAGTGGTGAAGAATCTTCCCATGGATTAAAAGTTTGGTTTGAAAAAATCGGTGTGAAATTAGCCGCCTTTTTCGGAGCGATTAAACAATTTCTGAGCCGCAAGGACGGTGATGAGGAAGCGGATTCCTTCGAGGGGCCAATGAAGCGCGGATTTTTTGATCGTAAATTTAATAAAGCAGAAAACGAGTCGACAGAAGTCACGCATGAGACTAGCGCGCTCAGCCAATTTGGTGGAGCCGGCCTAATCAATAATCATTTTTCGAATTCTGAACTCGAAGCAACTCGCGCTACCGACACAGATGGCGACGGTATGGTTAATCATGAGAAAACTGAAGAGACCTTAACTAGACACGAAGAGGCGACAGATTATCTGAGAAATACGAATTATTATATTGGCACGGCTGAGGCGAATACTGCTACTATACCAGAAGTGTTTATTCCAGAGACTACGGAAGATTTTGTTTGGTTGATTAATAAAATGCCAAGCTCAGTACTTTCAAATAGTCAGAAAGAAACTCTAGGTAAAGTGATGAGTTTTGATAGTAAAAAAGTTTCCGATATTATGACTCCAAAAACTGAACTAAAATTCGTGGGTGAAGAAGATTATATGGGGCCGCTAACACTTTCTGGGCTCTATAAATCAGGCCAGAGCCAGTTCCCTGTGGTCGATCGCCGTGATGAACTATCCGGAATTTTACATGCTAAAACACTTTTTCAATTAGATATCAAGGACACCGATCAGGCTTCGGCTTTTATGGATCGCAAAATTGTTTATCTTTCAGAAAATTACCCACTCTATGAGGCGCTTTTCACCTTACTACGTTCACATGCCCAGGCTTTCGTGGTGGTAGATGAGGTGGGAAAAATCTCTGGTTTGCTCGACGCGCGCGTACTCCTAAATTCCCTCCTTGCGATTGACGATTCGGCTGATTTTACCAAGGATGAAGATTTAGCTTCAGTAGTGGAATACGCCAAGCGCTTTAAGTAAAATTAATTTATTAAGGTTTGACTTAGATGCAGAATAGACGCTTACTCAAAAGACGTGTAGTAACCGGCCTAAGCTTGCTGGGTTTGTTCTTGCTGACAGTGGCGCTAAATCCAAAATCTTATAATTACACGCCGGTCCATTCCGAACAACAGGGCAGAAGCACCGAATCGATCAAAAGTAACGACCCTAGCATAACTAATCACGCAGAAAATCCGGGAAACACGAATAAGCTCGACACTGCAACACCTCTGGACGGCTCTGATACTTCAAACTCTAAACCACTAGCAAGCGAGGTCTTATCCAGCCTCGAAGTGAAAGGTCGCGCGCCAAAGACCGGCTATAAACGCACAGAGTTTTACAAGAATTGGCCAGAGATTGAGGGGTGCAACTTGAGACAACGCATCTTGAAGCGGGATTTTGGCGAGACGGCGAAGACTGGCCAAAAGTGTAATGTAATTTCGGGAAGTTTTTACGAGCCATACACTGGAACTTGGATGAGTTTTTCGAGCCGTGAAGAAATTGGCAAGAAGATTCAAATTGACCACATCGTGGCACTTTCGGATGCCTGGCAGAAAGGCGCACAATATCTCAGTAGTGAAGTCAGATTCCAGATTGCGACTGATCCACTAAATCTTGCCGCAGTAGACGGTCCAGCCAACCAACAGAAATCCGATAGTGACGCGGCAAGCTGGCTACCGAAAAATAAGAGTTTTCGTTGCCAATACGTGGCACGCCAGATTTCGGTGAAGAAAAAATATAATCTCTGGGTCACGGAAGCGGAAAAATCCGCCATGAATAGTGTACTTGGCGGATGCCCTGAACAGAGAAGTTACTAAAATGTCGAGCATATAAACATTTTAAATACATTGAGGAAGAAAAAAATGATTAGAGAGATGAATATAAATGACCGAAAAAATATCGACAAAATGCAATTTGACCTCCAAAAGTATTTTTCAGAAATTGATAAAACACGCGACTCTCTACCATATAAAAGTATTAAAGACGCTCGTCGCTATATGCAAAAAATGATAGATGATGCCAATACTATGGATGGCAAGATTTTTGTTGCTGAAGAAAAAGATCAAATTATTGGGTTTATTCAAGGGGTAATAATTGAACATAAAAAGGGCGCCGATACTTTTTATGATTTAACACATAATCCTTCCAAAGAAGGCTGGGTTGGCCTACTATTTGTGAAGCCAGAATATAGGGGAGGTGGTACTGGACAGCAACTACTCGACGAAATGAAAAAATATTTTATATCAAAAAATTGCACCAGTATACGACTACTGGTCCTATCTGATAATAAACATGCGGTAGCTGTCTACGAAAAAAATGGCTTCATACGTCATGACTTAGAGATGATACTAAAGGTTTAATGTAAAAAAGAACTCCATAAGGGGCTATTTTAATGGTATGCGTCTAGCCGAGGACTACAAATATATCTTATGTATTGCCAGCTGCGTTATGAATGGCCAATGAATAAGCCTTATTAAAGGCAACAATGTCAATGTATCTTGCGCCTCATGATACAATATAGATATGAATAATCAGGCTTTCATCGACGGACAAAACCTTAAGCTTGGCACTTTCAAGACTAATCCATCCTGGAATGTTGACTTGAAGAGATTTCGTGTATATCTTAGCCAAAAGTACAACGTAAATGAGGCCTACTACTTTATTGGTGCCTATGATCCGAAGAACCAAGACCTCTACAGTGCGCTTCAGAAATTTGGGTATATTGTCATCTTTCGCGAACATGCCGAAAGCGCACTTAGTAAGAAGAAAGGTAATGTGGATACGGATATAGTATTCACGGTTATGAAGAGTTTGGCCGAAAAAGAAAAATTTGATAAAGTAGTACTCGTATCCGGCGACGGAGACTATTGGCGCATGGTCGATTATTTAATCCAAAAAGATAAATTTGAAAAATTACTAGCACCAAGCCGCAAGAATTTGTCTTCGCTCTATAAACGTCGCATGGCTGATACATATAGAGTATATCTTGACGATCCTGCCATAAGAAGCAAGATTGAGTTTAAGAAGAAATAGACTGATAATCAAAAAAGCAGGTTCGCCTTAGGTATTTCTCCGTTCGGTGCATCCCTGCGTCGTGATATACCTACATCATATCAAATCAGGCCCAAAAAGTCAATATCACCAGTCGTTCACAATTTGTACAACAAAAAAAAGAACTTCGTTAGGAGTTATTTTAATGATCTGACTAGTCGATATTTTTCTTTACAAGAAAAATATCTGTTCCTCCTCACTCAGAAAGAAAAAAGCTAGCTTTTTTCTTTCACTCGCTTCGTCGTCCAGGCGAACTACGTTCTCGTCTAATCTAGGTACCAACTAAAAAAGTCTACCAAGGTAGACTTCTTTAGTTGGTGCACCTGACTAGACTCGAACTAGCACACCCGAAGGCACTACCACCTCAAGGTAGCGTGTATACCAATTTCACCACAGGTGCATATGTTTATTATAACATATTTTTTCACTATGGGGCGAAAAATCTTAAAATTATTCCCATTGCGAGGGGTGTAATTTTTTTGGAATTCTTTTTCCTATTATAGGGGCACGATTTTTGGAATTTTTTATCCAAAATCGAGATCTGAATACACCCTACGTTTTACGGAGTACGATTTTTGAAAGTCTTCTTTACAGACCAATTAATAATATCGTTAAAGCGGTCTTCACCCGAGACTAGGTGCTGGTCCGCCGAGAAGGCGCGCACATTTTTATTCATAAAATATGGCAAGCTAGATTGATAAAGCGCGATCGAAGGTACATCGTCGAGCCAGATTTCGAGGAATTTACGATATTTGGCGTCGCGCAGTGAGGTATCAATCGTGTTTCTAGCACTGAGAATCAAGTTCGAAACTGTGGCGTTCTTATAATTACTCAGATTATAGCCATTTTCGGTAGCTTCAGCCGAGTGATAATAAGGCACCACATCCGGATCGGCGCCCATGGCGATTTCATAGATCAAAATATCATAATTACGTGGACGAAGCACATTAAGCGTAAAATCCTGGGAAGCCTCATAGGCGGCAACCTGGTTTGGTACACCAAGAGATTTTAGCTGTTCACCGAGACGGTTGGCGATTTCTTCCATATATTTATCACCCTTGACCGTAACAATACGAAGATCGGTGCCAAAATATTCTGGCTTATTGGCCTTAAAATTATCCAGCTTAGATTTGGCTTCAGTAACATTGGTAGTAGCGGCCTCTGGGAAAGATAGAGTCTTGGCCTGCTGCTCAGTGATCGGGAATTTAAGAGCTTGTTCGCCGTTTAGACCGGATAAAAGATTGCCATAGTTCAAACCTTGACGAAGTGCCTGGCGGAAGGCCTTATCTTGAAGCGCGGTATTGGAAGTAGAGGTCGTATTTAGGAAGGCAAAGACGCCATAATTAACGGTGGTTTGTTGCTCCTTGAGGCTTTTTTCATTGAGAAGCTCCGTAGTGTAACGAGACGGAAGGCTGCCGGTGGCAGTAATGGAGCCGGATTTCAGAGAAGCTTTGATCGCGTCAGTGGTTAAGAAAGCATGGATAGAAAAACTATCAAGCAGAGTCTTTCCCTTGTAATAATTTTGGTTACGGTTCAAATAGACTACTTTTTCGCCTTCATTACCGATGGTTTGGGTAGCCTTAAAGACGAACGGACCCGAAGAAATTGGCTTGGTAAACATTTTATGCTCATTCAATTGCTCCGGCTTCACATCCTTCAAAATATGGGCTGGAAGGATGGGGAAATTCAAATTACTTTCGAAGAAAGCATTAGTATTTTCGAGCTTAAAAACCAGTGAACCATCTTCAGCTTGGCGTACGGTGACACCATTTAATTTATTACTGAAGTTCGATTTTAGAGAAGCACTCTTAATCGTATTGACTGTATATAGCACATCTTCCGTAGTAAGATCGTCGCCATCTGACCATTTCAAATTCTGGCGCAAACGCACCGTCCACTCATCGCCAGTAGTATTACTAATGATACTTTCCGCCAGACCCGCACCAGTATGGCCAGAATAATCAATCTCGGCGAGGCGCGCAAACATCAGACGAGAAAGAGCCTCTTCCGAGAAAGTAGTAGCAAAAAGCGGATTCATAGAGTTAATCTTGCCTAGAGTACCTTCGGTAAAATTACCACCATCGGTGTAGGTTTCCACGGCGTAAGATTCAGAATACCAAACTGATTGCACGGTGGCAAAAAGCAGAATAGCTAAGATTAAAAGCACCCATTCCAAGACAAAGAGACGGACATTTTTCACATGCGAAATATGACCGATCAAGTTCTCCTTGACATGCTCTTTACTGTTTTCGCTGATTTTGCGACCAAAGAGCGTAATTTTTTTGGAAATTTTTTGACTACGTTTTTTGAGGGTCTTATTCATAATTTAACTAATGGTAGGCAGCAAAAGCATACCTAAGATTGAGGCGACGAACATCACGACCAACACCACAGTGGCATTAAAGAGGGATTTTTCGAGACCTCGACGGGTGGTATATAATTCACCACTTGCACCAAAACCTGCACCGAGAGAGGCGCCGCGTTGTTGCAATAAAATAAGGAGCATGGCGAGAACAGCCGAGATAAGACTTACACTTTCGAGGATACTTCCAATATTCATAATTTAATTATAGTCTGGAATGACGAAATTAACAAGACTTGTCAGGACACTCATAAGCAACCATGACCAGACTAGCTGGATACCAGAGATAGAAATATGTGGAACCAAGTGTACGACCAACCACAACATTGCAATGTTGAGCACTAGGTTAAAAATTCCCATAGTTAGTAAAATCAGAGGTAGAGCGAAAATAGTTAAAATTGGTTTCACGATGGTTTGAACCACAGAAAGCACGAGGCCAGCGGTGACGAAGACCCCAAAAGTATCAACTCCTTGATCGACGCGACCAAAAAGTTTGACACAGACCCACATCAAGAATGAGGAGACAATCCAGCGTAGGATGAAAAACTTAATTTGCTTTTTTATCATAAGCCTATTGTAGCACGATTTGACGCGATTTTATTTAAACATGCGCTTATTGCGGAGCTGACGATGAAAAGTAATGGCAAAACGATGCGCCTCTTCGTCGATGCGTGCGATAAGCTTGGCGAGATGTGATTCATTAGAAAAAACTTGACTGGAAAAACTCAGAATCCCCTGGTGTGAGTGTGGAATAATTAAATTAACATCCGCGTTTCTAGTATGGTCACCGGATTTATTACGGCCGATGGCGGGGATTTTAGCCTCAATCAACAGAGGTAGCACGGCGCGAAGTTGCAAGTCGGAACCATCCAAGATAATCAAATCAGGATATTCCCATTCCTGATGTTTGAGACGGCGCGTCACCACCTCACGCATACTGGCGGTGTCATCATTTTTACTACTACGAATCTTAAATTTACGGTAATCGGCACGACTGGCCACACCATTTTTGAAAACTACCATGCTAGCCACGGTATCGGAGCCAGAAATATGCGAAATATCATACCCCTCAATGCGACGCGGTACTGATTCAAGATTAAGGAGTTTCTGAAGCTGCAACAATGCCTGATCAGAAGACAAATCGAGAAATTCTTTATCGGAAAAAATAATTTTTCGCTTCAAACCTTTCAAACCAAAATACTCATCACGCAGTTTAGCCGCCATTTCGAATTCACCGAGCGAAGCGTGACGGTGCATATCGCGCTCAATTTCTGTGAGCAGGTTGTCGCGGTCGCCGTTCAGATAACGGATGAGGCGACGAAGCTCAGTTTTATAAGCTTTTTCGGTAGTTTTACCAATTTCGATACCTGGCGTGAGACCGAGATCGGTGTCGAGGGTTTTCTTGCCATTATAAGGTTTATCGTAATAAGGAAAAATCTTTCTTAATACTCGCAGCGCCTTAATGATAGTAGTTTTGGCGTAAAACGGGCCGATATAAGTCGCCTTGTCATCGAGGGGATTTCGCGTAATCGAAACATCCGGCACCGGCTGATCCATATTAATGCGCACGTAGCTGACGGTCTTATCGTCACGAAGTAAAATATTCCACTTAGGCATATAGCGCTTAATCATTTCCGACTCGAGAAAAAGCGCATCCATCTCGGTGTCGACGATTAACCAATCGGTGTCGTGAATTTCCGCCACTAAAGCTTCAGTTTTGGGATCTTTTTCGGTGTTTTGGAAGTATTGGCGGACCCGATTTTTCAAGACCGCCGCCTTGCCCACATAAATCACTTCCCCTTCGCGGTTTTTATGAAAATACACCCCAGGGCTACTGGGGAGTGTTTTCAGTTTAGCTTTGAGTTCCGCCGAAATCATTATTTTAATTATAAAATATTTTTGATTTTTTACAAAATTTACACCTAAGTTAATATCTCAGACCGTAATATTTTTTAGGTTATTAGATAAGATTGGCGTCTTTTAAGAGTTTTTCAGCATCGGTGGTGCCCTGAAGTGGGTTTTGAAGTGGAGTCTTTTTCATGATTTCCTCGAATTGATCAAGCTTCAAAATCTTGCTTAGACTATCAAAGATTGGGGTGGACTCAGCTGGGACTTTAATTTCCTTTTTCTTAGAATCTTTGAAACGCATCACGGCGTGAGTCTGGTCAAGCTCTTTTGAATTCTTCTGGTTAGGAGTGGCAAAGATTAGCCCCTTGATATCGCCCGTAAAAGTATCGATACCCACGAAGATATTAACAGTGCTCTTAATTTCTTGGATATATTTGTCGTAATCTTTGATGGTTTTATCCTTCAAAACACCCTGCTCTTCCTCTTCATAGGAGTTTGGGGCAAGAGAGTAGGCATTCGAGAGACATTTAGAAATTTCGGTATTTTGGGAGGCTTTATTGGCAGCCTCGAGGAAGCGACTAAGTTTATTGTCGTTAAAAGTAATGCGGTAGAGTTTACCGAGATCACCCGAAAGCTTAGCGTAGCTAGCAGACTCTTCGTTGTTTAATTCAGTAAAATTAGCAAATTCATTGTCGCGGTAAAGCTTAGTCATGAGTTCGGACTGCTGATTATGAGTCTTACCGATATTTTGAGTCACACAAGAAAGAGTCCCGGCAATACCGTTCTGTAAAACTTTTGGTAAGGTAAAGCCTAGCGCACCACTAAACCCTGCGACTACTTCCTCGGCATCGATACGCTGCCATTTATTTTCAATTTCCATCGCAAAATCATCGAGCGATTTTTGCATTTCTGAATCAATTGCTTTACCAGAACCTTTCAGCACTGCGGTCAAACTATCCTTTAGATGATCGAGTTTAAGGTAAATTTTGCCATCCTCGGCCAAAATCCCCTCAAGGCCGAGCAGGATTGGCGAATTATCGCCCTTCATGGTGAAATTTAGAGTGGCGTGGACGGCGGCAGAATTTTCTGTACTACCGCGACTCAAACTAACGCGAAGGTCAGCCTGCTGAATTTGACTTTCACCCTTAGTGTTTAAGGTATCGCCGGTAACGAATTGCTGAAATTCAATATCGGAACCACTAACTTTATGGAAGATTTTAGAAAAAGTACTGGCACTGACGTTTGCGAAGAAGAAAAAGTAAACAAAGAGCGCAATACCAGCAGCAATAAGAGCGGCAAGGAGATGGAGGAAGATTTTTTGAGCTTTGGTTTTTTCTTTTTTGGCCGGAGTTTCGACGTCGGTATCCGCTTCGGTTTTTTCGGAAGCGGAATCAGAGTTAGACTCAGTAGTAGACTCAGAAGTAGTTTCAGAAGCAGGGTCAGACGCGGAGCTTGAAGCAAACTCAGAAACCCCTTCAGAGGCTGACTCAGAAATAGCGACCGGAGCGGAATCTTCGACCGGCTCCTCGTAATTGTTTTCTTTAAGAACCTCGTCGAGAATATGATCTTTGTCTTCTGAGATTTTGGCGCTTTCAGAAGTATCGGTTTTTTCAGAGTCTTCAATATCTTCGGAAGCTTCAGTTTTTTTAGAGGCTTCAATAGATTCAGAATCTGCGACATTTTCAGAAGCTGTGACATCTTCTGCAACTTCGGCGGCTAAAATCGGATTTCCTACTGATTCTTCAGAGATAGAATCGGCCATATTATTAATCAAATCATCCGATAAAACGCTGGAACTTTCGGTTTTTGGAATTTCAGTATCTACACTTTGTGTTTTAGCCGACTCTGACGCCTGGGCGCTAAAATGCACACTATTGGCACTTACCCCAGTTTCCTTGTTTTGATTTTTTGGGCCTGTTTCAATCGGATTGACCTCGAGGTCAAAATCGAATTTATCCGCCATGCTTCCCTTTCTCGTGATTAAGTTTGCTCAAATATTCCTCTATATTTTAGCATAAGTTTAATCAGAATGAGGCAAGAAAAATCCCTCAAACAAAAAATCTCCACTCGAAGTGGAGATTTTCTAAGAATCCGTCGATTAGGCGACAGATTTTTTGCGATTGAGATTCAAACAAACGAGGTAAACGGCTACACCAGCGAGAATAGCGGTGAAGACGAGGTCTTCTGGACCAGTACTTGGGAGGTCAGAAGCGGCCTTAGTAGTGCTAGTAGCGGTACCATTGGCGGTATTTGACGTAGCGGTAGATTTATTGTTTTGGTACTGATCAGCTGGAGAAGCGGTAGAAATCTTATTGGTCTGACCTTGATTGTTGGTCTTTTCAGATGATTTAGCTTCAGTTTTAGCCTCAGTCTTATTTTCTGCCTTGGTCTCAGTCTTATTAGCTTTTTCTTCCTTAGACTCTTCGGTAGCAGCGATTTCTTGTTGGCGGGACTTTTCAGCAGATTTAATAGCTGAAGTAATAATCCAGGCACCGAAAACCACTACGATAAGAGCGATGATGGTAGCGAAAACGATAATACGAAAACGTTTGGCGCGGTTAGGTTGATTAGTTTGCATGATAATCTCCAATTAACTCTATGATTTATATCAATTTGACTCATTATACCACTTTTTATGTTTTTTGTAAATAGCTTAACCGTAATCATTAAGATTTTGCAAAAAATTCTTACGGTTATTCCGAGGTTTTTATAATTAGTGGCGCAGAAAAAATCCCTGGCCGAAGCCAGAGATTTTTCAGTAAAGCTTACTCCTTATAATGACTCTCTTCATCACCTGGGTTTGGACCAGGTATAGTATGTACCTTGGATGAATCAATACCATACTCTGCCCAATTAATCATGTGGTCGCGAAGAAGTTGAATTGGTACGTTTTTACCTAGTTCAGATTTTAACCAATCACCAATCTGAGGCTTGGTCGCGCCATGACGCAGAAACCAGTTCATGATAGTTTTTACACGGTCAACCGTAAGATCAAAATAATCATTCATGTACAAAAGCATGCGTTTCTTATTTAGTAAATCTGTAACCGGTACACCCGCTTGAATTAATTTCTCGATATTCTTCCAGCCATCATGGATAAGAAACTGACCGAGTAATAAATCGAGCGAAGCACCGCGCTGAACGAACCAGGCGGCATTTTCAGTAACAAACTCCGAACCACGATAAACGGATGAATAATCTTCCTGGCCACAAGCCGTCATCAGCTTGTTAATATCAATGGAAATTCCCCGCTTCATCAGTTCATCATAATTTTCAAAAAGAAGCTCTTTCGATAAGATCTTGGCGATATCACGACCATAAAGGTCGCCATTCAGAAAAGATTCAAGAATCACAATTAATGCGATCAAAGTATTTTTCTGATGTTTTCTGGTCGAGATTCGATCAAACACCTCAGTCAGCTTTAATGTTAGTTGCTCCTCAACAGAGCGACTTTTGCTGCCAGTTTTAGTTTTCTCATTCAAGTTTTTCATGTCCCCTCCTTATGAAGTCAAACTTTACCTTTTAAGGTACCCAATATTTTGCACTTAAGTAAAAACTTAATGGGGTTATTATACTCTACCCAGGGAATTTTGTCATCAGGGGTGGGATAGATAGAGGATGTTGGTCGTAATCAAAGCCTAAAAATCCGATAGTTTTTGGGGTAGTTTTCAGGTTAGTTTTAAAATGCTAATGCTATAATAAAACTATGGAAAATATCACAATCAAAGAAATTCACGCAAGGCAAATTCTCGATAGCCGTGGCAATCCGACGGTAGAAGCTGACGTCTTTTTGTCTGACGGTAGTGCAGGTCGGGCGATGGTGCCATCTGGTGCATCGACTGGTAGCGGAGAGGCATTGGAGCTACGTGACGGGGATAAAAATTTTTACGACGGCAAGGGCGTCATGCAGGCCGTGCGCAATGTTAATACTAAAATAAGTAGCCTGCTCATAGGTAAACATGTCGACCAGCGAGAAATTGATCAACTAATGATTCAACTCGATGGTACGGAAAATAAATCAAATCTTGGCGCCAATGCGATTCTAGCGGTTTCTTTAGCCCTAGCGAAGGCTTCGGCCCGCGCCATGAAGACGCCATTTTATGAATATGTGGCAAAAATTGCCGGCACCTCTGACCGGATGTCTTTACCAATGCCAATGATGAACGTGATGAACGGGGGTGCACACGCGGATTGGTGTACGGATTTTCAGGAATATATGCTGATGCCAATCGCAGCGACCAATATCAACGAAGCGATTCGCATGGGAGCTGAAACTTTTCACGCTCTGAAGAAGGTTTTGAAAGAAAAAAATTATGTCACTACGGTAGGCGATGAGGGTGGTTATGCACCAAAAGTTTTTGGTGGTAATAATGAACCTTTAGAGCTGATTTGCGAAGCAATTGAGCGCGCGAACTACGTAGTAGGTAAAGATATTGCCATTGCCATGGATATTGCCTCCTCGGAATTTTACGAAGACGGCGGTTATAAATTAAAGACCTCTGGTGAGACCAAGACCAGTGCCGAAATGATTGACTGGTATGAGGGGTTGCTAGAGAAATATCCGATCGTTTCCATCGAGGATGGCCTGGCGGAAAATGACTGGGAGGGCTGGAAAGTGCTCACCGAGCGACTCGGTAATAAGTTGCAATTAGTCGGCGACGACCTCTTCGTGACCAATGTAAAGTTACTGCAAAAAGGTATCGACGAAAAAGTGGGGAATGCGATTTTGATTAAACCAAACCAGATTGGTTCACTTTCCGAAACCATTGACGCGGTGGTTTTGGCGCAAAAATCTGGCTACCGCACAATTATGTCACACCGCTCGGGTGAAACCGAAGATAGTGCCATCGCGCACCTCGCAGTCGGACTCGGTACGGGACAAATCAAGACTGGTTCCCTCTCCCGCTCGGAACGCATCGCAAAGTACAACGAATTAATGCGCATTGCGGAGGCTAATCCAGAATTAGTTTTGAAAAATCCTTTCGCGGAAAACTAGGACTAAAGACAGTGGAATTCTAAGAGAACTTAATTCCAACCTAGACTATAAGAGTAAGATTCTAGGAGAACTCAAAATCTTATCCTAGATCACGAACTAAAAATAGGTGCGAGATGGCACCTATTTTTTATTTCAAATTTATGAGTTTATTTAATCAATTCACGAAATTCTGCTTCAGAGATAACTTTGATACCGAGTTTTTCGGCTTTAGTAACTTTCGAAGCACCTGGCTTAGCGCCGGCGATTAAGGCGGTAGTGTTTTTGGTCACAGAACTGGTAACGGTAGCACCTTTTTCGCGTAATAAATCTTCCGCCTCCTCACGCCCCAGATCAGTAAGCGTGCCAGTAACGACAAAACTTTGACCCTTAAGCGGAGCGTTATCGTGATTAACATAAACTGGATGTACACCGAGCGAAGCAAAATCATCGAGCTGTTTCAAATTATCTTCGTCAGCGAAGTAAGCCAAAATCGATTCAGAAACCGTGAGGCCAATATCGGGAATTTTCAGCAGCTCTTCTTCGGTAGCATCACGCAGTGCCTCAAGTGATTGGAAGGCATCAGCGAGGGCGACCGCGGTTTGTGCGCCGACGTGTCGAATGCCGAGCGCGGTAATAAATTTGGCGAGCGGCGCCTGTTTAGTCCCCTCGATAGCGTTCAATAATTTGGTGGCTGAAAGTTCACCGAAACGTTCGAGCTTAATCAGATCTGATTTTTGCAAACGGTAGAGGTCAACTAGGCTTTTTAAGAGGCCAGCATCCACCAGTAAATTAACATTTTTCTCGCCTAGACCCTCGATATTTAGCGCCTGCTTGCTGGCAAAATATTCGAGATTGCGACGCAAAATAAAATCCGAATCCTGTCCTTTCACACGGTAAACCACTTCCCCTTCTGGGCGTTCGAATTCAAGTTCTGGATATTGATTTTTCAGAGCCTGCTCATAATCAAAAGGTTCAGTACCATCTGGGCGAAGCGTAAGTAAGACTTCCTTAATTTTCGGGATAATATCACCAGCCTTATAAACAATCACAGTGTCGCCGATTCGAATATCGAGCTTTTCAATTTCATCAGAATTATGCAAGGTAGCGTGGCGCACGGTACTACCAGCAATCTCTACGGGATCTAAGATGGCCACCGGAGTCGCAGCGCCAGTTCGGCCAATCGAGATCACGATATCGCGCACCTTGGAAGTGGATTCTTCGGCAGGATATTTAAAAGCCACCGCAGCACGAGGAGTTTTGCCGACAATACCAAGCTCAGAATATATCTTGCGATCATTAATTTTAATCACCATGCCATCGGTATTAAAGAGAAAATCACCGCGCACTTGGCCGAGATGTTTGATCTCAGTAAAAACTTCGTTAAGATGCGTATAGACATGATCTTGACCGGAAGTTTGAAAACCAATTTGACGCAAAAATTCATAAGCTTCCTGATGGGTTGGTAAATCTGGCGTCACCAGATCATAGGCCATAAAACGGAGCGGACGACTAGCGGCAATGCGAGGGTCGAGCTGACGAATGGTACCGGCGGCAAGATTACGCGGATTAGCGAAAGGTTTCTCACCGAGCTTAGCCTGCATTTGATTAAGTTTTTCAAAATCTTGCTTAAAAATAATCACTTCGCCGCGCACTTCCAGATGCTCTGGGGGATTCTCAAGGTTTAATTTGAGGGGAATGTTTTGAATGGTTTTTACATTCATCGTAACATCTTCACCTACCAGACCATCGCCACGCGTAACGGCCTGCTGAAAAATACCATTTTCATAATGCAAGGACATGGCCAGGCCATCCATTTTAATATCGGTGAAAAAGGTAAATTCGGTGCCTCGATCAACTAACTTATAATTTCTGGCTACCCAATCACGAATTTCGGATTCAGAAAAAACATCGGCGAGAGAAATCATACGGGAAGCGTGCGTGACTTTTTGGAATTTATCGAGAGGTTTACCAGCGACGCGTTGAGTTGGTGAATCAGGAGTAATAAATTCTGGATACTGTTCTTCCAATTGGCTAAGCTCATGTTTCAAAGAGTCGGCGGCGGCTTCCGACATAATCGACTCGTCTAAGACGTGGTAATGATAGCGATAATCATTGATTAAGGTCTTTAGTTTTTCAATGCGAGCCTTGGCGGCAGATTTTTCGTTATTCATTTTTTAAAGCTCCAGTTTAGCATCATCATTATAATCGAGAAGGGCGCGATAAAATAGGTAGAAATAAATCGAAAGATAGATGAAGATAAAGACGGTGATCGTAAGTTGGATAATGGCCACAAACGGAATTTTACTATCGGCCAGCCAGGCGAATTGGGCTTTCAGGATGCCATCGAGGATAATAGCCGGCATGAGCAATAATAGGTAAAGTAGAGCCACGATAATCACTAGATAAAAAACCCGAATCAAGAAACGCAGGCGGCGTCCCATAATGAGATTTTTGGCCATCCGTACGGCGGTCAGAGGATAAAGACCTGGCGCCGAAACCACAATAATGGCAAAAAAACTACTGGATAACAGATAGAGACTGAGCGTAATCATTAGAGCGGCAAACATAAAGAAAAGCAGCGCATAAAATGGCGTGGAGAGAAATTCAGTGGTGAGAGCGACTTGAAAAACTATAATCGTAAGCATGATTGGTACGGCCTCGAGAAAGATAATTAGCCCGACCACCAGAGTCGAAACCAGAGGCGATAAGGCACTATAAAAGCCGTCGCGCATTTTAATTTCCTGGTGACCGGCTAGAAGGTGTCTCGCCAAATAAATGGTGACTAGCCAAATAATGGCAAAAAGTAATACCGCAATGACGACCTGCGCATCATTCATGGTAGTGAGACCGCCGGTGGAAATAATGCCGAGTAAAGTAAGCCCCGCTTTACCGACGGTGCCAATTTTGCCATCCGCCACATCCTTATTAGTTTGCTCAACGTTCGCCTTAACATCAGCAAGGGTATTTTCCGACATGGCGCCGATAAGAAAAATATAAAGGCCGACAAAAATTAAAAGCAGTGGCAGAAAGATTTTCCAGAATTTGAAAAACATTTTAAAGGCAGCGCTAGCTTGACTGGTTAGGCTTGGAAGCTCAGTTTTACGCTGATAATCTTCATGGTAGGAGCGCTTAAAGGAGCGGTGAAGCCGCACTTCATCCTGCTTCTTGATTAGCTGTTTCTTTTCGCGCGCGAGTTGCCTTTTTTGTTTTTGCTCCTGTTTTTGAAGTTTTTTCTGCTGCCTTTCAGCTTGGCGCTGCGCCTGCTTTGAAACCAGATTTTTTTCATCAGAGGCTGGCTCAGATACTACTGATTTAGTTTTAGACTTTTTCATCAGATATTATCCTTCGCGCGCTCAAGACGTTCGATGCGTTTTTCAATTGGTGGGTGAGTGCGGAAAAGCGAGTTGGTGCGACGCTTTTTTAGCGGGTTATTGATGAACATTGCCTCGGTGGCGGTATTTTGACGACGCATTGGTTGACCATGCTCATCTAGTTTCTTCAAGGCACTAATCAAACCATCTGGATAATGGGTAATTTCGGCGGCCGACATGTCAGCAAGATATTCACGTTCACGCGAAATTGCCATCTGCGCAATCGTGGCAACTAGAGGCGCCAAAATCGAAGTGAAAAGCAGCGCAATTACACCGACCGGACTATCCTGCTCGTCCCGACGATTAGTGTAGGAAATCATGCGAAGACCGATATCGGCAATGTAACCCACCACGCTAACCAGAGCAAAAGCTACCAAAGAAACACGAATATCATAATTTTTGATATGTGAAATTTCGTGAGCTAGCACCCCAGTAAGCTCGTCCTTATCCATAATATTAAGCAGGCCAGTGGTCACCGCAACCTTAGCATGGGCGGGATCGAGACCGGTAGCAAAGGCATTTGGGGCGGGGTCATCAATCACATAAATTTCCGGCATCGGTAGACCGGTAGTGATGGTGAGATTTTCTACAATATTATAAAGAGAACGGTAATCTTTTTTAGCGATAGGACGAGCGCCAGTCATCGTCATAGCCATACTAGAAGACAAAAAGACCATGATACTGGCATAAATAATAGCAGAAACTAAAGTAAAAATAAAAATACTGCTATCGCCGTAAACAGCCGCAAAAAGCGCCCCGATAAAACCAATAAAACCGACGAAGCCGGCAAGTATCAAAATGGTATTTCTTTTGTTAGCTGCAATTTGAGAATACATATTCCCTTTCTGACAATATCCAGTGGGTCGCCCCACTGGATATTAAATCGTCGTATTAATTGATTAGAAAGAAACTTTTGGAGCTTCTTGAATCTTGGCATTTTCCTCTTCGGAAACGTTATAGAATTCACGAGCTTTGTAGCCAAACATGCCAGCGAAAATGTTAGCTGGGAAGCGAACGATAAATTCGTTATATTGGCGGACTGCACCGTTGTAATAGCGGCGAGAAGCTTGAATTTTATCTTCGGTATCTTCGAGTTGATCTTGCAAACGGATGAAGTTTTCGTTAGCCTTTAATTCTGGATAGCTTTCTGCAAGTGCGAAGATGTGGCTAAGAGCTGATTTCATTTCTTTTTCGGCGCCAGCAACTTCAGCTGGGGTAGAAGCGGTGAGGACGCTAGAACGAGCTTTCACGACAGCTTCGAGGGTTTCACTTTCGTGCTTAGTATAACCCTTAACGGTTTCGATAAGGTTTGGAATGAGGTCAGCGCGGCGCTTCAATTGGACAAGAATGTCTGAGAAAGCATTATCGACGCGAACCTTGACGGTGACTACGTGGTTGTAAACAAAAATTGCATAGAGGGCAACTAGGATTACAACTGCGATAACACCGATTAAAATCATTTGTAGTGTGTTCATTTTACTCCTTGTTAATACTTTAATTATATCAGAAATCGAAAAAGTGGTAAGCTTTTTAGGCACAAAATATCCCCACTAAAAGGGGGGTTTTAGTGGGGATAAATTGGTGCGAGCTAAGAGACTCTAACTCTCGACCTCTTCCTTGGCAAGGAAGCGCTCTAAACAACTGAGCTAAGCTCGCATACTGTTTTAATTTTACCGAAATCTAACATAAAGTCAAGTATTTCAGAGAAATTTGTTAATACAGACCATGATAATATTTTGAAAACTTATACAACCCTATTTTCACAGAAGCTTTTGTTTGGCATTTTCTTCTTAAAGTAATATAATAACGGAATAAATGATTCGTCTATCGAATTGGCGTCGTTATGGCGATACTTTCCAGATGGGTAACCTGCTGGATAGAAGACGTTTCGAAAAAATAGCGCTTAGGCGCTTTTTTTGATTATTCTAGATTTATTACCAGAGGATATAATATATTTTTAAATAAACAATGACCGCGTTTTTTGAGGTCATCTTGTTGGTGCCCGAAATGGGACTTGAACCCATATGGATTTCTCCATTCGATTTTAAGTCGAACGCGTATACCAATTCCGCCATTCGGGCTTAGGGATATTATACTACCAAAGTCGTGGCTTTTTCTAGAATATCACCACATAAACTTCGATAAATTGGAGGCACCGACCGGAATTGAACCGGTGTACACGGTTTTGCAGACCGCTGCGTAACCACTCCGCCACAGTGCCATAGAGATATTTTAGCATAGACTAATAAAAAATACACCAAACTCCCGAGGTGTATTTTATTTACAATATAGACATTAACTTCACACTCAACCTCCGAGGTGTTTTGTCTTCGAATTCAGACGTCTCTCAACTTCGCCCGAATTCTTATCTCTATGATATCATGCTTTTGCTTGTCGTCAACATTGACTTTTGAGATTTTTAATGTTTTTAGTATTGACATTTCTTAGTTGCAAAAATGGTATTTTATATTTTAATTTAGGTTAACTTGTGGGATTTTGTTGTTCGGTTTTCTGTATTCGTGTTCGGTTTTAGAATTTTGTTCGGTTTCATCCCTGTTAGAAATCACAGATTTTAGTTTGTGATTTGAGATTTTATAGCTTTTTATTTTTGTCTTGATTTCTGATATTTGATATTATCTTTATTGTGAAACCATAAAAATAGCCGCTAGAGCGACTATTTTTTGAAGATTGAAATTTGATTTGAAGATTTTTAATTTAATTTAAAATTTTTTATTTTAGTTCGTAGGCTTTTTGTTCACCGGTAGTAAGGTTTTTAACTTGATAAGTACGATCCTTAACTTCGTTTTCGCCGATAATGATCACGTTTTCGGCGACTTTGGCAGCGTATTTGATTTTGTCACCAAGTTTTTTATCTAGTAGACAAAGGTCAGCACTAGCACCTTGATTAATCAAATGTGCGACTACTTGATAGGCGTAGGCAATTTCGGCGTCCGAAATAGGCACCACGCAGTACTCGACCGGAGCGGACTGGTAGGATTCGAGTAAATTGTTGGTTGAAAGACAATAAAATAGGCGCGTCAAACCAATAGAGATACCGACACCTGGGAATTTTTCCTCGGTATAATTCGAGGCGAGATTATCATAGCGGCCACCAGAACAGATGGAGCCAAGGCTCTTATAATCTGGAAGTAGAGTTTCGAAGACGGTGCCAGTGTAATAATCGAGGCCACGGATAATCAACATATCAGCAATTACCGACCGACCAATTCCCTGGGCTTCGAGAAGATCGAGCACTAAGAGAAGTTCACTTACACCGGTCATGAAAGTCTCATTCTCAATGCCAAGCGCGGTCAATTTTTCGGCCACTTCAGAACGTGGGCCACGAATTTGGACGAATTGCAGCAAGGTTTGGACTTTGGATTCATCAGCGACTTGTTCACGTAGTTTAGCCTCGGTGACTTCGGCCGGAACTTTTTCGGCATGATCAATAATGCAGTAGATTTCGGAACTTTTTTCCGTGAGAGTGAGAGCTTCGAGAAGGCCGGCTAGGATTTTACGATTCGAAAGACGCACTAAAATCGGCGTCTTCACGAATTGCGAAAGCGCGTGAAAAGCAGTAGCGACAACTTCGGCGTCATAACCGATTGGCAAAGTATTACGACCAATGATATCAGCGTCCATTTGATAAAATTCACGGAAGCGGCCTTTTTGCGCACGCTCACCACGAAAATTACGACCGAACTGCGAAACACGAAACGGAAAAGCTAGATCATTTTGATGCTCGACCACGTAACGCGCTAGCGGTACCGTATGATCAAAGCGCAAAGCCTGATCTGCATCGTCAGAAGTCTCGGCAGTTTTTACTACTTTATAAATTTGCTTTTCAGTGTCACCGCCGGCCTTAGCGAGGAGGATTTCCGTACGGTCAATCATCGGGGTTTCGATGTGATTGAAGCCATGGAGATGATAAACCTGCATAATTTGCGATTTTATTTGATCAAAAATGGCTTGCTCGCGAGGTAAAAGCTCTTGCATGCCAGAAATTGGGGCAGTATTTATCTTTTTCATACTTTAATTATACCACGCACTATGCTATAATTTAGGGAAGTGGTTCTGTAGCTCAGTTGGTAGAGCAGAGGCCTGAAGAGCCTTGTGTCACTGGTTCAAGTCCAGTCGGAACCACCATTTTTTATCTCTGAGAGATGTAAAATGATAATGAATTTAAATAATTATATTGAAAAAAATCAGAAACGAATCTCAAAAACTACTGAGATTACCGAGCTGGACGAGCTAGCTTTTGCGCGAATTTCTTATTTGCCATTTCATAAAATTAAAAGACAGCTTGATTTAACTAAACGAAATTTTAAAATCTCCGAAATTGCCGAAGCAATGAAGGATTTACCAACTTCTGCTTTTGGTTGGCCCGATGATGAGAGATTCATTCAGCTACTGGGAGAAAGTCCACGCTTTCAGAATTTGAAAGTGGGATTTTTTGTGAGAAAAAATAATAAGCGGCTCGAAAAACAATTTTCGGCGGTGACGATTCAGATTAATTTCTTCACCATGTATGTTTCATTTTTCGGCACGGATGGGACGCTCTTCGGCTGGAAAGAAGATTTTAACATGTCGTTTCTGCCAGAGATTCCAGCTCAAAAAGAGGCACTAGAATACTTAAAAAATATTTCGCGTCGCTATTTTTACAAAAATTTTTACCTGGGTGGACATTCGAAGGGTGGTAATTTATCGATTTATTCGGCGATTATGGCGCCAGATCGACTGCAAAAAAGAATTTTGAAGGTTTTAAATTACGATGGTCCTGGACTAAGAGAGGAGCTGCTTAATAAAGATACTGGCGCGATTAGGGTTTTACCAAAAATCGTAAGCTATATTCCGGAAGGTTCAGTAATCGGGCGACTTTTAACTCACAAAGAAAAGGTGGTGGTAGTCAAAAGCCAGGCAAAAAATCTCTATCAGCATGATATTTACACCTGGGAAATTAAAGATAATCATTTCTGTCGCGCCAAAAATACAAAATTGAGCGACACTCTGAACAAGACCGTGGATGACTTTCTAGCCTCTGCCTCGCCAGAAGAATTAAGGTTTTTTGTGGATGGAATTTTTGAAGTTTTCGAAAAATCCGACGTAGAAGAGCCGGTGAGCTTGATGCGGAATTGGCAAAAATATGCGCCAAAACTCATGAAGAACTACCGAGAACTGCCAAAAGAGCGTCGCCAGAAAATTAACGAAGTTTGGCTTCTTTTCGGCAACTCCCTAGTGAAGAATTATTTCGCGGAAAACGAAATTTTGAAGAAGGCACGTCAAATTCTAGGAGGCAAGAATGCCTAGTCGTAACCACTTGCTTGACCAGCATTTTTTGAAAAATGTTCGATTAGCTCTAATGTTAATCGGCCACAGTAATCTGAAGCGCCGTGATACGGTGGTGGAAATTGGGGCAGGAAGTGGCGTGATTACCGCAGCACTTTCGAAAAAATGTGGGGAAGTTTTCGCAATAGAAAAAGACCCGGAGACTTTCAAGAAATTACAAAAAAATTTGAAGGAACAAAATCTCGAGAATGCGAAGCTGGTACGCGGAGATTTTCGAGAAGTGAATTTCGATTTCACAAATTATAAGGTCTTTTCCAATCCACCTTTTTCCCTGTCTGCGGAGGTTTTTTATAAGTTACTTAATCTCGAGAATCAAAACGGCCAGATTATCGAAAAAGGCTTAAAAAATCCGCCAAGAGCCATTTATTTAATTTTACAAAAACAATTGGCTTTAAAATTAATCCTCTCTGACCGGCATTATACGAGCCAGCTGGGATATATTTTGAATAAATACTACACGACCAAAATTCGCTATCCACTAAAATCTACTGATTTTACGCCGCCACCGAAGGTGCCGATTGTCTTATTCGAGGCCAAAATTAGGCCAGAATATGAAGCGGAATTGTTTGGCGAAAAATAGACCAGATAGTGTCAGGTCGGCGAACCTTGGTGGATAATTAAATACATAACAAAAGATAGCTCTTAATGAAAACCGTCATAAAAAGAGACCCGAAGGCCTCTTTTTATTTTACCTCTTTTTATTTTAGAGTTCTGAGATTTTGACGCGAGTTTGGGCCATAGTGTCGCGATCACGCACGGTCACAGTGTCGTCCTCGAGAGTATCGAAGTCAATAACCACACATTTTGGCGTACCGATTTCATCTTGCTTGTGATAACGCTTGCCGATATTACCAGAATCATCCCAAGTGACATTGCCATATTTTTCGCGAAGTTCAGCATAGACTGCCTTGGCTTTTTCGACTAATTCTGGCTTGTTTTTAAGAAGTGGTGAAACGCAGAAACGGTATGGCGCAAGATGTTCTGGAAGTTGCAAGACGATGCGCTTTTCACCATTAGTTTCATCCTCATGATAAGCACTCGAAAGTACAGCCATAATCAAACGCTCGACACCGAAAGATGGCTCGATGACGTGAGGCACAAAAGTTTCACCGGTACGCTTGTCGCGGTAGGCCATACTTTTCTTCGACTCACGCTCGATGTTACCAAGGTCAAAGTCAGTACGATAAGCAATACCCATCAATTCTTCGCAACCAATAGGGTAATCGAATTCAAGGTCGATAGTACGCTTAGAATAATGTGCACGATCAGCAGCCGGGACGTCGTATTCATGAATCTTATCAGCTGGAAGTTTAACGACATTCTCCAGGAAGTCATGCACATCGGCGAGAAGTTCATCAAAGACACGTTCCCAATCTTTAGGATTAACGAAATATTCAATTTCCATCTGTTCGAGCTCGCGGCAACGGAAAATAAAGTCACGTGGCGAAATTTCATTACGGAAGGCTTTACCCTGTTGAGCTAAACCGAATGGTAGATCTGGGTAAATCGTGTCGACCACGTTCTTGTAATTCGTAAAAATACCTTGAGCGGTCTCTGGGCGAAGATAGGCGATGGAACTATTATCAGCCACTGCGCCGACGTGAGTCTGAAACATCATATTAAATGGCTTGACTTCACCCCATTCAATCTTGCCACAAGTAGGACATTTGATACGAGCCTTAATGAGTTCTTCGCCAGTAATTTCCGTAGAAAGGTCGTGACCTTCGGCGGTCTTGGCTAATTTATCGGCACGAAAACGACCATGACAAGATTTACATTCCACTAATGGGTCGGAAAAAGTGGCGGCGTGACCAGAGGCCACCCAGGTGCGTGGATTCATGATGATTGCGGCATCGACACCGTACATGTCATTACGATTTTCTACCCAATATTGCCACCAAAGATCTTTGAGTTTTTTCTTCAAACTAACGCCGAGTGGGCCAAAATCCCAAGTACCAGCCATACCGCCGTAGACATCGGAGCCTTGGAAAATAAATCCTCTACGTTTACATAAGCTGACAATATCTTCTAATTTTGCCATAAACACTCCTGGTTAGTTTTTCTTTATTATACCACAAAAATAGCGTGGTGACCTCTGGTGGTTAAAACATTTCACGAAGAGTGCGCAGAATAATATTTAATGCACTGAGATGGGTGTGGATGTTTTTAATTTTCAAAATAGAGGTAATTGGCATTGAGGTCATGAGGCGAAGAATTTTAATAGTATCAGCGTTAAATTCACCAACGTCAGTTGTCACTGGAATAAAGCATCGGTCAAAGCTATGCCAGTCATATAAACCATCAAGCGTTAAACGATTGTCATTCGAGTCGGTAGATAGATTAATCATTTCACCGGAAATAAAAGCGAGATTAAGATAAAAATGGGTTTCAATGAGAGGAGTTTGGTATTTTTCGGCGGTATTTAGTGCCGAAAGGGCATTTTTTAGAAGCTGAAAATATTCCTTAGAATCAGCGTCGTTGGTCAGACGATTAATAACTTTAAGAAAATTCGAAGCGATAGTTAAAGTATCGAGATCGGTAATGATATTTTGATAAAACTTCAACATAGTGGCAGAAGTCAGAATTGCGAGGCTGCCCGAATCGGTGTTTTGCGATTTAAAATGCAGGACCACGTCGGAAACCGTGAAAGGTTCAATACTGCCAGCTAATTTAGAGCGTTCTTTGCGGACCCCACGTGCGATAGCCGAAAAGCGACCTTCGGGAGTGAGCAGTGTGAGAATGCGATCGGACTCTTGATATTTGACACGCGAGAGCACAATCGCCTCAGTACGCAAATCAGGCATAATTCCCCTCCTTGACTCGAAGGGTGCGGCCTGGAATTGATTCTTCATTGGAAGCTTCGGTGGTTTCTAGATGATTAGCTAATGAGGTTTTTGTGGCTGGAGATAGAATGTCTTTGATCTTTGTCACAAAATCCACTGGTGTGAAAGTTTCCTTATTCAGAATCGCACGGACATTATAAGCGTGTAGGGACATTTGACCGAGATTTAACGATGAAATTAAAAGTACCGGGATTTGACTAGTTTCTGGATAAGAAAGTAGCTCATTTAGTAAGGTAAAACCATCTGGGCCAGTAAGCAAAACATCCAAGATAATTAAAGACGGCAGTTCTTCCTCGCTAAGTTCCGAAAAAGCTGCATTAGCCTCGATCGCATTATAAAAAATTTGTACCGGAATTTTCGGGAAATTGCGCTTTAAGTGTTTTTGATAAATTTCCGCAAAATCTGGGTCGTCCTCGATAATAAAAATCGGTCGCACAATTTCCGGTGGCAAGATTTTTAGTGTTGAGTTTTCCGATGGCCAGATTTTGGACGATGATTTTTTAGGTCGCTGATTCATTTTCCTCCTAATCAAACATCGGTAAAATCGCCTGATGTGAAACTGGCAATATTACCTGGAAACTGGTACCGTCACGGTGGCGCACGGCAGAAACTTCCGCATTTAAATATTTGGCGAATTTCGAAGCAATATAGAGGCCCAAACCAGAGCTTCCGGGACGCATCGAAATGCTAGTAGGGGCGGTGAGGCCAGCCTTGATTTGACGCCAAACTGCTGTGGGGAGACTCGGCCCATAATCTCTGACATCGACCACAATTTTATCCTTTTTGTCGGAAATAATTAAGCAAGATTCGGTTTCGACCGTGGAATAATACATAGCGTTGGCGCAAAAATTATAAATTACACTGAAAATTAAATCGTAATTACCAATCACCAGGCGAGCTTTGTTACGGTATTCAAAACGGAGCTTGCGTTGATTGAGGGCGAAGAGCTGTTCAAGTTCAGAAATTACATCGTCGCAGACGGCGCGAATGGAAACTGGCTCTAAGGTGAATAAACCTTCTTCGAGGCGAGCAATTTTGGTGAGGTCATTAACTTGACGCATGGCACGTTCGGAAATACGAATAATTTTATTGCGAGATTTTTCGAGTTCGGCAGTGCTGTCTTTTTGAAAATCCATCGCGAGAGCCATTTGACGCATAAGAGTAAGCGGACTTTTCAAGTCATGTGCAACCACGAAAATACCATTTACCTCACTATTCATAAATTAATTATAGCACCCATTTTTCAGGCAAAATGCTTGAACAATCCCCCGCAAAATGGTGCGGGGGTTGCAGATTTTTCGGATAAATTTAGCTATTAAATTTTACGGTTTTGAGAATACGGTAGAAGTCATCACTGAAGACACTGGTGGAATCGGTTTGAAGCATAACAGTCTTGTCGCGAAGCTTGAAAACACAGATGATTCCCTGATATTCATTATCTAATTTACCAGTATAAACGTTGACATTGTTGCCGTTAACTACGGTAGTTGAAAGCGTCATATCGCCAGAACGGACTTTTTCGGCAAAATCACTAATCGCCTGATCGAAAAGAGTGCCCTTAATACTGACACGGAGTGCCATCACGGTATCATCTTGGACCACATTAACCTGACCTGGATTGAGATAGGCAGCGTAATCACCACCGCGGTTGGCGCTACTTTGAACATAGAGGCTCCAAGTTTTTGGATATTCGAAACTTAATTCACCAAGGTCAGTAGGACCCGTAAAGACTTTATATGGGTATTTTTCTTTCTCTTCAAATTCAGATTCGAGCTTGGTCTGAAGCTCATTCTTAGCTTCGGCTACGGCGACGTCGACTTTACCCTTCACATTGGTACTGGCGTCATTCCACTTCACCCACATCCAAATAAAGAGGCCGATAAAAAGTACTGCGAGAAGAGATACTACGATAAGACCCACAGTTTTCATGAGATCAATGCGGTTCTTGGCCTTGGCGATACGACTAGCTTCCTTACGTTCCTCGCCGGTCATGTCGGCATAATTTTTATTGAGAGGATTCGCGGCTGGCATGCCAGGAGTGAACGGGCTCTGGTAGAGATTTTGATAAATATCACCGGAATTCGCAGAGGCCACTGGAGCTTCTGAAGCCACTGGATTAGCCGGGATTGAATTATTCGTCGAAGAGACTGGGTTATTCTGAGCGAATGGGTTACTGCCTGAAGGGTTATTAGCACCGAAATTAGCTGGAGTTTGACCAGATTGATTAAATTGATTCGATGCAAGAAAAGGATTGTTGTTTGAATTATCCATAATTATATTTTACTAGGAATTGGGTTTTTTACAAGTTAGCTTAAGGATTTTAGTAAAGAGATTTAACATTTTTATTCAATGCTAAAATCTTTAGAAATAACCTCAATTTGATTTTTCAAAGTTTCGAGCTCTTTTTCGATATCCTTAGCCAACTCGGCGGCCTCTTGGTATTTCTTGGCAGCGTCTTCGAGCTTAAAATCATCGCCATAGAACCATTCGAGATTTTGATTAAGCTGTTCGATTTTAGTGCCAACGGATTTTTTAGTCATGAGTTTTCCTTTCTTTGGATTTAATTTTTGTAACACGAGCGGAGATTTCAGAGTCGAGGGTTTCTAGCGAAATTTCGGAATCAATTTTTAACTCACCTTTGAGGATGGCATAGCCTTTTTTCAGAATGGTTTCGGGATTGAGGTTTTCGATGACTTTTTGGGTGGATTTTAACTGATTTAATTCACGAAGAATTTGATTTAAAATCTGCTGTTTAGCGCGAAGAAGGTTACGCTTATTCTCGAGCTTTGGAGTATCAAAACTTCGTTCGATTTGCAACTTAGCACGAGAGAGCAGACGGTAGAGATTGGCAATTTCGAGTTTCTTATCTTTTGATAACATTTCGGCGGTATTACTGGGCGTAGAAGCCACAATATCGGCCGCGAGATCCGCTAGCGAAGTGTCAATTTCGTGACCGATCCCGGTAATCACAGGAATTTTACTAGCCGCGATGGCACGCACGAGTTTTTCATCATCAAAACAAGCGAGGTCTTCTTTCGAGCCACCACCACGAATAATGGCGATAATCTGAACCTTATTTTCTTGATTAAAAAATTCCAGAGCACGAATCACCTGGTCGGCCGCACCAAGACCCTGGACCTTAGTATTGGCCACGCGAATTTCTAGGCCACCCCAGCGAGCATTAATAATTTTAATAAAGTCAGCATAACCGGCTGCCTGAGTAGAAGAAATCACACCGATGCGCTCGAGGTTAGCTGGAATACTTCGCTTTCTAGCCGGATCAAAGAGACCTTCTTTGGTAAGTTTGGCTTTGAGCAGCTCGTAGGCTTTTTTAATATTCCCCTCACCGATCAAGGCGTATTGCTTAATCGTCAAAGTAAAACGACCAGAGCGATTAAAAATTTTCGGGGTGGCCTGAACGGCAATCTTCATACCGTTTTCGATAGGCATGCGGAGACTCGAGGCGACCATAAAACAACTAATTACGGACTCTTGGTCTTTAAGATCGAAGAAAATCCAACGATTTTGATTGACATTAAAATTCGCCACCTCACCGTAGACTACACAATCCGGAAAAGTGTAATCTAAGGCGTGGTTGGCGACGGCAATAAAATCAGAGACGGAATATTTTGGCGATTCGGCCATTACTCCGCAGATTCCCCTTCGAAGATTTTCTGTTTCTCTTCTTTACCAATCTTAGAGATGGCATTTTGGTAGAAACCATAGCCAGAAACGATAGTATTAAGCAAGACAATCATACGAGTGACAAGGACTGTGGTACTAGCAACCGCGAGATCGCTACCAAGTACGGTCATCACGGCAACCATGGAACCTTCATAACCACCGACACCACCAGGGGTAGGAAGAACCGCACCGACAACCGAGCCGAGAGCTTCTGCGACCATGATTTGTGGGAAGATTTCTGGGTGACCAATAGCGATGGCGACAATTTCATAGGTGGCAATTTCGAGGAAGTTGTAGAGGAAGCCCCAAAGCACTGGACCGACCAAAATCTTTTTATCACGCTTCGCAGTAAGGAAATCTTCATGAAGATCCAAGAAGTATTTTTGAACTTTCTTAGTCTCAATAATTTGCTTTTTCTTACCAAAAGTGACAGTACGAACTAATCCATTAATAATGGCCGCCACCTTTTTGGCAGTAAAGTCGATAAGTTTACGATTCGAGACAATCACAATCATCAAAACAATACCAAGAATCACCCCGACACTCATGGCAGCTACAGCCCCGACCATCCAAAGTGCGGTATTTGGCACACTATTTGTCACTAATAAGAAAATAATCGCCAAGATAGTTTGAGTTTGGTTAGCGAGAATAGTAATCACGTAGCGCAAGAGATACATGAAGCTAACCTGACCAGCGGTCGCGCCAAAATTCTTTAAGCGCCAAGTAATATAGCCGAGACCAGAGACGCCACCAGAAGGAATGGCGTGATTGACGAAGTTTAATTCGAATGAAATACGCGCAAGTTGCCAAGTGGTGAGCTTTTCGAAAGCTTTTACGTCGGCATCCGTATCAGCATCGGCCTTTCCAGATTTAATTTTCTCAGATTTGGTAGATTTACCAACGGAAATTCTGGTGATATTTTTCTGAGACTTAGCCTTCCCGGCCATATAGGAGAAGAAAATTTTACCAGCACTGTAATACATGAAGAGTTGTTCTGGAATTAAGAGTAGAACAATCCAGAAATTAATGGAGAAGTGCGAACCGTCCATACATTGACCACCAAAAATACATTGGAAGGCTGAAACAATTTCATTACGAGCGCCATAAACAACAACACCGACTAATAATAACGTGACAATACTGAGAATCTTTTTAAACATAGCTTTTTCATTATACATGATAAAATAAGATTATGAAATACATTGCAGTGCTGGGACGACTTCCAAAAATATCTTTGGCGGAAATCCAAGCAATTTACGACCAAAACGCCAAACTGATCGGGCCAGAACTTGCGACTTTTGAAACTAATAAGGCCGTCTTGATTGATAGATTGGGTGGCTCAATTAAATTGGGTCAAATTTTTTCTGGTAATTTCCGGGAACTTGCCGAGGTGATTAATGCTAAAAAGCCTGAAGGCAAAATTACAATCGGAGTTTCGAGTTACGCATTGAATTCGAATCACAAAAATAAAAAGTCTGCGGTAGAAAATCTAGTACGTCGCAAGGCAATGGAGCTGAAGAGTTTATTAAAAAAACTCGGACGCAATGTGCGCGTGGTGGAAGCACGGGGGCCAGAAATTTCTTCAGCTACAGCCTTTCATAATAATTTAGGCGAAAAACCGGGGTCTGAAGAAGTGATTTTGGTGGGTTCGGAAACCTATCTGAGCCTGGGTGTACAAAATATCGATAAATATCGTGAACGCGATCAGATGCGCCCAGCGAGGGACGCCAAGGTAGGGATGTTGCCACCGAAATTAGCGCAAATTTTGATTAATTTGGGTGGTGAGATTGATGAATCGAAAAAAGTGCTTGATCCGTTCTGTGGCACCGGCGTGGTTTTACAGGAAGCCTTGATTCTCGGCCAACCAGTAATCGGTAGCGATCTTAATCCGCGGATGATGGAATACACTCAGAAAAACCTGGATTGGCTACTCGAAAAAAAGGCACGCTTCTTCAAGATCAAACCAGAGCTAGTGGAACAAAAAAATCAATTCCTAAATTCCATCTACACTGGCGATGCGACGGATTTTGTTTGGCCAAAAGCCTCAGAAATTGGCCTAGTGGCGTGTGAATGTTTCCTCGGCTCGCCAATGTCAAAACCACCAGTCGAAATTAAATTAAAAGATGAAAAACAGAAATGTAAACGCATTATTCTCGGCTTTTTAAAGAACCTCGCCAAGCAGATTGAGGATGATACCCCTGTGGTGATTGCGGTGCCGGCCTGGTTACGTGAAGATAGTCACTACTCAAGGCTTTCAATTATTGACGAAATTACAGATATGGGTTATAATTTAGCAAAGTTTCAAGGCTTGAGTCAGTCTGACATGATTTATTATCGTGAAGGGCAGATTGTGGCTCGAGAAATAATAGTATTAAGAAAGAGTAAGGCAAAAAATGTCACATGTTAAAGCCGGTGGTACCGCGAAAAATATCCACAACAATGCTGGTCAACGTCTTGGCGTGAAGCGTTTTGGTGGCCAAAAAGTCCGCAACGGTGAAGTTTTAGTTCGCCAAACCGGAAGCACCAAAATTGCTGGTGAAGGTACTTACATGTCCCGCAATTTCACCATTCATGCTGCAAAAGATGGTGTTGTCACTTTTGTGAAAACCAAGAAAACTCACTTCTCTGGTCGCTCATTACCACGCGTCCGCGTAGAAGTTCGCTAAAAAAGACCCCGAACGGGGTCTTTTTTTGTTATGCTCTTTACTGTTCTATTCAGCGTCAGTAGATTCTTTAGATTCTGCATTAGCTTCAGCTTCAGCAGATTCCTCAGCTTCTTCAGAAGCTACAGTCTCAGCTTCGGATTCATTTTCCTGTAAGGCAGAAAGTAAAGAATCTTCCACGTTGGCGCGCTTTTTCTTCTTTGGGGCTTCGGCGAGCTCAATATCGAGTTCGATACCAGTAAGCATAGAAGCGAGACGGACGTTTTGACCTTGGCGACCAATGGCGACAGATTGCTGATCTTCGGTGACATAAACCTTGGCGCGCTTATCTTCGATTTCGACACGAGTGATTTCGGCTGGACTCAAAGCTTCACGGATGAACTCAGAGAGATTTTCGCTCCAGTTGATAATGTCGATTTTTTCACGATCACCAATTTCATTCATCACAGCCTGGACGCGTACGCCACGACCACCGACGAAGGTACCGACTGGATCGACACCTGGAACGGTGCTAGTGACAGCAATCTTAGTACGGCGACCAGCCTCACGGGCGATGGCACGAATTTCGACCACACCAGTTTCGATTTCAGGGACTTCCTGAACAAAGAGCTGCTTAATGAAATCAGCAGAGCTGCGGCTAACGAGAAGCTGAGCACCACGTTCGTTGCGCTCGATAGTCTTGATCAAAACCTTGATACGGGAACCAACTTGGTAATACTCACCGTCGATTTGGTCAGATTTGAGCATAATACCAGTGGTACGTCCAAAATCAATACGCACGATATTACGTTCGACACGAGCCACCATACCGGTCATGATGCTACCGATTTTATCTTCAAAGATGGAAAGGATGGCTTCATGTTCAGCTTCGCGGAGACGTTGCATAATTACCTGCTTGGCAGTCATAGAAGCGACGCGACCAAATTTAGTAACTGGGTGAGATTCTTCAAAAGTTTCACCGATAGCCTTACCTTCAGCTTCACCTTCTGGAATTTCGGTGGCTGGATTATACGCCAAACCATCTTCGATTACTTCCTTAGCGATAAAGACGGTAGCACCACCAGTTTCGCGGTTAAGTACGGCGCGAACATTCATGTCCTTTTCACCTTCTTCTTTACGCCAAGCGGCGGCAATGGCAGTTTCGATAATATTCAAAACAGTTTCTTCTGGGAGATTCTTCTCTTCGGCGATAATTTTCACCATCTGAGACATCTGTTTAAGGTCTAAACCTTCCATATTTTCCTTTCTTTTAGTCTAAAATATCCGACCTTGCGGCCGGATATTAAAAGTATATATTTCTATTATAGCGAAGAAAATGAGATTGTCAAATTACTTGGCGGTAAAATAACCTGGCTGGGCAGCACCACGGTCGATGCGAAGCCAAGAGAGATCAGCATAGGCTGGATTTGGCGTATAAGAACCATTACCACCGCGGAGCAATAATTGATCGCTAAAGATTTGTGAATTAATATTTTGGGCGTAGTTAGTGGGAGCGGCTTTCGAGGTATTAAAGTCCTTACCGGCTTCGACATAAATACGCTGAAGCTTGGATGGGGCAGTCGTATGTAAATAATAGGTAAACATGCCAAAGAAGTTCGTCACATTCGAGGTGTCAAAGTCGGCCTGCGAGAGGTCAATTTCCTGAATATTCATCAGGTTAGCGAACATACCTTGCATATTTTGCACCTGACCGGTATTAAATTTCTTACTGAATTTAAGATTAGTAAGCGATTTCATCATGTTAAACATGTCAAACATGGTGGTAACTTTAGAAGTATCAAAAGAGGATAAATCGAGATTAGTAAGCTTCTCCGCTTGAAAGAACATTTGTGACATATCGGTGACGTTTCGGGTGTCAAACTTGGAAAGATCAAGAGTTGGTAAGTTTTTCACACCCCAGAACATGCCGGTCATATTGGTAACTTTAGAAGTATTGATGCGTGAGAGATTTAATGAAGTGAGGCTACTCATATTGGTAAACATATAATGCATGTCCGTAACTTTACTAGTATTTAGCGGAGTGAGATCGAGGTTTGTGAGATTTTTTACATCATAGAACATACCGGACATATCGGTGACGTTTTCGGTATCGAAACTGGAGAGATCCAAACTAGTGAGGCCGGTGTTTCTGAACATCCCCTGCATATTAACAACCGAACGAGTGTCGAACCCTGAGAGTTCAATATCGGCCAGATTAGTAAAATCAAGGAACATGTAAGAGCTATCACTATTCAGTTCCACTTTATCGGCAAGACTATAATAATAAAAAGTTTCAACAGCTGGGTCGAACCAACCGAGAATTTCCGTATCCGAAGTACCGTCATCCTCAAGATGTACCGGATTATCACCAGCCGTTGGTGGAGACATACTGCGGGCAAAATGTTTAATTTTATCAAGACCGCCAGAAGTATCCTTCATGGCATTACGCCAATAGAGACTTGGAAGGGTTAAGGCGCGAGGCGGATAATCATGCGTAACTACGGAAACTACAAGACTATTAGTATATTGACCACTAGTAAGGTTAGAAGCTAGCTTCACCCCTACGTTCGCCTGATAGAAGTCCGTATTGGTTACTGATTTGGACCCCAACAGGGCAAGCGTCATTGGCGTGGAAGCTGAAGGAATAGGAACAAAATCGCCATAATCCCCCAATCTGATGCCCCAGGTATTGGTCGGAAAATTTGCTAGTGGCGTATTCTGACTAATAGATTCGATACGATCAGTATTAGTAACACTAGTCATAGCAGTTTCATTATCTTCTGTACTTATAGTCGCTTGATAACCAGTAAGATTATCAGAGTATACCGTAACAGCCATTAAATATGTCGCTGTCTGAGTAGTAGAATTAATAATCGCAGTGCCATTAATTTGTGGAGTTGAACTAAAAGAAACCGCGAGAGCAGGCACGCGCAGAGCTTCTGTATTTTTCACGAAAAAGAAAGCATTAAAAGTCAACGCCACAAGAAAAGTTAAAAGTGCGGTGTGGATAATTTGAGTTTTAGATTTTTCAATAATTTTTCTAAACATATACTTTGTCCATTTTAGCATAAGTTTTTTTGAGTTTTAATTAGTTTATAAGTAATTATGGAGTCTTCAAAGTGAAGTAACCCTTGCGTCCTGGCTGATCGATGCGCAAACCATCGAGGTTAGCGTCGGCTGGGTTGGTCCAGTAGCCACCATTTCCACCACGCAATAAGGTTTGATTGGTGAAAATATATTTATTATAAGCCGGGTTGAAGGCCACAGAAGGATCTTTAGTGGCGGTAATGTCAAAATCCTCTTCGACGTAAATTTTTTCTAGTGCTGGCGCTGTACAACGAGTATTTTCAAACATAAAATCAAAGTGTCCAACCTTGGATGTCTTAAAGTTCGCAGTAGTAAGGTCAAGTTCTTTATAGGCACACATACTACCGAACATATATTGCATGTCTACTACATTTGAGGTATCAAATTTCTTACTGAAAATAATTTTTGAAAGCTTTTTATTATCATTAAACATTGATCGCATCAAGGTGACGTTTCTGGTATCGAAGTTAGAGAGATCAAGCTCAGAAATAGCATTAATACTGCGGAACATACGGGTCATATTTTTAACCTTTCTGGTGTCAAAATTAGAGAGATTGAGATGTTCGACAGATTCCATACCATAGAACATCGCCTGCATATCTTCTACATTACTGGTGTCAAAATTTGAAACATCCAGATTACGTACATTACTAACGTTATAGAACATTGAACCCATCTTCGTCACATTGCTAGTACGGAAATGGCTCACATTAAGCTCTTCAAGGGCATTCATTTCGTAGAACATACTCTCCATATTCGTGACGTTCGAGGTATCAAAGTGTGAAATATCAAGATGAGGAAGTGCGTACATCATATAGAACATACTATTCATATCTTTAGCCTTCGGCGTATACCAGTTGCTAATATTTAGATTAGTCATTGCGGCGTTACCGGCAAACATAAAATCAAAATTTTCACCACTACTGACATCAAAATGCGTAAGGTCAAGCGACTCCAGAGCATCCATCGAACCAAACATTGACTCAAAGTGAGTAACTTTACCGGTTTTGAAATTTGGAATTTTCAGATCGGAAACTTGGCTACACAAGAAGAACATTTGATAGAAATTAGTAGCGGAATCGGTATGAAAACTGGTTAAGTCTAGAGAAGTGAGTGATGAATTACTATAGAACATCCCCTGAAAATCCTTAACTTTGCGCACATCGAAATGCGAAACATCAACAGAAGCAAGACTTTCAGCATTCATTAGGAAGTCAGCAAGAGTTTCCACTTCGCGAGAATCAAAATGAGACAAATCAATCGAGGTCATTTTCGATAGATTATTAAACATCTCGGAGCTATCTTTATTGAGATAGACATCGATCGCGGCCGGGGTGGACTGAAAAATCATGGACTTAGTGGCCTGGTCATAATAGAGGTAAATCGGATCATAGGTGTCATCGAGCGAGACATTTTTATAACCAAAATCTTCATA
Organism: Nanosynbacter sp.; assembly: GCA_015257455.1. Classification (GTDB taxonomy): domain Bacteria; phylum Patescibacteriota; class Saccharimonadia; order Saccharimonadales; family Saccharimonadaceae; genus Nanosyncoccus. The sequence goes on along the minus strand of JABZKD010000002.1, from coordinate 8,950 downwards.
GGTTGGCTTGGCCGGGGTGAGAGTCGGTAAGGATGCAGGGCCTTGCCATTTCACAGAAGTAACTTCCTCGAGATGACCATTCGTCAATTCACTCATGGCGGCCTGAATATTTGGACCAGGAGCGAGACGAGTAATATTATCGAGTGGATTAGTGATCACGGAGACGACTAGTTGGTTCTGGTAAATACCCGGCTGAAGAGCACCAGAGAGCTTCAATCCAACAGAAAGATTAATATTATCACCTTGCTTGGCATGAGTGTCGGATTCCTTTAACTTGTATGGACTTGAAGCAGGAGAAACTGGTAAGTAGCTACCAGTAGTACCGAGAGCAGAGATACCCCATTCATTATCCTGGAAGTTGCCCAGTGATTCAGATTGACTAATGGAATTGATACGAAGACCACCGGATTTTAGTGCGGTATTTTCGTCCTTAGATGAGATAAAAACTTTGTAGCCAGTACGGTTATTAGTATTCACATTGATTGAAAATGGCACACTAGAACTGCGATCTGGATTCGAGCCAAAAATGATATCGGTACCATCGATGTTAGAAATTTGGGTTTGGTCGATTGAAACACTGAGTCTTGGGGTAAAAGCGGAAGTATTTTGCGTAATCATCAAGAAATTAAAAGCCAAGCCAAGACAGAGTGTCGCGCAGAATTTCTGAATGATTTTTTGACGCGGCACCAGAAAAATATCCGGGAAGAGATTTGTGATGATTGGCATAGTAATTTAATTTTAGCACAAACTTTTTTGGCGCAAAATAGTAATTATGCTTAATGTGTTATAATTAGGAAAAGTAAACGAGATTTTTATGAATATTCCACATGGCCTGAAGAATGAAAATGAAATGCCGGAAACACTTTTAGCGCTGGATATTGGTACTGAATATATCAAGGCGGTTATCGCTGAGCGTCAAGAAGGCGATAACCTGATTATTCGTGGGGTTGGTAAAGAACATCAGGCGATGGGTAATATGTACGCTGGTGCGATTGCGGATATTCCGGCGGTGATTTCCGCCTGTGAAAAGGCTTTGTCACGCGCAGAAAATATGGCCGGGGTAGTAGCCAGAACCTGTTCCGTAGGTATTGCGGGTGAACTAATTAAGGGCAATACGAAGACCGTGCGCTACCGCCGTAAAGATGGCAACAAACCAATCTCCGACCAAGAAATGCAATTGATTATCAAGCGCGTGCAAGATAAGGCTGAAGAGCAGGCTCGTGAAGAGGTTGCACTAGAAACCGACAACCCAGACGTGGAAGTGCGCCTAATTAATTCGGCGATTGTTTCCCTTTCGATTGACGGATACAAAGTGAGCAACCCGATTGGCTTTAAAGGTTCAGAATTAGTTTTGCAATTTTATACCGCGTTTGCGCCATTAGTGCATATTTCGGCAATTGAAAAAGTCTGTGCGGAATTAAATCTCGATCTTGTCGCCGTAGCAGTAGAGCCGTTTGCGGTTTGTCGTGCTTGCCTTGGAAATAATCTCGATTCTAATCTGTCTGCGATTGTGATGGATATTGGTGGTGGTACGACCGATATTGCCGTGGTAGATAATGGTGGAGTAGAGGGGACTAAGATGTTTGGCATCGGTGGTCGTAGCTTCACACATCAGGTAGCTAGTCGGGTGGGGCTCGATTTTGATACGGCAGAATTAGTGAAAATTCAATATAGCGGATTACTTTCTAACGACCTGCATACGCTGAAGACTCTGACGGTTTCTGATGCAGAGCGCATGAACGAAGTGCAAAATATTTTGAACGTGCCGGATCGCATGAAAAAGGTCGAAAAAGCCATAGCCGATAATACCGAAGTTTGGGTTTCTGGAGTGGGTTTGGCATTATCTGATTTTTCCCTGCTTGAAGCTTTGCCAAATAAGATTTTACTCTGTGGTGGTGGAGCTGGACTTTCGACCTTACAAGAAGCACTAGCCACTTCGGATTGGTATGAGGAATTACCTTTCGCTAGACGCCCAGTGATTCATTTGTTGGATGATGTAGATATTCCAGATATTCAGAATGCAACAGAAATTGATTTGGATTATTCTTATATTACGGCTTTTGGACTTCTACGCGTGACCGTAGATACCCTGAATAGCGAAGAAGAAGATACGGGGCTTCGTGCCAAGCTAGCCAAGTTATTACAAAACTAGCAAGAAGAGAACGCCGCATGTCTCATTCCGGAGACACTAAAGAGGAAGAATGTCGCATATCTTTTTTCGGACCGCTCAAGGGGGGGGAGAGAACGCCGCATACCCCATTCCGGAGACGCTCTAGGCCGCGAATCCGCGTCCCAAGGGGCGAACGGCCAAGCTTATGCTCCGTCAGAGGTAAGCGGCATTCTCTTTTTAAAACCTAAAAGTCTAATTATGGTTTTCTAGTGAAGTAACCAGGATGACCATTAGTTGGGTCGTCTATGCGGAGCCAGGATTTATCGGCAGTGGATGGATCGGTTAGATATGAGCCAGCACCACCACGAAGCTTCTTGCGATTTTTAAACATTCTTGAAAAGTCTGTAAGTTTAGCAGTATTAAAATCATTATTTACGTATATTTTTTCTAGTTTATCCTTAAGTATATCTTCATCTTTAAGGTAAAACATACCATACATGCTCGTCACCTGAGAGGTGTCGAAGTTGGATATATCAAGGGTGATAAGATTAGGCATGCCAGAAAACATACAGCTCATATCCGTCACATTCGAGGTATTGAAGCTGGAGAGATTAAGAGTGGTAAGATTAGACATACCATAAAACATATTGCTCATATTCGTCACATTGGAGGTGTCGAAACTAGAGAGGTTAAGGGTGGTAAGATTAGACGTTCCATAAAACATAGAGCCCATATCCGTCACCTTAGAGGTATCGAAGTTGGATAGATTAAGAGTGGTAAGATTAGACGTGTTAAAAAACATAGCACTCATATCCGTCACCTTAGAGGTATCGAAGTTGGAGAGATCAAGAGAGGTGAGTTCAGGCATGCGATTAAACATGGCTTCCATATTCGTCACATTGGAGGTATCGAAGTTAGACAGATCAAGGGTAGTGAGATTATATATGTAAAAAAACATACCACTCATATCTATCACTTTAGAAGTATTGAAGCTTGAGAGATCAAGGGTGGTAAGATTAGACATTCCATAAAACATATAGCTCATATTCGTCACATTGGAGGTGTCGAAACTAGAGAGGTTAAGGGTGGTAAGATAAAACATATCTAAAAACATAGAATACATACTCGTCACCTGGGAGGTATTAAAGTTGGAGAGATCTAACTCTAAAAATTTTTGTATTTTTTCACTACCGTATCCTGAATAGAACATCTTACTACTATCTGTGTTTAAATAAACCTTCTCTGGTTCAGTATAATAATATACTGATTCAGTATTAGGATCTGCCCAAAGTTTAATTTCACATTCAGAATCTTCATTCTCAATATTAGCAACGTTGATAGTCGATGCCGGCGCAGTCAAACTCCTCCTAAAATATTTCATCTCAACAAATTCATTTTCCAGCAATGACTGAAGCTTTTTGTTAAAGTCTGGACCTTCGGTCATGATGGCTTTTGGTATATATGGATTTGAAACCACTGAAACAATAAGCCTGTTTTCATAATTACCAGGTTTAAGGCTACTATTTAACTTCATACCAAGTTTGATATTATGATTCTCCTCCTCAGTGGATTTTTCGGTAGTCTTAATCAAATTTACTGGAGCAGATTGTGCCGGAATTGGACTAAAATCAACATTATCATCAAACCTATACCCCCAAGTATTTGCTGGAAAATTAGCAAGAGAATAAGTGGAAGAAATTGAATTAATTTTAGTATTGATAGCTGGATCAGTATTTAATAGAGCCGTTTCTTCGGTCTTTGAACTAATCATGGCGGTATAGCCAGTCTTATTGGTTGTATTTATTTTAAGATTTATTTCGTGTTCAGCAGTCTCTTCGCTAGATTCGATAATTTCGGTACCATCGATTGCGGCGGTGGTTTCATTAATAGAAGCCGAAAGGGTGGCTTTGTATTCCGCAAACGAATTCTGGCTAAACGTAAAATTTAACGTAAGCGATAATAAACCTATAAAAAATCCAAAAATAATCTTATCTAAAAAGACATTCAAAATATCAAACTTTTTTCTCTCCATGACAACTCTATTTTACCATAAGAATCTTCAGAAAAACCAAAAGCTTTATTTATTCACTATAGTAAATTTAAGACTTCCTAGTAAAATATCCCTGCACCCCCGGGCGATCCACGCGGAGCCAAGTCAAATCTGCGGTATTTGGATCCGTCAAGAATGAGCCATTACCGCCACGGAGCCTTTTGCGGTAATTAAAAATTCCCTGACTAGCCACTACATTGTTAGTCGTAAATCTATCACTTGCGTATATTGTTGTCAAATTATCAGACTCATAATTGTTAATCGCAAAGATATACCCCATATCCGTCACATTTTGTGTATTAAAGGTAGAAATGTCTAAGATTTTTAAGCTTGGCATACTAGAAAACATTCCATTCATTGTCGTTACGTTACTTGTATCAAAAGAGGTTAAGCTTAAGTTTTCAATAGCATTCATTCCTCCAAACATATGAGCCATATTAGTTACATTTTTAGTATTAAACTTAGACAGATTTAACCCTACCAGAACTGGTGTATTAGTAAACATCCTTCCCATATTTATAACTTTTTCTGTATTAAAATTAGACCCGAATTTAATCTCCTTTAGCCTACTGGTCGCCTCAAACATACTATACATGTTTACAACATTTGAGGTGTTAAAATTTGAAAGATCTAATTTCTGTACATATGTACCATGAAACATATAGCTCATTTGTGTAACGTTTGAGGTATCAAAGCTAGATAGATCTAATTCAGTCAGGGAAAATGTGCAGCCAAACATTGCGGTCATATCAGTGACATTGCTAGTATTAAAATTGCCAAAATTAATTGTCTTAAGATTTTGCATCCAATAAAACATCGCATGCATCTTATTTACCTCACTGGTATCTATATTGGAAAAGTCCAAGCTCTCAATTTTCGTAAACCATTGAAACATACCCCTAGAATTAGGGTTTAGATAGGTCACGGCCACCGGTGCATAATAATATACTGATTGGTCCGCCGCATTATACCAAGCTTTAATTTCGTAGTCTGACAGATCTGGGTCTTCAATATTAATTGTTGATACAGAATTGGCTGGAGCTACAGTGCTTCGCTTGAAACCCTTAATACTCGGTTTGGTTAGCATAGAATCAGGACCAGAATAGTAAGCTGGATTTGGGTCTAAATTCCCTACCCTAGTATTAAAATCCGGACCATTTGTCATCATCGCACGCATTTGATAAGGATTCGAAACAAAGGACAAGATTAATTTATTTGTATAATTCCCTGACTCTAAATTATCCGCTAACTTCATGCCAATACTCAGTTGGTTCGATTCATTGCCATTAGTCTTCCCTGTAGTTTGAAGAATTTGTGATGGTGTAGACAAAGCTGGAATCGGTGCATAATTCATAGATGAGCCAAATTTATAACCCCAAGTGTTATTAGAAAAACCTCCTAGTAGTTCAGCGGAAGAAATCGAGTCAATTTTCGCCCCAGTAGTAGAACTACTATTAGTTAGCGCCGTATTTTCTGTTTCCGCGCTCAATGTAGCAGTATAGCCCGTGCGATTATTCGTATTGACTGTGAAATTAAATGGAATTTCTGTGGTCTTATCTGTACTATTTATCACTTGATTCCCATTCACCTGTAGATTCGCTTGGTCCACTGAAGCCGAAAGTGTCGGCACAAAGAGAGCCGAAGTATTACGAGCAAAAATAAAATTACAAAAAGAAATAAGTGCCAAAAATAAACCGAGAAATTTTAGTTCCCACTTAAACACCCCCCGTAAGGTGTAGCAATTTGTGATTTTTGGCCTTGCATATATATTTATTTTACCATAAACGTGATGGTTTTTATGGTTTTCTAGTGAAGAGACCTGGCACACCTGGACGATCAATTTTTAGGAGGTAAATTCCTGGAGTAGTATTACCATTACTACTAGTGCCATTACCGCCTACCAGATTTTTCATTTGCCAAAAGATATCGATATTGGCTTGTGAGTCGGTCGTATTATAGGCTAAGGCTGCTCTAATATCAAAATCTGCTGAAGCATAAATGCGCCTCGTGATATTCGCCTCAGGTCGATCTGTGTAGAACATTGCCCGGAAGGTTTTAACTTTTGGTGTCTTAAAGCTACTTAGATCCAACTCTTCTAAACTATCGGTGTGAGCAAACATAGCATTCATATTTTTCACGTTTTCCGTATTAAAACTAGTCACAATGAGATTCTTCAGTGATGACATATTAAAAAACATAGATTGCATATTGGTAACTTTTCTAGTATCAAAGCTTGATAGATCTAATGCCTGAAGAGCTGAAGTAGCAGCAAACATATCCTGCATGATTGTAACATTACTCGTATTAAAACCACTGAGATTTAAAGACCTAAGACTGGTCATATAAGCGAACATGTCGCGCATGGTTGCAACGTTGCTCGTATCAAAATGACTAAGATCTAAAGACTCAAGACTAACCATATGAGCAAACATACCTTCCATACTTTTGACGTTTTCCGTATTAAAGTGTGACAGGTCAAGCTTTTTTACCTTATTAAGGTTATAAAACATATATTGCATTGTTTCAACATTACTTGTATCAAAATTAGTAACATCAAGCTCCTTAAGCGAGGTAAGGTTATCAAACATAGCATACATGCTTTTAACCCGTCTGGTATCAAAATGGGAAACATCCAGTTTTTCTAGAGCAAGATTAAAATTGAACATAAAACTCATGTCTTCAACCTCACTCGTATCAAAACTAGATAAATCAATATCTGTCATACCTGGAAAATAAGCAAACATATTGTAACTGTCTGGGTTAAGATAAACTTTTTCACTTACCGAATACCAGAAAACGGTTTTGGAAAGCAAATCATACCAGACTTTGATTTCGGCTTCTGAATCGTTTGCTTCAAGATTGATAGCATTAGTGGGAATATTAGCAGTATTTCGCTCCCGTTTAATATGTACAATGTTTGGAAAAGTAGGAACCTCTGGATGCCCGTCAACGTGACTAGGATTTGGATCAAAACGAGCGATGCTGGTCTGAAAATCAAAGCCTCTTGTCATTATGGCTTTAGGTGTATATGGATTGGTGATAAAAGAAAAGATTAAAGTATTGGAATAAGATCCGGATTCCAAATTCTGATTTAATTTCATACCAATATTTATATTATTTGATTCTGTGCCATTGGTTTTGGCGGTAGTTTGGATCACGCTTGCTGGAGTAGAAAATGCAGGAATAGGCTGATAGCTAACTGCATTACCTAATTTATACCCCCAAGTATTTGTAGCAAAATCTGAAAGATTTAAATTTGAACTTATCGATGAAATCTGACTAGTGCTAGTAGGACTAGAATTTACCAGTGAGGTATTTTCAGAACTTGAACTAATAGTGGTAGTATAGCCTGTTTTATTATTAGTATCAACATTGAGTCTAAGCTGCAATTCCTTAGTTTGATCCTGTGAATTTATCACTTGATTCCCATTCACTTGCAGATTCGCTTGGTCCACCGAAGCGGAAAGTGTCGGCGTATACAAAGCCAAAACTTCATTGGTAAGAATAAAATTAAAAGTGAAAATTAAACCAAAAAATACAAAAAGAAGCTTTAATACTCCAGTAAGCCAACACCTACCATGGGGTGTAGTAATTAGTGATTTTTGGCCTTGCATATACATTTATTTTAACATAAACAGGATGGATTTTTGATGTTAAAAAGAACGTCGTCTTGTCTTTTATCTGATTTTCTAAAAAAAGAATGTCGTCTTGCCTTTCATCTGAATGTTATTAAAAGAGAGAATGCCGCTTACCTCTGACGGAACATAAGCTTGGCCGAGCGGCCTAGAGCGTTTCCGGAACGGGGTATGCGGCGTTCTCTCATTCTTAAATAGTAAGATAAAGGGTAGAACGACATTCTTATAAAAAACAGAAAGCCACCCGTTTGGGTGGCTATTCTATATAATTTGGCACCTTGCTATCTTCCCGCTGCTGCAGTATTATCGCCGCTACTGGGCTTGACTTCTGTGTTCGGAATGTAAACAGGTATTTCCCCAGCGCTATGGGCACCAATGGCGCAATTTAATGCGAATATTGATGTCCATGAGGTGTAAAAATTAAATGTGACTTGCGGTGCATCAAGCACCGATTACTAGCTAAGTCTATCAAACTATCCATCTCGTCTAGACAAAATGAATAGTTTGAACATAAAAAGGCGATGGCTCTATTAGTATGCTTCGACTCCATATCTTACGATACTTCCATCTTGCACCTATCAACCAGATCTTCTCTCTGGGAGCTCATAGGGAATTCTAATCTTGGAGTGGGCTTCGCGCTTAATATGCTTTCAGCGCTTATCTCTTCCGAACATAGCTACTCGGCAATGCAACAGGTGGTCACAACCGATACACTAGAGGTTCGTCCGCCCCGGTCCTCTCGTACTAAGGGTAGATCTCCTCAAAATTCCTAACGATCATGCCGGATATAAACCGAACTGTCTCACGACGTTCTGAACCCAGCTCGCGTACCACTTTAACCGGCGAACAGCCGGACCCTTGGAAGGTGCTCCCCCTCCAGGATGTGATGAGCCGACATCGAGGTGCCAAACCGCGCCGTCTATGTGAACTATTGGGCGCGATCAGCCTGTTATCCCCAGGGTAACTTTTATCCGTGTGCGCTGTCTTTCCCACGTAAATTGAACCGAAGTTCTGTACAGCGGGTCATTTGCTCCCACTTTCGTGTCTGATTGGGTTGTGGCCCTCACAGTCAAGCTGGCTTTTGCGCATACACTATCGCTACGATTTCCATCCGTAGCTAGCCAACCTTTGAACGCCTCCGCTACTCTTTAGGAG
>JABZKD010000029.1 GCA_015257455.1 Nanosynbacter sp. | reverse complement strand
AAATTGCTAAGAACGATAAAGAATATCAAAAATATATTGTTCGCGCCGCTGGTACCAGTGCCTGGGATTATGACCCAGCTCTCAATATCAAAAATCCTAAGCATGTCATTGATGCTATCGATAGTGTACTGGGTGATATCTCCGTCGATTATGACCGCGAATACCAAGCTAGCCTCAACCGCCGCACCACCTATTACAGCCGTATTCACTCTGGTGTACTTAATAACGACTTCAAGAAAGCCATTAACGATGCTGATTTCGAACGCGTGATTGCCACGATGCGCGTCATGGCTACTCGTGGTGACTACGATAAGGTTCTGGAAGGTATCATAGATCTTTCAGATAACGGCAAAATTATTGCTGGTACTGAAAACGCCAACGTTCTCTTCAAAGAATTAATGGCCTTCAAAGATGCCGACCCAGTCCTTGGTCGTTTCGGTAAGTTTGGTAATATTGAAACCGCTGCCTGGAGTACCGGTAAGCGTCAGGACAATCGCATCACCTTCGAACAGTTCGCCACAGGTAAAGTTAAAGATCTTGATGGTGAGGAAAAGACTACTAAGTTTAATCTCGCTCAAGCCCTCAAAGGTACTTCTCTCGTTAAAGCCGAGCGTACCGTCTTCGGTGAAATTAATAACGTCTCTCAAAAATACGGTGTCGACCTCTTCGACGCTACACTTTCTAATGTCTCTAGTGCCGCTCTTAAC
>JABZKD010000028.1 GCA_015257455.1 Nanosynbacter sp. | reverse complement strand
GTATTGCCATCGTCTACAAAGCGAGCTAAAACCTTAAGCAAGCGAGCAATATCCTCGGTATGAAGTCCTGTCGTCGGCTCATCCAGAATGTAGAATGACTTACCTGTCGAGCGTTTGTGGAGTTCACTAGCCAACTTCATACGCTGGGCTTCTCCCCCAGAAAGAGTGGTAGCTGGTTGACCTAGCGTCACATAGCCCAACCCTACATCCTTGATGGTCTGAAGTTTGCGTTGAATTTTAGGAATATGTTGGAAGAATTCTACCGCATCGTTGACGGTCATGTCCAAGACCTGCGAGATATTTTTTTCCTTGTAGTGAACTTCTAGGGTTTCACTGTTGTAGCGGGTTCCGTGGCAAACTTCACAAGCAACATAAACATCTGGCAAGAAGTGCATCTCAATCTTGATGATCCCGTCACCTGAGCAGGCTTCACAACGACCTCCCTTAACGTTGAAACTAAAACGTCCCTTCTTGTAACCACGAATCTTGGCTTCGTTTGTTTGAGCAAAAAGGTCACGTATATCGTCAAAAACTCCTGTATAGGTAGCTGGGTTGGACCTCGGCGTTCGCCCGATTGGACTCTGGTCAATGTCAATCAAGCGGTCTACATGCTCAATCCCTGTAATGGTTTTGAATTTACCTGGTTTGTCTGAATTGCGGTTGAGCTTCTGGGCAATGGCTTTTTTGAGGATACTGTTGATTAAGGTCGATTTCCCTGAACCTGACACACCTGTCACCGCGATGAATTTTCCTAATGGGAAGCGAGCAGTGAT
>JABZKD010000027.1 GCA_015257455.1 Nanosynbacter sp. | reverse complement strand
TATAAAGAGGCCTCCTATGGATAGGTGTCTGAGTGGCTTAAAGTACTGGTCTTGAAAACCAGAGGCGGCGAAAGTCGTCCGCGGGTTCGAATCCCGCTCTATCCTTAAACCTTATGTTGAATTGCGGTAGCTCCGCAATGACATTAAAGGTTATATAAACACTCTAGAGTTCGATACGTAATCTAGCTAATTACGTATCAATAATACAATCGTGCCATCAGTACCATGCTAACACACATCGAGCGTGAGCAAGCAAAGTAGCTACTTTGTGAGGACTTTTCGCGGGTCAGAGTACACCTTATTAAGTACTTTAGCATGGTAGTGGCGCGAATGAAATTGATGATTACATATGTACATGCACAGCAAGCATGTTATAATAATTCATACGAGGTATATCAGCGGTTAGATTGTCGGTCTCATAAGCCGAATGTCGCGGGTTCGAGTCCCGCTCTCGTAATTTCGGTTTGCAGTTGCCCGTTCGACACAGTCGAGTAAAAACTGTAATTCATGCGTGGGTAGTCTAGCGGCAATGACAGGAGACTGTAAATCTCCCCTCTTCGGAGTTCGGTGGTTCGAGTCCACCCTTGCGCATATTATGAGATGTGGTGTAATTGGTAACACACGTGACTTTGACTCACGCGAGTGCTGGTTCGATCCCAGCCGTCTCAATTATGCAAAAAATGGTTCCTATTTGAAGATATTTGGGATAACATTACTTTTTACCATTCGCATAAACGTCGACGCGTTAGCACGCAAGGGTAGCTCCCTAAAATCGACATTATATTACGCAAAAGACAGTTCCTATTCTATTACATTACTTAACA
>JABZKD010000025.1 GCA_015257455.1 Nanosynbacter sp. | reverse complement strand
ATTTGGAGGTTTCGACTGTTTATGTCTCAGAAAAAAATTGAAAAAATTCAGGAAGCCAAAATTAAGGCTCCAAAAGTAAAAAAAGAACGCAAGCCAACCGATAAATTAGCTGATAAAACCACCACTACCCGTATTTTACAGGGTGTTTTTGGTGACCCAGCCAAGCGCAATCTCGCTCGTATGCGCAAAATCGTCAAGATCATCAATGGTCTCGAACCAAAATACGAAGCCATGTCCGACGACGAGCTTAAAGCTCAAACTAACGTACTAAAAGAGCGTCTCGACGCCCTCAATAAGAAGGCCGAGGCCAATATTGCCCGCGCCAAACTAAAAGCTTCAGCCAAAAAATCTGAGACAAAGGCCGAATCTACTAACAGCGCTAAAAAGCAATCCACCTCTGTTAAATCGGAAAAACTTGAACGTAACGAAACCAAAATTTTAAGCGAAATCCTTCCAGATGCCTTCGCCTTAGTACGCGAAGCCACCAAGCGTGTTCTTGGCATGCGCCACTATGATGTCCAGATGATTGGTGGTATCGTTCTTCACGAAGGCAACGTCGCCGAAATGAAAACCGGTGAAGGTAAAACCTTGGTCGCACTTTTGCCATCTTTCTTGAATGCCTTGACTGGCCGCGGTGTCCACGTCGTCACCGTCAACGATTATCTTGCTCAACGTGACGCCGGTTGGAACGCTCCAGTTTATCACTTCCTCGGCATGAGCGTAGGTGTGATTATTGCCGATGCTAGCTTCCTTTATGATCCAGAATATGTTAACGAGGAACACACTGACGAACGCATGCAGCACTTGAAGCCATGCACTAGAAAGCAAGCTTATCAAGCTGATGTAACTTATGGTACAAATAATGAATTCGGCTTCGATTACCTCCGTGACAACATGGTGAACGAAGTTGACTTCCTCCGCCAACGCGAACTCAATTTTGCTATCGTCGATGAGGTCGACTCAATCCTTATTGATGAAGCCAGGACACCGCTAATTATTTCCGCTCCAGCTGGCGATAATCCAGATTCTTATTATCAATTCGCCAAAA
>JABZKD010000024.1 GCA_015257455.1 Nanosynbacter sp. | reverse complement strand
GCTTTTTACTGATGCTTATTATAGTCCGCCGCCAAAAAGGGAGTTTAGTAGCCAGTTTAATGGGATAGTGTGTAGGCTGAGCATAATAGCGAACCCTACTCCACATGTAACAAGTCCCCAAAATTTGAAACGATCATAGCTACTTACGCCGTTTCCCAGATTGTCGGCTAATTTTTGATGAAAAACGACGACGATTCCACCAGCAATTAAGACTAAAATCCCAAAAAATAATGAGCCAAAACTAAATTGATATAACATATTATTAATTATACACTTGTCAGAATTAAAAAGATACTGTACAATTAAAAAGTCTTGGCAATTTATGGGGATATAGCTCAGTTGGCTAGAGCACCTGCTTTGCAAGCAGGGGGTCCAGGGTTCGAGTCCCTGTGTCTCCACCATATGGGGTGAAGTGGGCTTACGTCCACGACACTCCACCAAGACGAATGAGGGCGATTAGCTCAGCTGGTTAGAGCGCGTCACTGATAATGACGAGGTCGGAGGTTCAAGTCCCTCATCGCCCACCATAGAACTCCCAAGCGGGAGTGTTTTTTTTATTTTTGCGAAAAATTAAAAAAACGCTCAAAAACTCTTGCATTCAAAAATAAAATGATATATAATAGTAATCACTTGCGAACGTTCATCCTGAACCTCTGGCTAAAAAGTCAATAAAATCATAAAAAACTATTGACAAAAAATATTCAAAAATATATAATAGTAAAGCGTTTGAGATCAGGATGATAAGTTCGAATCTTTGTAAGATTGAATTTATAATTTTGCTCTTAAAATGGGAGCGAGAAATTTAACAATTTGGTGATGTAAAAGAAGATAAGAATTTAAGATTGACGGCAAGTATTTGGTTGTTACCAATTACTAGTTAAGTCAATGCATAAAAAGGTACTCAAGGGCACACAATGGATGCCTAGACGTATATTACCGATGAAGGACGTGGAAGACTGCGATAAGCTTCGGGTAGCTGTCAACAAGCTTTGATCCGGAGATTTCCGAATGGGGAAACCCAGCACGAGTCATGTCGGGTTGCTCTCAACTGAATAC
>JABZKD010000023.1:1028-1292 GCA_015257455.1 Nanosynbacter sp. | reverse complement strand
TGCGTATACAAATACGCGGCGGTTTCGCTTCACTGGTACGCCTCGATATCCATCAAATTCTGATGAAAATCATTACGATTTTTTAGACATGCATTAGATACATTGTCGTTTATTTTGTAGCCGTACATTTTCATGTACGTCACCATTAAGTCAGAGAATTATTTCCTATGTGCTCGGGTCAACCTACTTAGAAATTCTAAGAGATGACCTTACAAATATATATATAATTATCTTCTATGCAGTTTTCAAAGAACAAACAATTCA
>JABZKD010000022.1 GCA_015257455.1 Nanosynbacter sp. | reverse complement strand
GTTCCCCGTTCGCTCGCCACTACTAAGGGAATCACTTTTGTTTTCTTCTCCTATGGGTACTTAGATGTTTCAGTTCCCCACGTTCGCTCACTGCTCTGCAGTGTGACATATCTTCAATATGCCGGGTTGCCCCATTCGGAAATCTACGGATCAATTTGTATGTGCCAATCCCCGTAGCTTATCGCAGCTTATCACGTCCTTCGTCGCCTCCGAGAGCCAAGGCATCCGCCATACGCCCTTAATTACTTTCTATTCGCCGAGTGATACATATAAATAATACATACCACAGGTTGCTCATACTTTCAGCTGTATTTTGAAATTAAAAACTTCACACTAAAAAAGTGGAAGTAAATGTCTTACTTTACAGTCTTGCTTGTGTCAATATGTCAAAGAACGTGTTCCAATATCAAGAAATCAATTTCTATAGATAAGGAAGAAGTGAAGACGATGGACTTGAACCATCTGTATACAGGCCTTAGACCTTATCTTCATATATAAACATAACAGAGTAGGTAGTAAAGAAGAGAAACTCCAAATCTCTCTTTAAAAATGTCTCAAACAATAAATAGATACTTAAATAAAAGTTCTATCCAGAAAGGAGGTGTTCCAGCCGCACCTTCCGGTACGGCTACCTTGTTACGACTTAGCCCCAATCACCAGTTTTGCCCTAGGCCGATCCTTGCGGTCACGGACTTCAGGCACCCCCGGCTTTCATGGCTTGACGGGCGGTGTGTACAAGGCCCGGGAACGTATTCACCGCGCCATGGCTGATGCGCGATTACTAGCGAATCCAGCTTCGTGAGGTCGGGTTGCAGACCTCAGTCCGAACTGGGACCGGCTTTAAAGATTTGATGCAATTTGCATTACACCGTCCCTCTGTACCGGCCATTGTAACACGTGTGTAGCCCCGGACGTAAGGGCCGTGCTGATTTGACGTCATCCCCACCTTCCTCACACCTTGCGGTGGCAGTGTCTCCAGAGTGCCCAGCATAACCTGATGGCAACTGAAAATAGGGGTTGCGCTCGTTATGGCACTTAAGCCGACACCTCACGGCACGAGCTGACGACAACCATGCAGCACCTTCACAGATGCCCCGAAGGGCGTCAACATCTCTGTATCCTACATCTGCAATTCAAGCCCGGGTAAGGTTCCTCGCGTATCATCGAATTAAACCACATGTTCCTCCGCTTGTGCGGGCCCCCGTCAATTCCTTTGAGTTTCACCGTTGCCGGCGTACTCCCCAGGTGGATAACTTAACGCTTTCGCTTAGGAGCATACTGTATATCGCATACGCCCAGTTATCATCGTTTACTGCGTGGACTACCAGGG
>JABZKD010000021.1 GCA_015257455.1 Nanosynbacter sp. | reverse complement strand
ACCTACGACAATCTCCTCGCCCTCACTACAGCGCTCACAACCCCTAAGTCCGCCAACGACAAGCTCCAGACTATCTTTCTCGGTCACACCTACCTCGACGCATTAAAAGATAATAACGAAGCCATCTATAATCAACTTCAAATTCTCGCAGATATCGAAATTAAAGTCACTCCAAAACACGTCGAAACCACCTCTCACACTTCACTCGATACACCTTTTACCATTTATCTCAGCGGTATTGATAATCGCGATCACACCTTGCCTTTCGCCGCCCGCTCCGATGTTAATCTCATCATGGTAGTGAATCCCGCCAAGCACAAAATTCTTCTCCTGAATACTCCGCGCGATTTTTATGTCCCCCTCGCCATGAATGGCAAACTCGACAAGCTTACCCACGCCGGACTTTATGGCGTCAATGAATCCATTCATACTCTGGAAAATTTTTATAATATTAAATTCAATTACTACGCCCGTATCAATTTCGATGCCACTTCCACTATCATCGACCAACTCGGCGGCGTCGACATTCATATTCCTTACGTCGTCAATACTTATCACGGCCACCGTCATTACGAGCCAGGGAATTATCATTTGAATGGTGACGAGGCACTCGATTTTGCGCGTGAACGCGTCTCAATTAGTTGGGCTGGGGGCGACCGTGAACGTGGCCGTAATCAGGAAAAAATCCTCACCGCCTTAATCCAAAAACTTCAAGCAGATAAATCTAATCTCACTCGCCTCGATCAAATTTTCAATTCTATTGCCAAAAATATTCAAACCAATTTCACCCCTGATGACCTCAAGTATCTCGTTCAGAAACAATTGACGAATTTTTCCAACTGGCAAATCGAATCCATTGATGTCGATGGTAAAGCTGATATTACCTCTACTTATACTTATCCAGAGCCAAAGCATTTCGTTTGGCACCCATATCAAGATTCGGTCGATAAAGCCAAAACCAAGCTCCAAGAATACCTCAGCCAATAATCTAAGTCAAAGCTCCAAGAATATACTAAAAATGATAGAATAGTTTAATGACCATTAAAATTCGTCGCCTCATTTTACCGACATTACTAATTTTGCAGATGTGCTTCATTTTCGCCATGTCGTCCTTCGGCCATAATTCTTCTGATGCGCAAAGCAATCTTTTCGTTGACTTTATCGCCCAAAATTTCCCACACGTCCGTCACGGTCTCGAAAATAACCTAATCAGCCTGAATACTCTAATTTTTCTCGTCCGCAAAACCGCCCACTTCACCGAATATGCGATTTTAGGCGGCCTCTTTTTCCTTAATCTAAGAAACTGGTTAAAATCAAATACTACGCTCGAAAAAATTTCTAAACCTCAGACTACAAAAACCGTCGCGAAGAAAGTTACTCTAGGCCTCATCAAATATTCACTCTTCATGAGCATTCTCTTCAGTTTCCTCTACGCCTGTACCGACGAGATTCATCAAATTTTCGTCCCTGGCCGCTCTGCTCAGTTT
>JABZKD010000020.1 GCA_015257455.1 Nanosynbacter sp. | reverse complement strand
GAATCGTCATATTCAGGTTTTTATTTTTCAGTTTACTCTGTCTAATAAATTCCGAGATCAAATCAAAACTCCCGTCCTTTGACCCGTCATCCACACAAATGATTTCTAGATTTTCGTAACTTTGTTTGATGAGTCTATTCAGCAACTTGACTGCCGAGTCGCCCGTATTATAGATTGGAATAATTACAGAAATTAATGGTTTCATTTGTTTTGATTATAACATGCACCCTTGTTAAAACTCGCATATGATATAATTTATTTATGAATATTCCAAAAATTTGGAGCCGTAAAAATAGCATTCTTCTGAAGGAACTAGTCAAGACCGACTTTAAAATTCGCTATCAAGGTTCCGTCCTCGGTTATCTTTGGGCCGTCCTTCGTCCAATGCTTTTATTTGCTATTTTATATACCGTTTTTGCTAAAATTTTGAAAATGGGTGGAGATATTCCACATTACTCTGTCTATCTGATGACCGGTACGGTGTTCTGGAGCTTCTTCTCGGAATGTACTGGTCAAGGTATCCAGGCTATCGTTGGCCGGAGTGACCTACTTCGTAAAATCAGCTTTCCCAAGTGGATTATTGTCGTTTCATCTACCATCACTGCTTTGATTAACTTCTTAATTAATCTCTGTGTCATTATTGTTTTTGCCTTGTTAAATGGTGTTACGCCGTCACTTACTTGGCTACTTGCACCACTGGTGATTCTTGAACTTTATCTGCTTAGTCTCGGCATTGCTTTTTTCCTCGGTTCCATCAATGTAAAATATCGCGATATTTCTTCTATCTGGGAAGTTTTGATGCAGGCTCTCTTCTATGCCGTGCCGATTATTTATCCGATCACCATGGTTTCCGCCAGTAGTGCTGTAACGGCCAAGGTTTTGCTTCTCAATCCTATCGCTCAGGTCATTCAAGATGCTAGGTATCTTTTAATTACTAACCAATCTATTACCGTTTGGAATTTTATTGATAATATTTTCTTGCGTTTTTTGCCAGTCTTAATTACCTTATTTATTTTAACTATCGGTAGTATCTATTTCCGAAAACACTCTAAATATTTTGCGGAGGAAGCCTAATGTCGAAAACTCAAAAATCTATTCAAAAAGCAGCTGAAAAAGCCGCCGAAAAAACACAAGAACGTAAGGCTGTCATTACCGTTTCGCATCTCTCTAAGACTTTTAAACTTCCTACCGAGCGCTCTTTTGGCTTGAAGCAAGTGATTTTTAATCGTCTTCGCGGCATCAAAGGTTACACTGAACAACAAGTTCTAAACGATGTCAGTTTTAAGGTTTATGACGGTGAATTCCTAGGTATCGTCGGCCGTAACGGCTCTGGTAAGTCTACTCTCTTGAAGTTACTCTCCCAGATTTACACTCCTACCAAGGGTAAGATTGAAATTGATGGTTCGCTCGTGCCATTTATCGAACTCGGTGTTGGTTTTAACCCTGAGCTCACTGGTCGCGAAAATGTCTATCTTAACGGCGCCATGCTCGGCTTTTCTAATCAAGAAATGGATGCCATGTATGACGACATCGTGAATTTTGCCGAACTTCCAGAATTTATGGATCAAAAATTAAAAAATTATTCTTCTGGTATGCAAGTACGTCTCGCCTTTTCCATCGCCATTCGTGCTCGTGGTGATATTCTCATTCTTGATGAAGTTCTCGCCGTCGGTGACGCTGCCTTCCAGAAGAAGTGTAATGATTATTTTGCCTCACTTCATAGTAAGCAAACCGTGATTTTGGTGACACATTCTATGGAAAATGTGATGGCTTATTGTGACCGTGCAATCTTGATTGAAAAAGGTAAAATTATCGAAGAAGGGGCTCCGGCTAAAGTTACTGAAGCCTACCTCAAGCTCTTCAACTTAAATTCCTAAAACTCTAAAACTGATCTATTAATCATTTAATCTAAATTCCTAAATCCCTAAAAATAATCGGCTAATCACTAGCCGATTTTTGTTTTACCTCTATTC
>JABZKD010000001.1 GCA_015257455.1 Nanosynbacter sp. | reverse complement strand
TACATTTCGAGTTTGTTAAATTGGTGAACACGGAAGAGGCCACGGGTGTGCTTACCATAGGCACCAGCTTCCTTGCGGAAACAAGCGGAGAGGCCGGCATAAAAGAGTGGTAATTTTTCTTCGTCGATAATTTCGTCCATATGGTAGCCAGTGATAGACATTTCAGCGGTAGCGATAAGAGCGAGGTCTTCCCCTTCGATGTAGTACTCGTCACTTTGTTCAGAACTACGTGGAGCGAAGCCAGTACCTTCGAGAACGCGAGAGTTAACTAAATCAGGCACATCCATGAGAGTGAAGCCGTGTTCAACGATTTTCTTAATACCGAATTGAATCAGGGCATTTTCGAGCAGGGCTAGACCACCTTTGACGTAGTAGAATTTTGCGCCAGCAACTTTGGCACCACGTTCGAAATCCACCCAGTCACGAGAGATGGCGTAGTCGAGGTGATCGACGCCAGTAGCTTTGCATTCACCCCATTTTTTGACTTCCACACTGGCTGATTCGTCACCTAGTGGCACGTCGTCAAAAATGACATTAGGGACGGTTTTAAGTTTAGTGTTTAGTTCTTTTTCAAAATTAGAAAGATCGGCTTCGAGGGTGCTAAGTTTTTCTTTGATTTCCTTACCCTTGGCGATTAGCTCGTCGCTTGGTTTGCCATTTTTCATTTTGGCGGTATTATCGTTGCGCTCTTTGCGAAGGGCTTCAACTTGTTGAAGGAGAGTCTTTCTTTGGTCATCCAAGGTGAGAATTTCATCAAGATTGACGTTCTTGTACATTTTTTCTTTGATGGAATGTTCGACGAGCTCTTTGTTATTGCGGATGAAATTAATGTCCAACATTTTTACCTCTTTTCTTTAATAATTTTAGTTAACGATTTTGAATTCTGAATTATGCGTGAGTGGAAGATTTGGCGGAATCTTCGGAGATGGCTGAATCTTTGGAAATAGCGGAATCTTTGGAAGTCTTTGATTCTTCGGATTCGGATGATTCTTCAGAAATATTTTCAGAATTGGCGCGGCGCTTAATGATTGGGAATGGGACGGCCTCGCGACCGGAGACGCCTTCAAGTAGCCAGAAATTACGTTCGGAATTACCCCAACCACAGGCTGGCGGCATACCGTACTCGAGCATTTCGACGAAATCTTGATCCAGCATTTGAGCTTCACTGTCGCCGCCATCACGCATAGCTTGTTGTTCTTCAAAACGAGCGAGCTGATCGAGTGGATCGTTTAACTCAGAATAACCATTACCCATTTCGGTACCAGCAATAACAGGGTGGAAACGTTCAGTGACTAGAGGATTTTCTGGAGAAATCTTAGCGAGGGGTGAGAGCGAGAGAGGCTCCTCGATTAACCAGAATGGTCCGCCAGATTTTTTACGAATTAGTTTCCAGAGGTTATCGATGAGGCGCGAATCGGCCTGTGCGGCAGTAACTTCGACGCCGTGAGACTTGAGGATCGCGGTGATTTTGGCGCGATCTGGATTGAAAACGTCGATATCAAACTCTTCGCGAATCAGGTCGGCATATTTGATGCGTGGCCATTTGTTGGAAAGGTCGATATCAAAGCCATTAACCTGGAACTTGAGGGTGCCCCAAGTTTTTTCGGCGACATATTTAATCATTTCTTCGTAAAAATCCATACCATCTTGATAATCTTCATAAGCCGCGTAGGATTCAAAAGCAATATGTTCTGGTAGATGCTCATCATCGACACCTTCGTTACGGAAGCGCGGGCCGATGTCATAGACTTTTTCAAAGCCAGCACCGAGCAGGCGCTTTAACGGTAATTCTTGAGAAATACGAAGGTAAAAATCTTCACCTAGGGCATCCATATGAGTGACGAAAGGCGTAGCATCGGCGCCACCGGTGGTATGTTCGAGAACTGGAGTGTTCACTTCGATAAAACCGTGCATATTCATGAAATCACGGGTGGCTTGCCAGAATTTGCTGCGACGAACCATGCGCTCACGAACCTCGGGGTTAACATTCATATCGACATAGCGACGACGGTAACGTTCTTCTTTATTGGTAAAACCATCGCGACCCGGCATCGGGCGAAGAGTTTTAGTGAGAAGCTTCACGTAATTAGTAAAGAGTGAAATTTCACCAGTTTGGGATTTGCCGACTAGACCTTCGGCTTCAATAAAATCACCGGTATCGAGAAGTTTGAGCTGTTTAGTGCCAATAAAACCTTCTGGAGTTTCGTCTTGTTTCATGAAAAGTTGAATTTCACCAAAATAATCACGAATTTTAACGAAGGCGAGCTTGCCAAAGCTGCGAATGGCGACAATGCGACCGGCAATAACGACCTGTTTGCCATCAAGTTCCGCAAAATTATCCAAAATTTCAGAAATCTTGGTGTTGCGATCGGAATGAGATGGATAAGGATTAATCCCCATTTCCTTTAAGGTAGTGAGTTTTTTAAGTCGTTCGTTGCGGTAGTCGTTTAATGTAGCCATAATTTTTCTTATTGATTAGATTTTCATGATTTCGGCTTCTTTAGCCTTGAAGAGTTCGTCGATTTTAGCGCTGAAATCTTTGGTGAGATCGTCAATTTCTTTTTCGCTACGTTTCTTAATGTCTTCGGAGAGATCTTCGATAGATTTGAGTTCTTTTCTAGCGTCGTCACGGATTTTACGGAGAGCCACCTTAGCTTCTTCGATTTTCTGTGAGGTGGTTTTGACAATTTCCTTACGACGTTCTTCGGTGAGTGGTGGCACTGGGACACGAATTACGCGACCGTCGTCAGCTGGGTTAAGGTTGAGAGTTTGATCGGCACGAATAGCATTAGAGATCCCGGCAATGGTGGATGGGTCAAATGGGGTAATCAAAAGCATGGTCGCATCGGCAATGGTGACGTTGGCGACTTGGTTGAGTGGCATATATTGACCATAAGCTTCGACTTTAATGCTGGAGAGCATGTCTGGATGAGCACGACCGGTGCGAACCTTCTTAAGCTCCTGCTGGAAGCGATCGACGACAGCTTGAAATGCAATTTTATATTCGGTGTTATCAAACATAATTTTTCCTTATATACTTATCTATATTTTATCACATCAGAGAGAAAAATACCCCTGATTCGGGGTATTTAACTTTTAGAGTGAATTCTTGAATTCTTCAAGGCCGATAAGCTTGGTTTCGCCAGTCTTACGGTCGGTGATTTCGACTTGGTTATTCTCCAAGGTTTTTTCCGAAATTACTACGCGGTAAGGGATACCAATAAGTTCAGAATCGGTAAGTTTTTCACCGATGCGCATATCGCGATCATCGAGCAAGATTTCTTTGCGGTGAGCATCATGAAGTTCGACAGTGATCTTCGCGGCTTCATCGCCAAGACCAATCAAGTAATATTTGAAAGGTGCGATGTTTTCTGGCCAGACGAGACCTTTTTCATCAGCAAACTTTTCAGCAATTACACCCATAACGCGGGAAACACCGATACCATAGCTACCCATGAAGACGGTTTTCTTTTCGCCATCCTTATCATCGTACTTAAGACCGATTGGGTCAGAGAATTTGTAGCTGAGGGTGAAGATATTACCAACTTCGGCAGCGGCGGTAGAGTGAAGGTCTTCCTTCTTAACACCGAGGTCATTTAAGACTTCATCGATTACGACTTCTTCATTCAAGACAATAGATTTATCGTCGTTAAAATAGATAACGTCTTCACCCACTGGAGTGATAGTCTGGAATTCGTGACTATACTTAGAGAAAGCACCGCCAGAGGCGTAAGTTTCGTAGGTGCAATCGCCGAGGCCGAGACGGACATAGATGCGCTTGTAGGCCTCTTCGACTTCGTGGTAGAACTTCTCGTGAGATTCTTTATCAGTCGAGAAGCTGTAAAGATCTTTCATAAGGAACTCGCGAGTACGTAGAATACCAGATTTGGCACGAAGTTCGTTTCGGAACTTGGTTTGGAATTGGTAGACGTAGACTGGGAGGTCCTTGTAAGAAGAAATGTATTTGGTCATTAAATTGGTGAGTGGCTCTTCGTGAGTAGGAGCGAGACCCAATTCGCCGCCAGCATTAAGTTTGGTTTTAAACCAGACATCGATGACATCATCGCGCCAGCGATCAGTTTTGACCCAGGATTCGGGGTTCTGAAGCGCAGTCATTTGCATCTCCTGACAACCGATAGCATCGAGTTCGTCACGGATGATGTCTTGAATTTTGTTTAATGTGATCAATCCGAGTGGTAAGAAGTCATAAACACCAGCCATTTCCTTGTAAATGTAGCCAGCGCGGATGAGAAGCTCAGCGTTGCGGCTGGTTTCTTCTTTTCCTACTTCACGGAAGGTCTTGATAAATGATTGACTTAACTTCATCCTTTACCTTTCCTGTTTAAAATAATAATATTCTTATTGTATCACAAAAAATATAAATAACAGAGATAAGTTGACATTTTTTGGGGCTTCGTGTATTTTTTAATGAAGTAATTATATTAAAAGAAAGATTGTATTTTTTATTCCTATGAAAAAAACAGTAAGTTTAACTCAAGATGGTAAGAAAAATCTTGAGAATGAGTTGAAAAGTCTGATTAAAATGCGTCCAGCAATCGCCGATCGTTTGGCTACCGCCCGTTCCTTTGGTGACTTGAAGGAAAATCAGGAATATTCTGATGCCCGTGCGGAACAACGCCAGGTAGAAAGTCGAATTTTGGAAATTCAAGATATTTTGAAGAATGCGGAAATCATTAAGGCAGCTAAGGGTGGCAAAATTGCCGTTGGCTCGACAGTGAAAATTAAGATGCTTGGTAAAGAGCATACTTATTCTATCGTCGGTGCCGTAGAGGCTGACCCGCTAAATGGTCGTATCTCAGATATTTCACCAATCGGTAAAGCTTTAATTGGTAAAAAAGAGGGTGACGAATATACCCTACCAAATGGCAATAAGGGTGAAATTCTCGAAGTTGCTTAAACTTTGGTTATTTTAAAAAATGAGGCCGAGCGGTCTCTTTTTTAATATATTTATTTAATTAAGGCTAGTATTAGGCCATAAAAAGAAAATAAAAGGCAATGGTGTTTTTTAACACATGCAGTATAATTCCAGCATAAATCGTACCTGTGGTTTCGCGCATCAAGCAGGCGACCACGCTGAGTGCGAAGACGTCGACGCCGACGTTCCATTGTCCATGGAGAAAGCCGAAGAGAATGGAAACGATCAAAATTGAAGTAACTAGAGAGTGTTTTTTGCGAAGTTTGCCGTAGATGAGTCCGCGGTAAATAACCTCTTCGAGAATTGGCCCAACTACTACTAGGGCAATAGCTGCAAAGACTTTGTTAAGTGGTGAGATTAGAGTTGAATAGAGGAGCGGTTGGTTCTCTGCAAGGTTGAACCATGGGAAAACTGAGAAAAGTGCGGTAAGGATGGCAGAAAAAGTTAGATAGCCAAAAAGGCCGGCAATGGCGAGGCCGATATCCGAGAAAGTGACTAAATCCTTAAATCCAAGCTCATTACGGGTGACGGGATCCTTAAGGGGCTTTATATGTTTTAAGGCAAAAAGTAGAAAGATAAAACTTAAGGAATAGACCAAGATGGAAAAAATTGTAGCAACGAGTGGTGTTTTTAGAGTGTCGGAACCAAGAATAATTAGCATTGGCACCCCGACGATGAACTGAGCGGCGTAAAAGGTGATGATGGCTAAGATCGGAAGATAAACGAGGTCTGAGCCGGATTTTAGGGATTTGACAATTTTGCTTGAAAATGAGGTTTTTGATGGCATATTAATGGAAAATACGAATTAAATCTAAAATCGTGACGAGAATAAACATAGCAAAGAGGAAGAGGAAGGTGGTAGCGATAATTTTTCCTTCCGCTTCGGTCGAGAGTTTCTTCTTGATTAATTTTGAGATGGTAATCATAGTCCAGCGGCCACCATCGAGGGCTGGGATTGGTAGAACATTCATACAGGCGAGGGAGATGGAAATGATGGCGGTGAGGAAGAGTAATTCGGTAAAACCAGCGCTGACAAAACTTGGGAAGATTACTCCGATAATGCCAACTGGACCAGAGACAGATTCACCGGCTTTGGCGAGTTCTTGCTTGCCAGACTCTTTGGCTTCTTGGTTGCCGGTGATTTGTTTGGTAACTCCAGAGAAGAGGTTTTTCACCATGTCATAGAGACCACGGAAAGTTTCGCCAGTGATTTGGGCGGTGGTGCCTAGACCGATGAGTGGTGCATCGATTACGGAATAACGCGCGAGGAATTGACCATCCATGCGCATGGAAATGCCGAGAGCTGGCGAATTGTCCCCTGAATTTAAGGTGACTTCGTGTTCGCTAGTGTCCTTGGTGGCTGGATCGAAGGTACGATAAATTACAGTTTGACCGAGATGTGATTTGTTAAAATCTTGAACATCAAGGGTGGAGGTTAGTACTTTCCAGTTATCTTCATTCTTAGCTTTGGCATCATGAATAATAGTATTAGCTTTCAGGGTGCTATGACTAGCTGGTGAGTCTTCAATGATCTTATCGATATAGATTTTTGGCATAGTAAAATGCGCTTTTTCATTAATATTGAATTGATTATTCATGAATTGTGGCATGCCAGCGACAGCAAGAATGGTAAAAATTAAAATACCATAAAGCCAGTTCATAGTAACACCGCCGAAAAGAATGGCGGTTTTTTGGAGATAATTGGTGGCACCAAAGGTGTGAGGTTTAGTTTCGGCGTCTGATTCCCCATCCATGGTACAAAAGCCACCTAGTGGGAGGAGATTGATACTGAAAATTAGATAATCTTGTTTGTAAAGTGGGTCATTCTTGTATTCGGTGCTAGGAATGAAAAACCAGACATATTTATCTTGTTTAGTCTTGTCCTTCCCCATAGCGAGCAATTTCTGGAGGCGTTTTTGATTAACTTTGGCCTTAGACTCGGATTTTAATTGATCATAAAACTTTTGGACTTCTTTAGCTGGAAGATGAAGCCAGGCAAGTTTGCGTGGCGGAAGGCCGATACCGAATTCGTTAACTTTGACACCAGATTTTTTTGCCATAATGAAGTGGCCAAATTCGTGAATGACGACGAGTAATGTGAGGGCGATAAGGCCGATAAAAGCACCAAATAAAATATTCATACATCTATTTTAGCACAAGAAAAATAGAATAGGTTTTTCGCCTATTCTATTTTTAGGTTTGAATAAATAATTTATTCAGTGACGCCAAGTTCGATGCGCTTGAATTGCTTGACGGTGATATTTTCACCAGTTTTTGCAATCATTTCCTTGATGAATTCTGCGACGGTCTTAGAATCATCGAGGATGTAAGGTTGGAGCATCAAAACTTTGTCGGAGAAAGCTTTTTTGACTTGGCCAGAAAGGATTTGTTCCTTCATATTTTCTGGACCCTTGAAATTAGCTTCGAATTCTTCCATTTTTGCCTTCATAGTTTCGGCTGGAATATCTTCTTCGGAAACGTAAAGTGGAGCCATGGAAGCAACTTGCATAGCAAGTTTGTGAGCAAGATCTTTGAACTCATCGGTGTTAGCGACGAAAGAAGTTTCACAGTTCACTTCGATGATAGCGCCAAGGCGGCCGTCGTGAATGTAAGCGTCGACGATACCTTCGCGGGTTTCACGGTCACCGCGTTTTTCAGCCTTGGTGAGACCCTTTTCACGCATAGCTTTGAGGGCTTTGTCGAAATCGCCATCGGCTTCGACAAGAGCTTTTTTAGCATCGGTGAGACCTACGCCAGATAATTCTTTAAGTTTTTTGATGTTTTCAATGGTAATTTCTGCCATTTTTATCTCCTTAATAGATGAAAATTAGTTTTTGGCGGATTTGATAGCTTCGACAAAGTAATCAAGAATGAGTTTTTCAGCCTTGGTGGAATCGTCGTTAGCTGGAATGACGATGTTGATATCGGTTGGGTCGACATTGGTGTCACAAATAGCGATAACTGGAATGTGAAGAGTTTTAGCTTCCTTAATGGCATTCTTATCTTCGCAAGCGTCGGTGACAATGATAGCGGCTGGTTGATCAGTCATATCCTTGATACCACCGTAGCGAGTGTTAAGCACGGCAATTTCTTCCTGGAAGCGTTGAACTTCGAGCTTAGAATAGCGGGCTTCGAGTTCACCGGTCTTCATGCGGCGTTCGAGGTCTTTAACCTTCTTGATTTGGCGGTTAACAGTTTCGACGTTAGTGAGAGTACCACCAACCCAGCGTTCGGTAACGTATGGCATGTCGACAGATTCGGCGGCTTCTTTAACGATAGCTTTGAGTTGTTTCTTGGTACCAACGAAAAGAATTTTCTTGCCGTCTTTGGCGATTTTCTTGGTAAGAGCGAGGGCTTCTTCGAGGCCAGCTACGGTCTTTTCAAGATTAATAATGTGAGTGTCTTGGCGCTTGCTATGGATGTATTGAGCCATTTTTGGGTGCCAACGTGAGGTCTTGTGACCAAAGTGAGCTCCTGCTTCTAGGAGTTCTTTCATGTCGATAGTTTTGGACATGTTTTCCTTTCCCTTCACTTCACCTTGTCTTCAGGAAAACGGATGAAGCTGTTTCATTAAATTAATTACTTTTCTATCCTAACATAAGAGGTGGAATCTGTAAAGCTAATTCCCTATTGAAAAAACCGCGAGTATCTGATAAAATGGTGACTAATTATGAGTAAACAAGAATTGCATCCAAAAGATTATCGCTTTGTGGTTTTTGCTGATGACGCTGCGAACTTTTCTTTCTTGACTAAGTCTACCGCTAAGAGCGAAGAGACTATCAAGTGGACCGATGGAAATGAATATCCACTCGTGAAGGTTCAAATTTCTTCGGCTTCTCACCCATTCTTTACTGGTGAAGAGAAGATTATCGATACCGAAGGTCGCGTTGACCGCTTCAAGGCTCGTGCTATGAAGGCAGAAGCTTTGAAACAGGCTCTCGCCAACAAAGCTGCTAAGCAGATGAAAGAAGCTGAGAAAAAAGCAGAAAAAGCTGAAGCTTAAGTCCAAAATAAGGCCAAATGGCCTTATTTTTTTGTGAAAAGTGGAATTATATATTATAATGGAGAAGTTATGGATCTTTAGCTCAGTTGGCTAGAGCGTACGATTCACATTCGTAAGGTCACTGGTTCGAGCCCAGTAAGATCCACCAAGATTAAGAAATCCTGTAAAGGGATTTTTTTGTTGTAAAAAAGAAAATACCCCCTATAACTAGGAGGTATTTTCGTTTTTCTTAACACTAATTACTGTTATTGTTCAGCGAAAGCCTGAAGCATTGGTTCAGGATTGAACTGAAGCAAGGCAGAGTGGTTGGTAATCCACATCTTCAGATAATCGGGGTGATTTTTGAGATAATTATACTCCCTGACCTTCATGATGCGTGGGTCACGCGTAGTGAAGCTCAGTCCGTGTCCGTCCTGATTGTCACCAGTGTGAACTTTTTCATTGGCGAGAATAGAAACATAGCCTTCGTGCTGTTTCCAGTCGGCAGCTACCTTACCGGTGACAAAAACATTCTTTTTTAGTAAAGCTTCGTCGCCGTCATCTTGAATGAAGCACACTACTTCGTCGCCGTTATTAAACCATCGATCAGAGCGAATAGTTGCAAGAAGAGGTTTTGGCTCTGCGTGATCTATGGATGCTATAATTGTATCAATGGTTCTATATAACTCCTCATCCTCTTCCTGAAGTAATGGATTTTCATTGGCTTCAGATGGATTAGTTTCGGACTGAAAAGAATCAGCTTTACTTGCAGTATTTGCCTCTTTTTGGATGTAGTAGTTTGCCAGAAATTTGAGGTTTTCAGTGCCAAGGAATGGCAAGTCAAAGTCAGATGGCAACTCAATGTTTCTTAAGTATTCAGTAACAAGGTTTCTAGCGTTAATTGTTTGATTTGTCATAGCGCAAATCTCCTTTCTTTGATAAGACTCGATTTGAGTCAATATGATAGGGGCTATTTGCTGCTTAGCAGCGCAGGAAATATAAATTTTATATGCCCTACGCTGCCAAACATTAGACAAAAACAAACGAAAACGATATTAATGTACGATGGATTAAATCCATAAATGTATATATTGTAGCATAATTAGCTTATTTTGTCAACTAAGCTTAATAGGTTTGAAAGTTTGGGTTTCTCATTGGAATCTCCGGAAAGTTATTATATAATTAACCTAATATGGATGAAAAAATCAAAAGTTTAGAGTTGGAATTGACCCAGCTTAACCAATTCTTGGAAAATCCGAAGGCTTACCTCGAAAATGATTTTGCTGCAAAATCGAAGAGGAAGGCGGAGGTTGAATCAATTTTGGATTTAAAAAATGAAATTACTCGCGCCGAGCAACAGATTAAGGATGACGAGGCAATCATTTCGGACCCAGAACTAGGCGAAATGGCGAAACTGGAAATTCAGGAACTTACCGAAAAAATTACCGATTTAACCAGGCAACTTGATGATAAGCTAATTCCACGTGATCCGGATGACGATAAGCCAGTGATTATGGAAATTCGAGCCGGGGCCGGTGGTGACGAGGCTTCGTTGTTTGCGGCTGAGCTTTATCGTATGTATTTGCGTTATGCGGAAAAACATGGTTTTAAAGTAGAACTAATGAACGAAAGTCTTAATGAAACCGGTGGCGTGAAAGAGGTGGTCTTTAAGATGGACGGAGACACGCCTTTCGGGACGATGAAATTTGAAGGTGGCGTGCATCGTGTACAGCGTGTGCCAGTCACAGAATCGCAAGGTCGCATTCATACTTCTACGGTGACAGTGGTGGCCTTACCAGAGGTAGAAGAGTCGGAAATTGTAATTGATGAAAAAGATTTACGAATAGATATTTTCCACGCGGGTGGACATGGTGGCCAATCAGTGAACACGACTAATTCAGCTATTCGTATTACGCATTTGCCGACCGGAATTATGGTCGCAATGCAAGATGAGCGCTCTCTCCGTCAAAATAAGGAGCGTGCCATGATGGTACTACGTACACGCCTAAACGATATTCAACGTGCGGAGGCGGCGAAAAATGCTTCGGCAGCACGTAAAAATTTGATTGGTACGGGTGATCGTTCAGAGAAGATTCGTACTTATAATTTCCCACAAGATCGTGTGACGGATCATCGTATTCATTATTCCAGATCGAATGTAAATGCAGTAATGGATGGTGATATTGACGATATTATCTCAGAATTGAAGAAGTGTGAGCTCGATGTAATTCGCACGGAAAACGGTATCGCAGAATAGAATTTTAAGGAGAAAATGGCAACCACGGTAAAAAGTTGGCTGGATGTTTCAAAACAGATTATCAATCCGATGGAAGCGGAGATTATTTTGGCGGTCTCGATGGATGTGCAAGACCGGAGCTTTTTCGTGACGCATGGAGCGGACAAAATTTCTGATGAGGCGCGTAAAAAGGCAGACCAAATGGTGGCATTACGGGCTAATAAAGTGCCGTTGGCCTATATTTTAGGCGTCAAGTGGTTTATGGGGCGACCATTTTTGGTAAATCAAAATGTATTGATTCCCCGTCCGGAAACGGAACTCGCGGCGGAGCTGGCGGGAAAACTTTATTATCGAATTATTGATGGGAAATTTAATAGTGGAAAGCAATCCGATATAAAAAAACCGGTGACAATTGTGGATGTGGGGACGGGATCGGGTTGTATTGGACTTTCGGTAGCTTTGGAATGCGCGAATAGTCAGGTGATTGGCCTCGATATTTCGAAAGATGCTTTGACGGTGGCGCGAATTAACCGGGATAAATTAGGGGTAAAAAATATTAAATTTTATAAATCGGATTTACTTTCGACTATTCTACGTTTGAAAATTCGACCAGAAATTATTGTGGCAAACTTACCATATGTGGATGAATCTTGGGAGTGGCAGTCACCAGAATTGCAGTACGAACCAAAACTAGCGCTTTATGCGGATAAGGACGGCTTAGCGCAGATTTATCGTTTGCTCGATCAGATTAAGCGAAATTTTTTTAGCACCAAAAAGCTGGAAGAACTTTCGGAGTCAGAAATTCAGGATGAAATTGAAACAAATTATGTGATTATCGAATCAGATATGAGTCAGCAACAAAAAATTATTGAATATGCGGAAAAGTTGGGCTTTGAATTAGGCTTAAAGAAAGATTTAATTTTAGGATTTTTCTATCCAGTGGATAAGCTGAAATAATTTTTGGTGGGATTTTTAGTTAAAATAAGAATTTCAATAATATATATTATGATAGATAAAAAAATAACCCCGGAGGGTTATTTTTTGACTTTATTCTTCGTCGTCGTCAGACTTTTTATTGGTGGTAACTTTGGCACTGTCGGCGTCAAAGGCTTCAAGTTTAACATTGAGCTCGATATATTTTTTGTCACGATAAACTTCGAGTTTGACCGTGTCGCCGACGGCGTATTCACCGATTAAGCTACCAAGAGAGCCGGCAGTGCCGATTTTGGTGCCATTAACGGCAGTAATGATGTCGCCATCTTTGATACCAGCCTTGTCGCCAGCACTACCCTTGATGACGGCGGAGGCATTGTTTGAGCCTTTGACATAGGCGCCAGCAGTGACATCAAGTTTCTTCTCTTTGGCAATAAGTGGGGTGATGGTTTGGTAGCGGACACCCAATACGGCGCGTTCGAATTTGCCATCTTTGAGGACGCCAGCCATAATTCCCTTAACACTATTGATAGGGATAGCAAAGCCAACGTTATTTCCCTGGCTGGCATAGGCAGTATTAATACCAATCACTTCGCCGGCGGCATTGACGAGTGGACCACCGGAGTTACCACCATTAATAGCGGCATCGGTTTGGATCATATCGGAAAGGGTTTCATAGGTGGTGCGAGAAGAATCGGAGGCGGTGAGACTACGACCTTTGCCAGAGATGATACCGGAGGTGACGGAGTTTTGATAGGTACCAAGCGCATTACCGATAGCTACAACTTGCTGGCCGATGTTAGTGGTTTTGCTGTCTCCAATTTTGATTGGAGTAAGATCTTTGACGTCTTTGATTTTAATAATGGCAAAATCATTGATTGGGTCGGTGCCGATAAGTTCAACATCTTCATAAGTCGAACCATCGTCGAGGATGACGCCAATTTTAGTAGCATTAGCGACGACGTGCTTATTGGTGGCGATATAACCATCGCTACTGATGATAAAGCCGGTACCGGCAGCCTGGGAAACTTGACCAGTAAAGAAAGAACCGGTGGTGCTAGTATTGGTGATAATTGAAACGACACTCTTTGAGACAGAATTGGCAATTTCAGAAATTGATCCTTCGGCAAAGGTAGCGGCGTTATTGCTGGCCGAATTACTACTATGGAAAATTGAAGTAGTAGGACGGTTGTAGGCATAATAAAGCGCGGTGCCTGATAAGGCGACGGCTACGAGACTGGCGAAGGTAGCAAAACGATTTTTACCAGTTTTAATCTTAGGCTTTTTCTCGGTTTTTGAGGTGGATTTTTCTTCAGATTCAGATTCGGTGTCTTCAGCGGAATTAGCTTCGTTAGCTTCTTCGGATTCATCTTTAGATTCGGTTTCAGATTCAGATTTATCTTCAGCTTCAGAATCATCTTCAGTTTTAGATTCGGTTTCAGCGTCAGCTTCGAATTCGTTTTTGGATTGTTCTGAAGTTTCGGACTGTTCTGAGGTGTCGGTAGTCTCTGACTCTTCGACTGAACTCACGGATGAATCAGTAGATTCGAGATCTTCTGATTCAGACATGTTTTTTACTTCTTCTAAATCGGTTGAGTCTTTTGGCTCAAAATTACTTTTATCTTCGTTCATTTTTTACCTCCTTAAACGTAAGATTAGACATTAAATAGCGGTTTACTAAACCACAGCACGATTATCAGGATTACGGAAATAGCAAAAATAGTAGGTACGAGAATATCTTTCTTTTCAATTTTCTGGTCATTTTGACTGGCGTTTTGATAAAGTAGGCCAGCTAAGAACGCTAAGATTGTCAGAATAATGGAGATTTGTGGAATGATTAGACCGAAGGCCTTAAAAGAATAGACAATGAGCCAGAATTCAGCTAACCAGGAAATCTCGGCAAAAATTAGACCAGAAATTAGGGTGATTAAACCATATTCGGTGTCTTCACTTTGTACTAAGACGTGGCGTGCTACGGCAAAACCGAGGATAAAGTTTAATAGGACGGTGAGACCGGAGCTGCTACTAGCTACCATCAGGGTGATGGCGGTGCTGCCGAAAAATACTGCGAGAAGCGCCTGGAGTTTGGTGGCAAAATTAGAGGACATTGGCTTGAGAACGATGAGCCAGAGTGAATAGAGGGCCGTCAGTACGTAATGCAATGGGCTTAGAATATTTCCAGCACAGTAGGCGAGAAATACGAAGGAAAAACCCATGATGAGGTCGACTAGGTTGGATTTAATATTAATAAATAAATAGCGTGGACGCACGGCAAACATGCGCCATTTGGAAAGAAGCACCAAGGCACAGCCAGGAAGAAAACTTGCGGTAGCGAGGTTTAGGAAAATGGTGGCAATGGCAAGTATCAGATTCAGTAAGACATGAAGAATGGTACTGAGAATATTGCGGCCACGTCGGATGATTACATAATCTGCCATATAGAATATTATACCTTATTATTAAAATAAACGAATGTGATCGAAGGGATAAAGTCGCATGAGAACTGGTCCGATGATGCGACAATACGGAATAGTGCCAAGGCCATAACGAGAATCGTAGGAATGAGTGCCTTCACGGTTGTCTCCGACTACGAAAATTTCACCATCTGGAACGGTCGTATCGACTTCACCGGAAGTATTGGCCTTTGGGCCATCAGTGGTGGACTTTCTGGTAGCGGCATCTGGGTCGAAGCCATTAGGGTTCTGGTCATTATAAACCGTAATTTTGCCGTCTTTTACTACCACGCGTTCGCCTGGAAAAGCAATGACACGCTTGATGATATATTGGTCTTTAATGGTAGGATCGACACTACAAGTTAGCTTGCCACTAGATTCGCCATTCAAGAAAACAATGATTTGGCCACGTTCTGGTACGTATTCCTTGCCCGATAGATGGCTCATGCTGACAGCTAGTCGATTGACGATTAAACGGTCGTTTTCGCTTAAAGTGTTATCCATGGAATGTCCGACGACATTATAGGAGCGAAAAACGTAGGCATTTAAGAACATGGTGCCGAGAATAACACAGGCGACAAAAACAATTAAATTAACAAAATCTTTAACGATTGGATATCTTTTGAAGAATGAAACTTTATTTTCCACTAATCTATTTTATCACGATTATGGTTCTTATTTTTGATAATAATCGTGTAAGAACTGTTTTTTGAATTCAGTAAAAGTTTGATTCAAAATACTTTCACGAATTTGCTCAGTTAGGCGAATGATGAAGCGTAAATTATGGGCGGTAGCAAGATTATAATACTGACGTTTTAACTCCGGGTCACCAGATTTCCAAAGTGCACGCAATTGTCCCCTGGTCCAACCAGCTCTACAAGTAGTACAGTCGCAGTGGGCATCAAGTAATTCATTGCTATCCTTAAACTTACGCAGATTAATATCGCCGTATTTGGTATAAATTTTACCGTGGCGAGCTTCGCGGGTCGGTGCGACACAGTCGAAAGTGTCGGCGCCCATTTCGGTACCAATTAAAATATCGTCGGGATGGGAAAGTCCCAGTAGGTGACGAGGTTTGTTTTCAGGTAATTCCTCATTACACCAACGTAAAATTTCACCGAGGTCTTCCTTAAGAAAGGCGCCACCAAGACCATAGCCATCAAATGGCATTTTGCCAAATTTTTTGGCCGTACTGCGCCTTAAATCTTCCCAGCGACCACCCTGTAGAACTCCATAAAGGCTTTGACGGTAGCCGAGTGAGTCACGTAATTTAAAATGCTCGTCGAGACTACGTTTAGCCCAACGTTCGGTACGGGCGAGAGCCTCAACATTATATTCGTAGCTGTCGGCTAAGGAAGTAAGTTCATCAAAAGCCATGTGAATATCGGCGCCGATACGGCATTGAATCTGCATAGATTCTTCTGGGCCAATAAAATCTGGTTGACCATCGAAAGGGTCGCGGAAATTAACCCCATCTTCGGTAACGTGGGCGAGGCGTTCTTGGTGGGCGGTATTAACTACACCACGCTCGCGCTCCATAGAGACGACTTTGCCAAGGCCAGAACCGAGTGACATGACTTGGAAGCCACCAGAATCGGTGAGGGTCGGCCCATGCCAATTTGACCAGTTGGCTAAACCGCCAGCTTCCGCAATTTCGTGCGATTTGCGACGAAGGTGGTAACCATTACTGAGCATGGCTTGAGCTTTGGTCTGATGAAGTTCTTCTGGTGAAAGAAAGCGAATGGCCCCGGTGGTGCCGACCGCCATAAAGGCTGGAGTCTTAATGTCGCCGTGTGGGGTATGAATAGTTCCGGCGCGGCCGAGCGCCCCAGGAATACGCTCATTAATTTCGAAAGAAAAACCAGAAGTCGTCATGATCCCCTATTTTTCAGTCGCTTGGTCCGCGATTTTTGCGATTTCAACTTTATGGGCTGGAATGTATTTGCGGAGATTTTTTACGATTAAGATTTCGACTGGGGACAAGACGATTTCGATACCGATGCCTATAATGTAAGCGAAGATGGCTTGATTTAGAAAATCGGAAAAAGCCAAGACGCCGAGGAAGGCGATAATTTCAAAGACTAAAGTATCGAAAAAATGTGCGACAAAAGAAGAGGTGAGGGCGCGGACGATGAAGAGTTTTTGACCAGTCTTTTGCTTAATCTTTTCGAAGATGTAGTTGTTGGAAAACTGTGAAAACAGGTAGGCAGTGAGTGAACCAATAATAATACGTGGCGCAAAACCTAGGACATTGGCAATTGATTCTTGCATGCCTTCCGTACCAGCGAATGGTGGCAGGGCGATGACAATCCAAAAAGTGAGCGCAGCAATGATATTAACGAGGAGGCTACCGAGAATGATGTGCTTAGCGGTCTTTTGGCCGTAAAATTCAATGATAATATCACCGAGAATGTAGGAAATTGGAAAGCTAATTACCCCTCCGTCGACTGGAATACCAAAGAGGTCCCAAAGCTTAGTCGCAGCTAAGTTGGAAATCAGAAGGATCCCAGCCGAAATCGCGGTGAAGTAAATTAAGAGATTTCGTTTTCTAACTTGCTTGTCCATCTTAGAAATTAAGTTCTACGGTTTCACCGTCTTTAGTTTTGATGGAGCCACGAACATTGGTGAGCTCGATAGCGGCAGAGGTTTCGTCGTAAGTTTTGCCGGTGGATTCGTAGGCTTTTTGATTTAGTTCCTTGTCGGTAACAGTTTTAGCTTCAGCGGTGAAACGCATGAGGCCAAGTTCGTTGCTAAAGACGTAAATTTCGACCTTAGGATTTTTTTCGATTTGAGCGTAAACCTGTTTGTTAGATTTGGTGCCAATGTAGAGATGGCCGTCGAGAATGCCAGCAGCATCAAAAATGCGAAGATGTGGCTGATCGCCATCGGTAGTTGCAATATAAAACATTCCTTCAAGAAATGGTAAAACTTGTTCCATAGTAAATTTTTTCCTTTTTAAGTGCTTATTAATTATGTGAAATTTTGGATGACTAGTCAAGCAGGTCAGAAAGATTTGATCTTTCGATCTTGAACTAGATTTTAAATTTTAATTATTTTTCGTCATCGAGCGTAGCGCGGATATTGGAAGCTTCTTCGAAAAGAATTTTAATGCAGCCAGCGATTGGGATAGCCACAATACAGCCAATCAAACCAAAAGCATACATACCAATAGTAATCGAAATTAAGATGGCGAGCGGAGGAAGATTGAGTCCCTTACCCTGAATGCGAGGGCCGATGATATTGTTTTCGATTTGCTGATAGATGAGGTAAAAAATAAAGAAAGCAATAGCGGCGCCAGGAGCGTTGATGAAAAGTAGAGTAGTATTCAAGATGCAGCCGATGACTGGGCCAAACATTGGAATGAGGAAGAAGAGGAAGGAGATAAGTCCAAGTGGTACGGCAAGGGTAACTGGAAGACCGAAGATAAGAGTAATAACAAAAACGCCGAGCATAGTCATGAGGCCGTCGAGGAGAGCTATAAAGACTTGGGACGAAACATAGGCTGCCACCACATTACCCATGCGAGTGATGACGCGCTGCCAGACGTGGGCGGATTTTTTATCTTTGACTGCCATGACACGCCAAAAATCTTGCATCATGGTCGGGCCTTCAAGCATGAAGAGAATGGTGAGGACAATGGTAAGAATCACACTAGTGATGATATTGCTAATGGCACCGATACTGCCAACGGCGATATTGCTAATATTGCCGAGCATCGTACTACTGAAACTTTTGATGCCGGAAGTTAAGCTGTCTTGGAGGTTAGGAATGCCAAAATAATTGCCAATACCATTAATATCTAAATGATCGATAACCTCCGAAATCTTAGCAGGTGCAGTAGCGAGAAAATTGGAAACTTGCTCGACAATAACCGGGCCAATCACACCCACGATAATGGCAAAAGCTAGTGCAATGGTAAAAACTGCTAATGCGGAAGAAAGTCCAGGGCGACTTTTACGTTTGTCGATTTTATCGATTTGTTTAGCTAGCGGATGAAGAGAGATTGCTAGAAAAGCGGAAATTCCGACGATGATTAGACCACCGGCAGCTTTAATAATGAAAAATCCGGCGGCGGCAAAAGCGATTAAGACTAGCCAGAAGCGGACAAATGTTTTTGTGTCGATATCAATTGTGTGTGACATATACTCCTTTGTTTGATTATATCATTGGTGTTTCAAGATATTGCCAGAAACTGGTTTGATTGGTGTCTAAAATACTAAAATTATGGGCTTTTAAGTCTTCGCGAATCTGGTCGGCCTTGGCGTAATCTTTATTTAGTTTAGCTTCGGCGCGCTCTTTAATAAGCGTTTGAATTTCGTTTGATGGCAGAATAAGACAATCGAAGAAACGAAGTCCGAATAATTCATCGACAAAACGCCAATCATCTAAACTTAATTCATTTTGATCAATTTCAGCAAAGACCTCAGCGGAGTTAAGGTTCTGATTAATGATGGCGATGAGTTTTTCTTGTAATTCCGTAGTTTGATAGTGATCTTGTTGAATCTTAGTAAGAAGAGCAGCTTGATTTTCGATGGTAGCAGTTTCCTGCAGGGTTTTCGCAAGGCGATTTAGCCAATGTAGGCGTCGATTTTTGGCAGCCGCAAGGCCTTCGAAAGTGAAATTTCGTTCGGATTGATAATGTCCTTGCAAAATCCAGAGCTTAAAGTCGAGTGGTGAGAAGCCGCGGTCTTTTAGATCTTGAATTGAATAAGTATTGCCAAGGGATTTGCTAATTTTTTGATTATCAATGGTGATGAAATTGGCGTGGAGCCAGTAATTAGCCATAGTTTTACCAAAAGCAGCTTCCGATTGGGCGATTTCATTGGTGTGATGAATCGGAATGTGATCGATGCCGCCGGCATGAATGTCGAGGGGCTCACCTAATTCAAAATGTGAGATGGTGGAGCATTCAAGATGCCAGCCTGGGTAGCCTTTTTTGCCTTGAAAATCCCACTGCATGGCATGATCTTCGCCAGGTTTAATAAATTTCCAGATAGCAAAATCAGAAATATTGCGTTTTTCGGAATTAAAATCGACGCGGGCGCCAGCACGTAGGTTATCTAGATCAAGTCTAGCAAAATCAGCATAGGTAGCAAATTTACTGGTATCAAAATAAATCCCATCGGAAGTTTCGTAGGTGTATCCACGCTCAATTAAGGTGTTAATCACTTCAAGATCTTCTTGAATGTAGTCGGTGGCGCGGCAGAACTTGGTAGGTGGTAATAAATTTAGAGCATTAAAATCTTTAATGAAAGCCGCTTCATAAAATTTGGCAATTTCCCAAACGGTTTTATTTTCACGTTTGGCGCCTTTTTCGAGTTTATCTTCCCCGTCGTCAGCATCAGATGCGAGGTGTCCGACATCAGTAATATTAATAATACGGTGAGGAGTTAAATGATTAATTTTGAGAGTGCGAACTAGGAGATCCCAGTAGATATAGCTAGCGAAATTTCCAATGTGGGCAAAATTATAAACGGTTGGTCCACAGGTGTAGATTTTGACGTTTTCGGAATTTTGAGGGATGAATTCTTCGATTTGGCGAGTTTTGGTATTGAATAGGTGAAGTTTGGTCATAATGTTTCTCGATTAATTAGTTTCTTCAGATTTAAAAAGTAAATCATTACAACAGAAAACTAAGTCACGTAATACGTCATCATAAGTGGTGTCATAAGTGCGAAAGCCAGCGGCAAATGGGTGACCACCGCCACCAAAATAACCAGCGACCTTATCAGCGATTGGCTTCGAGGTACGAATTTTGCCAGTGACTTTGCCGTCTGGATATGTTTTAATGGCCACGGCGACTTCGACGCCTTCGACCATCTTCATCTCTTCGAGGATGAGCGCGTTTGGATTATACTCATCAGAAAATTCTGTAATATCAGACCAAGGAATATGGATGGTGGAAAGCTTATCATCGAGGCTATATTCGATGCGCTTAATGAGGTCGGCCTTATAATCGAGAATACGTCGCGACTTTTTCATGTATTCTTTGCGACTTTCTTCTAGCTTATTGATGTCGGCGCCAAGTTCGGCAAGGTGGGCCGCGACGCGGAAAGTATCAGCGGTGACTCCAGCGGTGGTGAGGCCAAGAGTATCGGAAAGTAGACCTTGAAAAATATTTTCGGCGGCGGATTGATTGATTTTGATATTTTGATCAATGGCAATTTTGTAAATCAGATTAGTGCAAGATGGTAAATGTTCGATAATACTTTGATGTGGAAAATCTAAATCATCGTCAGTTTCATGATGGTCGATGACGAAAATTGGTTTAGTGTAGAGAATATTGCGAATCACCAAATCATCAAGTA
The DNA here is from genome assembly GCA_015257455.1 of Nanosynbacter sp. Lineage (GTDB taxonomy): Bacteria > Patescibacteriota > Saccharimonadia > Saccharimonadales > Saccharimonadaceae > Nanosyncoccus. Next base: position 122,257 of record JABZKD010000001.1, on the reverse strand, counting down.
GTTTGCTAAGAAGAATAGTGGCGGCGGTATCGACAATGATATAACCGTCCGCGTGGTAATCAAAATTTTGATCAATGCGTTCCCAGCCGGAAAAATAACGAAGATATTTTGGCACATTGACCGGGCAATAAAGTGAAACTTCTTTATCTTCAAGGAGTGCTTCTAGGGCTAAGCTGGAACCTAAGGAGTCTCCGTCGGGATTTTCGGCTTGAATGACGCAGATTTTGCTTTTGTTTTGGAGAAATTCTGAAAAATTTTGATACATTACTCTTTAATTTTATCATAGTCGGCGATTAGCTGGTTGGCGAAGTCGATAATCTCAGCTTTCTTGGTGGTGTATCCGACTGGTTTGCAGGCAAAGGATTCGGTATTTAAGAAATCCAAGGTATCTAGTTGATGTCGGATGGCGTGAATGAGTTTCGGAATGTCGATATCAAATTCAGCGATTTCGGATTTAGTGATGGTTTTTTCGAAGAATTCACCTGGCTCGCCTGGTTTGACGTTTTTATAGCTTGGAAGAACGAAAAGTAAGCTCATAGATTCGATGGTGTAATTTTTATAGGTTGGCGAAGTGGTGACAAGATAGTAATAGAAAAGCAGCTGAATGGTATAGATGAAAAGTTTTTTGTTATTTTTCCAGGTATCCTTTTCTTGCATGCCAGTTGAGGTTTTGAAATCGTAGATACGAATAGTTTTATTTTGTTTGTCGATGGTGAGGTGATCGATGGTACCGGTGATAGGGACACCTTCGAAGGAAAGTTTTTCATAACTAAATGAAACTTCGGCCTTAGCATGCTCGTCAAAGAGAATGTCGTGGAAATACTCGATACTTTGAAGCAATTCGGTTTTACCAATGGTAATGAGATCTTCGATTTCACGCTCCGAAAGATCAAGATTTTTGGCAGTTTCAAGGTAATATTCAAGGGCCTGCTCAGCGGTGATTTTTTGATTAGTAATCATCTCAAAACATTTGTGAATCAGATTACCCTTTTCAATATTCACCACATTTTCAATACGGCGTGGTGCGCCAATGAGACGGTTGCGGTAGAAATTTAATGGACCGTTATATTCGAGATCTACGAAATTTGAAACATCGGTGGCAGAAAGCCAAATATTGTCGGCTTTGGCGTGAAGATATTTGAGTAAATCGTCTTTTGGATCGAGATATTTGTCGAGCCAGGTAGATTTTAGATGCTGTAATTCGGTAATTTCAGAATTATCGGACGGATGCTGGAAGATTTCAGGCGCTTCTAGTAACGGAGAGGTTTTAATAACTTTTTCCTCATTTATCTCCATCATCATGCCAAGCGGCTTGGTAGTGCTCTGGTTGTGATTAATAGTAGCACTGGTCATGGTGAGAGATTTGGCGGCACGAGTCATGGCCACAAAGAGGAGACGTAGATTACATCCTTCACTTTCGGTAGCTCCATTGACAAAAGTCAGATTAAATGGTGGTTTAATTCCCTGCGACCCACGATTCTGATTCCAATGAGCGTCAGAAAGGTCAAGGAGGAAGACGTGTTTGAATTCAAGACCTTTAGATTTATGGGCGGAGATTAGAGTGATAGCGTTTTGGCCATCGGAGAAAATTGCAGATTTTTGAATAGCAGTATTGGTGGCTTGATACTTATCGAGAAAATCAATATAGTCGGCGAGCTTTGGGTGTTCGGTCTTGGTGAAATCGTAAAATGCTTCCTTGAGAGTGGCGAGATTTTGGTAAAAATCTACCATCTGGCGAACTTCTTTGGAAGTTAGCTGCTTAGATAGGGTTTCTGGATTTTCATAGTCAAGATTTGGCACAAATGGTGAAATATAAAGAGATTTTTTGGTAGGGTCGGCAGATTCTGAGTTAGTCTCGAGTGGATCAATGATAGTGGACTTAGAATTTGCTTCTGAAGTTTCAAGATCAAGATAGATTGGTTTTAAGTTGATGAGGAAATTTATCATATCTTCGACAGACGAGGTGAGAGATTTTTTGGCAAGTTCAGCGAGGAATTTGGCAAAATTTTGTACGGCGGGAAGTTTTTGATAACCGAGTAGATAATCGAGAAAATGACGATGGTCGTGATATCCAGTGTGAACTAGTTGCACAAAATCAAGTGGATTAAGTCCGAGATAGTCGGCGCTCATAATTTCTGCAAGTAAATCAAGGGGGTCTTGTCCAGATGTGAGCTGGTGAATGACACGAAGTAGGTCATGAAGTTCTTTGATTTTGGCATCTTCAAGAATATTTTCCTTTCGTTCATAAGTGACATTAATATTGTCGTATTTGCGAAGATACGGCAGTATCGCCTTTAAGACATCGTGTTTTCGAGCGATAATGGCAATATTTTTTTGCTCTTCCCCACTTTGGATAAGATTATGGATGGTTTCAGCGACCCACTGGTACTCAGAAATGGTATCACTGAAGTGATGGCGAGAAATACGAGTGTTTGGGTGGTTGATTGGTTGAAGCGCCTGATCGTCACTAGTGATTTTTGATAATTCTGAGTTTCTGGCGGCATGAAGATCTTTAGTGAAGTCACCAGAAGTTTCACCCAGGCTGTTTAGGACGGACTCGGATTTAACAAAGCTATCGGGGATTTGGTCGGCAATTTTACGTGACAAAGCCAGGATTTCACTGGTTGAACGATAATTTTCTTTAAGAATAATGATTTTGGCGTGATAATGCTGATAAAAATCGACGAGATTAGAAGAAAGTGCACCCTGAAATTCGTAAATGGTTTGGTCGTCATCACCTACGGCCATAATTTCCGGCTTATCGTAGTCGGTAATAAGTTGAATTAAACGAACTTGCGCCGGATTGGAATCCTGAAACTCATCAAGCATGATGTATTGAAATTGCTCGGCCATCATGGCTTTAAAATCTGGGTCAGTCTCTAGATGTTTAATGGCTTCAAGAATCATATCAGCATAGTCAACTAAACGGCTGTCGGCGAGATAGGTCTGGTATTTTTGACAAAAATCTAGAATGGTAGAAAATTTAACAATATCGTTAGTTTGTTTATAGTAACAAACCCCATTAGCATTTAAAGTGAAGTGTTTATCGGTAAATTTTTTTAGAGCTGCAATGGAAGGTTTATCTTTGGCGATTTCAGACTGATAAAGATCAAGCATCTGGCGATAGAGTTCGCTGGAAATATATGGTACGTTCGGTAAGATATTTTGATCATGGGAAGAACTGACTTGGCCTAATACGGTAAGAATCGGAAAATAGCGTTCCTTACATTTACTTTCAAAATTACCACTACTGGCTTTACCAATGGTGGTGGCGGCGAGAGCTTGGTTGAGATTTTCAATATCTTTTTGATTGGCTTCCTGGTTGGTAGTTAAGTCGGCGATGGAGAGATTGGCATTTTTAAGTTTATTGATTAACCCGGATACTTCGCTAGCTTTATTAGCTCGCAATGGATTAGTAATAGGTAGCTCGTCAAGAAGTTGCTGGAAGAAATTCTCCGCTTCGACGGGGCTAATATTTTTTTCGGATAAACGTTCAATTTCGGTGGCATAATTCTGGTAGCGCCCGATGATGGTTTTGCCGAAGGAATGATAGGTCATGATGTTCAATTCATCAGCGGAGTTACCGATCACGGTGCGTAGACGGTCGCGCATGTTGGTGGCGGCGGCGTCAGTAAAAGTGAGACAAAGGATGTTGCTTGGGTTGGTTTGGGTAACATTCAAGATGTGAGCGACGCGCTGAGAAATAATTTGCGTCTTACCGGTACCTGGACCAGCTAAAACCAGAAGTGGTCCGCCTAGATATTCAATGGCGGCTTGCTGTTCTTTATTCGGTCTCATCTTTGTTCTCCTTTTTAGTCCTTGGCGCAAGATTATATTTGGTTTGGATGGATTCTTTTAAGAAGATTATACCAGTAATTATCTGCCAAGTGGTAACAGGATAAACTGTGAGACGTTCGTAGATGGCAGCTACTTCAGTTAGCTTATTTGTGATGGCGTATTGAAGAAGAAATGCAAAACTAATGCCAATAATTGAAAGTAGTATAGCGGTTAGGCGATAAATTTTATGATTTGGTTTTAGAAAGATTCCGGCGAGAAGTAAGGTAAGATTTCCCATGAGAAATGATAATCTGGCGCCAATGCCATGTAAGGAATCTTGGTTGTGGACACCACCTTGAAAAAGTCCAACTAGGAGGCTACCAATGCTGAATAGCATGGCTACTATCATTAAACTGCAGGCTAGTTTAGTGTTTCTGTCTTTAAGTTTTGGATATAGCAATAAGGCATAGCTAATAGAAAAACCGAAAGCGGTGACGATGAAACCCAGATTCATCACTATAGCAAGGGGTGAAAAATTGTTTGGTACACCATCGGCGATTTGTCCAGGATACACTCCCAGCGCACTGATGAATTGCTTAGAGTAGACATACCCTAGATCTTGATTGGTGCCAAGAGCTGCAATGAATTCAGTAATAAGGTAAATAGCGGCATTGAGAATGTAGCCAATGGCACCGTATTTAACTAGGCGGTTACGCATTCGTCGATAAGTGATTGGAGTAGATTTAGTCTTTCTGGAATTGTTTGGGGGATAATTTTGCATATTTTCCTTTAACTAGAGGGCTGTTACAAAAGCGAGAAATCCCAGAATAACACCAAAAGCATTTGGAATAATTAGAATGTAATCTTTTTTCGGCTCTTTAGTCCAGCCATAAATTACCCAAATTAGACACGAGAAAGCGGCCATAGCTGGCTGCCAAGGTTGACCTTTGGATCCACTGATGTTTGCAATAATCTGTGGAATATAAGCAATGAAAACAAAGATACCAATAAAGGCTCCGATTGACCCCACAATAGTATTGATTTTATTTTTAATATTATTCGACTTCATAAAATAGCCTCCTTTTTTAAATTAAACATAAACGATAATAAAGGAACATTGTGAAAACTGTCAAGTGATTTAGATAAGTCCTCACTATTGATATGGAGTAAAGGTAGCTTTTCCGTCTTCATACTCACCAAGAAAAACTTGGCTAGGATGTGTAATCCCGTGTTTTTTAAGTTCTTGCTTTAGCCAGCTTTCATTTTTGCCGATGACTTCTAGAATATCAAATTGGACCTGACCATCGGTAATAATTGGAAATTTGGGGTTTTCTTCACCCTTATGGATAACTAGTAAACTACCATTTTGCTCAATAATCGCGCGCTTAATCTTTTCGGTAGAATAAACACCATTAGTGCGTAATTTGAAAGCAAGATCATGGGCGCTAAGATTAATTTTTCGGCAATTATCAATATTAATCTTGCCATTATCAACGAGGATTAATGCTTTTCCGTCAAGGATTTGCTTAATACGCACGTTGTGGGTTTTGATCCATTTTAGAGAAAGTACTAAGAAACACCAGATAGCTAAAATGGTGATGAATTCTAAAATAGAAATATCATTATTGTAAATTACGCCACCAATAATACCACCAAGGACATAATTTTGAATTTGATCACTAGCGGAAGTCGGTGCAAGATTTCCCTTACCGGTAATATTGATAATGATAATGAGAGCGAGGAAGCCGATGAGTAGTTTTATAGTGAGTAGTAAAAAATCGTTCATAGATTACCTTGATTATGTTTTTTATATTTTACGCTTTTATTTACGCTCTAGTAAGACTAGACATTCAATGTGTGGTGTGTGTGGGAAGAAATTATATCCGGTAACATCCGTAATTTGATAATTTTGAGTAAGCCTTTCGAGGTCACGTACTTGGGTGATAGGATTGCAGGATAGGTAGACAAGTTTTTCGGGAAGTTTTTGATTGATTGTGTCAATAAGTTTAGAGTCGCAACCAGAGCGCGGCGGGTCAACAATAACAGTTGAACCATGCTCGATATGATCATAAATGTCCTCAGATTTTGCGAGGATGCCAGTGATTTCGGAGTTGCCAGTACTAGATTTTACCGATTCAATATTATTTAGTAGTTCACCGTGAGCAAATTTATCAACTTCGACAAGTGTGAGATTTTTATCTCCAGCAACAGTTAATCCGATGGTGCCAACGCCGGAGTAAAGGTCAACGACTTTGTTTTGGTCTTTAATAAAATCTTTAATTTTTCGTAAAACTTTTTCATATTCTGGAAGATTGATTTGGAAGAATCCGTTTGGAGAATAAGAAAATTCGTACCCCAAGATTTTATCTGTCAGATTTTCAAAGATAGGATGGGGTTGATAATTTTTATAAAGACCACCGCTAACTTCGCCCTGACGGTTGCAACGAAGAAGAAGAGACTGATATTTTCTGGAATCTTCTTGTTTAGCATTTAACTCATTGATAATTTCCATGGCGCGATGATAAATGGCTGGATTTTCGAGTGAAGAAGTGAGGATGGGGATTTTATGATGTGAACCACGACGGTGAATAGCCGGATGAATTTTAGCGGTTTCATGATCGTAGTAAAGTGAATATTCCATCTTATTGCGATAAAAATATTCATTATCACTTGGCTCAAAGGCTATTTTTGGTGCATCTAGCTTAGAAAAAAGTTCTTCGATAATTTGTTTTTTGACTAAATTCTCGTAGCTGATATCTAGAATTTGCCAAGGTGAATTAGAAAGATAGTGTTCGTCACGCGGCAATACGCGGTGTGGATTAGGGTTTTTAATTTTCAGAGCTACGGCTTCGGTGAGATGGGATTTTTGTTTTAAAACCTGATATTCGGTGATTTTTTCTCCTGGCATGGCGTTCCACAGGAAGATTTTTTTACCATCTGAATTGGTCGCAATTCCCTGTCCGGTTGTGGCGAAATTAATAACTTCCAGTGGGGTTTCTGGGGTGATAATTGGATTTTTCTGCTTCATCTTAATATCTAGCATAAAGTAAATATAAAATTTCGCAAGTTTTTAAATATTAGGATTGATAAAATTTCGAGAGTTTATATCTGGTGGTTTGGTGTTTTTAAATTTTTTGATAACTTGCTTATGCTTTTTATGTGGCTTTTTAACAACTTGCTTATGCTTAAGATTTTTTAATCTGTAATTCTTTGTTTTATTCAAAAAATGCTTGCCAAAAAATGAAAGTTTTTTTATGTTGAGCTTGGAGGTTGTAAATGAAAATACGTATAGAAAATTTATTTATAGTGGGCTTAATTTTAATTGCGTCTGGACGAGTTTTCTGTCGGTCTCCAGATTTATTTGGAGTGAGCGATAATAGTAGGGCGAGTTTCACTAGAGTGAATATTGAAAAACCGTCAAATGAACAGGGTTTTATTAAATTGTTAAAAGATAAGCTCTTAAAATACTCTGAGCACGATGAGCTGGCGCTCGGTATTAGTTATTTGACCGGTAATAAAGATGAGTTAACTGCATTACAGAAAGATAATATGAAAAATGTAGGTGTAATGCATTTAATTGCGGTTTCTGGGACTCACCTTGCAATAATTGCTGGAATTTTGAGTTTGGTTTTTAAGCATTTTTCGATCATTAGTAAAACCTATTTTGTGCTAATCTTCTGCTTCATCTATGCAATGATGATTGGTTTTAGTCCGTCTATTTTGCGCGCGTTAGTCGGGTTGGCTTTAATGATGACGATTAAATACTTTGGCCGAAACGTTTCGGTTTATCGAACAACAGTGGTAATTGTGAGTATTTGCTTGATAATTCGACCAGAATTTGTAAAGCAAATTGGTTTCTGGCTTTCAGTATTAGCTTATTTTGCCATAGTAAAAATAGTGCCGTTAGTTACATGCTATTTTTATGGGACTAAGGATGAGTTAAAGGATCTTTATCGAAGGCCGGGATTTTTGGCAAAACCTTTAACTTCATCAATTGTAATCTCTGTAATAACATTGCCAATCAGCCTATATTTCTTTGGTAAATTTACTTGGCTTTCGATTCTGGCGAATATGGTACTATTGCCGAGTTTACCCATTGTTATGGGTTCGGTGGGATTGATTGCGGTATTGGGTGATTTATTGATATTTGGGATCAGTTTAGAAAAAATACTAATTTGGCCATTGAAAATTCATACATTTGTGATAAATACTTTAGCTGAGCAAGAGTCCTTTATCCTAGAATTGCCTAAGAAAAAATGGTGGTACTTTTTAATTTGGCTGATAGTTTTTGGATTAATTCGATTTGCTGAGAAGAATATCGAGGTAGGCTACAATGATGGCAAAAAGCAGGAGCGAAGGACGCACGATGGCGACGAAGTTCAAAAGCTGGATGCTTATATCATCAAATGGTACAAGGAGATTGATTTTAGCTGCACAGATGGAGACCAAAAGCACGGCGTAAATCAAACTTTCAAGAAAACGTAAAATGCCAAAAAGACTGTCTTTGTTGGATTTGAAATAAAGAATCAACGGAAAGAGAAAAACTAGGGAGATGTAGATAGTGCTGGAAATTGTATTTTCTGGGATGCCGTTTAGAAATTTAGCAAATAATTCGGTTAAATCGTTGCCGAAGGTGCTATAAATGGTGTTACCGGCGATAGTGGCAAGTAGAGCAATGCCAATATGTCGTCTAAGCATAGAGAATAGAATAAAGAGCAAGACGATTAAAAGTAAAATAATCATAAGTTAATTATACTATATGATAGCTTGTTCTGGGCTGAAAGAGATATAAAAATCTGACACCTAGAGGTGCCAGATCGTGATAGGGATTTTAGTTTAGATGCCAACTTTATCTTTAAGAGTGCGGCCTTTTGCATTGTGTTCAATATATTTGATAATTGGCAGAGCGACGTTGCGGTTGGTAGCTTTTTCAATGCCAAATCCTGGTGAAGCATTGACCTCGAGAATTAATGGACCACGAGCGGAGCGCATGAGGTCGACACCGGCAACATGGAGGCCCATGACTTTGGCAGCTTTAATTGCGAGCTTTTCTTCTTCCGGAGTAAGTTTAATAGCCGTACCAATGCCGCCTTTATGGAGGTTAGAGCGAAAATCATCGTCAAGAGATTGACGCTTCATTGAGGCAACAACCTTTGAGCCGACCACAAAAGCACGAATATCGGTGCCAGCAGATTCTTTTATGTATTCTTGAATAAGAATGTTGGTACCATCTTCGTTATAGAGGTAGAAAGCCTGCAAGGCAGAGCGGGCAGCTTTCTTGGTTTCGGCTAGAACTACACCATTACCATGTGTACCGGTAGCAAGCTTGATGATAGCTGGAAGACCGATTTGTTCAAGAAGGTCATCAATGTCTGCAGTGTTGCGTGAGACTAAGGTTTTTGGTGAAGCAATGCCAGCTTTGGCGAAAATTTGAGCAGAACGAAGCTTGTCGCGGACACGAGTGATTGAGATCGAACTAGAAAGTGTCCAAGTGTTGCTCATTTCAAATTGGCGAACTACGGCGCAGCCGTAACGGGTGAGACCATTGGCGATACGAGGTAAAATTGCGTCGTAGTGAGGAAGTGCTTCTCCGTTATAGTAAACTACGGGATTATTTTCGGAGAGTGAAAGATAACAATTTTTATACTTAATGATGTCGACCTCATGGCCACGCTTGATAGCTTCTTCGTAGAGACGGGTGGTGGAGTAGTTCTTTGGTCCGTTGGAGAGAATGGCGATTTTCATTTTAGTCTTCCTTGCTGATTAGTTGATTAAGATTTTCTTTGGTTTGGTTGATATAGGATTTTGAAACGTCAACTAGGTACCGTCCTTTTAGGGCATGCTTACCAAGTAATATTGGGTAGCGGTTTTTATGACGACTGCTAAGGGTAAACGAAGTTTCAAATTCGGACCCGTTGATGCTAATCTTTAGGTTGGTTTTGTAACGTTTTTGACCGTGTCCATTAGAGCTAACAATGGTAATATCTCGATATTTTCCTTTGGGGATAACGATAGTCTTTGAAGTTTTGGACTTTTTAATCTTTTCAGTGACTTTAGTGGGTGTGTAGTCTGGATGAGCGTAATCGCGCTTTAATTCCCTTGGAGAAGTTTTATGTTGATAAAAACTAGGGAGACTTATTACTAGATCACCATCTTCGTTGACTTTAGCGTTGTTGATATGAAGAGAGCTACTGTCGGCTCCGGAGTCGATTTTGGCAGGAATATCTAGAAAATTATGGCCATCTGCAAAGATTGAAACTAGGCAGAATTCACCGATAAGTTTAATATTAGATTGTTTCATATAGATTATTCCCACTTAATAATTATCGCTGTATTATAACATGAAAATAGCATTTTGAAAAGTGCTAAAACATAGGTAGCTGATTCTTAGTGAGCAATGGGTGTAGGTTGAGTGGTGCTGGTTATTTATTGGGTGATTTTAATCCAACAAAATCATCAGATAGATTATCGGCGGAAAATGGGTCTTTAAGAATTTTGGTATCTTCGAGAGTCTTTTCGAAATTTTCGCGGAATTCTTCAAGAGTTTTTGAGTCGAGATTGCCGGATTCTGGGAAAGAATAAGTTTTTTCAGGTTGGTCGTCATGTTTGACTTCGTGCTTCTCCGGTAAAAAACCTGGGCGGGAGCGATCTAGATAAATGTCGCCACTATTGTGATAGATAACTAGAGAGATGGTGGTAGTAAGAATGGTAATTAGGGTTGCGATTAAGCCTAAGCACATAAGATTGCGACCACCAGAGGACATTTTTGGCATAATTATCGTCCCCCCACTTGATTAGCAGGGTTGGTAATGCTTGAAGCTTTGGTAGCGTCGGTTTTTTCGGGAGTAAAACGAATGTTTTCGCCATCAATTTCAATTTTTTTAATCTCTGCAAGGTATTTTTCTGCGGTTTTGGTAAGATCTTCGACTTTTTGGTTTAGCTCCTTGCGGGATTCCCTGGTGACGATCAGCTGATTGTAGAAATCGTCAGGATTTTTTTGGCAATCAATAGAAAGGAGATTTTCAAATTGTTGACTATAAGCAATATAAAGTGAACTAAAGTCATTTTTTTGCAAGACAAAACTACTTTGTAGGTCAGAAAGATCGCCGAGATTCTGGTTATTTTTGACAAGGCGAAGGTTGAAGGGGGTGATGTAAGAATTGAGAATTGTTTGGTAATTAGCCCCAAGTAGAGAGCGGATTTTGGCATCACTAACTTGAAGTTTTTTGAGGCTAGACTTGATTGAACTACAGTTCATGGAGAGTTCGCCACGCTGATCATCTGTGAGTTTAATTTTAGGAGCGTCGGCAGAAACACGAACAGAATTAAAAAGAATAAAAACCAAAAGAAAGGCTACAAGAATCAGAAAAAGATCAGTAACTTTAGATTCTTTTGGTTTAAAATTTTTGATTTCTTTCATCTGTAAATAATTATAGCATTAAAGTGAATATACTCGTGCTTAATTTTAGTGCAAAACACGAGTGATTTCACTTAGGATTTGAAAAAACTAATGTTTATACGAAAAATTATTTTAAGATTAGTTCCAGAAACCGCGTTTTTTGGCAGTCTTGAATTCTTCTAGTAGTTCTTTTTGCTTTTTAGATAAACTAGTTGGGGTATCGACTACGATATTGATAATATGTGGGCCACGTTCACCGTTGTTCATTGGGACGCCATGTTTAGATAACTTAAATGGAGTACCTGACTGAGTGCCGGCGGGGATTTTCATAGTGACTTTGCCGTCGATAGTTTCGACTTCTACTTCGGTGCCAAGAGCGGCGTCGACCATTGAGATATGTTGTTCAGAGAGAAGAATATATCCCTCACGATTAATGGTTTTGTGTGGTTGAACGCGAATTTGTACTAAGAGGTCACCGTTTTCACCACCTTTTTCAGGAGCAGGACCACCACGTCCACGGAGACGAATGGCTTGACCATCGTCGATACCGGCAGGAACTTTCAGGGTAATCTCGTTGCCTTCGACGGAAATCTTTTTGGTAGTACCAAAAATAGCGTCTTTAAAATCAATTACTAGAGTAGTGCGATAATCAGAACCACGATTCCTGCGAGCACGTCCACCACCAAAACCGAAGAGATTGCTTAGAATATCGTCAAAGCCGTCGGCTCCACCGAAATTGAAATTAAATTCTTGGCCACCATAAGAATAGCCACCGAAAGGATTGCCGCTAGGACCACCTGCGCTGCCATTCTCTACGCCGGCATGACCGAATTGGTCATAGCGTGCACGTTTTTGTTTGTCGGAAAGCACTTCATTGGCCTCAGAAGCCTCCTTAAATTTAGCTTCCGCCTCTTTATCGCCAGGATTACGATCCGGGTGGTATTTGAGAGCGAGCTTACGGTAAGCTTTCTTAATTTCATCATCAGAAGCGTTTTTACTAACGCCCAAAACTTCATAATAATCACGTTTTGACATAGCATAATTATATATATTTAGCACTCAAAATGCAAGAGTGCCAGCAATTTTTCTAGATTTTAATTACTATGAGGGTGCTGGCGTCTTTTGGATTTTAATTACAGAAAAATAAAAGAGGTGAGAGTTGAGGTTTTCTCTTTGGTTTTATGATAGACTAAGAGAAAGGAGAAGATAAAAGAATATGGAATCGGAAAGACTGATTTTAATTACCAATCCGGGCAGTAGTTCACGTAAGTACGCGCTCTATAAAGGCATGAAAGAACTTTGTTCTTTACATTTCGAATTTGAAGGTAAGAAAATTGTCTATACTTTAAAATCTGGTGACCAGAAGAAGAAAGTAGTGACGGATTTTAAGGCACTCTCAGAGGTGGCAGGAAATCTGGAAAAAAATTTAATCGAGGAAGAATTTTTAGGTGGCGTTTCGAAGTTAAGTGCGATTTTGGCACGCGTAGTAGCTCCGGGCGCCTATTTTGCTAATGACCACATTGTTGATAAAGAATGTTTTAAAGAGCTAGAGATTGCAAGAACTCGCGCACCGCTTCACGTACCTGTGGTAATGGATGAAATTATCGAATTAAAGAAACGTTTTGATTCGGTGCCAGTGATTGAAATTTCCGATTCAAACTTCCATAACTCCAGGCCAGAGCTGGCTAAGGCTTATTGTATTGACCAGAAATTAGCAGAAAAGTTTGATATTAAAAAATGGGGCTTCCATGGTCTTTCGGTGGGGTCGGTAGTACGCTACATGAAGCAAAATGAAATCCTTCCGGAGCGTTTAGTGGTATGCCATATCGGCTCAGGTGCTTCAATTACGGCGGTCTATAAGGGTAAATCTCACGATACGACGATGGGCTATACACCACTTGAAGGGGTAATGATGGCGACGCGTACTGGTTCAATGGACGTGGCGGCGGCACTGGCAATGAAGCGCGCATTGAAAATTGAAGATGATGTCGAACTTGAGCGCTATCTAAATAAGCAGTGTGGCCTTCTCGGTGTTTCTGGAGTATCGGATGATCTTCGTACGGTAATTCAATTACGTGATGAAGGCGATAAGATGGGCTCATTCGCTTATTCCCTCTATATTTATCGCTTGCAGGCTTGTATCAGTCAGATGATTGCTTCGATGGGTGGTGTCGATGCATTGGTCTTTACTGCAACGATTGGTGAACGCTCGGATGATGTGCGTAGACAGGTGATTCAAAAGATGAAATATCTTGGTTTTGAGCTTGATGCTGAGAAGAATACTGGTGAAATGCCAGAACGCCATACTTTGATTTCGAAAGATGAGTCTAAGCCGGTTTATGTAGTGCGCACTGATGAAACGAGTGAGATGATTGAACGGGCAAATCTGATTTTGGCAGAATAAAGACGTGAAATGAAAAAATATAGTGCGATGAGTACTATATTTTTTAGGTTAATTATTTTTCTTCGGCATCGAAGTTTTGATCGTCGAGCCCGTCGAGTAATTTAAGACTTTCACTACTTGGTAAGGATTCAACGTTTTTTAATTTACGCTCAATGACGCGGGAGGTGGTGGCGGCGGCATCGATTTTATTAGCAGATTCTTGAAGTTTCTTTTTAGTAGCTTCGAGGAGATCGCCAAATTTACCAAATTGGCTTTTCACGGCACCCAGAATTTGCCAAACTTCACTACTGCGTTTTTCAATGGCGAGAGTACGGAAGCCCATGAGAAGGCCAGAAAGAATAACCGGTAGAGTACTTGGTGAAGCGATGGTGATATGGAATTTTTGACGGATTTCATCGTCGAGCCCAGGAATGCGGAGAATCTCAGCGTAGAGCGATTCGGTCGGTAAGAACATCATGGCGAATTCTGTAGTGTGTGGTGGGTCGATGTATTTGGTGGAAATTTTCTTGGCCTGTTCTTTGACATCGATAGCTAAGGCTTTTTGGAATTTCTGAATCTCAGTTTTATCGCCCTGCTCATAGGCAGCAATTAGACGTTGGTAATTCTCGACTGGGAATTTGCTATCGATTGGTAAGAAAACTTGAGTGGATTCATCTTTGCCAGGCATCTTGACGGCAAACTCGACACGATCACTCGAGCCTTTTTTAGTAGCGATATTTTCACAATACTGGTCTGAGCTTAAGGTATCACTAATGATGTTTCCGAGTTGAACTTCGCCATAAATACCGCGGGTCTTGACGCCTTCCATGACCTTTTTTAGATCACCGACGCCGTTAGCGAGAGTTTTCATTTCGCCGAGACCTTGATAGACCTGGGTAAGCTGGGTGGAAATAGTCTTGAAGCTTTCATTAAAGCGTTTTTCGACTGAAGCCTGGAGTTTTTCGTCGACAGTTTGACGCATCTCTTCGAGTTTCTTGGTATTATGGTCTTGAAGTTCACGGACACGAGTATCGAGAGTTTTTTGAACTAAGCCAAAATTATCGGAGATTTCTTTGCGATTTTCGCGGAAGTTAGTGCCAATATCTTTAGTGACGCGATCGACATTGGTTTCGATACGAATCATACGCTCGTTCATATTGGCAAAAGTTTGCGTAGTTTGATCCTGAAGAGTGGCAATGCGGTTTTTAAGTTCTGGCAGATCGGTGTTTTTCTGATTGGTTTTCGAAAAAACGATAAACAAAATGATTAGGTTGGCGACCGAAACGATGAGTAAAATAAGTGTGGTAATATCCATGAAATCCTCTTATGCTAATAGATAGATTATAACACAAAAACAGAGAGGAAAAATGGTTATAATGGACATTCGAGATTAGCGCAGATATTGAATGTGGTGTTTAAATAAATTAGAGATTAGTGCGATTATTTAAGGCGGCGCTTAAAGTGATTTGATCAGCAAAAGATAAATCAACGCCGAGTGGAAGGCCGCGGGCTAGACGCGTGATGATAAGCTCGGGATATTTTTCCGAAAGCATTTTTTGTAAAAGCAGAGCCGTACTTTCCCCTTCTACGCTCGGATTGGTGGCGATAATAATTTCTTTGACTGCGTCATTTTCGACGCGAGAAATCAATTCTTTGATATGTAAAACTTCTGGGGTGATACCGTCAATCGGCGAAATAGCACCACCAAGAACATGATAGGTGCCATGATATTCCTTGGTTTGTTCAAAAGCGTAAATATCAAGTGGTTCTTCAACTACAAGAATGGTGGTTTTATCGCGGTCTGGAGCGTCATAAAGTGGCGAAGTCTCTTCGTCGGCGTTGATTAAAGCAAAAGTAATTGGACAGGTTTTGACTTGTTCGTGTAAATTACTCAAAGCGTTAATGAGATGTTCAGAGATTTTACAATCGCTGCGAAAAAGATAGGTCGCATAGCGTTCGGCGGTTTTATTCCCTACGCCTGGCAGTTTACCTAGCGCGTCGATAGTATCAGTGAGTGCTCTAGGGAGCATTAAGCGCCAAGTCCTAGATTACCAAGTTGACCCATCAAAGGTTTCATTTTGTCGGCAGCAATTTCTTGGGCTTTAGCGTAACCATCACGGAAGCAGTTTTCAATCCAACGTTCGAGTTCGGCGATGTCTTCGAGATCGACACGTTCTGGGTCGATGGTAACTTTTTTCACTTTCAGTTCACCAGTAATCTGTACTACGACGGCACCGTCGCCAGCTTCTACTTCTACAATTTCATTTTTGAGATCTTTTTGTGCTTTACGAAGTTCATTAAGCATTTTCATCTGGTCAAAGGTAGCACCCATAATTTCTCCTATTATTCTCTATTCTTAATTAATATTTATTATAACATCTCTTACTTAGATTTATAAAGATAGAGACGGTCGGCGTTTTGAGATTTTTCGTTGGTAACGATGTGTTCGAGTTCGTAATTTTTGGTATCAGTGATTTTTTGGAAACTAATCAAACTATGTTTTTCTGTATTCTGACTGAGGTTAGTGATGTACTGATATTTTGGTGTCTTATTAAATAAGGTGTAGGAATTAGCTAAATGGACATAGAAGTTACGATTTTCTTGATTTTCTGGCAAATAAAGTAGGTGATTTTCGTGGTAACGTTCAAGTAACCTTAGGTCATTAGTAAACTGGTTGGCGACTGGCGCACTATAGCGGTAGCCATAGATAAAATGGTTGAGGTCAGAAACGATAACGATGAGCATAAAAAGGCCGATTGGTAGCACGCCGATGACTTTGGCGTAAGGGTTATATGGGAAGATACTAGACCATTTGTGTAGAATGTATTTCATGCCGTGCGCGACTAGGATTGCTAGGGGCAGGATGAAGAGAATAGTCATTTGCGGGTTGAGACCAGAAATTAATAAGGTAAAAATTGTAAGTAAAAAGGCCATAGAATTTCGTGAGGCAAAGAAGCCCTTGAAGGTCGAGATGAAGCCAATAATGGCTAGAGTAATGGCCGGTAGGCCGTAAAGCGGAGCGAGAAAAGTACTTTCAACTAACCCGTTCCAGGTGATTGCTACCCGTACAGCGTTTCCGAGGTTATGGAAGTAATTGGTAAAAGAAAAATTCGGCATGAGGAGTAATTCGGTGAAAATTTCTGGGTGTTTTAGCCCGCGCAAAATTAATATGGTCACTGCGGAAATCACCATTAGACTGAAAATCCCGAGCGGAATTTTCGGCAGATTTTTCAGAGTAAAACGTAGATGTGGATGGACAAAAACGTAGATTAAAATAAAGAAATCTAGGTAGAGCATGTATGGAGTAAAAATACTTAGACACATAAAAATACCAAAGAGGAAGCACCAGCTGGCCTTTGGCCTGTTTTCGCCTTGGACTTTGGAGCCGAGCCAAAGCAAAAGTGTGGTCCAGAATAAAATCATGATTAAGGCGGTGCCACTACCAGAGATAAAGAGAAAGCTGGAAGAAAGCACGGTGATGATGCTGGCCATGATGGCGGTGTTGTTTTTGAACCAGCGGTTAAGCAAAAGAATAATCAAAATACAGGTAATTGCCCCAATGATTACACTAGGAAGCATAATGGTATATGGTGAAACACCAAGAATTTTAAAGATTCCCTTTTGGAGTAAATGATAAGGTAGGTCGACAATTACCTCGCGAAAAATCGTGTGGCGATTCAATTCAAAGGTTTTGGTGGTGAAATTAAATTCGTCATTCGAGAGGCCGTTCGGGGTGACGAGCGGTAAAAAGAAAAGTAAACCCGTAAAAATTAATCCAAGTAGTAAGTAGCCAAGTTTGAAACGATGGCGAAATAAGAAGTATTTGTTTGGATTGAGTTTACCCACGTTTCTATTATAGCAAATTTGCAGATTTATTCGCGGGTTTTGTCGAGATTCATAAAGCGAAGCAATTCTGGGTGGAAATAAAGTTCAATCTTACCGATGGCACCATGACGGTGTTTGGCCACGAGAAGCTCAGTGATATTAGTTGGCTCGTAGCCTTCTTCTTGGTGATAATAATCGACACGGTGCAGGAACATTACAAGGTCGGCGTCCTGCTCGATGGAACCAGATTCACGAAGGTCGGAAAGTACTGGTCTTGGGTCATCACGGCCGGTGACACCACGAGAGAGCTGGGCTAGAGCAATCACTGGAATTTCAAGTTCACGGGCGAGAATCTTCAGGCCACGAGAAATTTCCGTCACCTCTTGCACACGGTTACCGGCATAGCGGTCGGAACCAGTAATCAACTGGAGGTAGTCGACGATAATTAAGCCAATATTGTGATCGTGATGGGCGCGACGAGCTTTATTGCGAAGCTCGAGAATAGTCATGGAGCTAGTATCATCTAGATAAAGTGGAATTTCACCCATTTCGCCAAGGGCATCACCAATTTTAGCGAAGTCATCGTTGGAGATATTACCAGTACGGATGCGCCAAGAGTCAACATTAGAGGTAGTGGAGATAATACGATCGACAATTTCATTTTTTGCCATCTCCATAGAAAAGAAAAGGACACCACATTTATTAATGCCGGCGACATTGTAGGCCAGGTTTTGAGCAAAAGTGGTTTTACCCATGGCTGGACGCGCGCCGATAATAATTAAGTCGCCTTTTTGGAGGCCGGCGGTTTTATTGTCAAGATCACGAAAACCAGTCTTAAGGCCACGGAGAGCGCCTTTATTTTTGCTGAGCATTTCCATACGGTCATAAGCGTCGACTAGAAGGTCGGAAAGTGCGGTGTAATCGGTTTTTGTATTACTATCAGAAACCGCAAAAAGTTCTTTTTCAGCTTGTCCCAGCATGGCATTAACTTCATTGGCGGAATCGTAAGCCTTGGTAGCAATTTCAGTACCGGCTTTAATGAGGCGGCGACGAATCGAAGCTTGTTCTACGAGATTGGCATAGGAAAGCGCATTGGCGGCGGTTGGCACGACCATAGTGAGGTTAGAAATATAGGTCGCACCACCGACTTCCTTGAGAAGTTTTAGGGACTTAAGCTCGGAAGTCAAAGTGACGAGGTCGATTGGTTGACTACGTTCATACAGATTCATCATGGCGCGGTAAATATGTCCATGAATTTGGTGATAAAAATCAATAGGTTTAAGTTTTTCAAGAATGTCTGGAAAGGTGGTACTGTCGAGCAGAATGGAACCAAGGAGAGATTTTTCAGCTTCAATATTCTGAGGTGGAACTTTACCGCTAAAAAGGCTAGGGTCATTTTGAGAAATGGTCGATTTTCGCGACCTTGGTTGAGTTGATTCCGCCATATTACCTCCTAGAATGGACTATCTTCAAGTTCTTGTATGTTACCCATTATATCAGAAATCGCGCTAAGTGAGGCGTCGTCAGTTTTTGGTGTAGCTTCCAATTTTCCGGCACTAAATTGATTAAAATCGACAGCGGTACTGGGGGTTTTATGTTCGTCGGGGTTCATAATAGTAATATTGAGACCATTGATAGCGGTTTTTAGGACTTCAAGATTATTTTTGCTGTTTAGAATATTAAACCAAACCTTGGCACTAGGATAAATTTCTAGGTGATCGGTTTTGTAAGCAAAATAAGATTTGTTAAGTGGGACGAAGAGAGTTTCGGCGATATTTTTGATGTTTTCGAGAAAACCTTTGGCGCTAAAATCACCAGAACCAGAGACCACGGCCTCTGGAATCGTCATAGCTTCGGCTTGAACTTGCTGATTCTGAATCTCTGCACGTTCTTGGATTTTTTCAGTAAGTTTGGACTTGGAAATCTTTACTAAGCGTTCGCGGATTTCTGGATTGATCGAAGGCTTAGCGGGTTCCTCTGAGGTCACTGGAGTCGCTGGCGCTGCCGGTTCGGCGATAGGAGATTCCGTGGTCTCTTGCGTGTTTATTACTTCTGGCGCTGGGGTATTTACTTCTGGATTTGTGGCCTGAATTTGTGGAGTTGAAGGGGCGGAAATGGTAATCGGTGTAGCTTTAAAGTGATCTAAAATTAGAGCGACAATGAGTTTGGCGCTGGCAAACTCACCATTGACGGTATAAAGCTTTTCGATGAGGTGAAGATTTTTGGCGGTGGGGTTTTGGACGATGGCCTTAATGAGGCTGGTGGCAATTCCCTCGGCTTTGTTGCCTTGATTGATGAGTTCTTCGACGAGACTGCGAATTTGATCAACATTTTCTTGCTCATAATTTGCTAGTAATTCTTGAATTAGAACTTGTTTAGGTACACCCAAGGCAGAAGAAACTTCTTCAGTGGTAATCAGAGTGGACTTATCGGCGTGAAGATTACTTAATTGATCGAGAATTGATAAAGAATCACGGAAGGATCCGCCGCCCTGTTCGATGAGTAATGAAAGAGCGTCTTTTTCGATGTTGATTCCCTCTTTTTGACAAATATTTTCGAGGAATGGTTGCATGATAGATTTATCGGCTAGCTTAAAATGGAAAATCTGTACGCGCGAAAGAATGGTGGCGGGAATTTTTTCTGGGTTAGTAGTGGCAAAAATAAAAACAATATGCTCTGGTGGTTCTTCGAGAATTTTTAGAAGCGCATTAAAGGCATTTTTCGAGAGCATATGAATTTCGTCGATAATGTAGACCTTGTATTTGCCGGTGGTCGGGGCGAGCATGGCTTTGTCGCGTAATTCACGGATATTTTCGACCATAGTAAATACGGCGGCATCAATTTCGATAATGTCGACATAATTATCTTCCAGTTGATAATCGAAATGATTAATCTCGTGAGCAAAAATACGGGCTACCGAAGTTTTGCCGCAGCCTCTGGCGCCGACGAAAAGATAGCCATGAGAAATTTTTTGATTAGTGAGTTGAGTTTGTAACTGACGAATAGTATCGTCTTGACCGACAACGTCTGCGAGCTTAAGTGGACGATACTTACGATAGAGGGCTTTCGTCATATTTAGAGCGACGCCTCGACGGCAGCCCAATTGGCGTCATCGTTGTTCGCTGGAATGACTACTGAAACCTGAGAACCTTCTTTGAGACGGAAATAGGTTACCGATGCATAAAGAATTTCGTATTCGCGACCATTAACTTCGACAAAATATTTGTCGTCATGGCGAATCAAAGTACCGATCACGGTCTTACGTTCGACTGGTCCGATTTGCTTGTAAAGGAATTTACCTTCCTTCGTAATAGTGAGCTTCATAATGTCGCCTTCGACAAGCTTGGACTTACTGGCGTAGTTGGCTGGAACTGGGTAATTCTTACCGTCTTGGTCAATCATAATTTGGCCGTCAAAGACACCTTCGATAATCTTGCCTTCGTTATTACTAATAACTACTTCTCTCGGAGTAGTAATGGTTTCCCCGTCTCCGAGCATTGAAATCAAAAGTTCTTTGGCGGCGGCCAAATTAGTTTCTGCTTCTTGAATAAGAGAACGGAGTCGTTTTATTTGTTTTTCTGGTAATTCAGACATCACCTCGCATCCTGTCTGTTTAATAAATATCACTCTAATCGTACGGCCTTTTTAGGAAAATGTCAAGAAAGATAAGGTTAAAATTAGTGGACTTTATGGAGAAATTATGTTAAAAAATGCTATTTTTGGAAAAATCGTTTATGATAGAATTATGATTAAAATTATAGCTGGTGGCAAGAAGCATATTCCAGAGATTGTGAGCATGATTTCGGAATATGAAAAGCGCTTAAAGAAGCCGTTTGATGTCAAGTGGCAGTTTTTGGAAGAGAAAAAACTTGATGAGTATCTAGCTAACTGGCCGTTCACGTGGCGAGAGTACGTAATACTTTTGGATGAGCGTGGAGTAAATTTCAAGAATGGTCAAATTGCGGAAATTATGTCACGCGAGTTTAATTTTGGGAAAGAAATTGTCTTAATTATCGGTGGGGCGTATGGTGTGACAGAAGAAGTGAGGAAAAAATCTGATGTGGTCTGGAGTTTTTCGAATTTGGTCTTCCCCCACCAACTAATGCGAGTGATGCTGGTGGAACAGATCTATCGCACACAAGAAATTTTACATGGTGGAAAATATCATCACGAATAAAATCAGTGGCAGTGGTTTGCATTTTTCCCTTCTCTCTGATATAATGTAGGAAGTTACCAAAGACAGTGACGGAGTAATCTTAATAAAGTCACCGAGGAAAATCTTCTAATTAATTTTTCTGGTAACGAAAATTAAAAATTCGTAAACTTTTTAATAAAAAATTTAACAATCAAGGGAACTTTTTATGGCAATTTCTAAAGATAAAAAGAATACATTGGTTGCAGATTTAACTAAGCTTTTATCAGAAGCTAAACTTACCGCTTATGCAAACTATCAAGGTTTGTCTGTGGCTGAACTCGAAGAGTTGCGTCACAGTGCTCGTGAGCAGGGTGTGAAAATCAAAATCGTAAAGAACCGCTTGGTTCGTGTTGCGATGAATGAAATCGCTGTCTACAAAGACACCGACACTACTCACCTCACTGGTCAATTAGTTTATGCTATTTCTGATACCGACGAAATCGCTCCTGCTAAAATTTTGGCAGAGTTTGGTAAGACCCACAAAGCTTTCGAGCTTTTGGGTGGTTTTTCTGAAACTGGCAACGCCTTGGATACTGCAGAGATCAATGCTCTTGCATCTCTTCCTTCCAAGAACGAATTGGTCGCCCAGGTGGTGGCTCAATTGCTTTCCCCAGTCAACGATTCCATCTCAGCTCTCGCTGGTGGTCTTTCCGGAATTGTTTCTGGCTTAGAAAACAAGTAACAAGTGTACTATTAATAACAAATTTAATTTTTCGAAAGGTCTAATATGGCTGATATTAAAAAACTTGCTGAAGAATTAGTAAATCTTACTGTTCTTGAAGTAAACGAACTCAAAAATACTCTCAAAGATGAATACGGTATCGAACCAGCTGCTGCCGCTGTTGCTGTTGCTGCTGCTCCTGCCGCTGCTGCCGAAGAAGAAGGCAAATCTGAATTTAACGTCGTTCTTAAAGACGCTGGCGCTCAGAAGATCGCTGTTATCAAGGCTGTTAAAGAAGCTACCGGTCTTGGTCTTGGTGAAGCTAAAGCCCTCGTTGATGGTGCTCCTTCAACCGTAAAAGAAAACGTTAAGAAAGACGAAGCTGAAGCTTTGAAGAAAACTCTCGAAGAAGCTGGTGCTGTCATCGAATTAGCTTAATTAAAACTCTGAAGTTTACGAATTTATCAAAAATATCCCACATTGGTGGGATATTTTTTATGGCTTATTTTTTAAGAATGAGTGAATAGTTGATGTTTTTTATGGCTAACTCCTGAATGATGAGTGAATAGTTGATTTTTGTTACATATTTCTACAGAAAATAAGAAAATACCCCAGATGTTATGGGGTATTTTAGCTTATGTTTTCTTAGTAAAGGCACCTGGTGCGCCTGGGGCACCGATGCGAGCATAGGTGATGCTATTTCCGATAGCTCCAGAACCGAGATCGTAGGTGACGCTATAGAAGATATCATTAGAGGCGGTAACCTTGGTGGTGACGAAACTTTCAGAGGCATAGATAGTTACGAGCCAGGTAGAGCCACTAAACATTGAGGTGACATCTTCAAGGTTGCGAGTATCCCAGTTGGTGAGGTCGAGAATTTTGATCCAGGTGTAGTCGAAGGTACTGACGGCGGTAACTAAACTTCTAGTATCGAAGGAGCTGAGGTCGAGATAGTTGACATAAGAATTCTTAAACATTAAGTTCATATTCTTGACCTTGCCAGTGTTAAATTCAAATTTAACATTTTCGCCTTTCATCAGACTGGTGTCATTGTATGCAAACATACCTTCCATGGTGGTGACATTGGCGGTATCGAGGCTATTGATATTATCGATTTTGTCGATTTTGCCGATGCCGTAGAACATATAGCTAGTGTCGGTGAGGGCTGGGGTCTTGAAGGTCGGTAAGACAATTTGATTTTGTGCGGTATTAAATTTAAAAAGAGCGCGCATGGTAGTGAGGCGTGGCATATTAATTTGCCCAGATGGCCAAGTGATTGGACCAACCGCGGTGGTTTTCGACTCAGAACTGAAGGTGCCTTCCATAGTGGTGACATTACCGAGCTTGAAATTGGAGATATCAAGGCTTGGCACAGTGAAACCTACGAACATATAGCTCATATCGGTGAGATTTTCAGTATTAAAGGTAGCTGGGAAAGTAACCGGACTAGTGGCACGCGTACCGTAGAACATATATGAGGTATCTTCAACCTTATTGGCGCGAAGATTTGGAATGATGTTTTGCATCGGGAGATAAAAATCACTGGCAAACATACGGCTCATATTTCGAACATTGGTAGTGTCGAGGTTGGCTAAATTATTGATAGTATTTAGCTTGATGTTATTCTCGAAGAGCGAGCTCATATCGGTAATATTTGAAGTATTGAAGACAGAAGGGAGAGTAATAGTTTCGAGATTATTAGTATTTTTAAACATACCCACAATCGAGGTGAGTGGGCCAGTTTGCATGCTGCCGAGATCGATATTTTTGACCTTACTGTTTTTAAACATGAAAGACATATCGGTAATATTATTGCCGGCAAGGTTAGTGTTATTTAAAACTAGTTGTTCGGCCGAAGTGTCTTGGAACATGCCAGAAAGATTGGTGGCAGCGGAGAAGGTGATTTTGGAAAGATCGATACTGCTAGCACTAGTGGCACCCTTGAACATATTGGAAAAATCGGTGGTCTTAGCGAAAGTCGCTTCAGGCATGGAAATGGTGGAGGCTCTAGCATTTTCGAACATACCACTGGCATTTTCGACATTGTTGAAAGTGGCTTTACTGAGATTAATCGTAGTAGCGGCGGAATTCTTGAACATATTTCGGGTATTTTCAGTGTTTTCGAAGGTGGAATTACTGAGGTCGATATTTTTAAGCATGGAACCCTCAAAAATTGAAGAGGCATCTTCCATATCAGAAATAGTCCAAGTGGAAAGGTCGGCGGACTCGAGATATTTGGCGTTCTTGAAAACATTGGCGATATTCTTAGCCTTAGACATAAAAGAGGTGTCAACGATGGCGGCAATGCCGGAATCTTCGTAGAGTGATTCGATATTTTCGACTTCAGCGCGGCTGAGATATTTGGTGAAGCCATCGGCTTTGAATTTATTACCGTAATAACCGAGAGTTTTTTGGAATAGGTGAGAAGCATTTTTAATTTTGGAAAAATCAAGCATATTGATGTCGCGATCATCGCGGAAAGTGAAACCCATCTCTTCGGTGGTGCCAGTGAGGCCAGCAAACATGTAGGAAATGTCTTCTGGAAATACAACCTTGGTGGCTGGGGACCAGATGCAGAATTTATCCCAAGAACTGCGATATCCACCAAGATAGACCGGCACATCAGAATCGGGAGTAGAAATTAGGGTGGTGCGTGCAGGCGTAATATTTTCATGACATTTATTTTTGCCAATTTCGATATTAAAATCTGGATAAAAAGTGCCAGCGGCGGAAATTTGCTTGAGCGGGTCATCAAAATAACTTTGATCGGTGATACCGAGAGCTTTTTTGAGGGCCTTATTGAGTTCAGGGCCATTAACTAATGTAGCGTTCGCTTCCCCTTCGGAGATTAGGGTAAAAATAAGTTTACGTTGATAGGTGTCAGCCGGGATATTATTGCGTAAAGCAAAACCTAGGTTGAACTTGAAATTATCCGCGGCGGTGAGCTGAGTGAAAGAGGAACGAATCTTGACTGGGTTGCTAAGATTTGGGATGTAACTATAGCGTTTATTATCGGTGGTCTCAGTATTATAACCGTATTGATTATTCATCTCAGTGGCTAAATCATTATTGGTACCAGAGGTGGAATTAATTTTGAAAGGATTACCATTAGCACTGACGAGACTGGTCTCGGCGCTATCGCTGCTGAGGAAAAGTTTATAGCCGGTCGGGCTGTCGGTATTGACGCTCATATCGATAGTTTTTGTCACTTCGGTACGTGCCTGAAGATTAGTGTCGACAGAAATACTGACACTGCTTGGCACGGTAATGGAGGCAGAATCGGCAAAAGTGTTCTGAGTGTAGGAGATGAGGAAAAAGATACCAACAAAAGTGGCGAGTGCTAGCTTTCGACATATCTCACAAAAAACGTTTCCGTGAGTTCGCAGTTTGGTCACTTAAACCTCCAATTTATTAGCTTGTCTAGCTTATAGCTAGCATAAGCTTATTCTTAACACTACTATTTTAGCATAAATGGAATAATGAGTGGAAGAGGAAAATTGGAGGTTTTGGATGTTTATTTTTTGGTAAAGAACCCTGGCTTACCTGGTTTATCGATGCGAGCGTAAGTGATATCTTCGCTTCCAGTAAAGGCTGTGCCGTTACCGCCAACGAAAGCCCCACCATAATCCATATAGAAGATTCTATCTGACTTTGTGACATTGGTAGTGACAAAACTTTCGGAAGCATAGATGGTCGTAATGTAGTTACTGTCATAGAACATTTCAGTCATATCGGTGACATTTCTAGTATCCCAGCCAGTAAGGTCGACGGTGACTAGCCAGGTGTAATATATAAGATTAGACATATCGGTGACATTGGAAACATCAAGGTCACTGAGATCTAACAGTCCGTCACTGGACCTAGCATAGTAAAACATATTATGCATATTGCGAACACTAGAGGTGTCGAAGGAAATTTTGGTTGGGACGTTTAGAGTAAATTGAGTACCAGCGAACATACTTTCGACAGTTTCAACATGTGAAGTATCAAGTCCGGTGAGATCCAGCTTGGTGAGTGAATTGGTAAAGTTACTAAAGATGAAGCTAAGGTCAGTAAGAACCGTGGTGTTTAATTTTGGAAAAATAGCTTGAGTTAAATAGTGATGTCCTTTATAGAGGCCGCGCAGTGAGGTGAGATTTGGCGCATTAATAGTGCCAGTTGGCCAAATAATTTGTTTGGCGGAGTAGTTGTAGTCATTTAGGCTTATCTCATTACTATCGATAGTTATTCCACTCAGCATTTCTTCCATGGTAGTGGCACTATCAAAGCTCATATTAGAAATATCGAGTGAAGGAGTCATGAACCCGTTGAACATACCTTGCATATTGGAAATATTGTGAGTTTTAAAGGTGATAGGAAAAATAATATTCTGACTAGACTTGGTTCGATAGAACATGTATGATGCATCGGTGATGTTTTCAGATTCGATATGTTCGATAAAATCTTTGAGATCGAGTGAGGGTAAATTATAGAACATGTGGCTAGTATTGGTGGCGCTGGTTAGTTTAATTTTATCGCCGTTTTCTAAAGTGGCGAGCTTAATACTATCAGAGAGAAATGAACTAAAGTCTGTAACATTCGCGGTGTTAAAGATACTTGGTAGAACGATTTTTTTAATATATGGAAGGTGCTTAAACATACTGGCGATATTTTCTAGTGGTCCAGTGGTGATATTGTGAAGATCAATTTCCTCGAGACTGGCGCAATCTTGAAACATGCTCGACATATCAGTAATGTGATTGCCGCCCATGGATGCTTCATTGAGAGTGAGTTTACCGATTTCAGATTTTTGGAACATACTAGAAAGATTTTCCGCGGAGGCGAGGGATAATTTCGGTAAATTGACAGCCAGAGTGTAGTAGCCACTCTCTTTGAAGAAGTTATTAAAATTGGTAGCACTAGCAAGGGTGGCACTAGAGAGATCAAATTCGGTTAATGGTATTTTTTCAAACATGGAGCCTGCGTCAGTGGATTTGGCAAAAGTTGCTAGGGGCAGAAGAATTTTGACCGATGTGCTGTTCATGAACATACTATTAGTATTCGTGGTTTCATCAAAAACGGCCTTTGGCAGCTGAATACTCGAAGAGCTTTGAGTGTCTTTAAACATTTTTTCGGTATTTTTGGTTTTGGCGAAAGTAGCGTTGCTTAGGATAGCTTGACCGATACCACTACCTTCAAACATAGATTGAGTGTTTTCGGCTTCACCGATAGTCCAATCGGAAAAATTAACCTGACCCAAAGATTTTGTATTGCGAAAAGCATAGGCGAGATTTTTAGCGCGATTTGCTACATTGGTGAATTTCTCAACAGCTTGGACTGTGGAATTTTCGAAGATAGATTCGGCGCTTTCGATCGGGGAATCTTTGAGATATTCAAAGAGACTGGAGGCCTCGAAGGAGCCATTGTTATATCCAATAGTATTCTGAAATAGATGGTCGAGATTTTTGACTTTCTTAAAATTGAGTGTAGATTTGCTGCGACCATCGGCAAAATTAAAATTCACACTACTATCTATTCCACCAAGTCCAGCATACATATAAGAGAGGTCCTCTGGAAAAACTAATTCCGTGGCATTACTCCAAATGCAGATATTATCCCAGCTACTACGATAGCCACCGAGATAAACTTCGGCGTCGGAATCTGGCAGAGAGATAACCGAGGTGCGTTCTTTGGTGATATTATCACTACATTTATTTCTACCTACGGTAATATTAACCTCTGGCCATGGATCGTCTGGGGTGGTGGTAAGCGGATTATCGAGATAGCTGGTGTCGGTGATGCCGACAGCTTTTTTGATAGCCTTATTAATTTCGATACCATCAACTAATTGGATAGAAGCTTGATCTTCGGCTAGGAGAGTGAAAACGAGATTGCGGTGATATTCGCCAGGCTGAGCGGAAGATTCGAGTTCGAAGCCGAGGTTGAATTTTATAGTATCGGCGGCAGTAAGTGGATCTTTGACTTGCTTGATTTTGAGCGGACTACTGAGGCTTGGGATTTGTTGGTAAATTTGGTCGTCGGTGTCTTTGACGTTATAACCGTACTGGTTATGCATATCTCTAGAAAGTACATGATCAGAACCATAGACGGAAGGAATAGTGTAATTGTTCTTTGGGTCATTACTCACTAGTGAACTATCTTCGCTGTCGCTACTAAAAAGTAATTTGTACCCTAATGGGCTATTGGTATTAACGGTAATATTGATGGATTTGGAAAACTCCATTCTATTTCCAGTTGAAAAATCGGTTTCGACTTTAACCTCGCCAGGCATGCCAAGTGAAGCAGTTGAGGCATGGGTACTTTCGTAATGAAGCAAGCAAAATAAAGTGCTGACTAAAAAGATTGATAATATATTAAAAACCGACCTACCACTGATGGCATGTCTAATTCCTCGCTTTGACACGGTTTTTTCTCTCCCATTTATGTTATTTATCTAGTCCTAATAGATAAATCTATGTTAATACATCTACTTCGAGTTTAGCATAAATGGAATAAAATGGCGGAAGAAAAATGATGTAAAATTTAATAAAAATAAGCACCGGATTAGTGGTGCTTATTTTAGAGAGATTAAGAGCTTAGTTGTAGATATTTTCTACAGCAATGGAAGGACCCATAGTAGTAGAAATAAAGATGCTCTTAATGTATTGACCTTTGATAGAAGCTGGTTTCATTGACTTCAAAGAGTCCATGAACACGGTAGCATTTTCGTTCAATTGATCGAGGGTGAAGTTGGTTTTACCGACGCCGATGTGAACGATGGCTTGCTTGTCGACACGATATTCGACCTTACCAGCCTTAGATTCTTTCACGGCCTTCTCGATATCGAGGGTGACGGTACCAGCCTTTGGATTTGGCATCAAACCCTTAGGAC
The DNA here is from genome assembly GCA_015257455.1 of Nanosynbacter sp. Taxonomy (GTDB): domain Bacteria; phylum Patescibacteriota; class Saccharimonadia; order Saccharimonadales; family Saccharimonadaceae; genus Nanosyncoccus. Next base: position 93,146 of record JABZKD010000001.1, on the reverse strand, counting down.
CGAGCAAACGAGCGAACTTACCAAGTTTTGGCATGTAAGCTGGGGTAGAAATGAGAACGTCGAAATTGATAATTCCCTTTTCAAGTTGCTTGATAAATTCGGCATCTTCGGCGATGTCAGCACCAGCGGCCTTAGCTTTTTTGCATTCATCTTCTGGGGCGAAGACAGCGACGCGAACAGTCTTACCATTACCGTTTGGAAGAACGATGGTGGTGCGAATGTTTTGGTCGGCTTGGCGTGGGTCGACACCGAGACGAGCGTGAATTTCGACGGTAGCGTCAAATTTAGCTGGGTTGGTTTCGACGGCAAGCTTGATAGCATCGGTGAGGCTGTAGGCCTTGGTCTTGTCGATATTCTTGTAAGCGGCTTGGTATTTTTTACCACGGCGTTCAAGAATTGAACGAGTAACTGGCTTGGCACCCTTTGACTTCTCTTCTAGGGCTTCTTGCTTGTGCTCTTCGGCACGAGCTTTGCGCTCTTCTTCAGCCTTAACTTCTTCGATGTGCTTCTTAGATTTTTTACCAGATTTGGCAAATTTCTCTTCGGCCTCGACAGTTTCGACTGGAGTTTGATTTAATTCTTCAGTAGATTTGATTTGTTCTTCTGACATTTGATTTCTTTCTGTGGTAATAACGAGCGAACTCTCCCACGGTTAATTAATTTTAATCAATTATTCGGCGATAGTGACACCCATAGAGCGGGCAGTACCAGCGACGGTCTTGATAGCACCTTCAAGATCGACAGCGTTCATTTGCTTCATCTTGATGTTAGCGATTTTCTCAAGTTGTTCACGGGTGATGGAACCAACTTTTTCGGTGTTTGGACGACCAGAACCTTTTTGAAGTTTTAATTCTTCACGAATTAAATCGTCAACTGGTTGACCGAGACAAACCCAATCGAAAGTGCGATCATCGAAAACGCGGATGTGAACGATGACGTTCTTGCCAGCGAATTCTTTGGTTTTGTCGTTGAATGGATTAATGAAATCCATCATGTTTAGGCCCCATTGACCCAAGGTTGAACCAACTGGAGGACCTGCGGTGGCCTTACCACCAGGGATGCGTAACTTTAAGTTACCAATTACTTTTTTTGCCATAATATATTTACTCCTAATTAGAGCGCGTAACGGGTATATTTTAACATATTTCTTTAAAAAATACTAGGAAAAAATACCAGAAGAATTCTGTGATGAGACAAGAAAAAACCACCGATGTGTGCCATAAAGGCTTCTATTGTGGAAGCAAGAAAAAACCACCGATATTCTGGTGGCTTTTCTAAAGAACTAATTAGGCACCGTGGCGAAATTGATGAATAATCTCGCGACCGCTGACGATTTTCTGCTCGTACTCTGGAGTAATTTCCTGAATGCCTTCATCGCATTTGGCGAGAAGATCAATCAATTCCATAGTACGCTGAATGTCACCAGGGTGTCCGTCATAGAAATCCTTGAGCTGAAGCTCGAATTCATGACGAAAATCTCTGTATAATCCGGTTTTAAAATCGGTAGCGCGCTGCCAATCGGTATAAGGTAGCATGTGGGCATAAATCGTTGCCACAATGTGCTTAACCGTAGTCTGACTGTTGGTTCCGCGTAGCCAGTATTTCGCAATCAGGGCAGAGATGGCTGCATGATTATAGAAACATACTTGTCCGACCTTATTGGTGGCGGAAGTATATTTCTTACCCAAATCATGCATCACCGCTAACTGAACGGCTAATGTGCCACTGAGGCCAGCATCGAATAGGTTTTTTGCAACCAAGGCGATGTGGTCTTTCAGACTTTCCTGATGATACTTGGAAGTTTGGGTACCGATGGGACCCACCACTTCTTCGATATGATCTGGAATAGCGGCGCCCTGGATGAACGGATAGAGATATTGCTTTTCTCCATTCTCCGTACCTACTTCGTCGTGAATACTACGAAATAGGGGGTCCGGTAGGTCAAAGAAGTTATACACTTCTTCGAGATTGTCTGGGCGATTTTCGCAAATCGCATACAGTTTTAATCTCTGACCTTCCGGTATCTCTGTGAAATCATCAATATTGGCGTGCCATATCCTCATAAGCGAGGTTTTGCCAAAATACTTCGTTAATGTTTTGTTCATATAATCCCCTCCTGATAGAAACACTGTAACGACATCTATATTATAGCATTTTTAACCTAAAAAGTCAAAAAAATAGAGCCGGAATTAGCCCTATTTTCTGTGAAGACTTAACTTAAACTCGTTTCTTTAGTCACCGATAATCTTGGTGCCAGTCTTGCCGTTAATGGCATTGATGGCGTTTTCTGGATTGGTGATAATACAGGTACGATTTTTGCCACTGGAAACGAAGCTAATGCCAGCCTCGATTTTTGGCAACATGCTACCGGCGGCAAATTCACCCTTGGCGATATATTTAAAGGCCTCGTCAGCGGTGAGAGTTTTGAGATTTTCTTCATTTTCTTTCTTGAAGTTAATCTTGACGTTTTCGACGGCGGTGAGAATTAGAAGAATATCGGCATCGATAGTTTCGGCGAGTTTTTCGGCGGCGAAATCCTTATCGATGACAGCTTCGAGGCCAACTAGACGTCCGTATTCGTCGTAATAAACGGGGATACCGCCACCACCACCGGCCACGATAATGGCACCATTGCCGAGGGCGATTTCGACGAGTTCCGATTCAATAATCGAAAGTGGCATTGGTGAAGGGACGACCTTACGCCAGCCACGGCCGGCGTCTTCCTTGACGGTGAAATGACGCTCTTTACTGAGTTTTTTGGCTTCTTCCTCGGTGTAAAATGGCCCGATTGGCTTGCTCGGATTCTTAAAAGCTGGATCGTCTTTAGAAACCAAAACCTGAGTCACGATAGCTGCAATTGGCTTTTTGATCCCTTCCGATTCGAGCTGATTGCGCATGGCATTCTGTAACCAATAGCCAATTTGACCTTGCGACATCGCGCCAGCTACGTCGATTGGCATGGTTGGGGTTTTTTCGGTGTTGATAGCCTCTTCGTGGAGGATAATATTACCGATTTGTGGTCCATTACCGTGAACGATGACGAGCTGGTGGCCAGCCGCCACGAGCTTGGCAAGCTCCTTGGCGGTCTGGTTGGCGACTTCGAGTTGATCTTTGGCGGTTGCTTTGCCATCACGGCTTAAAGCATTACCTCCGAGAGCGACGACGATTTTGGCCATAATTAAATCATCCCCATAACGAAGACGGCGACTAAGCTAATAATAGCGAAGATTACCATAAGTGGAGTCACACGCTTAATCCAGGTTTTGTAAGATACACCGGATAGGGTAAGTCCAGCCATTAATGAGGCGATGGTAGGGGCAAACATGTTAAGTAAACCATTAGCATTAGCAAAAGCTACCACCATGGTTTCTTTGTTGCTACCTACGAGCTCAGAGACTGGCGCAATGATTGGCATGGAAGCCGCAGCGAGGCCAGAGGAGGATGGGATAATGAAGGAAAGTGGGAGGTAGAAAATGTAAGCCAAGACGCCGACAAGACCACCATTGAAATTGGTGAGGCCTTTTTCACCCCAGTGAATAATGGTATCTTCGATACCACCGGCGCGCATGACAATAGCAACGCCAGCTGCCACGGCGATGATTACGGCGACACTCAAGAGGTCTTCCGATCCCTTAATGAAAGTGTCGGTGATGGAGACATTTTTCTTGCTAAATTCTTTGCGGTAGATGAAGGCAATTACCACAGTTGAAATGAGGAAAAGGGTAGAAATTTCGTTAAAGTACCAGGTACCAAGGGCGCCGTTGTGGTTTACGCCAAGCATAGTGGAAAGTACTGGAACCCCAGCAAAGAACTCATGTAAAACATCGAAGAAGTCAATTTTAAAACCACTCCAAGGGATGAGGGAGATAATCATAATCACGAAAGTGACAGCGAAAACCCCCATGATGAGTTGGCGCTTGAAATTATATTCTGGCACACTATTGAGATTAATTGGCTTAAAAGTGGAAGCGACGGAAGAATCGTCAGCGTATTTACCAGCTTTGACCTTCTTGGCGTAATTCATGACAAAAAGAATGGCAAGAACAAGCATGACTACGAGGACGAGCATTTGAATCCAAAGGATGTTGCCGAGTTGAACGTCAGCGGTTCTAGCGGCAATACCCGTAGAAAATGGGTTGACCGTGGAAGCTAGCACACCGACTCCGCCACCTAAGACAATCATCATCATGGCGGTCATGGAATTATACCCAGCAGCCATCATGACTGGAATGATAAGGGCATAAAAGGCGACAGCTTCTTCTTGCATACCATAAGTGGTACCACCAATAGCGAATAAGGTCATCAAGATTGGGATAAGGAAAATTTCTTTACCGTTCATCTTCTTGAGAAGACCACCGAGTGCGGCATCGAGGGCGCCAGTTTTCATGGTAATGCCGAGGAAACCACCGAGAATCAAGACAAAGATGATGACATCAAGACGATCAGCCATACCTTTGATTGGTGCCATAAAGACATCCCAAAGCCCTTGGCGATGGTCGACAGTGGTGACTTCTCCGGTCTCTTCGTCTACGATGTGTTCGACTTTGTCGATGCGCTGGTAGGTGCCGGCTTCGCGAATTTCCTGAGACGGATCATTCGGGTCTTTAATCATGTTATATTTACCGGATGGAATAACCCAGGTGAGGGCTGCCATCAGGCCGATGATCGCAAACAAAACAGCAAAAGCCGATACCTTCTTGGTATGAGGGGTTTTTTGTTTTGGTTGTTTCTTCACCTTTTGAGGTTTTGCAACCATATATGTCCTTTCATATAAGTTTGGTTTATATGACTCAAGTATAACACTTATGCTAAAAAAGAAGCAGGGGGTCTGCTTCTTTTTTCATTGTGGAAAACTGAAATCAGTCTAAAGAGTTAGATCCATGACTGCTTCAATGGTATAAACTCGGTTTTCCGCTTGGTCAAAGACGACGCTATTTGGACTGTAGAAGACTTCGTCGGAGACTTCCATGGCATCAAGGTCGTATTGTTCGAGAACTTCTTTACCGATCTTAGTTTTCTTATCGTGGAAGGCTGGCAAACAATGCAAGAAAATAGTATTTTTCTTGCGAGTAGCCTGCATCAGTTCACGATTAACTTGGTAGGATTTAAGCAGATTAATGCGTTCTTCAAACTTATCTTCTTCGCCCATGGAAACCCAGACATCGGTATAAATCGCATCAGCATCGGCGACGGCTTCGTAAGGATTTTCCACGATTTTGATAGTGGCGCCGGTTTGATATTTTTCAATCAAAACATTGCATTCATCGATAAGCGATTGTTCTGGGAAGAGTTCTCTAGGGGTACCGATGGAAAAATGAAGACCTAAAAGAGCCGAAGCAATCATTAAGGTGTTAGCGACATTATTACGGCCGTCACCCACGTAAGCGAGGTGAGCGCCGCGTAGATAACCTACATGTTCCTTGATAGTCAGCATATCGGCGAGGCCTTGGGTTGGATGGAATTTATCGGTTAGACCATTCCAGACTGGAACGCCAGCGTATTTAGCAAGTTCTTCGACGGTCTCATGGGCGAAACCACGAAATTCAATACCGTCAAACATGCGGCCAAGCACTAAAGCGGTGTCGCGGACAGATTCTTTTTTGCCGAGCTGAATGTCATCTTTGCCGAGATATTCAGCATGCATGCCGAGATCGCGAGCACCACAAACGAAGGCGCAACGAGTTCTAGTGGAAGCTTTTTCGAAGAGAAGAGCGATAGTCTTCCCTGCGTGGTTTTTATTAGAAACGCCAGTCAGCTTATTATTTTTGAGTTGTTTGGCAGTTTCCAGCATAGTCTGAACTTCGCGTGGGGTAAAGTCTTTGAGAGTTAAAAATGAGCGACCTTTGAGATTTAACATTAGATTTCCTCCCTGAAAAGTGGCATTGACATACAACGCGGGCCACCACGACCACGGCCGAGTTCGCTACCAGCGACCTCGATAACTTTGAGACCGGCTTTACGTAAGGCTTCATTGGTAACGTAGTTACGATCGTAGGTAATGACGACACCTGGAGCGATGGCGAGGGTATTGGAGCCGTCATTCCATTGCTCGCGAGCGGCTGCGATTGGGTCGCCATTGCCACATTGAATGAGTTGAACTTTTGATACACCAAGAGATTCAGCTAAGACATTAGTGAGGTCACGACGATGGGTAACTTCGTAGCCAACATGAGTGTTGGATTTGTCTAGGACATAAATATCGAGTTCACCACCGGCAGTCATGATTTCTGGATGGACGGAGAATTTGTCGTAATCAATCATGGTGAAAACGGTATCAAGGTGCATGAAGGCGCGCTTGGCCGGAATCTTAATGGCGAGAACGCGGGTAAATTCGGAGTCGTGGAAGAGGCGTGAAGCGATGCGTTCGATAGCTTCAGCTTCCGTACGCTCGGAAATACCGATAGCGACGGTGTGCTTATTTAAGACTAATTCATCACCACCTTCGACGGAGAAGCGATTGTTGCGATTGTACCAAACTGGAATATTTTGGTTCGCAAAACGTGGGTGATACTTCAAGATATATTGCATGAAGAGTGATTCACGACGACGGGCTGGCCAGTGCATCTTGTTAATGGTGAGACCATTACCGATAGAAGCGGCTGGGTCACGGGTGAAATAAAGATTTGGCATTGGATCAAGATAAAATGGATAATCATTGACCATGAAATGGTGAAGTTGCTTATTGGTAGGTTCCATATCTTCAACTTCACTCTTTTTAACACCGGCCATGACTTTGCGTACCATAGTGAGTGGTTCAAGCGACTGGAGGTAGTTGACGATGGCAAAAGTTGAGAAAGTTTCCTCTTGCTTAGAGGCGCGAACCATTTCGACGATAAAGCGATCACGCACTTCTTCATTGGCGAGAGCCTCGGCGGCGAGTTGATCGAGGTAAAGTACCTCTACACCGTTTTCACGCAAGACGTTAGCGAAGGCGTCATGTTCTTCTTGTGCGACCTTTAGGTATGGCACGTCGTCGAAAAGCATACGGCTCATATATTCGGGAGTGAGAGCCTCGAGTTCTTCGCCTGGACGGTGAAGAAGCACGGTTTTGAGGCGACCAATTTCCGAATTAACTTGGATTTGTGGTTCCATTAGATTCTCCGTTTAAAAATTTCTATAAGCTGATTATAGCATAAGCAATTAAAATAAATCAGTCTTGATAATAAAACGGCCTTGATAATAAATTCGGATTAACAAAAATCAGACCCCGGAGCGAGATCTGATTTTGGATTAAAGAAATTTTTATGGAATTAGTCAATTTTTTTAACTTGAAGGGCGTCAAGTTCGACTGGCGTTTCGCGACCAAACATGGAGACCATGACACGGAGCTTACCTTTGCTGGAGTCGATTTCGGCGATGGTACCCTCGAAGCCCTTAAATGGACCGTCGGTGATGGCGATAACTTCGTTAAGCGCGTAATTAACAGAGTATTTTGGATCTTCCACACCCATACGCTTCTTGATTTTATTAATTTCCTTTTCGGAAACTGGGGTTGGCTGAGTACCAGTACCGACGAAGCCGGTGACACCTGGGGTGTTGCGGATGATGTACCAAGTTTCATCAGAGAGGCGCATTTGGACAAGGACGTAGCCTTGGAAGATTTTACGGTCGACGATTTTACGCTTGCCGTTTTTAATTTCGATTTGTTTTTCTTTCGGTACGATAGCATCGAGGATTTTGCCTTCGAATTCAGCACTATCGAGACGTTGTTTGATGGATTCGGCGACCTTATCTTCGTAGCCACTGTAGGTGCTTACGGTGTACCATTGGAGGGTGTCGTCATAACGGTTTACTGCCATGTGATTTCCTTTTTCTCTTTCCTATTTCAATAAACTATTAAACAATAATGTGAATAATGCGTCAAGTACCATAATAAAAGCGGCAAAGATGACGGTGTATAAAATAACAGCGAAGACAAGCTTCCAGGTCATTTTACGATTTGGCCAACGCACTTGCTTGAGTTCTTGCCAGGATTCGGCGAGATAGCGGAAAAAAGAGCGAATTGGAGTGGTGATGAAGAGTAAGAAACGAATGAGTGGGTTCTTGGACTTTTCACCGGAGGTTTTTTTGGCCTTTTTGGCGGCGATTTTTTCAGCTTTTTTCTCTAATTTGGCGAGTTTTTTTGCGTTTTTAAGGGACTTTTTGTCGTTGGTTGTTGATTCTGTGATATCCGCGCGGATTTCGGCGTTGTCTTGAATCGGTTTTTTAGGTTCTGGATTTTTGCCAGAAGCTTTGGTGGTTTGATCTGAATTTTTTGACCCAGATTGACCTGCTTTGATGCGGGTGATGTGCGCCATATACTCCTTCCATAAAAAATAGTCTGATAACCAGACTGTCAAGTAGATTGTAGCATGTAAAGAGGTTTTTGTAAATGACCTAGGATAAAAAGGCCCCACTTAGGATAAAAAAGACCCCCGAATCCGGGGGTGAAAAATTGTGTTGCGTTTTTCGGCGGCATTAGGCCTTTTGGTCGGTAGTGCGATGAACCAGATTTAGTTCTTCGCCACTGGTGGTAGTAATAACATAGACATCGCCTTTACTAATAGCATCCCAGAGGTCAGTAGGAAGACTATACTCATTATAGATTTTGCGAGTTTCCTCCTTAGATAGACGCCGAAGTGATTTGACACTAAACTGAAAAGTGCGAAATTTAATGTGATCATTACGATAGTGTCTAGCATGTTGCTTGGCACATCTTGGCATTACACTAGTAATGCGGTCGACAGAAATAGTAGCATGAATCTCCTTGGGCACTTCGAGCGGTGCAGAATTTTTGTCCTGATACCAGAGACGTAATCTACGATCGAAATCGGTGGTGTTTTGTAGTTCGTCGTAATCTTTTCTTCTGGTCTCAGTGTTGGTAGTTTCGATCATATCGGACCAACAAAATCGTAGGCTGAAAAGATTGTAGGCTTCGTCTAAAACGTGTAAAACTTCTTTGAAACTAGCTTCATTTTCTAATTTGCGTTTGTCTAAGAAACCTTCCATGGTAACCCTCCTTTTTACAATACGATTTTCCTGTTAAGGTACTAAAGTGTTTATATTAAAGCATAAAAGAGAGGATTTGGCAACTGAAGTTAATGAGTTTTAGTTACAAACACTATTAGAGGTATCTTTTATGCCAGAGAAGTAACCGATTTCTCGTATGTGTGTATGCGTGGAGTCAAAAGGTGAAGCAAAACTTGCATCGTTCGCATTGGAGCTGCTGAAATGATTTATATCGTAACTAGAATATTTAGATGTATCTGATAGGTTTCCAATAGTATCATTTGGTAGAGGAAATGCGCCAAATAACTTTTCGGTGTTTTTAAATACATTTGTCCCAGTAATGTTTGGAGTATTGAAATTTACTTTATAAGTATAAGCAGTCCAACCGGTATGTGTGTCTCCACTACAATGGTCAGACACGCCAAAAATGGTCAGTAATTCACTACGATTAGCTTCGTCCATAGCAAACATTTCAGTAATATCCAAATGCCCCGCCATTCCAATTCTTTCTAATCCAGTAATATCAAGGGCCTGATTCTTGTAGGTATTTGCGAACATACGTCGTGCATTTGTTACATTTCGCATACTGTATTCGAATTTAATTAGATTTTCGATTTTTCCTTTTCTAAAATTTTCTGTTCCAATTAAATTATAATTCTGAAATTCCGGGTAATGGAGTTCTTGTATAAAATTATATGATTCTAGATTCTCAAACATGGACTCCATGTTGGTTACATTGGAGGTGTCCATATTGGCAAAATTGTGATTTTTTATTTGATCTTCTTCGTAACTATTTGGGTTTTCATAACTAAAATCATTACATCCACCACCGTAGTCACTGAAGCAAGTTAAACTATTAAGATTACTAAACATGTGCGACATGTTGGTAACGTTCGAAGTATTGAATGTATTAAAATCAATCTGTAAATATTCTAATTTCGGCATAGAGCTAAACATATATGACATGTCTAATGCATTTGTGGTGTTCATTGCAATTTGACCACTTTTTTGACTTCTATTCAATCTATCTTGACAATGGGTTGGCAATAATCTTCTAGGTTCTTGGATGGCGCGAAGTCCAAAACCGGTTTCTATATGTTTAAGATTAGGTATATTGTAGAACATATGACTTAGGTTTGTGGCATTTTGGGTTTTATTAATAAAACCTCCTGTATTGTAATCATATAATTCCCCTGGGCCATAGGCTAGCATCTGCATAGTTGGCAGATTGGCATACATATATGACATATCGGTCACATTGCTAGTATCGAAGCAGGCGGTTACCAGATAATCAAGATTAGGCATGTTTTCAAACATGTGAGTCATATTTCGTACATTGCTGGTGTCGAAATTATATACGGTAATAAAAGAGGTTTTTGCTCCTTGAAACATGTATGACATATCGTTAACTTTACTGGTTTTAAAATGACTTAATCTAAGAGGATTGACGGCAACTTTTCTGAACATGGCTTTCATGGTTGTGACATTTTGGGTGTCAAAGTTTTCTATATTTAATTTAGTGAGAGATTCGTTGCCGTCAAAAAGTTCAGACATATCAGTAACGTTACTTGTTCCGAATTTTGAAAGGTCAAGGCTTTCGATTTTTTGGTTATTTGCAAACATACGTTTCATGTTGGTAAGATTTTTGGCTTTAAATTTTGATAAGTCTAGATTAGTAATCTTGGTGGAAGAAAACATATCGTTAGCTAAAGTAATATTTTTAGCATCTAGATTTTTAAGGCTAAGATCGGTGAGTTCGGTAAAATTTTCATTTAAGCCAAAAAATCCCGCGGAGTCAGAATTAAAATTTGCAATATCGGCTGCTGTATACCAATAGCATGTTTTTGATGCTTGGTCGATCCAAACTTTGATTTCACTAATAGAAGTTGGGCTTGATGCGGTAAAAAATGGGATAGATATATTTGGGGCACTTTGAGAACGCTTAAATGAAGTTGGTAAAATTAAAACATTATTTACTGTACGATACTGTTTGAGTGCGGAACTGAAATTAGCCATAAATTCGGCACGGGTTGGAGCGTTATTCGTGATAACAGAAAAAGTAAGATTGGTACTGTAGGTGCCAGCATCGAGGGTATTATTAATTTTAGTTTTTATATGAAGTTCGTGTGTTTCGCCTGTTGTGTTAGTTGGCTCTTCGGTTTTAATAATATCTTTTGGCTGTGTAATTGCTGGAATTGGCTGAAAAGTAGTATTATCTAGTGACCAACCGTAAGTGTTTGATGGAAGGGTGGTAGTATCACTTATGATAGAAGTGATCTTGGAATTACTGGAGGTGTCTGAATTATAGAGTGTAGTATCGGCGGCTTGATTGGAAAAATTTACTACGTAACCAGTTTCATTGTCGGTTTTAACTTTAATATTGGTCGTGGCTGATTTTTCAGTAATCGAACTGTCGCTGTAATTAATCTGACTAGATCCATCGATAGTGAGAGAAAGAGTTGGATTGTCGGCGCTTGTTGGAGTGCTACTTTCTGCTATGGTTTTTGGTGTCTCAAAAAAGGAATACCGAATAAAATTAAGTGTAAGTAAGCTAGATAATATCAATAAAGAAAAGAAAAGTTGGCGTATGGAAAATAATTTAACCCCTAAAATAAGAGACTTAGCGACTTTTTTAGTCGCAAATGTGTGATTATTTGGCATATGTTTATTTTACTAAATTCAAAATAAATTTAAAATATCGATTTTTAAAAGTTTTTATGGTGTTTTTAATTAGTTCTTGGGTGGAAAATAAAGTTTTTGGTCTTTGATTTCTTCGGGTAAGTAGCTTTTTTGGTGATGAAAATTGGCTTCCCATTTATAATCCTTGCCGTAGCCCAGGTTTTTCATCAGTTTAGTTTCGGGATTGCGAATCTCAAGCGGGATGGGTAGATGACTGGTGCTTTTGGCCAGAGCCTTAGCGCGGCCCCAAGCGTCATAACTAGAACGATCTTTTTTAGATTTGGCGAGGGCAATGGCGACATGAGACAGGATAATTCCTCCTTCTGGCATACCAACCTTTTCGATAGCAGAAAAAGCCGATTCGGCGAGCGTGAGGGCGCCGTTGCCGGCGAGTCCGATATCTTCGGAAGCAAAAATCACCATACGACGAGCGATGAATTTAGGATCCTCTCCACCTTCCAGCATGCGGGCTAGATAATAAAGTGTAGCGTCGACGTCGCTGCCGCGCATGGATTTGATGAAGGCAGAAATGGTGTCGTAGTGACGATCACCGGATTTATCAAAATAATTAACCTTATTATTTAAAGTTTTAGTGACAAAATCGAGAGTGAGTTTATTTTTAAGTGAGAGGCAGAGCTCGAGATCACCCAGAGCCGAACGCGCGTCGCCGTGGCTGAGGTGAGTGAGAAAATCGATAACTTCGGGGTCGATTTTGGCTTTCGGATATTCCCTCTCGATGGCACGGAGCAGAATGTCTTTGATGTCGGAATCTTTTAAGGTAGATAAAATTACTACGCGACTACGTGAAATGAGAGCGGGGATGACTTCAAAACTCGGATTTTCTGTAGTGGCGCCAATCAGAGTGATGAGGCCAGATTCGACATGAGGTAAAAAAGCGTCTTGTTGAGCTTTATTAAAACGATGAATCTCGTCAATAAAAAGCAAGGTGCGGACTTTAAGATTCCAGTTTTGTTTGGCACGTTCGACCACTTGCTCGACGTCGGATTTATGAGCAGTGACGGCAGAAAGTTCGACGAAATCGGCGTCAAGTTCCTTGGCGATAATGCGAGCTAGAGTGGTTTTGCCGGTGCCGGGAGGTCCCCAGAAAATTAGGTTAGTGGGTTCTTTTGATTTAATTAATTCAGTGAGAATTTTACCCTTACCAATAATAGTTTTTTGACCAAAAACTTCATCGAGGCTTTGAGGTCGCATGCGTTCGGCAAGAGGTTTTCTTAAATCATTGAATTCCATAGTTTTAGTTTAGCACAGAGAGAAAAAATGGTATAATAAGAAAAAATAAAGGAGAAATATGGCTGATTTTAACAAAATCTTGACCCCAGGTGACTACGAAAATGGTGAACTCAATGTAGTGATCGAAATTCCTACTGGTTCTAACCACAAAATTGAATGGGACCGCAAAAATGCTTGCTTTATGCTTGACCGTGTCGAACCAATGGCATTTGCAAAGCCTTGTAATTATGGTTTTATCCCTCAAACTCTCGATGAGGATGGTGATGAACTCGATGTTTTGATGATCACTGATCAGCCTCTGACCACCGGTATTTACATGAAGGCTCGTATCCTTGGTGTGATGAAGTTTGTTGACTCTGATGAAGTTGATGACAAGATTATCTGTGTACCAGAAGACGACCGTAATAACGGTGATAAGTACCAAACTTTGGAAGATTTGCCAAAGCAATTAATCCGCCAAATCGAATTCCACTTCAACCATTACAAAGATTTGAAGAAGCCTGGCACTACTGAGGTGAAAGGTTTCTTCGGTGCTGAGGAAGCTAAGGAAGTCGTAAAAGAAGCAATTGCTCGCTGGAACGCTCAAGCTTAATTAATCTTAGTAAAAAATAAATCCCTGCGGGGATTTATTTTTATTTAAAGGTTAATGTAAGAGGTTGGATTTAGTTAAGTCAATAAGATTATAAATATTTGACTGGTGTAATCTTTTTAGAATAATTATTTAGCGTTCATTAAGGACGCGTTCTTCGAGATTGCGGCCGAGCGAATTAAGTTTAGTTGGGTTAAAATTTTGATTAAGTGAAATGACGATATACTTACGGTCTTCATATTTTGGTAAATCTTTGAATTCGAGAATGGAGGCTTCACTAAAATACGGGAGAGTGTTTGCCACGGTTTCGGTTTTTAATTTGGCGGAAGCGTAATCGAAGATAGTGGCTTTATTAATGCCGGAAATAAGAGCAAAATGATCGCCGGTGATGAGAAAATGCGCGAAGAATTTATCCCAGTTTTCAGACTTAAGATTTTCGGAATTATAAATAAACTTAACAAGTTTTAGATAGTCAGTCGCGGTGAGGGTGATGTTGTTTTCAGAAATTTTGAGATGCTCCAGATCCATTTTAGCGAGAAGATTATTGAGCACGGCATCGGAAAGTTCAGCGCGGAGAGCATCCTTGCAGTTGGTATTTTCGGAAGTGAAAAGTTCATTTAAACAATCTTGAAGGGAGAGTGCGGTTTGATTTTTGAGATTAATTTGGTCGTCAAGGTGGAAGCTTCCGTCACTGAGGCGGCGATAATTTTCGTAGGCGATTAGGAGACTAATGAGATTTGGGTCAGTGAAGGTTTTAGTGTCGTTAAAACGACCGACGATATCGGAATTATTAAGGTCATAAATTAACACAGACGATTCTTCAGTGATTCCCTGGCTGCGACGCCAATCGTCGATGAGGTATTGTAAATCAATACGATGCGGCGCGCGTTTTTCGGTAACTTTAGCAATTTCCGGTTTTTTATTTTCGACTTTTTCGGCAGTGTTTGAAAGGAGTTTAAGTAAAGAAACTACACCAAAAGCGATGGCAAATACACCAATAATAGTACCGAGTACGATAAAGAAAATTTTGAGAAAACTAGGTTTACTATTTTTGGTTAATTCTTCGAGATTAATATCGTCTTGCATCTTAAAAATATTTTATCATATTTAGCATATGCGGTATAATATTAAGCATATGAGCTTTTTGAAAGGACTTTTTAAAAAAGAAGAAGCGAAAGCGAATTCTTTAGTGAATGTAAAATCGCCGAGCGGCAGCTTGGTTTTTGAGTTTAGTCTGAAAAATGGTAGTCCGAGCTATCGGGTGCTAAAAAATCAAGAAGTATTACTGAGTAATTCTAGATTAGGTTTCGAAATTTATAATGAAAAACCGATTGCGGAAAATTTGGGGGTGGTGAGGATTTTGCCAAAATTTAAGGATGAAACTTGGCAGAGCGTGGTGGGGGAAACTTTGGATATTGTGAATAAATATAACGAGACGACGTTTTATTTGGCGGAGCGTGAAAAAGATGGACGTATCTTTACTTTGAGAGTGCGAGTTTTCGATGAGGGGGTGGCTTTTCGTTATGAGTTTCCGCCGCAACCAGGTTTTCAGCGCATGATTATTACGAATGAGCTAACGGAATTCAATCTGGATATCCATGCCAAAAGTTGGTCGATGCCAGCCTTTACCCTGGCGCGATCGGAAACGGACTATGAAGAGCGGTCGATTTTTAATTTGACTGGGTCGAGGCAGACGCCATTTACCGCAGAGCTTCCGAGCGGCAAGATTCTGTCAATTCACGAAGCAGCGCTGATTAATTATGGTTCGATGACTTTGGGGTTGAATAAAATCGGGCGGCTCGAGACAAATATTACCCCACTTTCAGATGGGATGAAAGCTTATTTGACTTTACCTTTTGAAACGCCATGGCGGGTAGTAATGGTGGCGGATACTGCTGTGCAACTGACGAAAAATAAAATGATTTTAAGCTTGAATCAGAGTCCGAGAATGAATTTTGATTGGGTTTTGCCGATTAAATTTCTGGGAATTTGGTGGGCGATGCTGATTGGAGTTTGGAGTTTTACGGCTTCTGAACGACAAGGTGCGACGACGGAGCATGCTTTAGAATATCTTGATTGGTGTGAAAAATTAGGTATCTCGGGACTCTTGATCGAGGGGTGGTCGGATCAAAATTTGGCAAAGAAGCTAGATAAAAAGAAAATTTTGGAGCGTGCTAAGCAAAAAAATATTGAGATTGTGGGACAATGTGAAACTGCGAGTCAGATTGATAATTATGAAAAGAATCTGGTTAAGCAATTTGACGAGTTAGAAGCACAAGGGGTGCATTACTTGAAATTGGATTATTCAGGTCCGAAGATGTTGATTAAGGGGCGTGAAGAATTTCATCAGTCACAGGCGGGGGTGTTGCATTTTAGTAACGTTTTGAAGTTAGCGGCACAGAAAAAAATGATGCTGAATGTCCACGAATCGATTAAGGGCACCGGTCTCGAGCGAACTTATCCGAACTTACTCTGTACAGAGGGGGCAAAGGGGCAAGAATATGAAGGCGGTGGTTTGAATTCTAAACACGCGGTGATTCTACCTTTCACAAGAATGCTCGCCGGTGGCTTTGATTTTACACCGGGAATTTTTGACTTAAATAATCCAGCGAAAAAAGTTTATTCTACCCTAGCGCGACAGTTAGCTTACTATGTGGTGTTTCATTCTGGAATGCAGATGTTGGCCGACCGTCCAGAATCTTATGAAAAAAATCGGGATGCGTTGTCATTTATTCAAAAAGTACCAGTGAATTTTGAAATTGAAGTACCTTTGCTCGGTAAAATCGGTGAATATTATGCGGTGGCCAGGCGCGGGCGAGGGGAGACGGACTGGTATATCGGTGGTATTGTCGATGATATGGCGCGTACGATGAAAGTTAAGTTAAGTTTCTTGGAAAAAGACGTGAAATATAATGCTTTTATATTTCGTGATGGTGACATAGCGGATTTTCGCATGAACCCAACGGATCTTAAAATTGAGCGCCTGGTGGTGGATGCAGAAGATGAACTGGAAATTCCGGTGGTGAGCATGGGTGGTTTCGCGGTACGATTAATGAAGGTTTAAAACAGAGATAACCTGGAGATAGACTCCAGGTTTTTTGATAAAAAATAACAGATATGACGTAGAGATGAACTCTACGATTTTTTTAGGTAAGACAAAAGCCGTGTAGAGATGAACTCTACGAAATTAGATTAATTCAGCGGTAAGAATTAGACGTTCGGTATAATCGTGCCCAGAGATTTTTTTGCCATGGCAGGTCATCAAGGTGATAGTCGGGGTGGATTTTTTGGTCAAGAGTTTTGACATATTGATGTCGGATTTTTGCTGAATTTTACGAGTTTTGATTTGGTAAGTTTGGTCACCAAAACGAAAAGTATCGCCGACCTTTAATTTATCTAAATTCTGAAAAATTGTAGAGGAGTGGCCAATAATAAAATCGTGATTTTGATTGGCATGATAGACGCCGGCAATGCGTTCCGGTGAAATAAGGGTGTTCTCGTCGGTAATTTCGAGGGCACGAATCGGTGAGGTGAGGCTGATTTTGGGAATTTCGAGAATCAAATTAGTGTTGGCCTCTACGGTTTGGGGTTGGAAGGCTAGAAAAGTAAAAATCAGAAAGAAGCATAAATATAATGCGCCAAAAACACCAAAAACTGATGATTTCTTGATTTTCATAATGCTCCCGTTTATAGGTCTATTTTAGCAAAAGCTTATGCTTAAAACAAGAGATTGGTGGGTGGTTTTTAGCTAAGAAAAATATTTAAAACGATGAAGCAAAGTGTGCTTTATTTAAGAAAAAACAGTGGCGGATTCCCTGTTTTTGGAAAATTAAATAGAGTCGTAGGGCTCGCGGATTGGGAATGAGATTGATGTGCCGAAACCAAGACGGGATTTAATTTTGGCGCCAAGTGCGGAATATTGTTCACTACTGTCGACGGTCATCACCACACTATCATCGGTAATTACTAGATGATATTTTGCTGGGGTAATATCGATACTCTGGGCGGAAGTGGCGTTCATAGAGATCAGAATATTCCCCTTAGTCGGATTTTTAAGGCGTGAGTTGAGGTAACCGACGATGAATTTGATGATGTCGGTATAGTTTTCAACTTGGTGACGACGACGAATCACGTCAAGGTCGAGATTAACACCAATTTTTTCAAGCTTAATTAGATATTCACGATAAATTGGGTCGATGATGTCCGAAAGATACATGAATTTGCGATCAAAAACACTGGTGTGAACCTTGGTGGCATCAAGAAATTTAGAGATAGATTGCCCTTGCATAAACATATTATATCATAGACCTGGATTATGTTTTTTAAGCATTTCACGGTGTGCGCGGTAATTTGGATCATGGCTTTCGACTTCCTGCCAAAAAGCTTTGGAGTGGTCGGGATGATTAATGTGGGCAAGTTCGTGAATAATTAAATAATCACGTAAAACTTCGGGTACCTGCATGAGTCCGATATTCATGGAGATGGTGAATTCATATCCGCCGAGGAGTGATTTTTTGCGACGGGTGCAGGAGCCCCATCTGGTAGATTGGTGCTTTAAGGTGACGCGGTCATAGTGGTAGCCATAAAGTTTTGCTAGATATTCGAGGCGGTAAGGTAAGTATTCTTTAGCCTGCTTCATCAGTAGCTTTTTTTGGGCATCACGGGCACGCTGAGTGGCGGGGTCAGCTAAATTTAGACTACGCAAACGCTCTCGCATGGAATCGAGGCTTTTTTGAATTTGACGATCGGAGATGAAGGACGGAACCGACATTTGGAGTCGTCCAGAAGTGGAACGTGAAAAAGAAATGTTTTTAGCTAAGGCGTTGCGGCGAACAATAATTTCACCGAATTCAGAATCGGCGAGAATCATTTTGAAGTTGGGCTAGGACGTGAGAAAGCTGAGTCTCAAAAGTGTGTTTGCCAGAGAGAATAATTGGTTTTTCAATCTCGGCTGGAGCTTCCATAAGACGGATGCGGCGGTCGTATTCTTCCTTGGCGCGCGCAATTGAGCGAAGTTTAAGCTTTAAGCGCAGCTTGATGGTGTTAATATCAGTTTGAATCCAAACGAGGGTTGGCGCATAACCAGATAGCTTCAATAATTTACGTACGGAGTTACGTTCGTCTTCGGTATCGAGGCCACCTTCAATCACGATGTTTTGACCAGTTTTAGCAATCGCCTCGAGGACGACGTGAATTTGTTTCTCTGTGAAGTCAGCTTCTTCACGCAAGGCTCGAAGATCGTAGTAAGGAGCTTTAAAACGTTGTGAGAATTTTTCACAAAATGTAGTTTTTCCACTACATGGTGCACCGAATACCAGGATAGCTCGAGGTCTTGTTTTCTTTTTACCTTCCATATTGGTGATATTATATCATGGAAGTAATTAGGTGAACAAATAATTTAAAATTTAAAGCTGATTTATGAGCTTCGATTTTTTACTGAGACGTTTTAATTCAGAATCGAAGGGGCGGTAATAAGATTTCGTGAGGGCGGAGGAATTGGCGAGGAGAATTTGCGATGGAAAATAAAAGAGCCAACAAATAAAATTAGCGGGTTGATAAAGAAAAATCGGGAGAAATTGCATGCGTGAGAAAAAAGAAATTAAGACAGTGAGATCGCAGGCGATAAAAAGCATAAAACCAATAAAATTACAGATGGCGGCACGACGAAAACGGGGAGTTTTGCGCTTTAACCATTGGACGGCCAGACCAAGATTAAGGATGAGCGAGCTACCATAGGCGAAGCCGGCGGCATAAATTGTTGGAATTTGATAAAAATGGGTAAAGATAAATAATAAGATAATAAAAAAGCTCCAAGCGATAAAGAATTTGGGGCTGACATCGGCGTAGCGTGAGGTGTGAAAATATTGGGCAAAACAGAATAAAATAATGCCAAATGGCGAGATATTATCGATCGCCAGTACGACGTCGGCGGTGAAAGTGAAAAGAAGCGCGGCTTTTAAGAGGTAGTCTTTTGGCGCGAAGAAACTAGTGTAGATTAAACAGGTGAGAATAGTGGAGACTTTAACGAAAGTCGCAAGGGTGAGAAGAAAATCTGGGACGAGGTGACCAAAAATCAAATTTAAAAGGCCGACGAGGAAGAAATAGGCGAACATGATGGACCAAAGTGTCAGCCAAAAATTAAGATTAGTAAGAAGTCTGAACCAGAAATTTTGAATCTGAGTTTTCATGATTGGTTAAATTAAGTATAACCGATTTGAGATAAAAGTTTAAGTGCTGGAGAAAGATAATCGATTTAGAGATTTAAGTGCTAGAGAAATATGTTATAATAAAAAAGCCTAGGGGCGTAGTACAACGGTTAGTATAGCGGTCTCCAAAACCGTAGATCATGGTTCGATTCCGTGCGCCCCTGCCAGATTAGCTCGAGAGAGCTATTTTTTATGGCAAAATTTTGGCACAGAAAAAATCTCCCATAAGGAGAGGGAGATTTTAGCGCTTCTTCTCTTTCACTTCGTTACGGCCAAGGTTTTTCTTGGTTTCAGTGAAAACGACGTGCTTGCGAAGAATTGGATCGTATTTCTTCAAGCTAAGCTTGTCTGGGGTGTTCATGGTGTTCTTCTTGGTATAGTATGCACGGATACCAGATTCCTCTGAAACGAGACCGACGAGCTTGCGTTTGGTATTACTCTTTTTTGACATGATTGGGACTATTTTACCATAAGATATGAAATCTGTAAATAAATGCACTAAAAATCGGGATAGATTTCGTCAAACTCGATATAAGTATCAGTTTTTTGTTCGACAATTTCCTCGACGGCTTGGATATTAGCTTCGTGGGGTTCGAGTGCCTTAAACGGCATAAACTGGGCGGCCCGGGCAGTGCGAGACATTGGTGGATGATTCGGTAAGTGTGGCGGCTGAAGATTGATGATGTCTTGATATGGGTCAACCGATTCAGAACCTAACTGTGAGGGTTTAGATAGATTTGGTTGAGGGGCTCTAATTTGCTGTTTAGGGTTAGGCACGGTGACCTCCGATCTGTTGATTGCGTTCGCGCATGGTGGAACCTTCGAGGTAGCTTGTGCCACGCAGGATGGCGTTTTTACCGTACTTTTGTTTAATTTTTAGGGTGGCTTGCTCGAGGTTTTGATTACGTTTAGCCCGTTCGGTGGTTTTTTGATTCTCGAAAAGATCTAATTGAGTGGTAATTAGATCGGCGGATTTGAGGTGTCCGAGAGTGAGACTAAGTTTTTTGACTGGACGAGTGTGATCGAGAATTTGGGTGAAGATTTGTAAAAAATATTCAATAATTAGATTACTCTCATCGGTGTAGGAAAAAGACTTGGAATCGTGAGCGAAAGGTCTAATAGAGGTAGAATCGGCTTTTTTATCATAAGAAAGATGCAGGGTGAGGTTATTAGTCAGCAATTGTTTTTCATGAAGTTCATGGCAGAGGTTGTCGGCCATTTCGATGAGAATATTGCGAAGTTTTTCAAAATAAAGTCCAGTGGCAAGGACTTGACCAGAACTGATGCTGTGATCCTTGCGGCGATAAGATTTAATATCGGCGATGGTGGTGGGTTCGATTCCCCAAGCGTGGTCAATGATTAACTCAGCGTTGACACCGAATTTACGATAAAGTTTTTCAGAGGCCGTCAGGCTAAATCGGGCGAGATCACCCATGGTGTAAATCCCAAAATTTTGCAGAGATTTACTAATTCCAGGGCCGATTCGCCAAAAATCCGTGAGTGGTTGATGTTGCCAGAGTAATTTACGATAGGAAGATTCATCAAGCGTTGCAATACGCACCCCGTCGAGGTCGGCCGTTTGGTGTTTGGCGAGAATGTCCATGGCAATTTTAGCTAGATAAAGATTACTACCGAGCCCAGCGGTGGCGGTAATCCCGGTATGGCCCAGAACATCCTTAATGATAGTGCGCGCGAGCTGTTCGGTATCCATTTCGTAGGCGCGGAGATAACTGGTAATATCAAGAAAAGCCTCATCGACCGAGTAGACATGAATATCTTCCGTGGCGACATAGGCGGCATAAATGGCAAAAATTTCGGAGCTAACCTGAAGGTAATCAGCCATGGCAGGTTCGGCAATAATAAAGCTACCACGAGGAACTTTTTCATAAACTTCAAAAAGTCGAGCGCGACCAGATACGCCGAGGGCTTTTAGAGCCGGCGAGACGGCGAGGCAGATAGTTTTTTCGGTGCGTGATTCATCGGCGACCACGAGACGGGCGGTCAAAGGGTCGAGCCCACGCTTCACACATTCCACGGAGGCGTAAAAAGATTTGAGGTCGATGGCCAGGTAAGTTCGCTCAGAATGAATTTGCGTCATATTATTTATTATATAAAAAGGTCAGAAAAAAGGGCCCCATAACGGGACCCAATTTTGACATTTGTGGGGGTTAAAGTACGTGTAAAATTAAGTTAAGTTGAAATTTCGGCTGTGGTTTCCGAGAATGGTATGGAATCTTTAAGCTTAGCTTTTCTTTCCTTTAAGAATGCCTTGATGAATGGAATGATATGCATTTTAAGTAATTTAAAATGCAGACTATGTTCCGAATCTGTCCATTGATCGGCATTCTTACAAAAGAGTCGTTCGGCTATTTCATATTCGTCCTCTGTCAGGAATTTTTGCTTTAAGGCTAATTCGAGGCCATAAAGACTAAAATATTCCCGATTGAGAGCAACTCTTTGACCACGATCAAAATCCCGCTTAAAATTAAAAAGGCGGGCGATGAGTGCGGCCTGTTGCTTGAAATCCTTATTGCCGAGCTTTTTTAATCCAGATTGGCTGAACGGCCCGAGTGTAATCTTGGTATGAAGATTACGAATCGTGCAGCCAGTGTGACTACGGCGGCGGTTGCTAAAGCTAATCAGATCCTTATCTAGGTGATATTCTAAGTCGATAACCTCCCATTCTTTAATAGCCTCTTCATAAGTATCAGCTACGGATGAAGCGATGAGGCAGCGTTGATATTCCGCAAAATCCTCGTCAAACGACATCTTCTTAATGCGATGGATAAACATTAATTACATCACCTCCTTCATCGGACTTTTGTAATACTGGTGAACAAAATCAGACAGGTTTTTGAATTCGTAAGTCTTAGATACTGATTCAAAGACGGGCGTTAACTCTATAAAATTGGTAATTATGTAGAGTTGCTCGTTAGAATCAGGTGTTCGAAATACTTCTTTTGGCAGCACTTGAATAATAGAATCAAGTGGTGGCAGTTGATAGTGCTCATCTTCTCGCATAGCGCGCAAAGCTTTATCAATCATCTCGTGTATTTCACTTGATCGAATTCCGAGTGCCCGGGCAATTTGACTAATTTTCCAGGGTTCATGAATGTCGATACCAAAAAATAGATCAAGACAATTGAAAAAAATCTTCTGGGAAGCGTTTTAAAACTTCCATGACGCGATTGACTTCACGGTCAGAAAGTACGACAAAGTTTTCGTAAGCTTGATTACTACTGAACAAGGCATCTTTACTGCAGATTAGCTGACTGGCTTCTGATAGATCATGATAAACCATCTGATAGAGCCTATATACAGCAAAGGTGTCTTGAGTGTTAGCTGGAGTGAGGCCTTCACGAATGTAGCCCTCATCTAGCAAGACCTGCCAGAAACTGCGACGCCATTTAGCATGTTTTCTACCGGGTGAAAGTTCAATATAAAAAACTTCCCTAGCCTGTAAAACCAAGACTTCACCAGGTATTTTGGCTTCTTCGTGCGCACGAATTACGTGGCCTAAAAGACAATTTTCGTTATTCACGGCAGTAATGCCATATTTACAGCCAGGTTGATCACGAGACTGACATTCATCAGCCCAGTGAATCGTGTAGCAGCCAAGCTCTGGTAAAAGCTCCGCTAGATTACTCTGATTTACTTGCTTACAAACTTGTTCACTAATTAGCATAAAAAATCCCCCTCTTTTTTAAGTTTTCAGTTACCCACAAATTGTCAAAAAACGATTTAATTCAGAGAAATAAAAAATGAACTAAATCTATATAATTCTACCATAAAAATTATAAAATGTCAAAAAAGGTATGGACAAATAATATGAGTTATGTTATTATAATGACAGCGCTAGACGAGCTCTTTTATAAACAGGAATGGGAACTTAACCAAGGTTAAGGACGCCTCGCAAGCTGAATTAACCCAAATACTTATTTTAGCGTCAAGTCACACACTTTGGAGAAGAAGTACATACACTTCGACCTGAAAGACAGATCGAAACGCTAGTAGGCGGAAGCCTGTGTGAACTCACAGATTTTCGTTGAGAGATTAAGTAGATTCTTTCTAGATGGAGCGTCGTTGGTCGAGTGTTTTGAGCTACGTAGCGCGTAACCTTTGGCATATAATGTCATCCTCAAAATAGTTTTACAACGAAAACCATGCAAGTACATACAATCGAATATTGTAACCCGTTCCCATTCCCTGTTTCCCCTTTCATTTGCCGTACGAGAAGTATGGTAAATTATCACCGGACTCGATGCTTTCTTTGATTGTGGTCGAGCCGCCCCGACATTGTCGGGGCATTTTTATTGGCGAGAAATAATGCTTGAGGATGTAAAAACAACAGGGGTGTGATAGAATGAGGCTAGAAAGTTAGCTTTGGTTAAAGTACATTGAAAATTAGTGCTTAGATTCATATCGCAGGGGGTGAAAAATGAAAGATAATGATAAAAATAAGAGAAAAGAATTAGCGGCGAAACAAAAGTTTCATGAAGATATGGTGCTGGGATCGAAATTTATCCAGAACTGGTATTTGTTCCCGACAGTGCCAGCGGATGGGGTGGAGTATGCATATGATCAATTTTTAAGGAGCGTTGGCTTATTTTTAAATAGAAAGACTCTTGCTTTAGAAATTCAGGATTTAAGCATTTCTCTATTTGGCGCATCGCGGTATCCATGTTTTGATAATATCTTAGAACTTGGACAGTCGGGGTTTTACGGAGTGATTGATAATGTGGCGCGAATTGAGAAGCTCACTGAGGAAGAAAACAAAGCTTTTGTGAGTAAAATGCGGAAGCAATATCCTATCTACAAAGTAAAAAAATTGGAGCTGATCTATAAAATCGCGGCAGCTAGCGGTGAATTTTATGTAGGTTTGCGTACTGTAAATCCATCATTTGC
The DNA here is from genome assembly GCA_015257455.1 of Nanosynbacter sp. GTDB lineage: Bacteria > Patescibacteriota > Saccharimonadia > Saccharimonadales > Saccharimonadaceae > Nanosyncoccus. Next base: position 68,528 of record JABZKD010000001.1, on the reverse strand, counting down.
TCTGTTATTAAATAAAAAAATTGAGCAAAATAAGAAAGCAAATTCAGTCTTAGATAACCTTAATTTAAATCGCATGATACTGGAACGAGAAATCTTTTCAGCGATGAACTTCATGGATGACTATGGTGATATGCGGGGATATTATGATGGGGGTGAGGATGATTTTTCCGAGGACGACGAGGGTCTCGAGAAGCCAGATGGTGAAGTGAAAGATAAACCAGGTAATTTGGATAGATCCAATATTGACGGTCAGAAGACGACGACATTGGAGATGGACGACTCGAAAAAGAATGATATTAGTCCAGACGGCTCTAAGAAAAACGATAAACCAAAAGGTAAACCAAAAGGTGAGCCTAAAGATGGTAAAAAGCGAAAAAAGAAACCGTAGTCTAAGCATTAGTGAGAATCCTAGCTTAGGCTAGGATTTTTTGTTAAATGTGGTATAATATAAAGGTTAAGTTTTAAAGTACATTTAGTTTTAGTCGATGACACACGACAGAAAGGTGGGGATAGTATGTCGAAAAGACGCGAACGTGAGAAGGCTCAAGAACTTCGTGCAGCAGCTAATTTGCGGATTCGCCGGGATTATTCCCTGGTGAGTCGGTGGAGTTTTGAATTTATGGAATCCCATACGGCGATAGATCAGTTTGCTTTGCTTCGGATGTTCAGTGCATTTTATTATGGGCATCTGCCGAAATTTGATTTCGAGGAAGGCATTCGCTTATGCGGAATAGATTCCGATGATGCACGGAGACCGAGTGAAATCTTGAATATTCAGTCGATTGAGAAGCTTGATTTGCCACTCATGAGCAAGGAGGAGCTGCTAAATATTTTCCGGCCAGAAAACTGGAAGGAGATGCAAGAAACTATCGGTGATAGTGAGATTTATCTGGTAACCTCTAAAATGGATAAGTATTATCTAATCTCTACGGATGCTAAGCCGATTTTTAAAGATCGGCTGGAGCAAATACATCAGGGCGCCACACTCGCCACATTGGACGAGTAAAATATATACTGGCGTAAACGTTGTGGGTGTAGAGTAGCTTGGGTAGGTGACCCGTCTGGCGCTAGATAGAGCGACCGGGGTGACCCGTATCTAGTGTCAACGAGTCATCGTCTAAGTTTTTCTACCAAGAGTTCCTAAAGGATGAGGGGCTCTTTTTTATTCTAAATTTGACACTAAAAAGCCCCTAGATAGGGGCTAGATTTTAGTTAGATAAGGTTGGATTTTTTTGAGCGCGGCCTTCAGATGACGATCAGTCTGAGTGAGAAGTAAACCTTCATGGACTGCAGTTTCACGTAGATTGTGAATGTTATCACCTTGCAAACCGAAGCTAAAATTGACGATGCGATATTCACGTTTGGTCAATTCACGCTGTAAAACCCGCTGAATGTTTTCGAGATGCTGGAGTTCTTTCTGGCTCCTCTCGAGATCGATACAAATATCTTCCTCGTAGAGCTGATTCCAGTCATGGACGGTGAGATTTTTGGCGCGATTAGTGAGCTGAAAATTGTGAGCCTTTCTGGTGATTCTAGGGTCACGATATTCCAAAATCAAAGGTTCATAGTCGTCGCCGTAAACTGTGCGATAGAGATAATACATGCCGATGATTCTGGAATCGATGTTCCGGCAAATCAAGTGATTGTATTCAAAAATTTCCATACAAACCTTGAGCGAATGTGGAATACTGCGAATAACTCCTGGATGATACTGCTCCATATAATAGAGGTAGCGGCAATCCCAGATCAAATGCTCTACGGTTTCATAATTACGTTCGACATAATTTTTAACATTACCATCGACGAGATGAGAATAACCGAGCTGACTTAAACTGTCGACTTTCCAAGCTTTACTAACTTCATTTTTCATTGTCCCCTCCTAAAAAAATGTGATTTGAACTAAAGGTACGATACGGCAAAACCGATAATATAATTATAAACTAAATAATGAGTTTGTCAATGTTTTAGATTGACAAAATAGGTTAAATATTATAGAATAACAGAGTAGTCAGTCGTAACTGAATAGGTTCTTTAATTTTCTAAGACGTTACGATTTTTCTGTTTTATGGAGGTAAAAAGATGCGAAATGAGGGGTTAAGTAGTGTAATGCCGTTTACAAATCGGGGACTAGTGGACAAGGTGATTCGCGATGAGGCGATTGTCTATGATGTTTGGCGCTTGACAGTGCCGGTTGGCGAAGGCAGAGATGAGCGGTTAGAGAAAGCCGTCAATACGATGGGGGATTTAAAATTTCAGAAAGCTGAAACGAAGATTTTTTTGCCAGGGGTGATGCTCCAGGGCTATCCTTTAAGGAATTTGGAAGATTCTAAGGATAAAACCCTAGAAGGACCTAGTGTAATGATGGAATTGGATCTCCTGATGCGGATTGATATTTCAGAAAATGCTAAGAAGTATATTCTGAATCGTTTCTTCTTTAGGGAGACACGAGATCAACATATGCAAGACAATGTTTATCTGGGATTCACGAAGGAGAGCAGGATGATTCTGTTGTTTGACGGGATGATGCATCCTGAATTTGCGGAGGCTGTGGATGACACGGTTGATATTGACTGGGAAGAATTGAAGTAACGCAAATGAAAAAAATAAAACCCCTCGTAATGAGGGGTTTATTTTTTTTGGAACCAGGTTTTCAAATTAAATCATGTAAATAATTTTACTAAGTTCAATTTTCTTCAGGATTTCCTTTTCCTGTTTTTTAGCCTCTGAAATGGTGAGCTTAAATTCTGCAGCAGTCTGGGATAAAGTGTGAGTCCGGTGTTTATTGAAGCCGAAACGGTAATCAAAATACTTCATTTCAGCCGCGGACAGATAGGTGCGAAGATTGGAGCGGAAAGTTTTGAGGGATTTTTTATAAAGAAGCACGTCATTTTCGTAAATTTTATTCCATTCCAGACAGCTTTGATCGTCTGGGCGGTTCGTTAAACGAAAACGATTGGATTTCTTACAAAATTCCGGTAAAAAACATTCCAGAATGACCGGTTCGCACTTATTGCCGAGTAACACACGTTTAAGATATTTAAGACCGAAGGAATCGGCGACAAAATCAGTACGAATATAACCTGCAGTATTTAAAGCACTGATGATTTCCGTGAAAACTTTCGGGCGATAGGCTTTGAGGGTTTCCGGATGATATTGCATCATATAGTACAGAAAACGTACGTGCCAAACCAATTGATCCATGGAAAAATAATTTTTCTCCACGTAACGTTCGGCGCGTTTGCTAAGTCCGAGTCCGGAAACAGATTTTAGCGTAGACGCAGGTTTACATTTAGGTTTCTTCATAGGCATTACCTCCATGGGTGAATCTCGGATGAGATTAGATAAAGTGACGATCGATGTTCGGATACTGAAATCTAGTGGGCAAATAATAATCTCGAATGAGACTGAGCTTATTAAATTTAGCTATATCCAGTAACATATTGGACATATCATCACTGTAGTGATCGGCATAAAAATAATATTTATGCTGGTTTGTCGTGGTGGCACAGATTAATTCATGCTCGACACCGCGACAATACTCTTTGGCTACGCGCTCAAAATGTGTGATAGGGCTGGTGAAAATTTCTTCACCGTCTTTAAATCTAGGGTCGCCATAAATCAGACCACCCAGGAGACACTTACCGGAAATAGCTAGCTCATGATCTTTAAGATGATGATAAAACCGGCTAAAGTCGATCATGACCTCCTGGCGATTAGTGTAACCATCCTTTTCTTCGAAAAAGAGTTGCCAATCTTTCAAAATAGCGATATTTTTGGCATGCGTATCGTGATGTATCTGGGGTAGTTTCATAATATCCTCCTCACAAGAAATGCACCTTAAAACATGGTAGGCAGGGTTCCAAAATTTTAAGGTGCGAGTAAAAACTACCTTTATATTATACAATGTGGTAGCTTTTATGTCAATGAATAACAGGGGTGGAAGTGTTGATTTTTGGACGGACCTGGTCATAAATAGTGTTCGGTTTTCTTCTATTGACATACTTTTATTTTTATGTCAAAATATAGATATTGGTTCAATAGTGAATCATGCTGGTTGTCCCGATGGGGATAGTTCTTTGAAAGGAGAGATATCGGTATGGGTATCAACGAAAATGGCAATGAACACAAAAGTTTGTCGGTCGACGAAAACATCGAGGAGCGGGTCTATCGGATTAAAGATGGGCCATATCTGTCGGAGCTTTTAGAGGGGTTTAAGTTAGCTCATGATGAAGAATTACGACCGCGCATTGAATTTCAGGTGGAAAATGGAAAATTCCAGGCGAATAAATGTTATGCGCAGGGAGAAGAGCTTCTTTTGGTGAAGGATTTTCAGATTCTAGAATTGAAATATTCGGATTTTTCTTATGATTATGTGAAAGTGATCGGAAAATGCTTGGCTGACCTATCTGGTGCTTGTGAGGAAAAAGCGGTTTATGCGAAACATAGATTTGAAGCAAATTATGACCCTGAAAGGCGCACGGGGAGTATTAGTTTTAAGAAGTACGGCCTGATGCGGCCGCAGCAAAACCGAAATTAATCGTGAGTATAAAAAATGAATAACTTTGTTCTAATACCTTTTCAATCTTTCGACTGCTTAGAGATTAAGCAGTCTTTTTTATGGTAAAAACATGAAGTGCATGTAATATATTGAGTAATATCATGCGTCTATAGTGCTTGGGCTATTGTTATGGGTTTACCATGAGTGGAAAATTTTGGACAAGAGAAAACCCCGCGATGAGGCGGGGTTTCTGAAGATTTAGATGACATCGAAGAGATCGCAATCTTTGATATAGAAATAGGCTTTCTTCATTAGTCCACGGACTTTACTAATCTTGCGATTAAGCCTCAACGCGGTCTCAGCGGTGGGATGACATTTACCATCCTCGAGCGAATACCGAAAACAAATAATCTGGTAAGTCAACTCGTCAGGAATAACATCTTTTAGAATCTGCCGAATTTCCTCACGCTGTTTTTCGGTGAGTGGTGTGAAATTTTCATACCTTTGGTTACCATAAGCGAAGTCAGATTGATCGGAACTTCCCTGTTCTGGACGAACTTCGCAAAAATCTTCGAGATTAGCAGCGCAATTCCAGGCTTGATATTGCTCGGATTTGGCCAGTCTACGAAGTCGATTGAGAATAAAATCCTCGGGCTTAATGTCGTGTCGAATGTAGCCGGCACGATCAAAAGCGACCAAGGCATCCCAAAGTGGCTTCTCGAGATAACTGCTGTTTTCTGGATGATGCTCTCTAAGGTATGCTTCGTGGCGAACCTTCCAGAGCAGTTCACTCGTGGTGCCGAATTTGTTGCTGAGGTAGCTCTCAGTGTGTTTACTGAGGCCTAAATGACAGATGTGGTCAAGCAGGCTAGCAGATTTAACTGTTGTCTTTTCTACGATGTTAGTTTCATGTTTCATATCTTTACCCTCCTAAAAATAGAAAAATGAAAGACCTTAAACTTTAAATCTTCTTTTAAGGTACTCACTTTTCAGTGTGGTGAAACGTCCTTCATACGAAGAATCGCCAATTAAGTCGGAATGACTTAATCTATGTATTTTAACATAAAAGGTTTGAAAAGTCAATTCTAGTAACATCTTTGAAAATAGTTATGTCAAAAAAGAATAGCTGGTCTTTAATAAGCGTTTTTTTAAAAAGGAAAGCCCCCGATTTTTGGGAGCTTTCTGAATTAATGTGGGATATAGAAATCGGCATAACCGAGGTCATGCATGGCCTGGATGATTTCCTGAATGGAAACTTTGCCGAGATTACGAATCCTACCCCAATCGATTGAGTCAAGCGATAAAATATCTTGAATGGTATTGATATTACGATTTCTTAGGCAGTGATAAGGCCTAGGCTTGAGATTCAAGATATCGATACTGGCGTGGCCGGGATCGTTCTTAATCAGGTACTTAGAAGCCATATTGGCTGGCTCGCTGGTGCCTTGACTAAGTTTTTGAAGCTCGATCAAGATATAATCACGGGTTTTAATTTCCTCTGATTGCTGAAGCCTTTTGAGTGCTAGTTTAAGCGCAGCTTCTTGACGACAGGCGGCGGAAGCGGAAATCGCTTGATGCGCCTCGACGAGGTCACGAAATTTGAGAAAATCGTCCTTATCCTGATGAATGAATCGTTTGTTGTCGCGTTTCGTAATGTGTTCGGTCATAGTTCCCCTCCTATGTATGAAATGTGCAATGTGTATAAAATAATACAATAATTATATTATAATATATTTTATAATTTATGTCAAAGAAAAAGCCCCGACGGGGGTCGAGGCTTTACAGATAGATAAAATTACTCAACTTTAGGTTAAGTGGGATCTTCTTCTCTATCCGTGAGAATTTTGGGGAAATACTCTGTGACAAACTTTAGATCAACGCTGAAGTAATTGGTTGGATTGGCATATTTAGATAACTTGTACCTGTTGATTAATTTTCCGCCATTAACATAGATAGCAGCAAGAATTAGCCACCCTACGGGGTCTTCGTAGTCCATGTTCTCGGAAAAAGATTTTTGAACTAATTGCTCAATATCACCGCCAGCTGGTAAAAAGCTTCTCCGAATAAACTGATCGAAGGTGTATCCTTGATAACTGATTTCACGTTCAATTTCGCCGAGACTGACGTGATAAATGAAATCATGCACCGATACAGCTTCCGGTAGGTCAGCTAGAGTTTTGCCATAATCTACACTTGGTAGGTCAGACAGAGTTTTACCAGAATCTACACCAAGGTAACGATAGTAGTTAAGACATATCCATGGTTTAGCGTACTCACTAGGCTTGATGCCAATACTTGGCCATTTGTCGGGTGAAGAGTTGACGATATCGTCAATGATGCTTTTGATTGGAAAAAGTTTTACTTCGTCGACAAATATGGTGGGAATAATCCTACTGATTATACTGCGAATTTGTTCTGAGGTAATACTAAGAGTATAAAAGAAGCTGAGTATCTTAAATAGGTTATCTGGATAATCTGCATTACTCAAGATATAATCTTCAGATAATTCAAAAGTAGTCTGTACAGAAACACCATTAATGATTAAGTTGTTAATCTCGTCGAGCGAATTGGGTTCAAGATTACCACGATAAGCAATCTGGTCCATATCGGCATCAAGCGAATGAAGGTAGTGTAAATCTACCTTGTTGTTAGGCCATTCATGTATAGAGTAGACAATTTGATTGATATCTAATTGCATACCAGCAGCTTGAAGTTCTTTAAACTGATATAGAATTTCTAAGGGATCCATAATCTTAAGAATCCGTTCCAAATCAATTCCAGAATCGTGTATTTCACGCCAGTGTTTTTTGAGAAAATCACGATCTGATTTGATCTTTTCTTGATCATCGTTTTTTGCTACGCGTTTCTCGATGTCCTGAAAAGTATTGCGCCAGAAGTTCTGGTCGATTTTTCCATGAGCGGTTACTGCAGTGTTCTTAAAAATATGTAATTTTCTAAAAATATTCATGATACCCCCTTTTTTAAAGAGCTCGCAAAATCTGCGCGAGCTAAACTTAAGTTTAACGGATATATTATGGCATTAAGATTATATTTTGTCAATATAGTTAAGGTACTGAATCCTCTAAGAGAATAAAGTATAATATAGAATATGATAGAGCGTGGGGCAGAAGAATTGATTCAAAAATTCCATGCAATTTTAGAGCCGGATTTTCCAGAATGGATACAGGAGTATGTTGAGACACCGATCTTACAGAAGCAGAAATATATTAGTACGACTTGCGGAACGATTTATTCAGATTTGTTTGAAAATCAGAGATTTTATTCAAGTTTAGATCACGCAATAGGGGTAGCCTTGGTGGTCTGGCATTTTACTCACGATAAAAAACAGACTTTGGCGGGGCTTTTTCATGATATTGCGACCCCAGTTTTTAAGCATTGCGTGGATTTCATGAACGGCGACCATTTAATGCAGGAGTCGACCGAAGATTTGACGACAGAGATGATTGCGGGGTCGCCGGAGATTGGGCGACTATTGAAACGAGACGGTATTTTAATTTCCGAGGTGGATAACTACCATCTGTATCCGATTGCGGATAACAATACGCCAAAGTTGTCAGCAGATCGTTTGGAATATTCACTGGCGAACATGTTCTTCGCGTATGGGGTGGCGGATTTGGTAGAAATCCGTGAAATATATGCGGATATTGTAGTGCAATTAGACGAAAATGGGGTAAAGGAATTGGGGTTTCAGACGAAAAAAATCGCACGAAAATTTGTTAAACTAACTTCGCAGTTATCTATATTTTACCGTGAGGACCGAACACGTTATTCAATGCAGCTGATTGCGGATATTTTGAAGAAAATGAGTGAATCTGGAAGGATTTCGGTGGCAGATTTGTACCAAATGAAAGAATCGGAAGTGATTAAACTGATTTTAGCTTCAGATTATGGTGATGCTTTTTGGGCTTGGCGGAAGGCAAAGAAAATAAAGAAGGCAAAAAGTTTTGAAGAATGTCCAGAGGGGGTATATGTAGTGAATTGCCAGACGAAAGTGCGTTATATTGATCCATTGTGGCAGGGCGAGCGGATGTCGAAAGCTTGTAAAATTGCGAAGGGTTATATCGAGAAAAATTTGGCCTATAAAATGGAGGGGTATCTGTATCTGTCGGGGGTAAAAATTACATAATAGATGGACAGCTGTATTTTCCGGGGGTAAAATTAACATAAAAAAGCCCCGACCAGGGTCGAGGCTTATTTTTTTGGGGAGCTAGTGAGCCGAGTTATTCTCCATGAATTTTTTAACGAAATCATAGTCTATCGCATTATAGCGCGATGGGTCACCGTACTCAAGTAGCATTTTTCGATTAACCAACTTACTGCCCGAGTCGCTGAGGTAGGCTAGAGTAAGCCAATCAATTGGGTCTTCATACTGCAATCTCGCATAGTTGGCTTCTTTGGCTAATTCTTCAATGTCACCCCCAGCTGGCAGGTAATTGAGATCGATAAAATCTTTGAGGGTTAGACCATGGTAATTAACTTTGCTTATAATATACGGAAGTCCAGTATGGTGAATGAAATCACGTATAGAGATGGCTTTCGGCAGATTTGCTAGAGTTTTTTCAGGCTTTATGCCGAGATAATCGTCACAGTGAAGGTAAATCCAAGGCTTGGAGTATTCTTTAGACTTAATGCCAACAATAGGCCACCTATCGGGCCGACCCTCAATAATGTCATCGATAAGGTCAGCAATATATAACAGACTTGACTCATCGATGAACTTTACTGGAATGACCTTATTGATCATTTCGCGAATTTTCCATGAATCAATACCATGAGAGTAAAAGAAATAGAGTATCTTAAATAAGGTATCTGGATATTCCGCACTGCCTAAGATGAGGCTTTCTGATAAGTCAAATGTGACTTGGATAGAAACGCCATTAATAATCAAGTCGTTAATCTCGTCGAGCGAACAGGGCTCGAGACTATCATCATGAATTGCGATTATGTCCATATCTGCACCCAAGGAATAAAGGCGATGCAGGTCTATCTTACCGTGTCCTCCAGGAATCGATCGGGCAATTCGATTAATGTCTAAGTGCGCGCCAGCATCTTGGAGTGCTTCGAACTGCTCCATAATATCTAATGGATATAAAACTTGAACAATTTCCTCTAGGTCGATGCCAGATTCGTGCATTTTGGGCCAATGTTTGGCCAAAAAACTGTAGGCTGAACTTAATTTCTTCTCATCTTCCGATTCTTGAATGCATTTTTGTAAAGCTTGGAAAGTGCCACACCAGAAATTCTGGTTTAATTTTTCATAAGCGATTGATGCGGCGTCCTTTAAAATATGTAATTTGCTAATGATTTTCATATTTCCCCTCCTTTTTGAATTAATCATTAAACAACAAGCCGACGTATTGATACTTATGAGACGGCTGCTTCTTGAAGACATTGTAGTCAAAATCACTAACATCCAGTAGTTCAAAACGATGTTTCTGCTTGGCGTTAGGATACTTGACCGGATCCAATTCCTCAAAGAACTTCTCGTACGAACGAACATGGAGTTGAAGATCATCATAAAGCGCCAAATAAACTACTACTCTTTCTCCGGTGTCCTCATTGATGGCAGTATCGATGAGGAGATAAGATTCTCCTTCGAAGTGATGATAAATACCGCGAGTTTTGAAGCGTGGGTCGTGGACGAATTCTTTTTCTTCCATAACAATTCCCCTTTCTTTTAAAGAGCTCGCAAAAATTTGCGCGAGCTAAACATGAGTTTAACGGCTATATTATGGCAGAGTATCTGGGTTTTGTCAAGGTGTTACACTTGCGAGATTCTGTGGGTGATGTGGCTCACATTGACACATTAGCATAAGTATGTTAAAATATATTGATTAGCATTATCGCTAAGTGTTTAACCTCGTAACGTATGTCGGGGTGGTTCTTTAATAGGAGGTGTTTATGAATAGTGCAGCAAGAAATGATAACTCATTAGTGTTTGAGGTAATGAATGGTCCGAGTCGGGATCGTATTCATACTGCAAATATGTATGCTTTTGATCAGAATATTTCTATTGATTTGGAATTTAAGGTGGTTTTTTCGAAACGAGAAAATCCAGCTGGTGGAACGACACGCGAATTTATGGCATTGAAAAATGTGCAGATTCTCGGGGTGGTTCATACCGATCGAACGGGTTATGATTTTAATATCCAAGGAACCTGTGATGCGGATGTGAAATCTCCGATGAATAAGTGTAATACTTATCGAAATTTTTGTTTTTCGATGGATTACAACTCGAAGCTCCGAACTGGGTCACTACGATTAAAGCCGATGAGGTTTTAAGATCTATTTTTGGGTTTTAGGTAATGCATGTAATTGACATTTGAGAAATTTGTAACTTTTAGTATTATGAGATTTAATCTTAGAAAGGTGGGGAGATGATTAAAAATTACTTATCGCATGTTTGTAGCATTTTGGATGACAATGACGAAATACTGACGACGTATCAACCAGAGGAGGGGGCGATTGAAATTGAGGCAGAAAGTGTACTGCGAGAACATATCGGAGTGGTGCCAATTTTCCAAATTGCGTTCTCGCAAATAGTGGGTCTGCCAAGTTATGAAGAGGGGGTGTTTTATATCGTGAAACCAATTGTGGTGCGGGCGGCCAAAGATCTCGGTCGAACGATTGACGATCTGTTTCTGCCAGCGTTTCCAGTTACGGATGACGAGGGGGCGCTGATTGGTTTTAGGGGGCTAGCTTCTGCGCGTGACTTATAAGACATTCACCTTCGGGCTCGGATTTATCCGGGCCTTTTTTAATGAAAAAATCCCCGGCGAACCGAGGATTTTTGAGTGATGAAAGAGGATGAGAGAGCGAAGATTAGAAAATTCGATCTTAGGGGATCTGAGATTTAGATTTCTTTCTGATTGAGAACTTTACCGTATTTGATGCGTTTATTTTTCGATAAATCACATCGATTAAAGAGTTCCATGAGATTCTCACGATTAATATTGGTGGCACCATATTTAAGCAAGGCAACGCCAATTTTAAGTTTATCCTCTGTTGGACAAAATAGGTTATCATGTTCAAATTTTTCAGCCAGTAGATCGATCTGGCCACCAGATACTAGGTAATTCTCGGTAAGGAATTTCTCAAAATCGCAACCATATCTAGTGGCGATGTAAATTTGCTGAATACTAAGACGACCGAGAAACTGAGTGGTGGTAATAGTGGGCGGCAGTTTCTTAAAATTGGGTTCTGTTTTGAAAAAATGTGAAAAGTTACCAGTAATCCAAATTGGTCGATAATCATCGAGATTGATACCGAAGATGGTCCAATCGAGCGGATCAGCGGCTATGATACTATCGAGGATTTTTTCAGTGAGGTGATCTTTAATCCATGCCGCAATGAGGCCGGGTGAAAGATTCTGCTGATAGAAAAAATGCAGTAGACAGTAAACGCTAGCAGGGTTCAGAGATTCCTTAATGAGGAGCTGGTTGGCCATCACGAAAATCGTCGTGAGGTTGACTCCGAGGACGCGCATTTCAGCGCATTGAACTTCGAGATCATGCTTAGTTTCTATCCGGTAGCAGTTCATGGCGATAGTGTCGATATCGACACCGCGTTGCTGAAATTTTTTGAGGTTTCTCAGGATAAAACCACGGCCTTTGATTTGAATTAACTGGTACATTAATTCATGTGAATTGATATGAACCTTGGAGGCTTTGACTTTGTCGTAGTGGCGCCAGATGTAGCTGGGGCTAAGTAGTTCCCTAACCTCGCTAGGGTTGGCGCCGGCCGCTAGAAGTTCAGACCAGATGGTTTGTGAAATTCGATAAATCCTGCCGCGCTCCGCTTTGGTGCGGGCAAGGGTCATGGCGGTGTAGAGCGCATCATGTAGGTCTAGATAGCGCTTGACATAGGCGGGTGTGCGACAGATTCTGGGCAGTTCCTCGAAACTAGATTCTGCGATTTGAAACATCATTTGGAATTTTTGACTCATATTTTCCCCTTTCATTTTGTAAAAGAACGTGTAATAGATACAAAGTTTCCATTTATTATCACATGAGATGCTTATTTTGTCAAAATAAGCGTAGATGGGGCGTGTGGAATATGGCTATGATTTTAGGAAGAGGCGGGGTTCATGAAGCATAAGCTTATAGTATAATGGAAGAATGAATCATAATTTGGCGCCAAGTGGTTTGGAAAAAACGGGAGAGCAGGAGGTAAACGATAATTACCTGAAGTTGATGCAGGCGCTAAAGGGGGTGGAATTCTTGGGGGAGAAAAAGGTGAAAGCTGAAGTAGAGCAGGTTGAATCTGTGAGTGATTTTGACCTTGAGGGGATTTTAGATTGCAATGAAAAATTGCTATCAGATATAGAGAAGGAACATAGTCAAGAATATTTGATCCGAGAGAGGCATGAGATTATTTGTGACCGTGACCATATCGAAAACCAGCGAGTGGATGTGGTGGAGAATCTGGAAAATCAGACTTTGGAGTACCGATTTAAGTTGCGTGAACCTTTGACAGAAATTTCAGAATTGGGGCAGAAATTACGTACCGAATCACGCGAAAAAGACGGCGTGGCGGAGCTTAAAAGTGGTACTTCGGTGCGCCTCGGAGAAATTACTTATCATGATTTAGAATCGAAGCGTGAATTTCGACTCTGCGATGCCCTGGTATTTGAGAAAAACGGTGTGAAAGTTTCTCTGGCAGATGCGACTGCACGGGAACTAGGTGATGGGGTGATTTCACGGAAGCGTAATACCAGTAATCTGGTACGAGCGGCGATTGGTTTAGTGCAAATGGAAGTGCCAAAAGCGATGGATGAAGTGACGGAAAAGCAGACCATGGATGAAATTTTTAGGCAGGACCTCGGAGTGGAAGATGCACTAGACGAAGTTTCGGAGAGGGCGGAACGCGATTATAAGATAGCGAGATTAAAGTGGCAATATAAGCTAGAGGACCTCAATGCGGAGCAGCTTGGGCGAGCGGAAAAATTGACACGCCGTGAGGTTTTTCCAGGTTACTCTACATATGTAGAAAATGGGAAACATGAAGAATATCTGGCCAAGTATGGTGAGGATGTACGCGCGGTCCATATGTTGAATTCGATGAGTGTGGACTCGGTTTATCGGGTATTAACTACGGGTTTGATGAGTACGACCGAGCGGTTCAGCCGAGGAGTGGTGAAAAATGGAATTTCCTCGGTACTGGATATCGATTCGGGGGGTGCGGACAATGTATTTACTAGGATTATGAATGCGGAGCAACGCAGTAAAATTCAGAATCATGCGGTGGTCTTAAAGCCGGAAATTTTTGATCGCACAGATTGGTATGCCTATAATGTGGATTCTTATGGTTCGACGAATGAGGCGCACTTTGCCGGGAGATTGGCGCCGGAGGAGATTTTTCGACGCACCATGGGTGATTTAAAACACTATTCGGCAGACAATGAGCAGATGTTTCGTACGGGTATCGGGGTGGATTATATTGAAGCGATAGAGGTGGATGAGCTAGACCGTGATGAATTACTTGAAGGGCTTCGTGAAAAGGGACTTTCCGAAGTGAATGGTCGACCAATTGAAGAAGTGATTGTGGCGCGAGAATTCGATGAGGACGATGAGGACGATGATGACGATTGGCGCGATTGGGGTAATTTCGAAGGGGCGGGCGAATCGGTGGAGGATTTTCTGGCCCAGAATTTAAGAAAGCAGGAGCGTATTGAGGCAATTTATAACGGTGAAGTGAAAGAAGTGAGTCTTGGTGAGTTGACGGCGCTCGCGGAATCTTCGGAAGATTTTAATGACGCCTTTGTTTCCCTGGCGGAGGCGATTATGGGACAGGGTGGAGGTGTGAAATTGAAAACGGATCTCGAAACACATTTAGGTCAGGTGCTAGGGGCGGAAGATTTGGCGGATTTAGCTTCGGGGAAATTGCCAAAAGATTTTGCGCCGAATGACTTAGGGGTGTTTTTATTCGCGAAAAATCAATTGGGAGTGGATTTTGGCAAAATGTATGAAGAAGCGAAGGGTTAGACGGTATGAGGACTTTTAGAGAGATAATGAAAAGTGGGCGTGAACGCGTGGAAAAATTGCCGGGGGCGATTTATCTGGTGGAATGTGAGACTGACGAAACGGTGCTGGTGGCGATGCGACTGGAGGTAGTGCGGCGATTTTCTGAGGGGGAGGAATTTATTTCGGTGAAATGGTTTGATACGGTGCGCGAGCGTGTCATGCGCGCGAAGTTGGTTTGGCGCGTGGGCGAATGTCTGGCTTTTGAAAGATTGGCAGATGATGGGGGTGGAAAATATTATTTCACGCCATTGACACTGGAAAAATATTATAGCGAAGTGAAAGATTCGTTGGTTTCAGGGGAGGATTTTACAAGTGAAGCGGAAATGATTGAGGCATTTTTGAAGGCCGAGAAAAAATAGGGGTGGAATTTGGGTTTTATAAAAAATAAACTCCCGAAAAATTCGAGAGTTTAGTGAAAAAAATAAGATTAGGCACCAAGTCGGTTCAGGCCGATGGACTCAAAACGTGGAATAGAAGTCGATTCTGGAGCAATATCTGTGGTATCAATCTCGGTTTCGGCGAATTGATCGCAGAGTTTAACCAGATATCGGCCACGCTTCAAAGTGGTGGCCCACTTTTCCGGAATACTTTTGAGCCCGTATTGAATACCAGCCAGTGAACCAGTGAGCGCTCCGATGGTGTCGGTGTCATCGCCGAGATTAACCGCAGTAAGTACGGCATCTTGGAAGTTATCGGTGGTGAGAAATGACCAAAGTACAGCTTCAAGAGTATCAACCACGTAAGCGCGCGAAGGAATGTAGCCCTTAGGGTAGCAATAAATCTGATTTTTCAGAATTCGACTATATAGGGTAATTTCTTCTTTTTCAAACATGCTGTAATCGTCTAGCTGGGTTTTGCGATAAGCTTCCTTGGGGTTATCGCCGTCGAGTAAGTGGCAAACGAAATTAGTGTAAATCAGGCAACCCAGCACACTAATTGGATGAGCGTGGGTGAGTGATGAAATGTTTTTCACTAATTCGTAACGTTTTTCACCGGTGATTTGGTTGTTGTGACAGACGAAAGCTACTGGCAAAATGCGCATGAGTGAACCGTTGCCGTTATTGGCGTAATGATTCAGGCCACATTTGACAGGATGTCCGCCAGCGAGATAATTCTCAATCGTGCGTTTGCAGGTGCCGCCAATATCAAAAGTGAGTTTGGTAGCGGTAAATTCGTTTTGTAGATACCACTTGACAAAATTCTCCATAATGTCGTGATAATGGAAGCGTTTTTGGTCAATTAATGACTGCATCAGGCAGATGGTCATAGACGTATCGTCAGACCAAGTGCCGGCAGGTTGATGATGGGTGCCGACAGATAACATTTCGGTGACCGGCATGAGCTCTAAGAAATTTCGATTTAAAAACTCAATGGGCACCCCTAATGCATCGCCAATAGCTAAACCGATAAGGCCAGAACGAATTGCTTGCTTTATATCCTTTTTCTCTAAATGTGCCATAGTATCTCCTCCTATCGATTGGGTTATGATGCGGGGTTCTTTGTGAAATGGGACCAATTTTGGGTCAGATTTTTCACGATTTTTCCGCATCGAGATTCGTATATTATAACAATTTTAGAGTGTTTTGTCAATGTGAGCGTTAAGTTATGGTTTTATCTTTACTTCTTTTATGAAAATTAGATGTATAATATTGGCATGAGACATATCAGCTATAAAGGTGGTATGGTTATTATTCCGGCAAACACTAATCCTTGGCCGCACGAGCAGAGGGTTGCGAAAATATTAGCGTTGGCTGGATATCGTGTTGAGTTTATCCCAGAGGCTAATTTAAAAACGCCAGATATATATTTAAACAGGACGATGTTTGAAATTAAATCTCCGATTACTGATAATCCAAAAAAGATTATACGCAATGTGAAACGAGCATTGGAAAAATGTCAAAACGTGATTATTGATTCATCTAGAGTGAAAGGTTTAACAGATGAAAGTATTCTGAGAACCATAAAAAGTAAGGTTAAAGATTTGCCTGGACTTAAAAGATTGATTCTTATAAATAAACGAGATCAGATTATTGATATTACTGCCTTAATTTGATACAATAACAATATCGAAGTCTCTGCACGGGGTGTAATGCTCCTACCGCAGGGGCTTCCTTTTTATATACGATAAAAAATCCCCGAAGATAGACTTCGGGGATTCTAATGTGAGGAATTTAATCGTAGGGATTTATTGTGACGACACCTCCTAGCTCCTCTATGAGAGTTGCAAGGTGGTGCTTAAGTTCTATTGGTACCGGTTCGTTTCTGATTAGACTAAAAACGGCGCGATAATACCAGAGAATATCCCATTTTGAAGCATTGAAACGTTGCCAAATTTCATCGCCAAACTGATCGTAATCTTTTAGAATGTCAGTAAGATTATGTATTTTATCGGCGGTTGCGACAATGTAGGCTTCAATATAGTAGGAATTGCCGAGGCGATTCAGGTAACTTTCTTTACGCTCTTTCCAGGGAAGTTTGGGCTGACCGGCAGTTTTAGGTTCCGAAACATCTTTGACGATGTCGGTAATTTCATCACCAAAATCGCGACGCATGTCAGCCTCAGAATAGACAGCTGGATTGACATCTTCAAGAATATCATGCAAGATTCCTGCGACAATTGTTGCTTCGTCGTTGGTATATTGACTAATAATCATGCCGACGGCGACAGGGTGGGAAATATATGGGATATCGGTTCCCTTGCGATTTTGACCTTGATGGGCCTTGGCGGCAATTTTAAGTGCGAGATTAATTTTGTCAGTAAACATAAATTCACCTAACCTTTCGTAATGTGTGTGCGGGTGACTGTTTGGTTAAAATTCCTCAAATTTTTAAGGTGCAATAAATTCACCTCTCTCTCGAGAGGTGAAAGTTGTGTGGCAAATTTTTCGTTGATTTAAAGATCTTTTACTTAGGGTTCGCGATACCAGATGATGCCAGATTTTTCAGAGACAGGGATTTCTAGGCATTGCTCTTTAAAATCCTTATAGGTTGAAACTAACCATATAGCGGGAAATCCAGTAACGGTAAACCTAGCGTTATTAAACCATACTAGAAGACCAAACTCATCTGCGTCGGGCATTACACCGATAAAGTGTCTCTCATCTAATATATCTTGGTATGACGGCCAGTCGGCTTTTGAAACTTTTTGCCAACCATTGTATTCGAGGATTTCACCCCAGTGTTTGGCATCGAAGCGATGCTCTCCGGGTTTGCGCGGCCCTGGTTTAGGTAATTTTGGTGAACTACCGCAGTATTTTTTCATCATCCAGGCTACATAACTAGTACTACGCCGAATGACAAAATTACTAGAATCGGTAATTAGGGTGTAAAAATTACCGTCGGATTCCTGCCATTTGGCAAAATCGAGATTAGCGTAAGGATATTCCTCGGCGCCAGACTCCATGATGGAGCGATAGATGTGGCGACTGATTACGCGAATAATCCGAATAGGCTGCCAGGCGGCGCAAGATTGTCTTGCGAAAAAATTTGCTACTTTAATCTTAAATGTACTCATGATACCCCTCCTTTTCATGCTGTGTGGGAAAATACCCAATATTTATATTATACAATGAAGAGTGTGATGTGTCAATTTTGGCCCTAAGTTAATATCTTGAGATGCCGTACTTGATGAGAATAATAATATTTTAGAATCGAGCAACCCGCCATTTCTGACGGGTTCTCATGAAGATAGCACCGAAGTGGTATCTCCGACGTTGGAGTTTCTCACTCCGATGCTTTTATATTATCATATATTGAAGAAAACTCAATCTGGGCGTTAACGGTTAAGGTTAATTATAAAATAATTTTAAAATCATCGTATTTATCAGCAAAGGTCTCCTCGATTGTTTTATTTGTTTTCTTAAGATATTTCTTAACGAGATAATAACCTAAAGAATAGCCAGACCAGCGTGGAAGTTTATCATTACCATTGAAAAAGATTTCATTGTAGTTGTAATTATCAGAATCTAATTCATTATGAATAAGAGCTAATATTTCTTTATTTTGCTCGTCGGAACGTTCAAGAATAGTTTTAATAAATAAACTTTTTTCAGCTTTATTTTTTATAAATTCAGTCTCAAGAACGCAAGCTAGTCCTTCAAAAATAAGATTATCAAAAAGTGATTTCATCCATTCAGGATTCTTTCCCCATCGGGATGCATGGCAAAGTTCATGTACGATATTTTCTGAAATAAGATTTTCGGTAGCTTTTTTGTCGTCGATACTAATCTGAATAAAATCGGCGGAAAAAGTATACCCGCCTGCGCCATTTTCTGGAATAGTCATTGTGATTCGATTGGTGACTAGAATATCGATATCCCAGTCAATTTTTAGTTTTGGAAAAGTGTATTCTTCGGCTGCTTTTGTGGCGTTTATAATCATCTTTTTCTTATCAGAAAGATTGCCGTTAGCTTCGGTAAGTAACAAGTTTATTTTGCTCATATAATTATTGTACTGCTTTTTGAGATTTTGTTTAAAAATAGAATATTGCTAAATAATTGCTTTTTTCATGGAGCACGCCTGGCTTCGCGGCTACTCCATTCGTCGAAAATAAAAAAGTGCGAATCCGACCAAGTTGGTAAAATTCGCACTATTTTTAGTGATCCACTCGGATCGGAAGAAGTCCGGCGAGATCCATCTGTTCCAAAGTAACGCGTGTAAGCTCGCTATTATCAAAGCTAATCTCATACTCACGACCGCCTTCTTTGGTAGGCTTTATGAGATTGCGATCACGAAGCTTCTTAATCTGCTGAGCGATAGCGACAGATGTGACATCGCGATCCCACAGATCCTTAATGTCGCCAGCCTTAATAGTATTGAGTCGGATAGCACGACCAAGAATATTACTTTCGAGCCGAGAGATAATACCAGCTTTCTCCATGCGATCGACAGACGGAAGCAGGATCTTCTTATTGACAAAATCGGCATCAGCAAGAGATTCGGATTTCTTAATTTCGTCGCGGACACCAGACAAAAAATACTCACACCATTCTAAGATATGCTCGTCTTTATAATCGTCGGCAAGAGCTAGCATATCGTAATACTTATTGCGATCACCGGCAAAAACGGCCGTAGGGTTAAACAGGCGCATTCTATTTGGTGCAATATAGCCCTTCTTACAAAGAAGCGCATAGGTCAAAAGACGATCAGTGCGACCGTTCCCATTGCCGAATGGGTGGATCCAGACGAAACGGTGGTTAGTAATAGCGATTTTAAGCAGATCATACTGCTCACTATTATCGTTATTGATGTAATCAATAAGCTCGCGCATAAGATCCGGAACGTCATATGGTTCAGGTGGTTGATGCTCTGCATTGGCGATATAGCGAGGCTCGTCGCGCCAAGCACCGGCACGCTTGTCGCCCTCATGAGTTAAATCACCTACAACAATACGATGAAGCTCTTTGATGAAATCAGCCGAGATAGGCTCTTCCATGACGTATTTATCGATGAAATCCAAACCATCAATCAAGTTGGAGATTTCGATAATCTGTTCGTCGTTTTTATGGCTGTCGTCATCACGCTTTTCGATGTAGGAAGCGATTGTGGTATGATTCCCCTCGATACGTGCAGAGGTAACAGCTTCTACTGCATGAAGCAGATTCTTAAGCTGCAAAAAGATACTCTCGCTCGTGGTATTCTTGAGTGACCTATTTTTAAGATGTTCCAACTCCAGAATGGTCTTCGTGAGGTCGGAATCAAACTTAGGGGTAGGTGTATTAATCATAAAATTTTCCTATAATTATTCTACTATAAAAGGTAAATTATTTAAAGTTACGTTTTCGTGTTATTTAAAGTTTAGAGACTATCATAACAGGGGTAATTATTTAAAGTTGCGATTTCGTATTATTTAAAGTTGCGATTTCGTATTATTTAAAGTTAAGAAGTGCGGATTACTGTATGTTTGAGACGATGAATTTGATGAAAATGCGATAGAAGCTCATGATATAATAAAAATATGGCTCATACTTTGTGTGCTAATAAACATAGTATGTGGAACGGCGATGGAAAAGTTTGCGTCGAAGCTTATCCTGTTGAATTTGTTAAACAAATATCGGAGGAAAACCCTGATAGGAAATTTGGTGATAAAGATAACGACTATTCCTTGTTGGTGGATATGTATGATTCTTGCCCAGAAAAAGAACCGGATATATGGCGATGCACAGAATGTCTAAGTCTAGTGATTTTCTTTTCTGATAGTAAATATGGAATAGAAAAATGCTATGGTTATGTAGTTGATGAAATGGAAAATTTGCCAGACAAAACGATTTATTCAAAATGGGAGGAGTATTTTGTTGAAAATAATGATGCCTTCGAAGAGCATCATGAGAGTTTGAAGAATAAAGGACTATCGCCATACGAATCATTTGAGAGATTCCATAAGGAATCAGATAAGTTAAACTTCGCATACGTAAGTGACGATAAGACGAAAATTGTTGTAACAGATAATAGTTATAATCCAATTCGTCTTTATAAATTAAAATGGAAGACAGAATAAGGCGTTGACGTTGGAGTTGTAGTCAGTATAGTGGAAGATGAATTGATGGATATGCTTATAAGGTCGCCAATAATCTTTAATATTGATTTTTAGATATCGGCAGTGTATTATTGAATTACAGCGCCTTGGTCTGGATTCGTTCCCGCCAAGGTTTTTTGATTTATAATCTGACTCTGCACTAGTATATATCAATGAGCTAGTCGATGGTAATTCAACATATCTCGATGAACTTCAACCTAGCTTGACTAAGCTTCTGCAGGCCTAGGAATCGCTGGTTCAATCGACAGGAAGATTCAATAAGGTAAACGGCGACTATTTAACTGGTGTTGTGCAGAATGAAGAGTCATAGTGATATACTAATAAAAGACAATAAGGAGTAGATACTATGGAACGGCTGAACAACAATTCGTCGACTGGATGGGGAAGTGTTGCCGCTATGGCAAACAAATACTCAGAGAAAGATAAGTCTGTAGATCCTGCGAAATTTGAGAAACTATCTGAGAATTTTGATACGATAGCTTCAGCTGTGATTGAATATGCACACTGTGATTTAAGTAAGAAAAAAGGCTTTTATGGTGCTGTTATGACGTCTGGCGTAGAGAGATGGTATCCAGAAATAAGAGCAAGCAAGAATCCGGCAAGAGATAGATTTGAGAGCGCACGTTTCGAAGAATGGAAGAAAAACATCATTGACATGGACGCCCAAACTGCAATTGAAAAATATGGGCGTGGCGATACCTTTAATGCTCTGAAAAAAATACACAACTATCTTAAAAGTGGACAAAACGCAACGACGCAAGCAGAATTATTGAGGGATTGCTTCAGTGGAGATGATGATGGCTTTGATGTGGCATTTGATTACCTAAGATATGACAGGCATAGCGGAGGGGGCTGGATGTATTATTCATCGAGAGACGAAAAACTCGGTTTAGAAAAACGTATCAATGCGGATGGTAGACTGTATTTAAATGCTGAACCTATGGACACGTTCGACATCGCTGATCAATTTGTAAATGCCTGCAAGGAAGTGAAATTGCCATACGAGTTCAAGATTAATCAATTTTCAGACAGATCTGACGCAATGGTATTTTATGTAGAGAATAATGATATAGGAAATTATGTTGAGATTATATCCAGAATTTTAGATGAGAATCCTAAAATAAGCCAAAGAGTTGGAAAGCCACCACTATTATCAGAAAAAGCTACCGAAAAAATTGGCTACGGAGATGAGACGGGTGGAGAATCTTACAACGAAAGACAATGTAAAAAATTCCAAGAGGTAATAGAGGCTGTTGCAAATTCGTATCGCGGAGAAGCACCACAAGGATCAACCCAGGAGCGAGCAAGGTTTTTATATGTCAATCATTACGAGAAATTCATTAACATGATAAAGGATAGGTTGTGATACATATTGCTGAACAAGAGAGCAGCGAGGGTAAAATAGGAAGTTATAATGGGTGTTTTTTAAACAAACGTGACCTAGAAATCGCGAAATATTTTAACTTTATGAAAGATTAATAGTAATGGTAGACCCGAATAAGTTTAATTCAGCTAGCAAAGAAATAAATAGCCAACCTACTGGTTGGGAGTCTGTCGCCGAGATGGCCGGAAAAATGAATACAGAAGAGCAAGTCGCAAAATTAAAAGAGATGAGCGCAGAGACAAAACAAGGCACAAAACACAACTCGGAATTGCAAAAGATTTGCGATTCTGTCATTGGCGCCAATCTTGAAGATTGGGAAGCACAATGGGAAATGCAAAATAGATTTCAAGAGTTTAACATGTCTGCAGAAACGCCATTTCTGGCATCTGGTCAAAGCAGTTATTTTAATGAACAGATTGACCAGAGTGGGATGTCCGGGCTTAAATTACGTGAGCAGGATGTG
Source organism: Nanosynbacter sp. (assembly GCA_015257455.1). Taxonomy (GTDB): domain Bacteria; phylum Patescibacteriota; class Saccharimonadia; order Saccharimonadales; family Saccharimonadaceae; genus Nanosyncoccus. The sequence goes on along the minus strand of JABZKD010000001.1, from coordinate 45,605 downwards.
AAGGATGCGCGCTTTATCGCAGAGTGCTTTGGGAAGAAAGCAAGTTTTTCTGATGATAATCTGGATATTTTATATACTACTTTACCTGGAACTACCGAAATGAATTATGCAGCGCAAACATTTCCAGCAATTATTTTTGAAGATGTGTTTCAATGCTCTGCTGATCACAAATTGCCATTTAACCCAAAAGTCGGAGAGAAGGAGGAAGATTATTGGACAAGAGTGCTCGATACCAAAATTGCCGAGAATGAAGATTTTCCTCAAGATAAGATTAAAGAAGTCCGAGAACGAGGTATGCGACTTGCAAAGAACTTTTGTGCTGGCAAAAATCGCATCTATCTAATACCGATTAAAGATGTATTAGCTAATAAAGCAAGCTTCGGAGATATTATGGGGGTAAGAGGCGGCGAATTTAGAGATGGTGAGACGACGGATGATGTGATGGATGAGGTCTTGGACTTAGAGGAACTTTGTGCGGCCTATGGTCGAGATCCGAATAATGTTTCCGAATTATATGGAGACCCAAATTTCTCATCAGAATACGGTATAGCAATTTACGGTAAGATACCGCAAGAGAATATACAATACATAGAAGTTGAACGAGGATATGACATTATGCAGAGGAAAGCAAAACAAAAAGGCCTAAAAGACGGCGAAGAAATTAACCTTAGCGAACAGCCACTCTTTTCTTAAAATACTTATACGTTGAATTTCTATGGATTTGGCTATACAATATGCCATAGGTAGATCTCCTATTTACGTTTGTTGTTATTCTTAAGTATGGATCTACCTATTTTTATTGGCAAGACTTATTGCCTTTTTTGTTGCAAAGGTCCAGGACTTTAACGGAATATTGACAATTTTAAGCATATGTTCTATAATATGAGTTATACGCTTGAGAAAAGCCTAGCCGATCTGAAAGCTTATATGAAAGAACAATTCAGAAATGAAAAGTTCTAGTACCTTCAAAACGTAGGAATTAATACCAACTTTGACCAAAGTGGGATACTTGCGCAAGAAACTTTCGTGTGTAGCTACCCCACTTTGCGAAAAGAGAGCTTTGGCTGGGGTTGTTCCGGGATGGTCCCGAACAAAATTTGATTTTGCTAGGGCAAAAGCCCGGAGAGGAGTCCATATGAATATAATTAATTTGACGCCCCACACCGTGAACATCTGCACTGAGGATGGAGATATCGAGTGCTCGTTCAAATCTGAAGGTGTCGCTCGCGCAAGCCAGGTGGCAGTACCTTTCGGTGACGTCAATGGAATCGAGTTGGTCGAGATGCGTTTCGGCCCTACCGTTGATCTTCCTGACCCTGAGGCAGGTACCGTACTTATTGTATCTGCGATCACCGCAAGTGCCGCTAAGGCGGAAGGTCGTTCTACTGATGACCTAGTGCTTACAGCGGATACTGTCCGTGACAAGGATGGCCGTATCGTCGGCTGCAGGCGCTTCGCCCGCGTATAAGGGACCATCCCCCCTACCTACGTTATTTAGAACCCCGGTCTTTATGATCGGGGTTTCCATTTTTATCTTAAAGCATATGCTATAATATGTAATATGAAAGACCCCAATGTGGTAAAAAATGAATCCGAAAAAGACTCTGATTATGATGCCGATTGGGGTGCTGGTTGGGGCAAAGTAGCGGCATTAGCTAACAATCCAAATCTTAGTGAAGCATCATCTAAGGAGAATTCAGAAGATTCCGATGAATATGAGGAATCTGATGACTATGATAACGAAGACGACTACGACGACTATGACGATTACGATAGTGAGGATGATGGTTATGATCATGATGAGGATGCTTATGGTGATTATGATGACTATGACGATGATGATGATGATGATTACAATAGCTACTATAATGGCGACAACGAGCGCCTAGAGGTAAAAGAAGACGAATTAAAAATTCGAGAAATACCTCTACCGGAAAATATCTTAAAAAGATATGATTTTATCGAGAAGTTACCTAGTGGTATTGCTATAATGGGTGGTGTGGCAAGGAGTGTAGCACGCGAGATTTTGACTGGTGAAAAAGAGCCAATCAGGGATATTGATCTTGTGGAAATTACTGATAATGAAGACGAAAGCACAGTCGACCCAGAGCTTCTCGATGAATTAGCACAAACTTATATGCCAGATGATTATGCATTTGGCCATGGAATCGGACTAGACACCTTAGAAGATTATTTCTCTACACGCGACTTCACTATTAATGAATGCCTTATTAAGGACGGTAAGCTTCTCGTGAGTGAGTTAGCGGAAAATGATTTTAAGGAAAATATTATCAGACCAACTTATTATGAAGCCCCATATGACGGAGATAAACTGTCGGGACGGCTTTTCTTGAAAGCGATACTGATGCAGACCGTGATATCGCAAATTTCTGAATCCATACCGTTACTTGAGGATGTTCATGTGAATTTTCAATATATTGGCGATTTTGATACGGCAGTATTTCTTAATAAGGCGATGAGTCGCGGGGTAGAAACAGCGGTAAAATTTACAGAGAATCTTGCTGAATGGGGTGTAGTATACCCAGAATTTGCTGGTAGGCCTATGGCGCTTGCGAAGGATTTACTTACTAATGCATACAATTTCAAATTTAGACCATCTACAGATGAAAGATTTCTAGAACCAGAAGAAGGTCGCGACATGAGCGGATTTTTTGTGCCAAAAGCTATGCAAGAATACCATTCATCCGATCCAGCAATAGTCCGAGCTATAGATGAGTATGATAGTGGCCCAGATTACAGCAATGATGGTAATGATGGTGATAATAACGGTGAGCCAGTTTCGGGATATTATACGCAGGAAGATTACGATGAAATTAATTCGAGTGTAGATAATAGCGACATAGAACAAGTTCTAAATTTTAAATTTTAAAAATAAAAATAGAGTTCTTCGAACTAAATATTTCTCTCATGGAGCACGCCTGGCTTCGCGGCTACTCCATTCGTCGAAAATAAAAAATAAACCCATACGATAAATATAAAAACATCCGCCTAGTATGCTTCGCATACAGGCGTCTGATTCGTCGAAATAAAAAAGTATCGCTATGCTTCATATTTTAATTTTTAAAACTTAAAATTATAGAATAAATTCTAAATTTTAAGCCTTAAAAATAAAAATAGAGTTCTTCGAACTAAATATTTCTCTCATGGAGCACGCCTGGCTTCGCGGCTACTCCATTCGTCGAAAATAAAAAATAAACCCCTATGGGTTTTATTTTGTTATTTTCTCCTCATGGAGCCGCCTTCGAGATTTGAACTCGAGACCCCTTCCTTACCATGGAAGTGCTCTACCACTGAGCTAAGGCGGCGGGTCATGTATGAACATGAATGGTGCTGGAGGTAGGACTCGAACCTACGAAGGTGTAACCCGAGAGATTTACAGTCTCTTGTCATTGCCGCTAGACTACTCCAGCTTTTAAAATTCATCCACCTGCTGGCGTGAGCCAAGCCCAGACAGATAGGAATATTATAACAAGGTAGGGCGGATTTTTCAACAGGTTTCTGGAAATAAAGATATGGAAAAATTTCATAGAGACTAGAAGTGTATTTGTGAAATAAGGTTTTATTTTTTAGAAATAAAAAGGAGCGCTTCTGAGTACCTCCAATTTTTTTAGAAATAAAAAAGGAGCGCTTATCACGCCCCAATTTTTGCGCAAGATTGCGCGGCTTTTTTGCAATTTAGGTTTTAGATTTTTTGAGTTAGGTATTCAGACTTAGTCTTTTGTTTGAAATTGGGTATGAGTTTAAGTTATTAGTCGAGTTATTTTACCTAATTTCAATCAAGTTTAGCTATTTTGGGACCGCCGTGGTGGTGATAGAAAGAAATAATTTTCTCATCCTCCGGAATTTCTACCTCGAATGTGATCGGCCGAAACGTACGGCGGAAGCCACACAAATCATAATAAGCCTTCAGAAGATCAGAAGTGTTTCGAGTGTCTCCATGGGGATTGCTAGTCATTGCATAGTGCGCTCCGGTGAAAGTCTTGCGGACTACTTCGTTATCTAGCAAATAATCTTTTTCAGAGAGGATTAAATTTCTTGGCAAATTATCATCGCCAAGGTCCCTAGTATTGTTACGGAGCGCCAGGTATTGGTCAATCAACAACGCTAGAGAGCTACTGCTTTTTTCCAGATCGAAATTGGGAATGATCGGAATAAATCCCAGCCAGCCTAAAAGAAATCTTGATGCCAATAGGAGTGGTCCGCCATATTTTAGCAACGTATGAAGTGGCTCTTTAAGGAAAAACCCATAGGTGCAGGGGTTCAGACTGAAGGTTGCATCGAAATTGTTTTCCATTTTGTGAATGACGATGTCGCCCACGCTAATAGAGTGACCAATTGTGGTGCGGCTGAGGCGTTTAAATTCCTTGTTGCGTCGAACTATAGCCTTACGCATGGCGGTAATGTAGGTTGGTACATTAAAGCCAAAATTACTATAGCTTAACGCGTAAACTCCGTCACCATCGTGCAAATGATCTAAAATATAGTTAAATGCACTAATGGAGGAATTTTGTACTCCGCAGATTTGGAAAAAATCTGCTTTGCCATTGGCCTTACCGTGACGCACGGTGTGAACACGAGTAGTGGTAGAAATCAAGGCCTTACGCAGAATAGCTGCGCTGACCGAATTGATTACCATAAAAACGATAATCCACTGCCATATTCTCGGTAGTTCCGTGAAACCTAAAATTGCAATTGTTTGATAAAAAAATGTACTCATTTTTGACCCCCTTTTCTTGTGAACATGCAACAAAAATCAAAATGTATCAGAGATATATTACCACATTTTAATGGTTATGTCAATCTATCGTAATAGCTCAGGACCTTTGCAACAAAAAAATAAAAAGTATGCCAATAAAAATAGGTAGATATTGTCATTATGCTAATATTGATAAATTTTTAAAAAAATATAGAATATAGTTAGATAGGTTACTTTTAATCTGCGCACATTAAAATGGAGGTGTATAATGGATGATTCGATGGATATTGCACTACAATCACTAATATATTTGACACTCGGTCTTATCCCAGGTGGTCTCTATGGTGAGGATGATTTTCCACCTCTGCGGTTTTCTGGACTGGAAACTACCGAGGAAGGCGGAAGTGAGTCACACGAAAGCGAGTCACTAAAAAGAAAACGTGATTACGAAGACATCAAAAGAAGATTCTACCACGAAAGTAATCGGACCGAGTAAGGATGCTACACCTGAAGTATTAGAAGCAAGACAGGCGGCCAGAAATGATTATGGACTAGCCCCACTGAAGGATTCTGACCCAAGTAGGTCACACCCGGGAACATTCCAAATGGTTTCTGATTTCAATATCAGAGAAGTGGAAGACCTGAGAGATGAATATACCGACCTATATCAAGGACGGTACCGATGCTCTGGTTGGGCACGAGTTTAACTTTAACCGCGATGATTTGTTTAAGGATATCGATGCCAATGTTATCGTAAGTCGCAATTAATCTCCAAAAAAAGAGCCTCGCAGGAATGCGGGGCTTTTTGGTTAAGAAAAATACTTACTATGAGAAGTGTTTTTTAATTATAAGTTTATGCTTGAAAAAGTATAAACATAAAAGTAATAACTCCAATAAAGAAACTACCTAAAATAAGATAAATAGTATATGATGAGTGTAATGTGACTTGATGGGAGCTTCAATAAGTTTAAATTAGGGGTGGACATGGGATTATAAAACCACTTTATAATATGAATAAGAAAGATGAGACTAATACTGTGACAGATGAAGTTATTAACGATAATATTATTTATGAGGATTATGGAAATATCTCTCTTGATGATTTTGTAGATTGTTGGCCAAGAGGAGCATCTCGGGGAGTTATACAATTTTCTGACGGTGATATTTTGGTTTTCTTTAAAGAGCGGATCGGCCAGTATAAGTTACCTGGAGGCGGTAAGGAAAATAATGAGACTCCGGAGCAGACTTTTATACGTGAGGCTTATGAAGAAACTGGTTATATGATAAAGAATATACGCAAGATTGGAGTCGTAAAAGATCAGACACAGATTTCGCATATATTTATAGCGGAGCCATATGGAGAGGCGCAAGAAATTCACCCCGATGAGGATGAAATTAAATTCGATGCCAAATGTTTAAAGATGAACCCAGTAGATGTCTTAAAAAATATGAAAAAGTTTATCATTGAACATAAAGGTGATTCAGATGAAAGTTCGTTGATTCAGAGTTATTTTACTCAAAGAGATTGTAAAATTTTGGAATACGTACTAGATCACAATCTGTTAGCGTGAAATAGTTTTCTGTGTAAAATATTCTATTTTTATGCTCTTCGTGAAATTAGGCCTTTTTGTAGAGCTTGTATTGGTCGGTACTTCCCTGGTTCTTGATGATGGTATTAATGGCGTCAAGGATTTGCTGGTCGGTTTTGGTGTCGCCAGAACTATAGCCGTCGAAAATCTTATCACCGATTACCATAAATGGTACGCCGCGCACGTCTTGACCCAGATATTTTCCGAAATTCTTCATGAGGGTTTTATTGTCCTTGTCGCCCCAAACTTCGAAAGAATAGATATTAACTTTGTCTTTGGTTTCAGCTGGTAGTTTGGAAATGAATTTGGCGAGAGCTTTACAATGTGGGCAACCGTCACCCCAGAAAATATAAATATTTGATTTGTTACTACCAAGATCGATGTCGGATTCGTGATTAAAGGCGAATTCAGTTCCTTGGGATTGTTTTGGAGTTGATTGATTGGTATTCTCGGTCTGAGTGGATTCGGTTGATTCATTTAGGCTTGATTCGGCTGACTTGTCTGAGGAGTTTTTATTCATAAGCGGCATCACAATTACAGCAACGGTTGAAAGAATTGCAAGAATAGCAAGAACGATTAAAGAGGCGAGCTGGGCGCGTTTTTTGTTAGCGGACTGAGTATTTTGAGGTGTAGAATTTTCCATAGATTTATTATAACTTTTGGTGGGAAAAATGTAAAAATTTTATTGATTTTGATAATGTTTATGGTAAGATAGAATTTGTGTGTTTTTAAACGACTCTTTTTTAAAAGATTTTTCAGGAATTTTTCAGATTTTTGTTACATTTTATTTTGTTTGTGCTAATATAGATTCAAGGATGCCATTATTGAATAAATTTTGGGAGAGAGATTTATGATAAGTGTGATTTTTGGCGATCCGAGAGGGTCTTTATCATGTGGCTTGACTAACAAAAATGGCACCCTTTTGTGAAGTAAGCGTAGCTCCGATCGTCAAGGTCGGAGCTTTTTGTCTCTTCAAGGAGGAGATGTTTTATGGTGATACATGATTTGTATCCAGAAAAATCAAAGGTAATACTTTTAATACACCCAATGTTAGCTTCGAGTGAGTCGATGAGGAGATATTTGGTGGAGAATATCCTGAAAGAAACCAATGAATATCGATTCATTATACCGGATTTATCGGGGCACGGTGAGGTGATGAATGAGGTGTATGTTAGCGCGGCGGAAGAGGCGCGGATGTTAACGCAATATCTATTAGAACATGGAATAACTAAGATAGATTTGGGCTTTGCGGCGTCGCTGGGTGGAGTGGTGCTATTTGAGGTGTTGAATCGCGGTGAAATTAGATTTAGGCGACTATTTTTCGAGGGTGTAAGTTTTTATGAAAACTCGAGATTGGGTGGATTTTTAATGACTAAAATAATGCTGGCGAAACAGAAGAAAGGCCGAAAAGACCCGAAGTTAGCGGTAAGGAAAATGTCTAAAATGTTTGGAAGTCAAGCTGGGGTGGTGATGGCGGAGAGATTTTTGAAGATGGATCCTCTGAGTATAAAAAATATTGTGCGAGACTGTTCGAATGTGCGGCTGCCGGAGATGAATGCGGAAATGCAAAAGTCTTGCGTATTCTCTTATGGTGAAAATGATTCAGATTTGAGATTGGCAAAAAGAAAAATTCCGAAGAAATATCCGGAAGCAAAATTGGTGATAGCTGAGGGGTATGGTCATTGTGAGAGAATGGTGAAAGATGCGGAAGGGTATGCGAGGAGAGTGATGGGGGTGGATTAAGAGCGCGTGTACTAGGGTACACGCGGCCACTCTTAAAAATAAAAATAGAGTTCTTCGAACTCTTCTTTTTTATTTCTCCTCATGGAGCCGCGTGTGCAAAAGCACACTTGCACCACTTCTTCAAATTCTTTGAAAAGTAAACTTTTCACGAATTTTCATCCGTGGAGCCGCGTGTCGGCTCTGCCCCGACGACCTGCCGCTTACAAGGCGGCTGCTCTACTAGCTGAGCTAACGCGGCGATTCGTACTCATAAGTACTTTCTTATTTTAACATGAGTTTGAGTTCTTCACAACCGCGAGATGGGTGAAAATATTAGATTGAAATAATTATTTAAAAAAGAGATAACTTTCCAAGTAGATTCTTCGAATGTGTTTACTGAATCATCTTGCGACGACGAGTAGAGGTGCGGGTAGCCACCGGACGAGAAACGGCAGTAGCACTAAGCTTGGCATCTTGGATGGTGCGTTCGGTGCTGGTTTGGCTGACGGATCCGCTGGATTTAGTGGTGGGTTTTTTAGCTTTCGGGTAAAAAATCTTAGCTGGTTTCGCGGTGCGTACGGGTTTTTTGGCTACCGTACGTTTTTGCTTCTTAGCGAGTTCCTGTTTTTTCTTTAATTCATCTTCGGCAACTTGTTGCTCGATTCTGGCAGTGACGATTTGGATATTCTCAGCGTCACCCATATCTTCATAAATACTGAGGATGTGGCGGAGAGTGGAAATCGAATGATCGAGAGCATAGGCGGATTCGAGTGCTTCGACGGCAGCCTTGCGGTGGCCAAGTTTTTCTTCGGATTTAGCGAGCGCGATAAAACGAGCCGGCACATCACCTTCAAGTTTTAAGGCTTGCTGAAAGGCCATACTGGCTTTTTCATAGGCACCAGTTTCGAGGTAGATGAGACCGACGTTATGCAGAGAAGATGGGTTACTATCGAGAGACTGCGCGATTTCGAAACATTCGATGGCTTCGTCGTAATTTTGTGATTTGGCATAAAGAATACCGAGACGGTTGTAAGCCGCAGCGTTGGTTTCGTCGAATTTTAAAATTGTAAGTAGAGCTTTTTCGGCGCGAAGAGTTTTGCGTTCTTTCATACTGACTTTGGCTATATCCCAAAGTTTTTTCATTTGAGCATCAAAATTCTTGTTTTCTGGAGCCGGTTTTTTGAGTCTGGCTTCGATTTTTGGTTCGAAAAAAATCAGGAAAATTACGAAAAGTAAGATGAGGAAAATTCCTAGCATATCTTATATTATACATGAAAATGCTTAAAACACCAAAATTTTGAGGAGCGACAGTGGTGGATGAAAGAGTTTATCGTGCGCAGAATTAGTCTTATGGTGGAAGCAAATATAAGAACTTATAAGAGGTTAGCTACGAGCTGGAGTTTTTTATTGGCGGAAAAATCCGAGGTAAGATGTTTAGTCTCGATGAGGCCGGAGATTTTCTGGAGGAAGATAGGATTTTTGGTTTTGTAGTAAGATTTTTCGGCTAGTTCAATAGTGGTATCGAGGATTTGATAGAAAAAATTGGGGTTGGTTTTCGGGGTAGATTTAATAATTTCGTCTGCGAGGACGGGGAGATCCTTGGCGCTTACTACAAGTAGTTTTTTGGCAAGTTCGAAAATTTTGGGGTCGGCTTCGGGTGTGGTTTTTAGGTAATCCTTCTCTTTGAGATAGAAAATCGCGGAACGCGAACGGATGGTGTCGAGTAAACGGTTTGGATTTTTGGTAAAAAGTGCGAGGTGGTAATGATTCTTGGGTTCTTCGAGGGTTTTAAGAAGGGCGGAGGTGGCACTCGGAGTGAGAGTTTCGGCGTGATTAATGACAACAAAAATATCTGAGGTCTGAATGCTATTTAGATGAGATAAGATTTCGCGAATAGCTTCAACTGGGATTTTGTTATTATCTTTTTCGTCAGGCTCGATGAGATAGGTAGCGCGAATGTTAGGATTTTTTTCAAGATTAAAAATCGTGGAAGAATAGGCGGAGGCTAAAGCAGGGATTTCTGAAAGATTTTCGAAATACATATTTCTATTGTAGTCTAGTTTAGAAAAAAGCAAAACCCGCTAGAAGTGTTAACTTAGTTTAGGAAAAAGTAAAACTCGCTAAAGGTGCGGGTTTTACGAAGAGGATTTTATATATCCTATTGATTAAAGATTTGGAATTCTGGTGGAAGATCGGTAGTGAAAGTAACGCGGCGACTTTCTGGAATGGTGATTTCGAGAGAGGCGGCATGTAGATAGAGACGATCGGTAGTGTTTGGCTTGGCTGAACCGTAGACACGGTCGCCGACGATTGGGGTGCCGAGGTAATTCATGTGGACGCGAAGTTGATGAGTGCGACCAGTGGTTGGGCGAAGCATGACGAGAGAGTAAGTCTTCCCTGCCTTGAATTCTTTACCAGAATATTCTGAGTGAGCTTGAATTAGTTTTTGGATTTCTTGAACGTCGGCGAGATTAAACTTCTTGGTGGCTTTTACTTCGTAGAAAGTTTCGGATTCTTTACCACCAGCTTCCACGACGAAAGTAGTAGGATGCTTGAGGTTGCGTTGGATTGGTAGATTGATGCGAGCGGCAGGTAGTTTTGGTGCGCCTTCGATGATGGCGTAGTAGGTTTTATGGGTTTTACGATCTTGAAATTGTTTACGAAGCAGAGTTTGAGTTTCTGGATTTTTAGCCAAAATTACTACACCGGAAGTGTCGCGGTCGAGACGATGAACGAGCAGGCCGTAATCTTCGAGGGTTGGCTCGAGGGTGACGGCGCCTTTGGCCATACTAAGCAAACCAGCTGGTTTTTCGAGCACGATGACATTCTCGTCTTCGTAAATGGTTTTTGGTTTAAGATTTTCGATAGCAGAAGCTTTGGCGTTAGAATCTTTTAGGAAATCCGGAAGATTTAGTTTGATAATATCTTCTTCATTGATTGCGGTATTTGGCTTGGTGACTGGAGTTTGATTAATTGTGACGTAGCCGGACTTAATAAAGGTTTGCAGGGTATTGCGATTATAATCTGGGTATTTCTCGACCAAAAAGTGATCCAGGCGGTGGCGTGGTTTTTTGATGTCAACTTCCTTCATGGTGACATCGCCGTTAATGACGCGTGAAAGTGAAGGTTTACTAAATTTTTTTCCAGTTCTTAACATTCTATATATTATGACATAATTTATGGATTTTGTATAGAGAAAAATCCGGATTTTAATATCGTGGAGTGATCTTGTGTATGCATGGTGGGCGAATATCTTTGAGGTGCTGTGAGGGGTGTATTGGGCGTTCTAATACCTCGGCGCGATTTCACGAGAGTAGACCGTGTAGGCTTGGCCACCGCTGAGGGATTGGCGGTAGGCCCAGAAGTAGGCATCGGCGCGGAGGGTGAAGATTTCGGCAGGGTGGATGGAGCCTTCGGCGTAGTATGTGCCGGTCGGTCCGGTTTGAAGTGGGTGGGTGCCAGCACGGCCGCCACCAGTGTGGGAGCCAGCGGTGCGGTTAAGAATAAGTTTTCTAGCAAAAACTGGGCCGGTGATGGTGAGAGTTTCGTTACAAGAGAGGGCGTTCGGGTAATGATTATCGGAACAGGTGTCGATTTGATTGTCGCCATAATCTTCGTCGAGGATTAGCCAGGCATCGATGTTAGTGACGTTGCTGGTGATGTTGATTTTTTTGGCGAAAATGAGGACCTGTGGGAAGTCGTCCACGGCGTTGTAGGTTTCATGGGCGATATTGATGTTGCGATCAATGGTAAGGGTGCCGTCTACATACATAGCCAGGGTGTTCATGAGTTTTTGGCCGGTAGTGTTGCTTCTCGCAATGAGGTTGCCGCCACGATCGAATTGATAGAAATTAGCGGTACTATTCATGGCGCTGAGACTGGTGTCTCCCTGGTGGTAGAGCTGGGAGAGACCGAGATAGTTCTTTGCGGAAGTTTCATTAGAAGTGAGACTAGTGATGGTATTGCTAGAATTTCGGATGATGGTGTCGCGGAAGCGGGCCTTGAGGCGGGCGAGGACGGCGGAGCCGATGCGAGAGACGCCAGATTCGCCAGATTTATTATCGTTCGAAACTGTGAGTGGACTTAAGGCGATTTGGTTGCTTGCGGAATCTGCGCCACCATTTGGCAGATTGAAGTTGTAATTTTCTTCGTAGCCTTGAATAGCGCCAGTGCCAAAACCGTTGACCTTGCCAGCAGCTAGTGCACCAAATTCCGTCCAAGAACCGAAAAGTTTGGTGGCAGTAGATGGGTAGGCGCCGAGACCACCACCGACGGCTTTGTTGGAAACTGAGGTGATAATGGAGCCATTGGTGTAAATTCCGCCACCGAGAACTTGGAAATTTGGCTTCTTGGCAAGTGTGACGCAGGAGGCAGCGGAAATATGATATTGATTATTGCCGCCATTCATCGCGGAGCCACTGGTGTTATTTTCAATGGTATTTTCGGCTGAGTCGTGAGAAGCGGCTGGCCAGATGACAGAGCGGGTGCAATATTTTTTACCAAGGCCAGCGCCAGGGAGATTGTCTGGGATGGTACGTTCGTATAACTCAGTATTATTTTTTTCACCGGAAAAATTACCGCTTGTGTTTATGATTCTTGAAAATTCGTCGACTAGATTACATTGTTCGGTGCCACTACAGATAGTATTACTGGCGCGAGTTTCTTCTTGAAGCCTAGATTCTGGATAATTCTCATCGACGATCATTTCGTAAATTTTGACGGTTTGATCAGGGCGAGTATGGGTAGCGTATGGGGTTTTAGAAATTAGTTCATTAGTACGTGGGGTGACGCCGTAATTGGCGCTAATATTGATTTTATTACCGATAAAACCAACACCGCCTTCGGAAGATTCGATATAGCTATGGATAGAAGTATTGAAATTATATGGGGTGTAGACAGAGGATTTTTTCTCAAGGTAGGTATCTTGGCCGTCGGAGCGGGTGGAGACGGTATCGTCAATGTATTTTCTAATATAATAATCTTCTTTTGGCCTACTGCATCCATTAGGGGTTGGCGTACATTTCGAGCCGGGTACAGGTCTCCTTTTTTTGAGATTTGTCTGATGACCCCACGAACCCAAACTCCCGCCATCTACAGCACTTTCATAGGAATCATTTTGATAATGGTTGACTTGTTTATTTTCTTTTTCCCAGGTGGTGTATTCATGATACCAAGCACGAAGATTGTTATAGCGAATACCTTGAGAAATTACAGTGCCAACTTCCGTGGTGTTCCCAGTCTTGGCGGCAGAATCACAACCGGATTGATAATCGAGGAATCCAGGTATTTGATAGCCAACTGTAAGTTTAGGTGTATTGATTTTATAATAACGAGTATCACAGGAATAGTTAGAGGAAGCTTTTTGGGTAGGCGAAAGTGCGGTGAATCCATAATCTTCGGCGGTAATGCCACTTCCGGTTACTGGTCTTGCGCTACTATTATTGATGGAGTGAATCTGTCCATCGTGAACTGGTGAATCACCAAAAAGATAATTGTTATTTCTGCCGCCATTTTTTTCGGCAAAAATCTCGAATTGACTAGCTGGTGGAGCTTCGGCGTATTTGACTTGCTGATTTTTGGTTTGCCGTCCGACTTGTTGAACTGGAAAACAAAAAGTTTCATAAAATTGCACACGATCGCCCGGTCTTGCGAGGACGAAATTTTTACCTTTGAGATTTTTTTGCCAAGAATTATGACCTAAGGAGCCAGTGTAGGAATGGTTAATTACGCCAGTATCTGCGCCGGTAGTTCCCTTGTAATACATTCCTTCAACTCCAGAAATCTGACTACAGGTGGTGTTGGTAGCTGTGGATGGGGGTTCTGGTTTGTTTTTATCGTCATCTTCATCAATGATGGTGTCTCTGGTACAGAACCAAGAAAATTCACCGCGGTTCCATTTTTCAACTTCAATCGGATCAGCCGTTCCGTTGCGATCTTTGTATGTGTAGTTATCCATAACTTCATCATCTTTCTTACGGTTGCCTTTTCCGCGCATGACATTATAGTTTGCACTAGACTTATGTTTTAGGTAATTTTTGTAGTACAAGGGTAATGCAGCGGCTCCGGTAGCTTCCTTAGTATTTTTATTATAAAAATTATAGACAAAAATATAGACACCAGAACTTTTGCCACAACCATAAACTTCGTTATCGCCAGCTTTAAGTTTAGTTGGAGAGTTATTAGTGGGATAAGTCGGATCCGTATTGGTTAAGAATCGCGAATACGGAATATGATCGCGGTTATTCTTGTCAATACCCATCTTATCGAAGTTATATAGTACCCATGAGACTCCGGCGTAGGGTTTAAACATGCTGTAACAAATTGTACCGGAACAATCGCCAGATTTATCGCCGGTACCACCTTCACTCTTACCTGGGGCTCCAGGTTTGGTTACGGCATAAATGGGAAGAAATTTGACTAAAGAGAATTCAATAACAAATAAAAATAGCAGAGTGAATAAGCACCCTACTTTATGCTTAATAAAGAAGTTTTTCTGACCCATGACACGTTTCATGATTTTATTTTAGCATAAAAAGAATAGAAAAAACCACCTCATTTGGAGATGGTTTTTATATAGAATTTGAAGAAGTGATTTAAGAAACTTAGATGGTAGTATTAATGAATTCAGGCAGACTGAAATAGAACTCTTGAAGCTTTTTAGCTCTTTCGGCGATTAAGTTGGGATTATCATCGGTATAGACGTTATTGATGTAATGACAGTGTAATGCTACTCTATCCATATTAAAACCAGAGATATAGAGCTTTAGGTCGGGTCTTTCTGGATAGTAGAGCTGGATAGGATCTTTTGGATGCGCGATATTTTCATTCCACCAATTAACACCCTCTTTGGTAATAAATGAAGCCTCTTTGGCATCGATCCACCATTTCTCATTAAATGTTGCATGTTTATGCCAATAGCCATTCATGAAATACATAGGAGTATAGATTTCGTTATGCTCTTCCCAGCAACCTTGTGGGTCAAATGCTACTTCAATGCTTACTCGTGGAGTCAGTGTCCGGTCTTTCATGATGGATTCGTCGGAAACTTTTTTTCTAAATACTATGCGATTATCTGTTGAAAATTCTTTTTTTCCAGTATCATCCCATGTGAATGGCCCATTTAGGTATGGGTTATTCCAATCTTTGAGATTAAAATGACTTATAAAAACATTGTTTTCAATCGAGCTGTTATTATCAGAGAGCTCATCTGCAACAAAGCCATTATCTCTTGCCCAGTCCACATATGTGAACTGCCCGTCAGCGAAACGCTGGTAGAGACGCCAGTTATATCTGTTGAATTGGCGACCTTCAGCGATTAGCTGCTGCGCGGGATACTGGTATTTGCCAGTATCGTACTGAATATCACTTTGAACTTCCTTGTTCGCAGTAGTATCGGTGGAGCTTTGTCCGCTTTGGTTGGCACTGGGCTTCAAACCCAAAACACCAGCCTCAGCGGCAAATGCATTCACAGTTGATAAAGATAAAACTGCTACAGCCAACATTGCTACAATACTTTTTTTAATCATAATTCACCTCTTTCTAAAAAGGGCTATCCTGGTATGACCAGAATAGCAAGTGTAAGTTATTCGGGGTATACCAAATCTGCCGACATTATATAACATTTATGGTTATATGTCAATAATAATCCTGAACTAACATCTCAAGTGCAACACTAAGCAATAAAGAGGATATCAATTGTTCTTGGGCCTGTTAGTAAAATTGTAGACTTAATGGATGTAATGAGAAGATTTTAGTCGGTATATTCAAATAAAAGTGTACCGGATGTTTGTTCTTTTGAAGCACTGTTTTTGACTGGTACTTCACGTTGAAGAACGAATTCGAGTTTTATAAACTCGCCATCATTGAATTTTAAAAGATGTGGATAGACTTCGAAATCAAAATCGAGATAGTCGGCATCAATTAAGACATATTTTTTCTCATTTTTATCGCGAAAAAGATAGACCCAGGTATCAGGTTCAACTTGATAATGATCGCTTTCTACGAGACCTTCACAGTCATACGCGGCAATGATTTTTTCTCGTTCTGATTTCGATAAATACATATATCTATGAGTTTTTATAGTTTTTGGTAATTGAAACGCGCTAATTCTGGTTCGATGTCTTGGTAAGATTTGCCAGCTAGGACGCCGCCGGCGGTAAAACTTTCTTGGGTGACATCAGCTAAGGTGATACTCGGTGTCTTGAAGGAGGATTTTTCGGAAATAGTTTTGAATTCAAAGTCAATTAGGACTAAACCTTTAAGTTGGTCTTGAAAAATATCTACTTCCGCATTATGATCCTCGATTATAATATTGTAACGATCTTTAGAAACGCGTTTCTGGCTACAGTCGATGAGAGCTTCGAACTCATCTTTTGTAAGAGGTATGGTTTGTTCGATTTGCTCAGAAGCATCACCATCTTTGACGGGAGTTTTCTTGGTAATTTCATATAGATTACCACGTTTTCTTAGGCGGAGATGCGAGTGCTCGGCAGTGTCAGGAATATAAACATCGGTAATACGAGTCGGAATAGTGTCTTTAATTCCCTCTGGAATTTCTTTGGCAAGGAATGTAAGTTCTAATTCTAGTTCTCGACTCATTTTTTCTCCTTAATTAATACAGGTTGAGGTTTTGGAATTTTAAAATGCTTTAATGTTGCATGATGCGTTGAATTTTAAAATATTTAGCGTAGGCCGACGGCTTTTTGGACTTCGAGGAGTTTTTGGTTGGCGACTTGATTGGCGTATTTTTCGCCTTCCTCAAGTAACTGATAAATTTCTTTATCGGTGATGTTATGGACCTTGGCTTGGAAATTTGAAATGTGCTCGACCAGACGTTCGGCAACGAGTTTTTTAAGTTCACCATATTGCGAGCGGTGTTCCCAGGAAGAAATGAGGTCATGAAGTGGAGTGTCGGTAATGGCGGCAAGGATTTGCAAGAGGTTGGAGATACCTGGCTGGGTTTTGAAATCAAAATTAATATTAGCAAGTGAATCAGTAGTGGCGGACATGATTTTTTTGCGAATGCGTTCTGGCAAATCGGCGAGCATAATTTTGCTATTGTCGGAATCGGCGGATTTGCTCATTTTTTTCTCTGGATTCATCAGGTCGCGAATACGAAGAGCGAAAGATTGAGTGTCTCCGTACATGAATTTGACCTGGTTTTCGGTATTTTCAGGAATGGTGAAAATTTCACCGTATTTATGATTGAAGCGTTCGGCGATATTACGGGTGAGTTCGATGTGCTGGAATTGATCTTCCCCGACTGGCACGTAATTGGCGCTATAAAGTAGGATATCGGCGGCCATGAGAATTGGATAATCAAAAATCCCGACATTGGTGGAAAGATTGCCGTCATGGCTCTTGTCCTTGTATTGAGTCATGCGGAGAGCTTCACCCATAGAGGTATGGCAATTCAAAATCCAAGCGAGTTCGGTGTGGGCTGGCACGTAAGATTGGCGATAAAAATGCACATTTTCGCTTAATTCGAGGCCGGCGGCGAGATAATAACGGATAGTGCGGAGCATATTGGATTGAAGATCGCCATCGGTCTCACTGATGATAGAGTGGAGGTCTGGGACAAAAATATTGACGTGATGAGTGCTAGAGTATTGATTGGCAAGGCGAACCATCGGAAGCATGGCGCCAAGAAAATTGCCGAGGGTGAGGTCGGAATTAATGCGAATGCCGGTCAAGATTGTTTTCATACATCTATTATAGCAGGATTTTTTGGGTTAGGTGCGAGGTTTGATGAAGTCTATAGCGTCTGAAGTTAGGGAGTCGTCGGTAATTTCTGGTTTTTGAACTTGAAATTTAATGCGATTCAGTTCGGATTTTAAAAGACTGGAATTTTTGAGATGTGCCTTGAAAATGTTTTTATGGCAAATTTTAGCAATAGCGTCACTAGTTTGATGGTTGGTGAAGCTGGTGTGGGTTATTAGATTTTGGAGAAGATTTTGGATTTTTGAATTTGTGGTGTCTAGGGTCCAGGTAGTGACATTGCCATCGATATCGACGTTAATTTGAAAATCAGGATCCGTCAGATTTTGTCTTTTTAGTTCACTTAAAAATAAATCATAAAAAGCATAAGCATGAATATGGGTATAGTTGGCTTTTTGTGATTTGGTGTAGAATATCATGGTCATATTATAAGTCTTTATCTGAATTTAAGTGATTATCTTATAACTAAAATTGGTAGCCGAGGATTTTGATAGCCCTAAGAATGACTTCGTAATCTGGGGTGGAGTTTTCGGAAAGGTTTGAAAATTTTATGTAATAGTAATTTTTTGGAATCTGATTTGGGGTGATGATTGCAAAATAATATTTGGAGTCTGGGGTTTCGAAAAAAATTTTTCTGAGTTTGGGTTGATTGTTGAAGATTTCACGGAATTTGGTGAGCGATTTTGCCGTGGGAAGAAGATGATCTTTTGATAATAAAATTGAAAGATCTTGGTGGCGATTTAGCTCTGGCTTAAAATCAAGTTTCGCGATAAAGAGTTTGTGGTTCATGTATGTATTGTAATATAGGTAAATTGGAATTTGAAGTAGAAAAAATCTCCCTAGTCCCGTAACAATAACGGGGGGGAGATAAAAAGCTCCCTGCCCAAAACATACGATGGTCGAGCTTTTGGTTATATATTATGGCTAGGTTGGGATTTTGTCAATAAAAGATATAGATAAAAGAGACCCTCTTGTCCTAGGAACAAAACCTAGCGAATGGTCTCTTTTATTGGATTCTAATCTAAATATGGTTAGTTTGTCAACTAATGTTATTTTTTTGTTCCCCATTTGAAAGAAAAAATCACCCAAATGGGTGATTAAAAAAAGATACCCATTTTAAGTATCTTAAAAAATTCTTATTTGGTGGAGCATGGGGGATTCAAACCCCCGACCTCATCAATGCGAATGATGCGTTCCATCAGCTGAACTAATGCCCCGACCAATTAATTATACTATTGTTTCTTGAAAATAGCACCCATGAGCTTGATAAAGTTTGGCTTTTCACCATACATCAGGATACCGACGCGATAAATACGGGCGGAAAGCCAGCCGATGAAGTAAGTGCTAATAATCAAAACGAGAATCGAGAGGATAATTTCCAGGGTAGAAACATTGGAAATGATGGCGCGGGTAAACATCATCATTGGTGCGGTGAATGGGAAATACGAGAGGAAGACATTGAATGGAGTATCAGCATTGCCTGAATTAATGGCAGACATGGTGACAAAGAAAGTGAAGATGATAATAATCTGGACTGGCATGACCGCAGAACCGAGTTCGTCGATCTTGGAGACGGTGGAAGCGAAGGCGCCATAGAGGAAAGAGTAGATGAGGAAGCCGAGTAAGAAGAAGATTAGCATGTAGACAAGAATTTGAGTCGGGATATTGGAAATGATTTGGTTGACTGGGAAGTTAGGATTATTGGCGGAAGAAATTTTCACACAAATGAAAGCCTCGATAATGATGGCGGCGATTTGGATGAGTCCGGCGAGGCTGGTAGAAATGATTTTGCCAAAGAGTAAAGCATTTGGTTTGACGGAGGTGGCGAGAACTTCCATGGCGCGTGAGGTTTTTTCGGTGACTACACTATTCATGACGTGAGAGCCATAAAAAGTGATGGCCATGTAGAGGGCGTAAATGAGGACGAAAGTATAAATTACAGAGGCGGTGCCGTTTTTATTGACGGTTTCGAGATTGATTTTGACATCAGGATTTAAGACTTTGGCAATAGCGGCGGGTGCGAGATTTTGCTCAGCAAGTAGATCGGATTGACGTAGGTTCTTGACGATAGCATCGATGGATTGGACCTCGCGAACGCTGGCTTCACTAAAACCAATCTTGGAATATTCGGTAACCTCGGTAAGGTCGTGGTTGGCTTCGATGAAGAATTTAGCCTTATCGTTAACGACTTCTTGTTTGGCCTCATCGGTAGACTTGTCGGTAAGCTTAACTTCGTAATCTGGGAGAGCGGCGTGGATAGTCTGGACAAGAGTTTCGGATTTAGTATAGTCGGTTTTAATTAGAGCGACCGGAGTATTATTGTCGGAATTAAAAAGTTTTAGGTCGGAAATCAGTTGAGGTAAGAAGAAAACGCCGGCAAGAATGATGGCCATGATGCCAGTGGAGATAAGATAGCCCTTGCTGAGTACGATTTTCTTAAATTCATATTTGAAAACGGTGAAAAATTGTTGCATACTTCCCTTTCTATTCCGCATATTCGATAAAGATATCTTTTAGAGTTGATTCGAGGTCGCCAATTTGGTCAATCGGATATTTTTTGATGAGATCGCTCATGGTTTTGGCACGGTCTTCGTCTTTTTTCAAGCGATAAACCAATTCACCTTCGCGCAGAATTTCAGTTTGTTCTGGAAGAGCGGCATGGATTTTTTCGACCTCATCGGATTTGACGAGGAGTTTATTTTTGCGATGATTCTTGAGAATTTGACGAAGATTGCCCTGGAGTTTAATTTCACCTTCCTTTAGAATCAGAATATCGTCACAGAATTCAGAAACGTAATCCATCTGGTGGCTAGAGAAGAGGACGATTTTACCGCGCTTGATTTGTTCGCGCACTACCTCTTCGAGAAGCTGAGAGTTGACAGGGTCGAGGCCGGAAAATGGTTCATCGAAAATCACAATATCTGGGTTGTGGACGATGCAGGAGATAAGCTGAATTTTTTGTTGATTACCTTTCGAAAGGGTTTTAAGCTTAGCGTTCTTATAATCAGTCATCTGGAGAAAATCTAGCCAGTAATCGATCGATGCTGTGGCGGTTTTCTTATCGACGCCTTTGAGGGCGGCTAGGTAGATTAATTGGTCGACAATTTTGTCATTCGGGTAGAGACCGCGTTCTTCTGGTAGATAACCAAGGCTGACTTTGGAATAATCAATTGGCTTGCCGTCGAGGAGAACTTTGCCGGAAGTTGGCTGAAAAACTTGCATGAGAATGCGAATAGTGGTGGTTTTACCGGCGCCATTGCGGCCGAGCAAGCCAAAAGCCTTGCCACTTTCGACGGTGAAGTTGAGATCTTTTAGGACCTTTTTGTCACCAAATTTTTTGGTGAGATTTTTGATTTCTAATTTCATTTTACCTCCATGATTAGATATATTATACACCTGTGCGATTTTGTTCGGACGGTTTTGGCTCGGATTATTGGCGTGGTGAGTTTTATTAATTTTGGTGACGCGTGTTTAGTTAATGCCGGGGACTGGGAATTTGGCGGCGAGAGTTTCGACTTGCTGGCGAATTTCGGCCAGCTGGGGTTCGGCGGTAGAGAGATTCTCTTCGGTTTTTACGGATAGGCAGATATCCATGACCTGTTTCATCCAATCGGCGATTTGCTGCATTTCAGTGATACCCATGCCGCGCGTGGTGATGGCGGGGGTGCCAAGTCGGACGCCGGATGGACGGAAGGCGGCGGAAGTGTCTTCTGGGACAGCGTTAGCGTTTAGGGTGAGGCCGACGAGGTCAAGGGCGCGTTCGTAGAATTTACCATCGATACCGAAATTCTTTTTGACATTGACGAGGATGAGGTGGTTATCTGTGCCGTTACCTTGGAGGATAAAACCGTGATTTTGAAGTGCGGCGGCGAGAGCCTTGGCGTTTTCGACTATCTTGGCGGAATATTGCTTGAAATCATCGGAGAGAGCTTCCTTAAAGGCGACGGCTTTAGCGGCAATAATGTGTTCGAGTGGGCCGCCTTGGGTGCCTGGAAAGACTGCGCGGTCGATGAGAATTGGGATATTTTCAAGGGTGTGTTCAGGTTTTTTCAGAGGTGAAGCGACGTTTCCTTTCGATAGAATCAGACCGCCACGAGGTCCGCGAAGAGTTTTGTGAGTGGTAGTAGTCATGACGTGGAAGCCATAATCCAATGGGTTCGGATGTACGCCACCAGCAATGAGGCCGGCGACATGCGCCATATCAGCCATCAGAAGGGCGCCGATTTTTTGGCCAATTCTGGCAATGCGGGCAAAATCAGGAATTTTCATGAAAGCAGAGTAGCCGATGAGGATAATCTTTGGACGTTCAGTTTCGGCGAGGCGTTCAATTTCGTCGTAATCGAGGTCGCCTTCTGGGGTGACGCCGTAATTAATAAATTGATAAATTTTAGCGGAACGGGTGACTGGGCAACCATGAGTGAGGTGACCACCGTGGCCAAGATTCATGGCCAGAATTTTGTCATCAGGCTGACACCAGGCAAAATAAACCGCTTCATTGGCATTGGCACCAGAGTGGGGTTGGACGTTGGCGTGATCGGCGTGAAAAAGCTTCATCGCACGGGCGATGGCGAGGCGTTCAATTTTATCAATATTGGTTTGGCCGCCATAGTAACGATAATTCGGGAGGTCGGCGATGATATTTGATTCATCGGCAGGGTTGTAATTCTTTAAATCTTGGAAGGATGGGTAGCCTTCGGAATATTTATTAGTAAGGACGGTGCCCATAGCTTTTAAGACATCGGCGGAAACATAATTTTCGCTTGGGATGAGTTCGAGGCCTTTAGATTGGCGGTTTTTTTCTTGATCGATAAGTGAAAAGACGATATCTGGCATAATTTCTCCATGTTAAATTAGATGTGCATTAAATAAATCACGTTAATAAACTGAAAAAATTAGTACATAGATATCAATTCCCGTTAATTCTGTTATTTATTATACCTTAAAATTGACAAAAAAGTTAGAGGTTTGATATAATTAATCCATCGCAAGATGTTTGGGGCATTAGCTCAGTTGGCTAGAGCGCTTCAATGGCATTGAAGAGGTCATGAGTTCGAGTCTCATATGCTCCACCAAATATTTCGCATGAAGGCAACCGTGAGGTTGTTTTTTGTTTTTGCACTGTAAATTATTATATAAAATATCCTAATATTTTCTGGGGCAAATTAGTTTTATTCGGTATAATAAAGGCAAATGGAATCCAAAAAAATGCAAAATACTATCACCTATGTCTTCATCGACGGCAATAATCTGCATCTCGGCGCAAAGTCGCAAGGAATTGAGTTAGATTATCGTAAGTTACGTCTCTATCTTACTCATAAGTTTAACGCAAAGAAAGCGTTTATCTTTATCGGCTATGATCCGGATAGAACTTATACGTATAGTCGTTTGGTGGACGCAGGCTTTACACTTATTCATAAACCAACAGTTATTTATCATGAGAGCGGCAAGCGTCAGATGAAGGGTAATGTCGATGCTGAACTAGTTTTGCACGCTGCTGCTATAGAGTATGATAATTACGATAAAGCTATCGTCTTTACCTCGGATGGTGATTTTACTTGCTTGTTTAATTATCTCGCGGGAAAAGGCAAACTGGAAAGAATTATTACACCGACTAAGTTTTATTCTTCACTTTTCCAGCCATTAGCTTCTTATATCTTACCACTCAAACGTATTGCTAAGATGATACAAAAAAATTAACCATCAAAAATGCCGGCATTTGCGGTCGGTCGAAACCTTAGGCTAGTCCGGCGTAATGATGTTTTAATTATAACTCCAAGTGGTAAAAAATACAAGATTTTATTTACTTATTTTTACGCTTACATACTATAATATAGGTACTGGGCTGGTCATTAGACCTGGGTCCACCTGACGACGGGGCGAGCCCCCGTTTTTTTGATATAAAAATATTTTAAAGTTTAATTTTAAAAATGAAAACTACAAAAATAAGCATTTGCGTTTTGTGGCAAAATATATTTAGACTATTTACGGATGAGTCTTACCATATTATAATATTTGATATGGAAGAGATTAACTTGAGAGACTTGTTAATTTACTTTAGAAAACACCTGGTGTTGTTTTTTGCGATGGTGGTGCTTTGCGTGTCGGCGGGCACAGCCTATACAGTTTTAGTGCAGAAACCAGAATATAAATCGCGCGCGACGATTATTTTGAGTTCGGATAAATCGAAGACCACGGTGCAGAGTGAAATTACGGCGAATAAGAATTTGATCGAGACTTATACAGAGGTGGTAAAATCGCATCGTGTGCTCGACCGGGTGATTCAGGAAAATAATTTGACGGAATCTTATGATAGTTTGGTTTTGAAGATTAATGTGTCTTCGCTCAAAGACACGGAAATTATTAGTATTTCGGTGGTGGATGCGAATGCTTATCGAAGCTATGAACTCGCGAATGAGGTGGCGGATATTTTTAAGGAAGAAATTTCGCAGATTTACAATGATACGAGTGTGAATATTCTCGATCACGCGGTGGAGCCGAGGGGTCCATACAATATTGATGTGGTAAAACAAGAAATTATTTATACGGTGGCTGGTATGGTGCTAGGTGGCGGGATTATTTTGGTGCTATTTTATTTCGATCGGACGATTAAGACCACGGAGCAGATTGAGGAAATTTTCAAGTTGCCAATTTTTGGCAAGGTGCACAAATTAGAAACAGAAAAACAGAAGAAAAAGCGTAAAAAGTTGGAAGCGAAGCTGGCTAAGCTCGAAGCGAAGCGTTTGAAAAAAGAAGCAAAAGAACAGCAAAAACTCGAGAAATTGAAACAAAAGGAAGCAGAAAAAGAAGCTGAACTAAAAGTGAAGGCGGAACAGGAGGCGGCAGAAAAAGCTGCAGAAGAGGCGGCGAAGAAAGCTATTGAAGAGGCTGAAAAAGAGAAGGGCACGCTGGAGAGACCTTTTGTCGAGATTAAGGCGGTAGGGCGTAAGATTATCGCCGAAGAAAAAGCGATTCAGGAAAAAATTGCGCTAGAACAAGAGAAGATTGCGGCAGAAAAAGAAGCGGAAATCGCCAATGTGGAAGAGGTGGAGAAGGTGGAAGTGAATGAAGATTCAGAGTTGGTCTTACGCGATAATCCGAAGATGTCGGTGGCGGAGGATTTTCGCACGATTCGTACTAGTTTATACTTCTCATTAAATAATCAGAATTCGAATACGGTGCTGTTTTGTAGTTCGAGGGCGCACGAAGGTAAGAGTTTTATTATTGCGAACCTGGCGGTGGCTTTTGCGAAGACGAATAAGAAGGTGCTTCTCGTAGACTGCGATATGCGTCTGGGGCGTCAACACGAAATTTTCGAATTAAGTAATCAGTTTGGTTTGTCGAATATTTTGGCGGAAGGTGATCTAAAGAAGCTAAGACAATATGCGGTGAAGACTAATGTGAAAAATCTTGAGGTGATTACGCGTGGCGTGGTACCACCAAATCCAAGCGAGCTTTTGGAATCGAAGAAAATGGAGATGCTGCTTAACGAAGTGAAGAAGCATTATGATTATGTACTAATCGATGGTACGCCGATTGAAGGAATTTCGGATTCTCTGATTTTGGCGAAGCGAGCGGATAGAGTGATTATGGTTTGTGCGGCGAACGAGACCACGATTGAAGATTTGCAAAATTCGAAGCGCGCGCTGGAAGCGATTGAGATTAATATGCCTGGGGTGATTTTGAATCAGGTGGTGGATAAGCGCCGTGGTGGGAAGAGTAATTATTATAACTATTATAATAATTAAGGTTTAGCTTATTTAGACATTTGGTTGGTGCTTGGTGTGGGGGTTGAATTTTTACGTGTGGTTTTTACATTTAGTGAATCATTTATCGGAGCGTGTTTTGATTTTGGTAAATAACTTGACGATTAAGTAGGTGATAATTGCACCGAAGCTGGCGCCGAGAGTATCGATTAGAACATCTCGAAACTGAGCGGAGCGGCCAGGGACGAAGACTTGATGAAGCTCGTCGGTAATGGCATAGAGAAAGCTAAAAAGGATAGGCAAAAGAAGCTTTTTAACGTGGCTATTTAGTTTTGGGAATTGTATAAGATTGAGATAAAATAATGCGCCCAAAATAGCATACTCAGTGAAGTGGGCGGTTTTTCGCACCAGAAAAATTAGAGTGCTGAGACTGATTAGGTTATTCTCTAGACCGTGACGCACGTGCGGAAAATTTTGGGCGATAAAATCAACGAAAAGATTGCTTTGGGCGTCGGAAGAATTGTGTCCGAAGGAGGACATAATAAAAATGAAGCACATCTGAAAAATAAGCAGTGTGGGTAGAATAAGTCGGTGAATTTTGATTGTCATTAAACTATTCTATCATTTTGTGAGATATTCTTGGAACTGGAATTAGACTACTGTGTGAGATATTCTTGGAGCTTGGCTTTGGCTTTATTGACAGTGTCTTGGTATGGATGCCAGACAAAATGTTTAGGTTCTGGGTATGTGTAGGTCGAAGTGATATCGGCCTTGCCATCGACGTCAATGGATTCGATTTGCCAGTTAGAAAAATTCGTTAATTGTTTCTGGACGAGATATTTGAGATCATCAGGCGTGAAATTGGTTTGAATATTTTTGGCGATAGAGTTAAAAAATTGATCGAGGCGAGTAAGATTGGTTTTGTCGGACTGAAGTTTTTGAATTAAAGCGGTGAGAATTTTTTCTTGATTTCGACCACGCTCGCGATCACCACCAGCCCAACTAATCGAGACGCGTTCACGCGCAAAATCGAGCGCCTCATCACCATTCAAATGATAATTCCCTGGCTCGTAGTGACGGTGGCCGTGATAGGTATTGACGACGTAGGGAATATGAATATCGACGCCGCCGAGTTGGTCGATGATGGTGGAAGTGGCATCGAAATTGATACGGGCGTAATAATTAAATTTAATATTATAGAAATTCTCCAGAGTATGAATGGACTCATTGACGCCATAAAGTCCGGCGTGAGTGAGTTTGTCGAGTTTGCCATTCATGGCGAGGGGGACATAAAAATCACGTGGAGTATTGAGGAGGAGAATCTTGTGCTTGGCGGGATTGACGGCGAGGATGAGGTTGACGTCGGAGCGGGCGGCAAAAGGCAGGGTATGGTCGCGATTATCGATGCCACTGAGATAAATAGTGAATGGCGAGTCGAGTGAAGCGTGCGAGGTGGTTTCGACATGCTTCGGTGCGACTTTGATTTCGATATCGGCGAGAATTTGAAGTTGATTGTAGATGGTTTCGTTATTGTCTTTTAGAGCGTCAAGATAAGTATGGCCGAGGAAAATAGTTTGGAGCTTGTCGTTGGCGGATTTAGGGGTTGTGAGCGCGGTGGTGAGAGCGAGGAGATTGTCGTAGGTCTTGAGATTAGTTTCTTCGAGAGGGGTTTTGAGGAGGTCTGGACAAGATTGGGTTTGGTCGGAGGTCTTATTGTTGGAGTTTTTTTGGTCTGTATTATTTTGGTTTGCGGTATTTTGGTCGGTATTCTGGTTGGCGTTGATGAGATATTGCTTTACAGTATCAAAATACGGATCACTAGTGAGAAGGCCGAGCGGAGCGATGGTTTTAGTATTATTTTTCGCGAGATCAGAATCCTTGAGGGCGACGAGACTATATTTTTCGTAGTAAGTCTCGTTGGGGCTGATTTTGGAGAAGTAATCGTTGTATTTGAAGAGGAGGAAGGAGAGGATGAGATTGATGAAAATAATAATACCTAAGATGATGACGGCAATTTTATGTCGGTGACTAAAAAAGATAAGGGTGGCAATAATTGAAAAAACCACGATAGCTAAAAGAGTAAAAAGGTAAAGTGGTAGAATTTTTGTTTGATATAGAAAATAAAAGACGGTACTGGTGGACAAAAATGTAAGAAAAAGAACGATTAGGTGGGTTGGTTGGATTTTTTTTGTAGAGATAAGTGTATTCATGGTATATCTTTTTATATCTTCTTATATATTATCACTTGATTAACTTTTGGAGATGAAATTTTTTAGGAATGTTATATTCATTAGTAAATATAATGATGTAAATAAAATACAAATAAGAATTAATTTGGTAATGCCTTGAATTTGTAGCGTATTTATGATTAACATACTAATTATTGCGGATGCCATCGATTTGATTATGGTGATAGCTATTAATAGAAAGACTTTTTTGTAGTTTATTTCTTTTCTTGTTGCTATAACCTGATAAAGCATTACTGAAAACTCTGCGGCAACTGTTCCAATGCATGCACCTATTGCTCCAAATTTTTTAATAAATATTAAATTCAGTATTAAATTGACTGCTGCACCAAGAATTGTTGAGGATACATAGACCCCATCCTTTTCGTTTGGAATAAGATAGTTTGTGCGAATTACATTAGCTAGAGTAGCAAATAAAATTGTTGATGATAGAATCATTAAAATATCCCCACTTTTTTCAAAACCTGGTCCGAAATAGATTGAAGTGAAATCTTTAGCAATAATAAAAAGCATGCACGCTATTGGTATCATGATTATGAAGCATACTTGAAACATACGGTATAAAACAGTATTATGTTCAAAATCGCGATCACCATGTTTGCCCTTTATCTGTTTTGACATAAAAGGTAACATAACTGTTCCTATTGCTGTTAGAATCCCTATTGGAATATTTATAATTTTTTCTGCATTTTCATAATATCCAAGTTCGGTTGTAGACACAATTCCGCCAATCATAGTTTTGTCCATAACTCGATATATGCTATAAGCGATAACGGGAATAAATAAGACTAAACATTTTATAAAATGACTCTTAAATGAGTTCAAGATGTTTAGTTGATG
The DNA here is from genome assembly GCA_015257455.1 of Nanosynbacter sp. Lineage (GTDB taxonomy): Bacteria > Patescibacteriota > Saccharimonadia > Saccharimonadales > Saccharimonadaceae > Nanosyncoccus. Next base: position 17,071 of record JABZKD010000001.1, on the reverse strand, counting down.
AAATTTAATATACTTATGTAGTATTGTGACTAAGTATAATTGACTAATCAATGTGCTTCCTGCCATGATTACCGTATACGTAAAAATTGACTCTGGAGTTTTTACTAGTAGAAAAATTAAAATTGTGGTGGAAATTTTTATAATTGCGTTTCTTGTAACGGTGATGCTAAACTTTTCGATTCCAAAGAAAAACCAATTAATATCTACGATTGCTGAAATAAGAAATAAATTGTGTATTAATAATAAGACGTAGTGTCCTCTTATAAATAAGAATGATACTAAATTATATACAACCAATGATATAAGTCCGAGTGTTAATTGTAGTCCATATATAGATGAGAAAGTTTTTCCGAGTTCTTGTCTATTTTGTTTGGTTTTTGATATTGCTCTGACGCCATAATTATTTATACCCAATAATGTAAACATCATAAAGTAATATACTATTGAATAGGTATATGAATATTCTCCAATCTGTGTTGCTCCGAGAGTGCGTGAAAGGTATGGAGTTAGAATAAAGGGTATAGCATATAGCAAAACTTGATAGATGATATTATATATTAGATTCTTACTTAAATTTTTCATTTTAATTTATTTAATTTTCGATAGGCTGCTCTCAAGAAACTTTAAAGATTTTTCTTTTTCGATTTTTAAGGCTTTTTCGAAATCAGAATAATCTGGTTCTCTTAAGTAATCAAACTCTTTGTTGAATTTATATTCAATGAGATGTTTATTCAGCTTTAGTTTATCAACGAGTGTAATTACGCGATCATCAGTTCCGTACATTCCGCCATTTTTGAGGACAAAGAATTTTTTACGATAAAGGCTGGAAAAGATTGTGCCATGGAAGGACGTGGTAAATACTAGTGTAGCATTTTTAATTAATGTCAGATATGTGGATGGATCTTCGTAGTCTGGTAATTCAAATCCATACCTTTGGACTCCTTTCACGTAGTATGGTTTTGCGCTCCATGTAATCACTGGGAGGTTATATTTTTTACTAACTTTCTTGACAAAATCACAAATATCTAGATCGAATCCGGGGCTATAGAAGAAAATATACTGCTCAGGAAGATTTATGTCGGTACGCTCTAATTTATTATATTCTTCAATCGGAAGTAGTAAGGTGGGATCAGGTACAACTTCAGCATCTCTTCCGCTAATTTCTTTGATCCATTTTTGACCATTGTTTTCTCTTATAGATAGAAAATCAAAATCTTGTAAGAACTTTTTATAAGTCTTGATTCTTTTTGAATCATATTTAGATGGATTTTTAGCTCCAAAACTTGGAGCATAGGCAATTTTTAGTGTATTTTTTACCCATGGTAAAAAATAAACATCATTATAATCTTCAATTGTTACGTTCCAGATTTGATCACTTCCAGCGATAAAGGCACTGTAGTTTAGTTCTTTAATTTGTTCTTCTGTCTGGATTTTGTTTGAACTTAAACTCATATATTTTTGTTTAAATTCTTGATATTTTTTATTGTTTGTATCTAATTTGCTTTTATGCGGCAGGAGGACAATATTCTTTATAATATTTTTTAGACTATTCCATGGAAACAGTGATTTGTAGAGCTGCAATTGTCCTTTTGAACTATAATTGATTATTTCTGAATTATAGCCAATTGAATTTACGATTTTATTCATAGCAAAAGATTCTAACATCGATCCACAGTTGTTTGAATTGTGGAACGTAATAATTCCTACTTTGTTATTTTTCATAATTCAATAAACCTTTCTCCTTTGTTTCTTATTTTTCCGATTGATGTTCTAAATTTTGTAATTATAAAAAGTGTTAAATAATGCTTATTTAACATTAAGCTTAGAATTATTTTTTGTATTATATTTAAATATTGATATTTTGGTCTATAGAAGTTAATGTCAATATTTTGATATTGGGTCTTTGCTTTATTAAAATTATCTATGAAAGAGATTCTTGTAATTAATGATAGTATAGCTTTTGTTTTTTCGCAATCTATTAGTTGGTCATAAAATTTCTGGTTATTTTTTTGAGTTTCAAATAATTTAGCTAAGTGTCTATAGAAATTTTTATCCGATTCAATTAGCTTTGGATTAAAAGTTTTTGTGGCTGAAGTATTATTTTGTCTATAAAGATAGTATTTTATATCTTCATATTCGATTTTTCTACTTTTAAGTATGACTGATAGGTTAAATAATAGATCTTCTCCAATGATTACTCTGGAATCAAATAAAATTTGTTCTTGTTCTAAGAATTTAGTTGAATACAGTTTAAGAAAAGGTGCGGCAAGAAAATTTTCTGTAGAGAGAGTTTTTTTAATTAATTCTTCTTTAGTCAGAAGTAGTTTATTTTGTTTGTTTAGTATAACGAGTGATGTCTCTTCGCATATTTGTAATTTACATACATCAATAAAATCTTCAGTCACCTTATCGTCCGCATCAATAAAAGTAATCCAGTTTCCTTTTGCTAGCTTGATTCCGTAATTACGCGCAGCGGAAACTCCCTGATTTTTTGTGGTATAAATATGAATGTTTTTGTATTCTTTATACTTTTCAAGTTTCTCTAGAGTATTATCAGTAGAGCCATCATTGATTACGATGATTTCGGTTTGATTAAGCGAATTTTGACTATTTCTTAAAATAGAATCAATACATTCATTGATGTATTTTTCCGCGTTGTATGCTGGAATGATAATAGATAGTTTAGGCATGTTTTAGTCCTTTTAGTAGATTTCGAGTTATTTTATATAAGACGAAACAGGCGTATGGTATTTTTGTGATCAATGTAAAATATATTTTCCAAAATAATTTAGTGTTTTTGCCTTGTATTTCTCTTTGAAATAGCAACAAAATATCTTTGTTGTTTTTTAGATTAGTAAAATCAATGCGTTTTTGAATTTTTGATATTTGATTTTCATAGATTTTAAATTTATACGATTGCGTCTTTAGTTTATCGATGCCTTGATTATTGAATCTTAATAAGAAAACTTGTTCAGCATCTAAAATATTTCTCACTGCATTTCCTGAGCTATTTGATGCTGAATCTTGATTATTATTGTATAAATAAGGTGTTTGATTTGTTTCCAGACATTGAATTTCATCCGTCTTTTTTAGATACTCAATTAAAAACAGCGAGTCTTCCATGAAGTGGATACTTTCATTAAAATGTATATGTTTTATAGTGTCTTTTTTATAGAAGTACGAAAAAATAAAAGCCGGTATTTCCCCATAGTTTATTTTTGATAAAAGCTGTTGAATGGAAGCAGCTTTAATTTTATTAATAGGACTTGTATTCTCGTTGGTTAAAATTTTTGTTTTTAGTAATGTATTGTCTTTTAGTTTATTAATATGTTCGTCAATAAAACCTTCAGTCACCTTATCGTCCGCATCAATAAAAGTAATCCAGTTTCCTTTTGCTAGCTTGATTCCGTAATTACGCGCAGCGGAAACTCCCTGATTTTTTGTGGTATAAATATGAATGTTTTTGTATTCTTTATACTTTTCAAGTTTCTTTAGGGTATGATCAGTAGAACCATCATTGATCACGATGATTTCGGTTTGATTAAGCGATTTTTGACTATTTTTCAAAATCGAATCAATACATTCATTGATGTATTTTTCCGCGTTGTATGCTGGAATGATAATGGATATTTTAGGCATCGTTCTGTATCCGCTTATCTTTATTGTGGTGATCTGCAAAAGTATATAGGAGGAATACATTGAAATATATATAAAACACTGATTGTTCACTCATCATATATATCAAGAATATTAACATGTAGGTTGTCATGTATATGTTTTTGTTGTCTATGCTTTTTTTAATATTGCTATAACTTATGACGGTAAATAGTATAGTTGCAAAAATCCCGTAATTTAATAAATACCTTATATATCCATTATCTAAGGTTTTGGTGTAATCTATTGCATTTCCAAAGAAACTCACTTTATATTTTTCTAGAAATTCTGCCTGCAAAAATAACCTTTCCGACAATACTTCGTTAATCCATATCGCTATTTCATTGTTATTAATGTATAGCAGCGTTAGCCCTACGGATAATATCAATAATATTATGTATAAATTTTTCAAAATGAATGATATTATTTTTGTAGATAATATTTTTTTTGTAATTCCGTCGCAGCATAAAAGCAATGTAGCTCCAATTATTCCAAAAACTGCGCTTCTTGAATTTGTTGAAGAATTTATAGAGAATGCTAAAATTATAGTGATTAGGATGAGTTTGATGTTCTTGATTTTTTTTAAATAAATATATTCTAAAAATAGTATCATTATATACAATCCAAAAATATTTGGATGATAGAAGCCGAATGAATTTCTTAATTCTCCATTTCTGAAGACAGTAAAACTTGATGAGGTATACCCTAAATAATAGCACGATACAACAAGTATAAGTATTAATAATTTTACTTTAAAATCTTTTTCTATTATTTTGTTAAAGTCTAATCCTATTGAGGCTATCACTACTAAGACCAATTCAATTATTGTTGTATCCGTGGTTAAATAATAGCTCATTAATCCACTTATGGCTACAAGAAACAATAAAGATAACTTGCTTTTATTTAATTTTTTATATTTTAAATTTATAACAAAATAACAGATAAGTACCAAAATACCCAGTAGCTTTATTATCGGTAAGTATCCGGATAGGAAAACAATATTCGCACATGTGTGTGATGCTTGTAAAAATAACAGACCTATAAAATATAGTGTTTTACCAATATTTTGTTCTTCGGTTCTTTTAAGATTCATTTTAATTATATAATTTTTCTATGTTAATTTTATAGCTAGTAATATTATTCATAGTTGAGTCTATTAATTTTAATTTTTCTTTATAGTTGTTTATTTTATCTGTATTTTTCAATAGTCCAATAATTATTTCTTCAAACTCTAAGTCACTAGAGAAGAGATAGTTCTTATCGATGATATCTAAGAGTCCATCTACTGGTGTGGACACGACTGGAATATTGCAAGCAATTGCTTCTAGGGCATTCATTGGCATTCCTTCGTATTTTGAAGTAATCACTAAAATCTTAGAATTTAAGAGTATTTTATAAGGGTTAATTTGATTGCCAAATAATATAATATTTTTATTCAGTGAAAGCTTGTTTATCTCTTCTTCTACTTGATTACGTAATGAGCCATCTCCAACCATAGCAACTTTTATTTCTTGATGGTGTCTTATTTTTCCAATTAATCTTATGAAGCGTAGTGGATCTTTTACATCTTCTAATCTGCCGAGAAAAATAATATCAAAGTTATAGTTGTTTTTGTCAGTTTTAGCAATGGATTTTAGTTGATTGCCGTCTACTACATTTTGAATGACGTATGACGGTAATGTTTTTGGTATATTTTTTGCAAAAACATATTCGTCTTTTGCTGAATTTGACACCCAAATTATTCCTGTAATATGTTTTTCGATATAAAAATGATAGATTAGAGATTTTAGGGTTATTTTTCTCATGTATCGATGATTTGAATGTATGTGCGAAATAATGTTCTGTTTTTTGTTGGTAAGAACTGCGGCGATAGTTGCTTTTGGGTCGTGAGCCTGGATAATGTTTGGCTTAAAAGATGAATAGGCTTTTTTGATAGATTTTAGATTAAATCTATCTAATTCTGTGGTGTTAATGTCTCTACATTTCAAAGCTTCTTCATTTTTGCCAATTACAGTACAATACGTCATGATGTATTCTTGATTGTTTTTGAATAGATTAATGATTTGGCATGCTACATTTTCAGCTCCCGAAAATACATCGGTGCTAATTAAGTGCATTACACGTAATGGCTGTTGGTAAAAACTTTCTAATATATTAACATTTGAACCAATTTGGAAGTGCTTTGAAAATTTAATATTATTACGATTTTTTACTCTGTTCGCTATAGCATGTTCTAGTGTCTGAAGATAGGAATAGATATTTTTTATTGAAGCATAATATGCGTTATTGGCTGCGTCTGCTTCGATGGTAACTTTGTCTGAATAGACGCATGGTAATCCCGCTGCTTGCGCCTCAATACCTGCTACCGGTAGACCTTCATATAGGCTTGGCAAACAGAAAACATCCATCACGGAATAAAGCTTGTTGATGTCTTCACGTTGACCTAGGAATAAGACTGAATCTGTTAGATTTAGTTTTTTGACTTTGGCCTTGATTTTTTCTTCGAGTGGGCCGGTACCGATAAAGAGAAGCTTAGTGTTCGGATTTTTGTTATGGTATTTTTTGAACACATAGATAAGAAACTGATGATTTTTGGTTTGAACGAAACGTCCGACGTGTCCAATAACGATAGTTTTTTCGTCAATATTTAGTTCTTTGCGAAGTTTCTTGCGAGCTTCGGGGTCGAACTTGAATTTATCGAGATCGATGGCGTTATGGATGATTTTGACTTCGCCGCGATCAAAAGTTTTATTGCCAAAGAGATAGCGGCCAGCTAGTTCGGAGCAGGCAAAATAATCCGTGGCGTATTTTTTACTAAATGGGCGCAAAATATTTTTGATAATATTGCGTTTCCATTCGCGAGCATTACTGGTGGAATGACTGTGTGAAATGCGAACTGGTACGCCAGCTTTTTTTGCGGCATAAAGTGGAAAAATGGAGAGAGTATTTATGTTAGAGTGTACGATGCGGTATTGATTTTTGCAAAATAGATCTTCGAGAGCTTCGAGATACTGAGGTAGTTTTTGATATTTTGGCACCAGGAAAACGCGGCCACCGAGTTTTTTGATTTCGTCATACGGAATACGGGTAGAATCTTCGTCACAGATAAAATCAAATTGCACCTTGGTGCGATCAAGATGGCGATAGTAGTTCATGATGACAGATTCGACGCCGCCGCCAATCCACTTGCCCATAATTTGGGCAACAATAACTGGTTTTTTGGATTTTTCTGTTTGGCTCATCTTGTGAGTCTGGGCCTTTCCGTTATTTTTTACATAAAACCACAAATCTCAACCTTGTAGTTTTCATTGTTAATTAGTTAATATTCTATAACTTTTTCTAGATAGAGTCAACTTAATAACAGATAGAAAATATATTAAAGCAAATAGGGTCTTGGCTTGATAGTTTTAAAAAATCTACTGCCCTTGTTTTTATATAGGGTTTTAGGTTTGATAGTTTTAGAAATGGCCAAGGTTCCTTGTTTTTGTGAGATTTTATTCAAAAAAAGAACCGAAGAAGACTCCGGTTCTTAGAATATTTAAATTGGGCGATTAGTCAGTTTTTATGATTATTTTTTCATTAGTTGCAAAATTTTGCGGCATAATACCCCCCCTAAAAATTAAATTTGCGCGGCTTTTTGTATGGCTCTAAATCACCGCTTTTGGAACGAATTTTTTCATCTAACTTTTTCAATTTAGTTCTCTGAGTTTGAATTTCACTAAAAGCACGATTTTTCTTTCGCATAAGATTTTCGATTTCCGATTTTACAATACCCTGCTCTTTGAGTAGGCTATCAAGTTCACGATTCAGTGTCGCGATAAGGTTTCTATGCGGCTTAGATTTGAGATTTTCAGCGGCAAGCTGAATTCTAAGTCTCTCAATCGGCCCATAAAAGGCACTGTGACGCTTAATAGTAGCATCGTACTCGGCACGAATTAAATCGTGTTTAGCTTTGGCCTCCTTAATACTACGATTAGTCTCACGGTAATTGGCTTTCAAAACGGCAATTTCAGAATTTTCTGACATAAACACCCTCCTTGTTAATGTGCACGCCAAAAATATAGGCGCATATACGTGACTTATATATTATACCAGATTTAACATAAAACGCAAACCGAAGAGTAAGTTTTTTATGAAGGATAAAAAATGGGAGCCTGCTGGCTCCCGTTTTTGTTGGGCATTGGTTTACGTTGAAATTTTTTAATATTTTGAATGAATTAAATAATCAAAAATCTTTAAAGTGCTAATTTCTTAAGAGTTCCATAAAAGCATTGTATTGCTTATGGCGTAGTTCGGCCATATAGGCGTACCATTCGGCCTTCTCTTCATGATAGCCTGCTTTCTGGTAATCGCAATTAGGATATTTATCGTGTTCTTTATAACATTCATCAAAGTGATGATTAGACTTATGGTCATTAATGCGCCATGAACGTTCAGCTGTTGCTGCATCTCTATGTAAGGCGTTTACTTGGCCGAAGGTGAGTCTACCATCTGGCGTACATTCTAATATTCCAGGTAACATGCACTTCTTATCAGTGGCGGTTAAAGAACGATAGGGTAAATCCTTATGTGTAATTTTTTCCATAATAAGTCCCTCCTTAAATGGAAATGGGCCCAACAATTTTTATATTATACATCTTTTTGGATGTTTTGGCAAGCGGGATGGCCACTTCGTGAAGCCGGAGGTTGTTCGGTCGCTTATTTAGATGAAGAGGTGGTTATTTATTGTTCTTTTTTGCTTAATATATAGGTGTTTAATTATTATTCTTTTTATCTTGGCGTTTTCCGAGACGTTTGGAAGTACGGCTACTGGAGAAAACGACAGCTTTACTGAGAGTATAGTTTACGATAATGACAATAATATTACAGATAACTTTCCAGATAAGTTTATTTTGACCGCAAACATCGACGGAGAGCCACATAATAAAGACTTCAATGCCAAGCGTAACTAGGCGCGCAATGAAAAAAAGTATTGCTTCACGGAGAATAGCGGCGTGAGTTTTGGCGGTACTTTCGAAAACATAGAGACGATTGGTAATAAAAGCAAAAGCTACGGCAACGACCCAGGCCCAGATGGTGGCTGGAATGGTTTCAATCTGGAGAATTTCGGCAAAGATATAGAAGCTAATAAGGTTGACGACAGTCGTGAGGACGCCGAAAACAAAATACAATACAATATGCTTATTGTAATTAATAAAACGTTTGAGATAAGAAGGTGATTTGAGAGCTTTAATCAGGTTTTTGAGATTGATTTGATAAAGCACTGCGGATTCATTAGTTTCTGCCATGGTTATATTATAGCGGATTTTGACAAAATTTTTCTATTTTTTTGACCGATTTCGCTTATGTTGGGTTATAATAATAAAGATTGCTTATGTTAAACAATAGAACCTAGAATGGGGGTATTTTTTATGCGTAAAGAAATGACAAAGTTTTTTGAGAGATTCAATAGTCAGCACGCGAAAACTGCTGGTATCGAGCTCAGACTGAGTAAGGAACTCGGGTGGAGCTACTTCACGATCAATTATATTCAGGATAAGCTGCCAGATGAGGTGGAATTTCGACTATTAGAGGATTCTCTTGGTACATGTGCGGGGGCAGAACTAACTTTTCTCTCGGTCTACAAGGATTTTTTGGAAACAAAAACCATTGTGGTGCGCATTTCGCAGACTTATCGGCATCTAGCTACCTGCTGGATTCGGGATTTTAGTAAATTTCTTCGGGAAAATTACAATCTTGAAGCCATGTCTGCTTAGCTCGTGGAAACACGGGCTTTTTTCTTGAAACAAAAAATACTCCCCAGATGAGGAGTATTTTCTTTTGATTAACGCTTGGAGAATTGTTCGCGTTTGCGAGCAGAACGTAAACCGTATTTTTTGCGTTCTTTTTCGCGTGGATCGCGCTTGATGAGACCAGCTTTCTTCAAGACTGGACGTAGATCTGGGAATTCCAAGGTAAGAGCCTTAGAGATTGCCAATTTGATTGCGTCAACTTGACCAGCTAGACCACCACCGGAAACCAGGATGGTAACATCAAATTCTTTTTGCTTGTTAACGAGAGCTAAAGGATCGGTCACTTCAGCAAGCAAGCTTTTGTTTAGAGAAAGATACTCTAGGGCTGGCTTGTTGTTGATGGTGATTTCACCTTTACCCTTAAATAGACGTGCGCGAGCAGTAGCTGCTTTGCGACGACCAAGTCCGTAGGAATATTTGGTTGCCATTATTTAATCTCCTTTGGATTTTGAGCGGAATGAGTGTGCTCAGCGCCATTGAAGACACGGAGACGAGCTAAACGATCGTCAGCGAGCTTGTTCTTTGGAAGCATGCCTTTGACAGCTTCTTTGATGGCGTAAGCTGGATTCTTCTCGATGATTTCTTCAAGCTTGAGCTCGGTGAGACCACCTGGGAAGCCACTGTGACGGTAGTACATTTTATCAACCATCTTGTTGCCAGTAACTTGGATGTTCTTGGCGTTCAAGACGATGACGTAGTCACCATTGTCAATGTGTGGAGTGTAAGTAACTTTAGACTTACCCATGAGTTTGTCAGCGATCACGACAGCTAATTTACCAAGTGGCAAAGAAGCGGCATCGATGACATACCATTCGCGCTTGATTTCAGCGGTTTTTTGGCTAAAAGTCTTCATTATTTAGCCTCCTTAGTTAGGTTGATAGAATCGACAAATGAGATAGTACCCATTTCAGCGTGGTCACCCTTGCGGAAGCCAGCGCGTTCAATTCTGAGGTAACCAGAATCACGTTCGATTTGGGGAGCGATCACATCCATCAAGAGGTCTGCAACTTCAAGGTCATCCAATCTTGCGATGAGGAGACGACGATTAGCGAGACCACCTTTTTTGGCGATGGTGATAAGCTTCTCGGTGTAGCGGCGCATTTCTTTAGCGCGAGCTAGAGTCACGGTGATCGACTGGTATTTGATCAGAGAGCACATCAGCCCACGTAGTAGTGCCCTTCTCTGGTCGGTTTCACGGCCGAACTTGCGGCCTTTATATCCGTGGCGATGCATTAGATATTTAACTCCTTAAGTTTATTTTTGACTTCATCAAGAGCCTTTTGACCGAAGCCTTTGAGGTCCTTGAGGTCGGTTTCAGATAAGACAACGAGGTCTCTGATGGTGTGAATTGCGTTGTTCACAAGAGCGTTAGCAGTACGAGCTGATAATCCTAATTCTTCGATTGGAAGCATCAGACCAGCATCTTCCTGTTCGTTCTTGGAGCCTGGAGCTGGAGCGGTGTCAGCGACAGTTTTTCCAGCAAGAGCCTGATATTGATTCACAAGAATCGCAGCGGCTTCTTCGAAGGCTTCACGTGGAGTGATGGTACCATCGGTTTCGACGGTGATAGTCAATTGTTGAAGATTGATATCTTGACCAACACGGGTGTTTTCAGCATTGAAACGAACGCGAATTACAGGGGTGAAGACAGCATCAAGGGCGATCATGTCGCTGTGGATGCGTTCTTCGGCTGAGCGCTCAATAGTAAGATAACCGCGGCCAGATTCGACAATGAAGCGCATCTTCAAAGTGTAATTTGGATCATCAATGTGACAAATTACCTGGTTTGGGTTAGCGATTTCAACTTCGTTAGTAAGTTTAATATCGCCGGCGACAACACGTGCGTCACCATCTTTTTTGGATTGTTCGCTACCTTTGATTTCAAGAGTAAGCTCGACTGGAGCGTCGGAGTGGCTCTTAAAACGAATATTTTTAAGGTTGAGCATGATGTCGACGACATCTTCACGAATACCTTCGATTGCAGTGAATTCGTGAGTAGTACCTTCGATACTGAAGGAAGTAATTGCAGCACCCTTAATACTTGAGAGTAAGACGCGGCGGAGAGAGTTACCCAAAGTGTTACCATAGCCGTAGTAAAGTGGCTTGATTACAAATGAGGCACAGTTCTCGGATACGTCGATGACTTCTGCAAGATTTGCTTCGTGAATTACTTTTGTTGTCATTGTTCTCCTTAGCGTGAGTAATACTCAACGATTAGTTGTTCGTTAATGCCTGCTTCGGCTTCTTCGCGTTTTGGCTTGCCAGTAATTTCGATAGTCATTTTCTTAGCATCAGACTTCATCCAGCTGAGTGGAGTAACACCACTGGCAGCAACGATGTTGTCGAGATTCTTGAAGTATTCAGACTTTTGAGACTTAGCGCGTACTTCGAGTTTGTCACCAGCCTTCAAGCGGATTGAAGGGATGTCAACACGGCGACCGTTAAGAGTGAAGTGTCCGTGAGAGACAAGTTGGCGTGCTTGGCGACGAGTAGAAGCGAAACCAGCGCGGAAAACAATGTTATCTGCGCGGCGTTCTAGATATTCTAGAAGGATTTCACCGGTTAGACCTTCGGCCTTTTGGGCTTCTTTCATCAATTTAGCAAATTGTTTTTCGAGAAGACCATAGAGTCTACGAACTTTTTGCTTTTCGCGAAGTTGGGTAAGATACAAACTACCACCGCGAACTCGCATATCACCGTGCTGACCTGGAATACCAGATTTTTTAGCCATGATTTTGTGAGCTTTTGGTGCTAGAGCAAAGCCCTCGCGACGACTTTGTTTGACAATTGGAGATTTATCTCGTGCCATTACGGTTTCCTCTCTCCTTTAGGACGTACACCACCATGAGCGATAGGTGTTTGGTCGGTTATACTATCAATTTTAATGCCAAGACCAGAGATAGCACGGATGGCGCTATCACGACCGAGACCGATACCCTTGACGTAAACGTCGACGGAGTTCAGACCGTGATCTTTTTTGGCGATTTCACCAGCTTTTTCAGCGGCGATTTGAGCAGCGTAAGCTGTACCCTTCTTGGAACCTCTAAAACCGTTAGCACCAGCAGATGACTGAGCGAGGACTTGGCCTTTCTTGTCGGAAATGCTGATGATGGTGTTATTAAAGGTGGCCTTAACGTGGACCTGACCAGAAGTGACAATACGCTTGCCTTTCTTGGTTTTGACTTTGACTTCTTCAGTTCTAACTTCTTCTGTCATAATTTACTCCACTAACTAGGTTTTACTTGCTGCTTTTGGTTGTGTTCCACCGACCGCGATCGCCTTACCCTTACGTGTACGTGCGTTCGTACGAGTACGTTGGCCGTTGACTGGAAGACCAGCCTTGTGGCGGATACCTTTATAAGAATTGATATCCTTAATGCGTTTGATATTGTTTGTTACGAGGCGACGCAGATCACCTTCGACTTGATATTTACTAGAAATAATGTCGTTGATTTTCTGTTCCTCAGCCTCGGTGAGATCTTTCACCCGAGTGGTAGGCTCAATTTTGGCCTCCGCAAGGATGGCTTTTGAGGTAGTACGTCCGATACCAAAAACGTAAGTAAGGGCAATCCATACTTGTTTTTCGGAAGGGATGACTACGCTAGCAATTCTTGCCATGCTTAACCCTGCCTTTGCTTATTCTTAGGTTTTTTCTTGTTGATGACACGTAGGACGCCTTTGCGACGAACATAGATATCATCAGGGGAGATTTTCTTTACACTTGCACGTACTTTCACTGTGTAAAAATCCTTTCCTTGTTAATCTATTTCAGGTACTAATGAAAAAGCGGAAATTTTTTCAGAGTTCGCCAAAATAGGGTTGATATTATTTAAGGCGGAAGCTGATACGGCCCTTCGTAAGATCGTAAGGGGTAAGTTCAACCTCAACCTTGTCACCTGGCACAAGACGGATAAAGTTTTTGCGCATTTTTCCGCTCATGTGCGCAATAATAATATGACCATTCTCAAGTTCTACTCGAAATTGAGTATTTGGTAATGCATCGACGACAGTGCCGCCTAATTTGATCACTTCCTTTTGACTAGCCATAAATTATTTACCTATTTTACCAGAGATTTTTAAAAATGTAAAGAGGTTAAAATCTGAGAATTTGATGTTAAAATTAATAAAAAGGAGGTAAAGTGTCCGGGGAGAGACTGTCTAATTCTAATAGTCAAAATAAAAATACGAGTGCATTCGATGGTTTTGCGGAACGCGTGAAGCGTGAGCAGGAGTTTGTCGAGCGGAGACGTGAAGATACCAGGCATTGGGCGCGTTACTATGTGGGGGCGGAGCAGGCTTTTGATCGAAGAGTGAAAGATAATAAAATATCGGAAACTGAATTTATAAAATGGGAAGATGAAGTGGGTGGTGCTTTTTTCAAAATGAAAGAAGCCGAATATGATGCCTGCTATACTTCGAAATACGAAAAAGATCGTGAGGAAATGATTGGCTCGGCTAACTCACTAATGACCGCGGAGGTTTATGCCGCAAATTTCTATGAAGAAAGAAAAGAAGCTCTGAAGCAGAAAATTTTACAAAATGAAAATCCAGAAGAACGTGATAATCATCTTAAAATTCTCGGAGATCTGCATGATAAAGTTTGTGCGCATATAGAATGTAAGCGCGATTTTGAATTGAAATCAAAGGATGTAGGTGCATTTGATGAGGCGCGTAAAAATGCTCATAATAGTTTAATTCGAAACATGAATCAAATCAATAATCTGGCAGATGAGTATAGGGTCAGAAGATTAACGTTCCGAAATTTTCTAATCAATGACGATAAAAACTATAATGCGGCTTATGACATATATCTTGATACTGATGCTAGGTATGATTTTGACCGTAGTAGTGTAGAAAAATATACGATGATAGCTTTTGATGATGAATATAAAAAGGCAGAAACGGACGGCACATTGAAAGTTGATCCTTCCAAGGTATCAAAGACCGCTTATTTTCATAATATGGGTGAAGACTAAAAAATGCCCCGGTAGACCGGGGCGAGGAGGGGTAAGAGGATTACTAGTTTAATTCTTGCATGGTACGCTTGGAAAAAGCGAAAGCATATTCTTTTAGCTCGTCCTCTCCTGGTGTGACTTTGCAGTATTCTGCAATTTGTTTAGCAATTAATTTCCTTTCTTCTTCAGAAAGGCATTCTGGTCCTAGGCATCTGAGCCTAGAAAATACCTTAGTGTGTACGAACTTTCTGAAAACTTCATCCTTGAAGATTTCAGAAGGAATGTCGTAGACAATCTTTTGAATTCTAGTCATAAGATTCACCTCGATTTCTATTGGCTGCTTCCCTGCAAAGTTAAAATGTGCGATATAAAATACATATTCAAAAAGAATATTATGATATGATATCACTATTTGTAAATTTTGTCAAGAATAAAGATTATGCTTATGGGGTGATAATAATTTCGTGGTTAGATTACGATTATTAATAACCTACTGGTTTTGTTTGGTGGTCTCTTGCACGAGAGTGGCACGGAGGAATTGGCGTGAGAGATAAGTTTTCTGGACGTCTGACCAGGCGCCGGTACAAGTAATAATACTAATGGAATCTTGGCCAGTGACGGGAGATTCGAGCATGGCAGACATTTTCTCATTAGCGTCAGCCAGGGCTACGGTTTGATTTTCATAGACACGATAGGTGAGTTTGGTGCCATCACCCATTTCGATTTGAATCAGGTCGCCTGCGACGAGGTTGTTTAGGTGTTTAAACACGCCGGCGGCGGTAGGTCCACCATTGTGCCCGACAAAAAGTGCGGTCTTGCCAGTGAGTGGAGGAAGAGTGCCGGTGTACCAACCTACATCGAAAATACTGTTCGGGGTACTGATAGCGCCTTTGCCGGTGAGTCCGACCGGTAATATACGAGCGTTTTTTACGCCTAATTTCTCGATACTCATGAAGCGTGGTTTATCGTAGGCGACAGAGTATGAGTTAGTCTTATCTTCAGAAATTGGAGTTTCATCTACGGAAGCTTGATCAGTTTCGAGATCAAGGTTGGATTTCGGTAGCATTCTTTCACTACCTTCTTTGGATTTATAATAATGGTCTTCCCAGAAATAGAGGCGTGCAGTAATAATGACTAAAATCAGAGCCAAGATGATGAATGGTAGATTGATGAGGATTTTAGATTTTGATTTAACTTCGAGAGACATCCCACCCAGCTTTCTTATTTATAATCGTCGTAAGTTACCATAAGGGCGCGTGAATCGAGCTGACGGAGATTTTCGAGGGCTACGGTCACCACGATAAGCAGTCCGGTACCGGAGAGGGAGAGGCCCATCGGAGCGTCGCTGAGCATGATGGCGACATAGTCAGTAATGAATGGAATCATCGCAATAAAGCCGAGTGCGAGAGCGCCAAATAGATTGAGGCGAGTCATGACCTTTTCTAGATAATTAGCCGTAGTCATACCTGGGCGGACACCTTCGATGAAGCCACCTTGTTTTTGAAGATTATCAGCAATTTCTTTGGTATTGAAGATAATTGAGGTGTAAAAGTAGGTAAAGAGGACTACGAGTAGGAAATAGAGGGCTGGGTAGATAAACCAACGTTCGTTAATACCGTTTGGATAAAGGGTTTTGAAATTGGAAGCGTTTGGCATGGTGAAGATTTCACTAATAGTTTTAGCCATGGTATTTCCCTTATCCATACTAGAGATGAGCTGACCGACGAGAGCTGGAAGCGAGAGGAAGGCGGTAGCAAAGATAACTGGGACTACACCGGCAGAGATTAGCTTCAAAGGCAGAATAGATTTGATGCCACCATAGGCACTGTTGCCATGGATACGTTTTGCGTAATTGATGGTGATAATGCGCTGAGCTTCGTTGAGCTTGACGAGCCAATAAAGAATTAGGATTACGACAACTAGAAGAGCTAGAGCGACCCAGAATAATACCGGGTTGACTGGTAGGTTTAACCAACCAAAGAGATTGAGTGAGCCATTCTTGGTATCGAAAAGTTGCTGGCCGAGTGAACCGAGGGTACTTGGGAATTGGGAAATAATACTGGCAAAAATAATCATCGAGATACCATTACCAATACCCTGCTCGGTGATTAATTCACCTAACCACATCAAGATAATCGATCCGGCGGTCATGGTAATCACTGAAACCACCCAGTCGCGAGGAGTTGGGGTGAAGCTGAGGGTATTCGAGGAGACCACGGATTGGTAAAGAATGTAAATATAGGCAATAGATTGCACGACGGCGAGAGGCACGGCAAGCATACGGGTCCATTGATTAATTTTACGACGACCAGTTTCACCATCCTCGGAAAGCTCTTCGAGGCTTGGAATAGCTTTACTTAGAAGTTGGAAGACGATAGAAGAGGTGATGTATGGAGAAAGCCCGACCAAAATAATGGAAAAGGAGGCAAGGCCACCACCCGAAATTAAGTTAATAAAACCGGTGAAATCTGATTTGGAGATCAAACTAGAAACGGCATCCTTGAAGGTCTTGGCGTCGCCCATTGGCACAGGAATGTGTGCGAGTAAACGGTAAGCAACCAAAATACCTAACACGATAAAAATGCGTTTCAGCATGTCTTTGTTTTTTAGAGATTTCAAAATCGTCTTAAAATGCATGGGATCCTCTCTATTTATTAATCTATATTACCA
>JABZKD010000019.1 GCA_015257455.1 Nanosynbacter sp. | reverse complement strand
ACCTTAAGGTCGAATCTAATCATAAAGTCGGAATCATGCGAACGTATTTGCGCTATTTTCTGCGCTACCTCTTTTTCTATCTTCAATTCGTCACTTTGCCGCTCGCTTTAGTTAATGTGCTGAATCTCGCGCTCGTTAACAATATTCTTAGTCATGAAACCATTACATATATCGCTTTGGGTCTTCTCGTAATTTTCGGCATATATTATCTAGTCAACTTATTACTAGTCGCTACTCGCAAAAGTTTATTCTATGAAAATCTTTCGGAAACTCATCTAGTGAATACCACTAAGAAAGCGAAACAATCCAAACTAGCTGCAAAAATCGTCCAAAATAATAATCCAAAAGTCTCAAAAAATGACGACCAGGACGACGAGGCCGAAGAAGTCTAATTCCGACCTTGATAATCTGTGCCATTTGTGGTAAAATCATCTTTGTAAGTTTATCAAGGTGACATTTGAAGAACTAGACAATTAAGGAAAGCCACTTTTTTCCAACTGTAATATTTTTTAATATAGGCCAAACAGAGAAAAAAGTCGGAACTGCCTTACTGTCTAGCTAATAGAGTGTCTCCGTAAAGGAAAGGAAAAGATGAAAGTCATCCTCGGCACCAAAATTGGTATGACCCAAATCATCAGCGAAGATGGTTTAGTGACCCCTGTTACTATCCTTCAAGCTGGACCAGCCACAGTGACTCAGATAAAGACCGTCGAAACCGATGGTTATAATGCTGTGCAGCTCGGTTACGGTAAGGGTAAGAATCTGAGCAAGTCGGTATCAGCTCACGTCAAAAAAGCTGGAGAAACATTAAGTCCTAAAATCTTAAAGGAATTTCGTACGGATTCCACCACAGATTTCAAGTTAGGCGACGTATTTACAGTCGATAATTTTGAAATTGGAGACAAGGTTGCGGTTACTGGTATTTCGAAGGGTAAAGGATTTGCTGGTACTGTCAAACGTTGGAACTTCCAAGAGTCACGCAATACCCACGGCTTCAAGGGCGATATTCGTAAAGTCGGTTCTATCGGCTCGATGTATCCTCAAAAAGTTTTCAAGGGTAAGCGCATGCCAGGTCGCATGGGCCACGATCAAGTTACTGTAAAGAATCTTGTCGTTGCTTACATCGATAAGGAAAACAACATCCTCGGTCTTAAGGGCGCCGTCCCAGGACCAAAGAAAGGTATCGTAACTGTGGAGGGAAAGGAGTAATATGGCAGATTTAAATCCAGAAATCTTCAATCTCGAAGTTACTAATCACGAATTGATTAAATTAGCTTACGATGCATATCTTGCTAACTCACGTAGCTCACACGCTAAAACTTTGAAGCGTGGCGAAGTTCGCGGTGGTGGTAAGAAGCCATGGAAACAAAAAGGAACTGGTCGTGCTCGTTTCGGCTCTACCCGTAACCCTATCTGGCGCCATGGTGGTGTAGCTGGCGGCCGTACTGGCAACGAAAACTTCACCAAGAATCTCTCAAGAAACGCTAAGAAGGTTGCAGTTATGCAGGCTCTCTCTATCAAGAATACCGATAAGAGCATCATCACTATCGATTCTCTCGGTATCAAAGATGGTAAGGTCAAAGAAGTCTTGGCTACTCTTAAGAAAAATGGTATTACCTCAGAAAACACTCTGATCGTAGTTCCAGAAAAAGACGCTCTCACCCTACGTGCAACCAACAACATCGACTTTGTCAAAGTTGTTCGTCCTACATTCCTCAATGTCTTCGACATCATGAATGCAGACAAAATTGTTCTCGTAAAGGATTCTGAAGCTCAACTCGAAAACTGGTTAATCGGAAAGGAGAACGCATAATGCTACTTATTCCTCGAAGAACCGAAAAGGCTTACGCCGAACAAAGTAAATCTACTTATATCTTTAATGTTCCTGCTGACGCTTCCAAGCTCGCTGTAGCTAAGGCTGTCGCTGAACAATACAATGTCACCGTCAAAGATATCCGTATTCTTACTCGTAAGGGTAAAGCGACCCGCTTTTCAAAGGGTAAACACGCCTATCCAGGCACAACATATCGTCGCGACCGCAAGTATGCCTATGTCACACTTGCTGAGGGTAACAAAATCCGCGTCTTCGACGAAGAAACTGTTGAGGAAGGAGATAAAAAAT
>JABZKD010000018.1 GCA_015257455.1 Nanosynbacter sp. | reverse complement strand
CCGTTAATTGGTGAAACATAATAATCTTCATTCAAAAGATTCACAAACATCGTCAAATCCTTATCATCCATCATGATAATTGCACCATCATCGTCAGTCATCAGTTCCAACTTCATTTCATCGGCGTAATCTACTAGTTGCTCTTGCGACATTTGCTCCTCGATATCCATATCTTGTAGCTTCTTCACTAATGGTTTCTTGTCCATCAAAAGCGCATTCAAGGTCAAACCTTCCGCAAAAGATAGCTTGTATTTTTCTTCAATCTCTTTTGCCTTCGCTTCGGCTAGCATCTGTGACTTAAAGTCATATTGAAAAAGATTTTCAAACTTCGTCTGATTAAAAATCACTACCGATCCATCGACAAAGGCTACTTGATTATCGTCAGGCATCTTCAAAGCCACCTCTGCAGAAAATGGCTCGAAACTTTCCCCATTCAATTCCCAAGAAGTCTTCGCGTTCAATGCAGAAGCGGCAGAAATTCCCTTCGCGATATAGAAAACTTTCGTTCCATCATCACCACCTGGATAAGAAAACTTCGCGATAATTCCCTTCATCTTCTTAAATTGGTGTTCATTATCCGTGAAATAGTCGATATCCTTATATTCTTTTTCGATCAAATTCAGTAGACTTTCCGCGCGAATTACTTTCGAAAGATCTGTGCGATAAATCACCTTATCTTCACCATCTGATTTTTCATATTCACGGCATTCCAGACCTTTTTCCGCGCCCGAAATCACATAAGCAATCGCCTCCCCCATGAACATCTGCTTCACTGAATTAGTTAATTTTTCAGAATAGCGAATCTTAAATGGTGTGTAGTTTTTATTGAACAAAAATAGTTCACACGACACATTATTTTTTACTTCATCAAGCTCATTCGCCCACAAAAACACATCAAAATCATTTAATTTTCGAATTTCAGAGTTCGTAATTTCAGTCTTTTCGGAATCCATATCACCTCACTATTTTTCTATTAGTTTAGCACACTTTTACTTCACTGTTTCGCCGTAAGTATCTTTTACCACCAAATCCGGCAAAATATTTAAGTCCATCATCAAAACTTCAATGCGATTTCGTATTTCTTCGGCCTCTGATTCATTTTCCAAAACCGCCTCGAACTTAATATACGATTTTCGACCATGCTCAATCTGATCAAGATAAATCGTAATTCCGTTCTCTAGTACCACTTCTTGACGTGTTCTCGAAACTTCTGATTGAATAATCAGCCCCATCTGCAATAAAATATTCGCCGCTTCTGCGTAACTTGAAACCAAAGTTTCGTGCACCAAATCAATTTTCGATTTTTCGAGATGCCTCTTACAAATCAGGCTGTAACGCGCTGGGCGATCCACTGCCTTCACGTCCATCCTTAGAATCATTCTGGCAAAATTATTGTGTTCTTCGTAATTTCGTGGCACAAAAATTCGCGAGTGTTGCCAGTACATTGGATCAAAATCATAACCCAAATTCATCAAGCGATTCTCTAACTTATCGACGTCCTTAACTTCTGCTTTGACAATAATTTTTTTCATTCTTCACTCGTTTCCACCGTTAAAATTTCTAGCCCCGGATAATTTGTATTTTCTCGTGCCTTGTTCGCCCACTCGTCGGCTAGCTCATTTTCTGTCGTACCATTATGGCCACGCACCCAGACCAATTTCGCATTTGCCTCCCTGTAAGCTTTGAACACTTTTTTTACTAAACCTAAATTTTTAATTGGACCGCTCTTCTTTTTCCAACCATTCTTTTCCCAAGACGGCGCCCATTTTGTTAGCACATTAATCCAAAATTCTGAGTCAGTCCAAATTTCCGCTTCCTCACCCGCTAACACCTTAAGGGCTTCCAGAATTGCCAAACCTTCCATTCGAATATTTGTCGTCAAATCTTCTCGCCCCATTGCTACCGGTTTATTATTCTCAATTACAGAAAATCCCCCCGGCCCCGGATTCGGTGACGCACTTCCATCTGTCCATAATTTTCTCATTTTGCCTCTATTTCTGAATTTGCGACACCAATTGGTAAATCGGCATGAGCACACCGGCAATAATTACCGCCACCATCAAAGCCATAATCACCAACATAATTGGTTCAATCAATGTCGAAATTGTATTAATTTGCTGATCTAATTCGTCTTCGTAGACGTTCGCTGCCTTACCCAGCATTTCATCAATTTTACCAGATTCTTCACCAATTGCCGCCATTTGCGGGAGTAATGGCAAAATATAATCTAGTTCCTTCAGGGACGCCGATAGTGTCTTACCCTGCTTCACTTTTTCTGAAACTTCCTTAATTTCTTCTTCCATCACCAAGTTATTGATTGCTTCCGCTGAAATTGCTAAAGTATCCTGAATCGATACACCCGTCGAAAGCAAGTTTTCCGCCGTACGCGCGAAACGTCCATTATACAGACGCCAAAACATCGATTTAAAAACCGGAATATTTAATTTAATCCTCGCCAAAATATGTCGTCCACTATCCGTGCGTACGAATTGGAAGACAAAGTAAATCATAAGGCCAATCACAATCGTCACCAGCCACCACATATTCACCAAGAAGTTCGTTTGCTCTACCAATAGCTTAGTAATCAATGGCAAATCCTTCCCCAAATCATGATAAAGCTGCTGCACCTGCGGCACCACCGCAATCACCATAAATACCAAAACCGCAATAATCACCGCCAGCACAATCGCTGGATAAGTTAAGGAATTTTTAATTCTCGTCACCATCGCGTGATCTTTTTCTTGCTGATCGGCTAATCGTCTTAAAGATTTATCCAAAGTACCAGAAGACTCACCTGCCTTAAGCAGCGCTAAATAAATTCGGTTAAATACATCTGGAAATTTAGCACAGGCCTGTGTCAAACTCTTACCTGCTTCCACGTCCGCCAAAATCGATTCCGTCACCCGACGCATTGGCTTACTTTCCGTTTGCTCAATCAAAACCCTTAAAGAATTCGAAAGTGGTAAACCCGCCCCAATCAAAGTCGAAAATTGTCTCGTGAAAACGATTTTATCTTTCGTTGTGACCTTGTTTTTAAATTTATCAAAAAAACTATCACCCGAAGTATCTTCCGTCACTGTATCCGGCGTATAACCGCGCTCAATCAAGAGCTTACCGGCGGCGCGTTCGTTCTCTGCCTGAATTACACCCTTAATAATTGCACCCGACTTACTATCGCGGGCCTTGTAAATATATCGGTTCATTAGGCGCCTTTCACAATCCTTTCAAATTCACGTACGTCTACCGCATATTCTCTTGCGCTATCATAAGTCACAGTTCCCTGTTGGACTAATTTCGCCAAGGTACGATCCATGGTCTGCATCCCCTCTGACGCCCCGGTTTGAATTGCCGTATCCAGTTGGTGAGTTTTGCCTTCACGAATAATCGAACGAATTGCGGTATTCGCCACCATAATTTCTGCCGCACAAACACGACCGCCACCAATGGCTGGCACTAGACGTTGTGAACAAACCGCCATCAAAATCCCCGCCAGCTGTGAACGAATTTGTGGTTGTTGTTCGGCTGGGAACACGTCAATCATACGGTCCACTGATTGCGCCGCTGAGTTGGTATGTAATGTCGCGAACACCAAGTGACCAGTTTCCGCAATTGTAATCGCCGCACTAATCGTTTCAAGGTCACGCATCTCAC
>JABZKD010000017.1 GCA_015257455.1 Nanosynbacter sp. | reverse complement strand
GATTATGGCCTTTTCGAATTTGGCGGATGGTTTTATGGAAAAACCGTTTTCTTTGCCAGTTCTGAAGGCGCGAGTGGAAGCATTACTGAAGAAGACTTTAGGTGAGGACCTAAGAGAATTTAGTTATAAGGAAACAAAAATTGATTTTGTGAGTTTTCGAGCTGAGGTAGCAGGGCAAGCAGTGGAAGTAAAACCGAAGGAGCTGGAGATTTTAAAATATTTGTTTTTGAATGAGGGGCGGGTTCTCAAGAGGGAGCAAATTATTGAAAATGTCTGGAAGGAAAGTGAAGAAATTCCGTTTGATCGCGTGATCGATGTTTATATTAAAGAGCTAAGAAAAAAATTAAAACTGGATTGTATTTATACGGTGCGCGGGGTGGGGTATAAATTGGAGCGAGAATGAGAAGAATTTTTTGGAAGGGATTTTTCAGGGTCTTGATATTGCTGCTTGGGGTAGTGATAATCATTCATGGTGGGATATTTTTCGCGCTGCCGAAATCTTATTTGGAAGAAAAAACAAAAGAAATTAAGCAAGCGGCTTCGGATGTGACGAAAAATTTAGCCGGTAAAAGTCGTGAGTATGTGGAGCAGGCTTTGGATTTTTATTCCAGAAGTGGTGAGATTAAGGCTTATCTGAAATCGCAAAATGCAGAGAATGAGATGAAAGTTTCGGAGCTGCTACCTGTGGATCGGACGAGCGAAAATAATTCGGTGATTATTGAAGAAAAAAGTGTGAAGCTTCTAAATGGAGAAGAAGCTTTGGTGCAGTTTGTTTCGACGGCAAATTTAGAAAAGGATGCGATTGATTTGAGCTTGAAGTTTTTGCCGGTGACATTACTGGGATCGGTGGTGCTGTCGCTGGCGGTGGCGGGGTTTTATGCGAGACAAGAAACTTTAAGAATGAAGCAAGTGAATTTTGAATTTTTGCGTGGGGCTTCACATGAATTAAAAACGCCACTGACTAGCCTGAAAATTGTTTTAGAAAACATGCAATTTAAGGTAGGGAAATATAAGGACCGGGATTTTTATTTGGAAAAATGTGGGGAAATGGTGGATGAACTTGACGCGGGAATTCGAGAGTTACTTTTGATGTCTAAAATGGATAGTTTCGAAAAATCTGAATGGATAAAAAGCTTAGAGATAGTCGAGGAGTCCTTGAGGCGAAATCAAATTATGATTGCGGAGAAAAATCTGCATATACGAATTGAGGTGGGAGAGCAAAAAATTTGGCTGAATCGGATGGCTTTATCGATGGTGTTAGCGAATTTAATCGGCAATGCGGTGAAGTATGCGGAGGAGGGTGGTAAGATTTCAGTGCAGATGCGAGATGAAGTACTTGAAATTAAAAATTCTTATAAGGCGAGCGTTAATGAACAGAGCGGAAGTGGCTTGGGGCTTTACATTGTAAAAAATTTATTGAAACGATATGGTTTGAAATATGAAATTTGTAATCAAAAAAAGAGTTTTAGTTTCAGAATTGATTTTGAAACGTTAAAAAAGAAAAAACCCTTGCACAAACAGGGGAATCAAGTTATAATATGAAGTAGTGGATTCGTAGCTCAGTTGGTTAGAGCGCTGCCCTGTCACGGCAGAGGTCGCGAGTTCGAGTCTCGTCGGATCCGCCAGAATAAAGCCCTTAGGGCTATTTTTTGTGGTTTGAAAAATAGGAATTAGTGGAATTTAGGCGGTGATGAGTTTTTAGATGCAGTTTGGGTTTTTTAGTCGATTTAACTTAGAGAATTTTTTCGACAATGAACTGAGTGGCGAGAGGTTTTAGTTCGCTGAGAGTTTTTTCGTCGTCGATGGTGTAGCAAAGAACTGGATGATTGACCTTGAATTTTTGGATAGCAGGGCGGGAAAGCATGGACTCGTTGACGCTGAGAAAATCTGGTTTGACGAGGCGCCAAATGAGAGGGTTATTGACAAAGAAATCATATTTCTTGGCAAGGTCAGAGTTATCAGAAAGAAGAAGCCCGACCGGAATTTTAGGATGATGCTTTTTAATCCAATAGACGACGCGAGGATCGAAACTTTGGAGATAAATTTTCGGGTCACGATAACTTTTGAGATATTTTTCGAGCGCAGTGAGCACGGTTCTGCCATAGAGGGAAATATTAGAATGCTCGGTGGTTTTTAGCTCGATTAAGAGGGGGACTTTGGCGTGAATTAAATCTAATACCTCGGAAAGTTCAGGGATAGTTTGATTAGTGGAAACACCATCGGAATTAATCAGTGGAAGTTTTTTAAGAATATAAAGACCGGTATCTTCAAGATTGTAAGATTTTTTAGTCATCCGCAGGGTATCGTGGTCATGAAAAACTGCGAGCTGGTGATCTTTGGTAAGATGAATATCCAGTTCGATGGCATAATTCGCGAGCAGGGCGCGCTTGAATGCGGAAAGAGAATTTTCGGGAAAATTCTTGGCGCCTTGGTAAGTCCCGTGCATGCCGCGATGAGCGATGAGATCCGAGATGAGGCTCTTCATAACCTCATTATACATTAAAGAAAAAATAATGTATAATGTCTCTATGCCATTGTAGCTCAGTTGGTAGAGCAGCTCATTCGTAACGAGCAGGTCACAGGTTCGATCCCTGCCAATGGCTCCATTTTTTACTGGTGCGAGCCAGTTTTTTATTGATAAATAATACGAAGGCGCCGTCGAATTAATTGAATTTAATTAAACTTGTGAAAGAAATTCAATGGCAGAATTGGCGGCAATGGCGCCGTCAGAAGAGGCAGTGACGAGTTGGCGGAAATTTTTGGAACGACAGTCGCCGGCGGCAAAGAGCCCAGCGAGATTGGTGGCACATGAATCATCAGTGATAATGAAACCAGATTGATCGAAAAGTAGGAGGCTGCGCAGATTACTGTTCTGAAAAATTTGAGTGAGAGAAGAGAGGCGACCGATTTCGACGAAGAGGCTGGAAACGGGAAGGACTTGTTGATTTTTTAAGATGAGGGAATCGAGGTGGTTATCTTCGTTGGCATGGCAGGCGAGAATTTCTTGATTATAGAGAATTTCTATATTTGCGGAATTTTTAATTTGTGAAACCAGGGCTTTTTCGGCAGTAAAATGATTACGGCGATGAATGAGGAAAACTTTTTGCGCAATATTAGAGAGATAGGAAGCGGCGAGAAGGGCGGAATTACCACCACCGACGACAGCGACGGTTTGATTTTGATAAAAAGCGCCATCGCAAGTCGCACAATAGGAAATACCGTGACCGATAAGTTCAGATTCATTGATGAGATTGAGGCGACGTGGGGTGGTGCCGGTAGCGAGAATCACGGATTTAGCGGTATAAGTTTGATCGCCAGTCAAAGTGAAATGGGTAGCGGTTTTTTCGAGGTGATTAATTTTATCGTAAGTAAGAGAAAGACCGAGGGATTTTAATTGTTGATAAATTTGTTCGGAAAGTTCAGGGCCACTGACTTTGGCAAAGCCGGGATAGTTTTCAACGATGGGAGCTTCGAGGATTTGACCACCGTAGCCGGCATTTTCGAGTAAGAGGACTTTTTGATGATTACGTAAAAGATAAAGGGCGGCGGTCATGCCAGCGATACCAGCGCCAATGATGGCGACGTCATAAAGTGAGGTGGAGTTTTCGTTCATAAATATATTATAGCGTAATTAATAATTATGTTTATGGTAAAATAAATCTATATGCAAGGCCAAAAATCACGACTATCGAACCTCACGGGGGG
>JABZKD010000016.1 GCA_015257455.1 Nanosynbacter sp. | reverse complement strand
GATAAGAGGTTGGGCGCATGTGGCCTGGTTGTGGTAAGTCGGAAATACCGTCGTTATCGGTGTCGAGACGATAAATACCGTGCTCTTTTTGGTCGGAAATAATCTTACCATCACGCATAGTGATGACGCGCTTCTTTAAGAGATTGACGATATTGGCATCGTGGGTGGTAACTAAAATAGTGGTACCGTAATTATTAATTTTCTGTAATAAATCAATAATTTCTTTAGAAGTCAAAACATCGAGGTTGCCAGTAGGCTCATCGGCAATGAGAATTTTTGGTTGACGAGCGACAGAACGCGCAATTGAGACACGTTGTCTTTCCCCACCAGAGAGGTCGGCTGGAAAACGGTTAGCCTTATCAGAGAGACCGACGAGGTCAAGTACTTTCGGTACGGTATTTTCAATTTCATGATTCGACATTCCGGCAATTTCGAGCGCGAAAGCGACGTTTTCAAAAACTGTACGCGATGGAAGCAGTTTATAATCCTGGAAAACTACACCAATACGACGACGGTAGTCTGGAATATGACGACGTTTAACATAATCAAGATCGATGCCACCGATGATAATTTTGCCGGAGTCTGGAGTGGCTTCCTTGGTAATCATCTTGAGTAAAGTAGACTTACCGGCACCGGATTTACCGACTAGAAAAACAAATTCATTGGCACTAATATGCAAGGAAATATCATCGAGAACAGCGCGGGTACCCTTACCGTAGCGCTTGGTGACATGATCGAACAATATCATACTCTTATATTACCATAAACGGGAAGAATTAAAAATGAAAAAGGCGGAGAGAGGGCGTTTAGTTGTTACTACCGACTAGGGACTCGAGATAGGCGTCGATAAAATTGTCGATTTTGCCGTCGAGAACGGAATCCACATCGGTTTCCTCGTATTTCGTGCGGGTATCTTTGACGAGTTTATAAGGTTGCATGACATAGTTACGAATTTGTTGGCCCCAGCTGGCGGATTCACCGGCACGTAGTTGATTAATGGATTCGGCTTGTTGATCTTGCTGCATTTTGAGCAGTTTACCACGAAGAATTTCCATGGCTTTTTCACGATTTTGGAGTTGTGAACGTTCGTTCTGAATTGCTACAACAGTATTAGTCGGTAAGTGAGTAATGCGAATGGCGGAATTGGTGGTATTGACGGACTGCCCACCGTGTCCACCGGCGTGATAAGTATCAATGCGAAGATCTTTTTCGTCAATTTTAAGATCATCTTCACTATCAAGAATCGGTAGAACTTCGACTAGCGAGAATGAGGTTTGGCGTAGATTGTCGGCATTAAACGGTGAAAGACGCACTAGGCGATGCACGCCATGTTCGGATTTGAGATGACCATACATTTCGGGGCCATAAACTTCGTAAACTGCGGTCTTAATACCAGCTTCTTCACCTGTACTACGTTCGATGAGTTCGACCTCGTAACCATGTTTTTCGAAAAATCTTAAATACATGCGCTCCAAGATGCCCGCCCAGTCCATAGCCTCGGTGCCACCAGCACCAGCGGTAATGCGAATAATGGCGTCTTTTTGATCGAGTGGATCGGTGAAGCGGAGAGATTTTTTGAGTTCAGCGTAAGTTTTCTCGTGAGCGGTAAGTTGAGCCTCGATTTCCTCAGCGAGATCTTCGGCGGAAAGTTCGATTAATTCGTGCAGATCGTTCGCTTGAGATTTAAGAATTTGCCAAGTGCTGAGTTCGCTTTCGAGTTTCTTGAGCTCAGTATTGACGGATTTAGCACGAGTAAGATCATTCCAGAGTTCAGGCTTAGCGGATTCTTCTTGAAGATGGGTGAGTCTGGCAAATTTTTTATCAAGATTTAGCTTAGCCCAGGTATCATCAATTCCCTCTTGCAAGAGAGCGAGGCGTTTTTCGAGGTTATTCATATAGATATTATAACTGATAAAGTGACAGGAGATGAGGAAATGTGGTATAATAAAAACGTATTGGAGATTCGCCAAGTGGTAAGGCAGTGGGTTCTGGTCCCACCATTCGGGGGTTCGAATCCCTCATCTCCAGCCAAGTTGAAATTATTTCCCCCTAGACTTTATAGTTTAGGGGGATTTTTTTATGTAGCTAAATAATAGTTAATGTATTGCTTATGGAATTGATGTTAATAGTTAGTGGTGGCGGATATTTTATTGAAAAGATATTATAATATTTTTATGGTGGTTTACGATACATATTTGCCGGCAGAATTAGAAAGGATTTTATCTAACTTGAAATTGGAAGGGAGAACTATTACTAAAATCGAATCTCCTAGCTATGTTTTTAGTTCCATAAAAAAGGACAGACTCGATGCTGAAACAGGAAAATATGAAACCTGGTATAAGGATGCAGAGATTGATATGTTGACTTTATTAACATTAGATGACGGGAGGCGTATAGGTTTTGACTTTAGTTCGGCTTCTCATGTTTCTGTACATATAAACCCGGATTTTGATATAGAGAAAGAAGCAGAGTATAAAGAAGGTGACGTATCCGTTGCTAGTATATTCTTAAATATTGTTGGTAAGAAAATAAAAGATTTTTATGTCAAAAAGGATGATGATGTGAATAAAATTCTTAAACATGGTGGCTTTATTGATGGGGGATTTAGTTATAATCAAGATTTTTTTATCACGCGCCTCGGTATTAATCTTGAAGATGGTGGGTATCTATATTTTGAAAATAATATTGACTTCACGTTGGTCTGTTATAAGGATATTTAAGTTATTGTGGACGTAAAAATGATATTCTGATGTGGGTAATATTTAATGAAAGAAAAATCCCTAAATCTTGCGATTTAGGGAGCATAATTTCTGTGGCTGGATCGGCAGGATTCGAACCTGCGAATGCTGGGACCAAAACCCAGTGCCTTACCGCTTGGCGACGATCCAATCTGTTATATTTTAGCACGAAAAATGATTTTTCACAATAAAATTGGTGTTAATGGAATGCTTTGGCTATGATTTGGATTCTAGAAAGTAGGTGGATAATTTCGAAATTAGATTTCGTAATAGTGTAGGGCGCAGTTTGGATATGGTTCTTCGATGATATTGTCGTAAAGGAATGAGTAAAAAAGTTGTTCAGCGGTGCCGCCACGTAAAACAAAGTCAATCAGGCGAAGAAAATCACCGTGAGAGACGATTAAGATCGTGGCATCTGGATCGTTATTTTTGAATAATTCATTTTTAACGAAATCTTCTGCGCGAAGATACATGGAATGAATACTCTCCATATTAAATCTTTCACTATTGAAGCGATCTTTCCAGCTAATGCTGTGTAATTTTTGACTATCCTTTCCTTCGAAAACACCAAAAGCCCGTTCGACAAGGCGTCGGTCATACTGAATGTGGCAGAGATGCTGGTGATTAATGTGGCTGGTTTTAGGATCGAGGTGTCCGGTGATGATTTGGGCGGTCTTGCTGGTACGCATCAGAGGCGAGGCATAACAGCGATCGAAGTGCACATCTTTTAATCGACGCTTAATTTTGAGGGCTTGTTTGACGCCAGTGGTGTTAAGATTGGTATCGAGCAAACCAGCACTGACACCTTGTTTATTTGCATCGGTTTCGCCGTGCCTTAGAGTATAAATTTTCATGCTAATTTGCGGCTCCGTAATTATTTAAAAAGTCTTTGAAGAAAGGTTGGTTTTCGTAGGTCTGATTATAGTCGAAATTACTTTCCGGTACTGGGAACGGGAGGTTAGTGTAGAGTGGCTGCCAGTAGCTGGAATTATTTGAAAGTGCTTTGGAAGTACGGGAAGAAAGTGGGTTTTTTAAGAGATTGTTTAGGCCAAGGCGCTTGGTGGCTTCGGAAAGGCCAGAGATGATCCCACCGTTATTTTCTTGATTAAACTGTTTAAGGTCTTCAATGAGAATTGGCGGAGAAGCCATGCGATGATGATAGGCGGTGCGTAGTTCCCCGACTTCGCCAACACATTCAAAAGGCTTCATGGTGTTATCGATGCCAAGTAGACCTTTGAAGGTATTGAAAAGCTCAGGTTTTTTGAAGAGATCTTCGTCGTTAAAAAGAGATTGGAGATACTGAGGTGGGACAAAGGGGCAGAAAAGTAGGTAGGAATTGGCGCATTTGGCGCATTTGCCACACCATTTGAGGGTAGAATTTTGATTCTTTTGTTTATAGTTGGCTTCATTACAAGAACTGAAACTGTAACCATATTCCTTCCAGCATTTTTGCACGAAAAGCTCAGCGATTTTTAGTTCGGTGTATTGGCGAATGATTGAGCCAACATGAAGTTCTGGCGAAAGATAGCGACGGATGTACTCGGTGAAAAAGCGTTCGGCATCCCAGGTTTTGGACCACTGATGGTTGACTGGGAGATCGCCAATCATGGCATGAGGCTCGGCACCTTCGTGGCCAATACTAGTAAGGACTACATTTTGATTATTTAAGATAGCCTGAATCAGGGCGAGAGCTTCGACGATAAAAGTAACTGGAACGTGACCATTAAAACCGTGGGATTTTTGAAGATGGGCAATATCGATCTCGCGATAAACGATGCTGGCGTTCATATGAGTGAAAGAATCACCTAGGGTGTCGATGACGTGAGGATGTGAAAGGCTAGGGTCGCTGGTGACATACCAAGGCTCAAATGGAATGTTCTTCTCTTTTAATAATTTTGCAACCAGTAAACTATCTTTGCCGCCAGATTGCAGGGCGAGGTTGCCTTGACCGTTGTATTTTACAGCTGGCTTAGCTTGATAACTAGGAGTCGGCTGAAAATGAGCTAAATGAGCGCGGGTGAGGTGATTTTCGAAAGCGTATTGGCTGAGCCCTTCTTGATAAACCGTGCTAAAGAATTGTGCCTGAAAGGTGTCGATTGGCAC
>JABZKD010000015.1 GCA_015257455.1 Nanosynbacter sp. | reverse complement strand
GAAGATTACTATGTTTCGCCAATTAACGGCAAGCGCTACGAAATTAAGTCAAAGAAACTACTAAACGAGCCGGAAGGCGAACCACCAAGAGGCTAAAATGCACCATTGTCGAATTTGCGGACATGCGGTGGAATGCGGAAGTGAAAATAAGACTTCTCGCATTTTCAGTGGTTTGCCAAGGTTTTCGATTTGTGCGCGATGTTTGTTTCGGATTTTTCATTTGAGACTTTTAGATAAACGTGGAGTGAATGAGATTTCACGGGGGAATTGTTTGATTAATTAAATTTTTTACTCAGAATTTTAATAGTAGAATAAGGAGTAAAAATGAAAAATTTGAAAAAGTTATGGGCGATTTTCGGCCTAGTTTTGGTGGTGGGATTATTGGCTTTCTTGGTATTAAACCGAGAAAAGTTTGAACAAAAAAAGTATTCAGTCGTGTCGACGAGTTTTCCGGGCTATGATTTTGCCAGGGCGGTGACAAAAAATACGAATATCAGTACAAAAATGTTGGTAAAGCCGGGGGCGGAAACCCATACTTACGAGCCAACACCGCAGGACATCATTGATATTAAGAATGCGGATATGTTTGTCTATGTGGGGGGAGATTCAGACACTTGGGTGGAGAAAATTTTGAAGGACGTAGACACGAAGAAAACCCATGTAGTGAAGCTGGTGGATTTAGTGTCGACAGTGGAAGAAGAAATCGTGGAAGGAATGGAAGATGAGGATGACCATGAGCATGACCATGACCACGACCATAGCCACAGTCATAAACATGACGACCATGACCACAACCACGATCATAAACATGATCATGACCATGACCACGAATCGCATGAGTATAAGCATGATCACGACGAGGAAGAGGAAGGTCCAGAAATTGATGAGCACGTTTGGACGAGCCCGAAAAAGGCGATGGAAATCGTGAAAAAAATCGCAAAAGTAGCTTCAGAAATTGATGCGGCTGAAGAGACGAAAATTAACGATAATGCGGAAAAATACGTGGCAGAAATTGCGCAAGTAGATAAGGATTTGCATCAAGCGATTGATGGTAAAATCTCAGAAATCGTGGTGGCAGATCGTTTTCCATTCCGTTACTTTGCAGATGAATTTGGTTTGAAGTATGCGGCGGCTTTTTCGGGTTGTTCGGAACAAACTGAGGCTAGTGCGAAGACAATTAGTTTTTTGATTAATAAAGTGAAACAAGACAAGATTAAGAAAATTTACAAGATTGAACTTTCGAACGGTAAGATTGCAGAAACCGTAAGTAAAGATACGGGTGCAGAAGTTCTTGAGTTACATTCAGCACATAATGTGACGGCGGATGATTTTTCGAAGGGTGTGACTTACGTAGATTTGATGAAGCGTAATCTATTGGCTTTAAGTAAATAGGATTTTTATGGAAAAACAGCCAATCATTGCAGTGAAAAATTTGAGCGTAGAATACGCGAAAACGCCGGTGTTTCGAAAGATTAATTTTGAAATTTTGGCGGGAGATTTTGTCTGCTTGGTTGGCTGTAATGGGGCTGGGAAAACCACTTTAATTAAGACGATCTTGGGATTAATAGAACCAAGTGCTGGTGGGGTGGAATTTCTCGGGATGAGTCGTAAGGAGATTGGCTATATTTCGCAGGAGACAGTAGTAACGTCGAATTTTCCGGCGACAGTGGAAGAAATTGTA
The DNA here is from genome assembly GCA_015257455.1 of Nanosynbacter sp. Lineage (GTDB taxonomy): Bacteria > Patescibacteriota > Saccharimonadia > Saccharimonadales > Saccharimonadaceae > Nanosyncoccus. The sequence goes on along the minus strand of JABZKD010000015.1, from coordinate 3,614 downwards.
TTAAGTGGACTTTTGAACCAGAAGCGGGGAATTTTCTACACAAAAAGCGATAAGGAAAAATGTGGGGAGGCGCTCGCGAAATTTGGCATGAAGAAATTATTGAAGAAACATTTTGCCGAACTTTCGGGTGGGCAAAAACAGAAAATTTGGTTGGCGCGGGCGGTGGTAGCGACGAAGAAATTATTGATTTTGGATGAGCCAGGAAATAATTTGGATTCAAAATCGAAGAAGGAATTATATACAGAACTTTTGAAATTAAATGCGCAGGGAATCACGATTGTGATGATTACGCACGACCTTGATCATCAGAATTTAATCGGAAATAAAATTTTAGCACTAGCGGACGGGGCGGCGACGATGGAAACTACGGAAGAATACGTAAAAAGAATTCATCGCCATGATGATAGTGAAAGTGATGGGAAATAAGAGGTGGCGATGAACGGAATTTTGGAAAAGTTTCTGGAAATGTGGCAGTACCAATTTATGGTGAAGGCTTTGGTGGTGGGGGTGGTACTGGCAGTGACGGCAGGACTGATTGGGGTGTCTTTGGTCTTAAGGCGAAAGGCGATGATCGGTGATGGGCTTTCACATGTGGGATTCGGCGCCTTTGCGATTGCGACGGTGATTGGGGTGATGCCTTTGCAGTTTGCTTTACCAATAGTAATTTTGGCGGCGATTTTGATTTTGCAGGTGAACCAGAAAAGCAAGGTGGACGCGGATGCTTTAATCGCGATGCTTTCGGCGGGGGCGCTGGCAGTAGGGACTTTGGTGATTTCGGTGGTAAAAGGGGTGAATACAGATATCAATAATTATTTATTCGGCAGTATCTTAGCGTTAGATGATTTCGATGTGGTGGCGGGGGTGATATTCTCGTTCGTGGTGATTTTATTCTTTATCGTGAAGTATCATGAGATTTTCGCGATGACGTTTGATGAAAATTTTGCTAAATCGATTGGGTTAAAAACTGAGCGACTGAATACAATTTTTGCGATTTTGTGCGCGGTGGTGGTAGTGCTGGGGATGCGACTGGTGGGGGCACTGCTGATTTCGAGCCTAATTATTTTCCCGACAGTGACGGCGATGCAGGTGGTGAAAAGTTTTAAGGCGGTAGTGATAAGTTCGGTGGTAGTTTCGGTGTTTTGTATGGTAATGGGGATTAGCTTTTCGTATTTTGTGGCCACGCCGACCGGGGCGACGATTGTAATTTTTAATGTGATGGCGTTTTTGGTGGCGAAGGTGGTGGAGGTTTTGAGGGGATAGCGACTGATGGTCGTGGAATCGAATATGGTATAATTTAGGTATGGCCTGGTAGCTCAATGGATAGAGCGGCTCCGTCCTAAGGAGAAGGTTGCGAGTTCGACTCCCGCCCGGGTCACCAAATACGTATGAGAAAAATGATTTTTGATGGTCAGAGAGAAGGCGAAGAGGTGCAGTTTGTGTTCCGACGCCATTTTTTGACGGCGAAGTCCGGTGTGATATTTTTAATTTTGATGATTATGATCGGGGTGGGATTAACTTTACTTTGGCCAAATAATATGATGATTTTTGAGACCTTCTTGGCACTGATTTTGGTGGGGGTTTTAGGTTTTCTATATTCTTACATGTTATGGTATTTTTCGATTTATATTGTGACCAATCAGCGGATTCGTCAGATTTCACAACGAGGTTTGTTTAAGAAATCAGTGGTAGATTTGGGATTGGATAAGATTCAAAGTATTTCTTATGGTGTGAGCGGCATTCGGGCGGGATTGATGGGGTATGGCACGATTGTAATTCAAACGGCGGTGGGGGATTTGGTGATATCGATGGTAAAAAATTCGGAAAAAATTTATAACGATTTACAAAATCTAATTAATGAGAAATAGGAAATGAGCAAAGCGAAATTAGAAAACGAAGTGGATAAAACTATGACAAACGAAAATGACGCCGTAAAAGAGAAGAGACTTTCAATCGTCGCGAAGATGAAGCAGAAACGCGAGCAGAAGAAAATTGAAGAATTTAAGAATAAGACAGAATTAGAGAAGGTCGAGGAGCGTCGTGAAGAGGTGCTGTCTAAGGGGCGTAAGTTCAAATATCCAATGCAATATGCGAAATATCGCGTGGTGACAGTGACGATTATTTTGTCAGTGATGGCGGTGGTTTTGGCTTCGGGGGCAGGTTATTTTATGCTTTATAAATGGCAGAGTACGAATCCGATTCTTTATCGTTTGACGCAACTTTTGCCAGTATCGGTGGCTAATGTAAACGGCGCGGATGTGCGTTATTCGGATTATCTTTTGATTTATCATAGTACGATTACGCCGATCGAAAAACAACAGGGTAAATTAGATAATGCGAAAGATAATGATTTTATGGAGCAGCATTATAAACGCTTAGCGCTGGATGAGGCGGAGAATTATGCTTGGGCTCTGAAATTGGCAAAAGAAAATGATTTGACGGTGACGGATAAGGAAGTGGATGAAATGATTTTGGAGCACCGAAAAATTGGTGGGGTGGAACGTAGTGAAGAAGGATTTAAGAAAATTCTGGAAGATAATTTTGGTTTAACGATGAAGGAATATCGCCGAATGATTTATCTTTCACTAGTGAAGGAAAAAGTTTCGCAGGCAATCGATACGAACGCAGTGCAGCTTGCGGCGCAGGTGGAATCTTTGATTAAATCTGGAAAAGATTTGAAGGCGATTTCGGAAGAGCTGGGTGATAAGGTGCTGTATGAGGAAACCGGTGGATTAGTAGATAAAATGAACGTGGATGGTGGCAGGTCCCTAAAAGCGATGAGCCTAAATGCGGGGGAAATTTCGGATAAATTTGTATCAAGCTCAGGAGATGGTTATTACTTCGTGAAATTGGTGGCGAAAACTGATTCGACAGTGAATTACACTTCGATTAAAATTTCATTTACAGAATTTGATAAGCAAATGAAGGAAATTCGAGATTCTGGAAAGATTAAAGAATTAATTAAAATTGATCGACAAGAATCTTAAAAGTTGTAGGTTTTGAGCCCACTTCGGAAAACAAAAATTGTCCGTAAATAGGTCCACCTCGGGAAACAGGGGTGGACTTTTTGACGGATTAGATTACAATACTCTATAAGCGTAAGTTAAGATTACGAGTACTTTAAACTTTAGAAAATTCGAAGGAGGGGGATATGGAATTAAAATTTTTGGGCAGAGGCTCGGCATTTAATGTGAAGGAGGGGAATACGGCAGCGTATTTCATTGATGATGATCAGTTATTCTTGATTGACTGTGGTGAGGATGTGTTCGCGAAGCTGAAGCAGAAAAGTTTGCTTGGCAGAGTGAGGGCAGTGAACCTGATGATTACCCATACGCATTCAGACCACATCGGCAGTCTGGGTAGTTTGGTGGCTTATTTGTATCTTGTATTGCATCGACCGCTGAAAATTATTTTGCCGGCGGACAACGATGGGTATGAAAAAACGATTGAGCAAATACTGCAGGGTTTTGGCTGTACGGAAGAAATGTATGATTTGGTGCATGACACGCAATATGATGAAAAATTCAAAAGTTTTTCAGGGGTACGTTATGTGAAAACTTGGCATTGTGCGGAGCTGATGAGTTTCGGGCTGATTTTCACCACAAAGGAGGGGGTGG
>JABZKD010000014.1 GCA_015257455.1 Nanosynbacter sp. | reverse complement strand
GGAATATCCCGCTTTTTTACATAGCTCATTACCGCAAGCGCAATAAATTCCGCCGTCTGGAGATGTATCACATCTGGCTGAAATTCATCCAACACCTTCTTCACTTCCACCCAAGGGTTAACCGTCCACCAAATACCATTTTTATAAGTTAATCGCGGCAAAGGCATACCTAAAAATTCCGGATTCTCTGGCACTGGATTGATTTGGTCAGGATAAAAAGGAAAACGAATTGAAGATAGATGCACGGTCTTCACACCCGTTTTTTCATCGATTTCTTCATGATATTCCCCCGTAAAACTTGGCGCGATCACCAAAACTTCATGACCCGCCTGCACTAACCCATTGGCTAAATTATGCGCAAATACCGCCACCCCATTCGTCATCGGATAATAAATATCAGAAGCAATTGCAATTTTCATAATCTCTATTATATAACACTTTTAGTATCTGTTATAATTAAGCTATGGGTAAAAAATCAAAACCAAAGCAAACCTCTTCTGTCGCCGTTAACCGACGTGCGAGTTTTGATTATCATCTCGGTGATAAAATTATCTGCGGTATGAGTCTGACTGGACCAGAAGTCCGGCTCATTCGTGATCACCATGTTCAGCTGAAAGGCTCCTTTGTCACTATCAAAGATGGTGAACTCTGGCTAAACAATCTCACACTTGGTGCCGAAACCGCTCGTAATATTCGTCTACTTATTACCAAAAAGCAACTTCATTCACTTGAAAAATCCAAGCAACTCGGTAACACCATCGTACCTACTAAATTATTTGGTGTCGGTCGTTATATTAAAATTGAAGTCTCTCTCGCCACTGGTAAAAAACGCTACGATAAACGCGTTTCCATCAAGAATCGTGACCTCGATCGAGAGGCTAGAAAGCGTCTACATGTCTAAAATTCGTCTTTTTTCCTGGAACGTGAATGGCCTGCGTGCCGTACTAAAAAAACAGGCTATCCAAAATTTTCTAAACACTGAAAATCCAGATTTTTGTTGTTTCCAAGAAGTTAAAGCCAAACCAGAACAAGTCGAAAAAGAGATTTTAAACACTCCGCTAGAAAATTATCAATTAAACTGGAACTCTGCGGAACGTGCTGGCTATTCCGGCACTATGACTATTGCTAAAACCGATCAAAAAATCCTTTCCATCGAAACCAATCTTTCTGAATATTTCAAAAGTCCCGATTTTGATCAAGAAAAATCTGAGCTTCTTATAAATGACAGTTTCGGCTCACCATTTTCTGAAGGTCGTGTCCTCACACTTGAGACCGAAAATTTCTATCTAGTTAATGTCTACACGCCTAATTCCAAAACCGATTTATCGCGTCTCAAGCTACGTCATGAACTTTGGGATCCACTCTTTTTGACTTATTTGAAACATCTCGAAAAAACCAAACCAGTGGTAGTCTGCGGTGATTTTAATGCCGCACATCAAGAAATTGACCTCGCACGTCCGAAACAAAATACCAAAAACGCCGGCTTCACCCAAGAAGAACGTCAAGGTATTTCCGAAATCCTAAAACAAGATTTTATTGATACTTTTCGCACACTAAACCCCGACACTGCTCGCTATACTTGGTGGTCACACTGGGGCAAAGCGCGCGAGAATAATATCGGTTGGCGTATTGATTATTTCTTCATTTCAAAGTCGCTAGAAAAAAATCTCGAAGCTGCTGAAATTTACGAAACCATTCTCGGATCTGACCACTGCCCAATTTCTATCACCCTAAATTTTTAATATTTTGAATCCCAATATTATGAATCCCAATAATTTCACCTACTGGCACAAACTTATCGGTAACGAAGACCACAATATTTTATGGAATATCCCTACTCAAAAATCCGGTCGGCTTTTGGTTTTTGGTGGCAATAGTGAAAACTTTTTAAGCGAAATTCGCACCACCGAATTCCTCGAAAAACTACCGATTAAAACCCTTAAATTATATCTACCAGACGCTCTTCAAAACAAACTTCCGGTGATTAATTACATCGATTTTCTCAAATCCACTCCTTCCGGATCATTCGACCGTCACGAAAAACTTACCGAAAGTTTTCTCTCTACCGATACGGTTTTTCTTTCCGGTAATTTTTCCAAAAATTCCACCACCTCCATCGCCGTTAACGAGGCCCTAAAATCACTGCACGAAAATCAAGTAGTAGTAGCTTGCCGTGACGCTATTGAAATCATTACAAACAGTGCCGAAGAAAATCTCCAACACGAAAATCTCGTTTTGCTCGCCACGATGCCGCAACTCCAAAAACTTTTTCAAGCCATTTATTTTCCTAAAATGCTTCTACTCTCCATGCCACTCACATCCGTGATTGAGACTTTACATAAATTTACCATTAGCTACCCACTGACTCTTATTACGCTACATAGTGACCAAATCATTATGGCCAAAGCTGGCGAAATCTATACCATCCGCCTCGATCATACCAGCTTCACACCACTTTCTCTCTGGACCGGCATGCTCCCCGCCAAAATTGCTGCCCTTGCCACCTGGAATCCGCAAAATCTTCTCGACGTCGCTACCGCGAGTGTTAACTGGGATGTTCGTCGAATTTAAAGTTCGCCATCACTAATATCTTCCTGAACACTCGTCAAATTTGAATCCCATCACCACTAATATTAACTGGAATACTCATCGAATCTAATTGCAAAATATGTTAAAATAAGCGTAAGCATTTCTATAATATTTTTAATTTCAGGGTGGAAAAACTATGTCGAACAAAGTGATGATTATTGGAACAGGGAACGTTGGCGCCAGTATTGGTTTTTCTTTAGTTTCTTCCCATAACGCCATCAATGAATTAGTTCTCATCGATCAAGATCAAGCTGATGCCGAGGGTGAAGCGATGGATCTACGCGACACTCTAGCCGTTTCACCGAATTTCATAAAAATTCACGCCGGAACCTATGAAAAAGATAGTAAAGACACCGATCTCGTAATTATTGCCGCTGGTGCCGCCCAGAAAAAAGGTGGTGAAACCCGTACCGAACTTCTCGCCCGTAACGCCAAAATCGTCAAAGAAATTGTTGAGAATCTCGTAAATAATGGCTTCCAGGGAATTTTTCTCATGGTCACCAATCCAGTCGATGTTTTATCCTATCTCGTCATGGAATATTCTGGTTTTCCAAGTCACAAAGTTATTGGTTCTGGCACCGTTCTCGATTCCGCCCGCCTAAAATATAACGTGGCTAATCGTCTCGGCATTTCACCAAAATCCGTCCATGCCTATCAAGTGGGCGAACATGGTGACAGCGAATTTGCTCTCTGGTCGAATGCCAATATTGGTGGCCAACCAATCACTGATTTAATCTCCGCTTCTGAACTCAAAAATATCGAAACCGATACTAAGAATCAAGCTTACGAAATCATCAACAAAAAAGGCGCAACTTATTATGGCATTGGTGCCTGCGTCACCCGTATCGTCAACTGTATTTTTAATGACGAAAATCGTGTTTTACCGGTTTCTACTTATGATAATTTTTCCGACTGCTTCTTTGGTTTTCCTGCCATCGTTGGCCGTAAGGGAATCGTGCGCCGTCTCGACACCGAACTTACCGAAATGGAAGCCATTCGCATGCAATCTTCCATTAACGTAATCAAACGTTCTCTACGTGAAGTTCTCTAGTAATCAAACGTCTCTGCACGAAGTTCTCTAGCTTTATGGTAAAATTAAACCATGAGGAAATTCTTTTTAAGGTTTATTTTATTACTATCAATTTTTACTCTCGTCTTAGTTCCTGCCGAACCGACTTTTGCGCGTAAAAAGCGCAGTAGCTCAAGCAACGAAAATTCCGCCGTTAATGATTTTACTTTCAAAAATTTTCATGCCGATTATGAGCTAACCAAAGACGCCGAAGGATACTCCAAGCTCGATGTGACTGAAACCTTAGTTGCCAATTTCACCCACGAAAATACCAATCATGGCATCATGCGCGTAATCCCGATTTTCAACCAAGCCGGCAGAAACCAAATTATTGACGATCCTTACGCTTTTAAAGCCACGGTTACTCGCAATGGTCAATCAGAAAAATTTGAATCCAGCGTTTCCGATTCCAACATTAAACTCAAAATCGGTGATGCTGACGCCTATGTCTCTGGCGAACAAACTTACGTGATTAAATATAGCTTCGATAATGTCGTCGCCGCCTTCAAGGATGTTGCAAATTCCTCAATTTCGGGCGCTTATCAAGAGCTTTACTGGAATATTAATGGTGTTGACTGGAAACAGCCTTTTGAGCAAGTTTCTGGTACCCTTCATTTCTCTGATGAAATTGCTAGCACCATTTTCGGCGATCCAATCTGTTATTCTGGTGCTTATCGTTCCAATAATACTGACAAATGTCAAATCGAAAAAGCCAAAAATTCCATCACTTTTTCCGCCAGCAATCTTAAAGCCGGTGAAGGTGCAACTTTTGTCATTGCCATCAAGGCTGACACCTTCAAAATTCGTCCACCAAAATATAATTACATTGCCGTAGCAGTCTGTATTATTATCGGAATTTTCTCTTTCTTTACAATTTTCAGTATCGTTCGTAACTATCAAAAACATGTTCGCGAAAAACATCAACACTACAAGAGCTTAATCCGCGTTCCGGAGTACCAACCTCGAAAAGATCTCACCGTTGGTCAAGCTGGTTTCTTTAGCTTCACTCCGCTTAATCAGAAGACTGCCACCGTGCTTAGCTTAGCCATCCATAAGAAAATTGACATCATTAAAAATCCCATTGAAAAAAATTTTCTCGGCCTCAATAAAAAGCAATCTTGGTCGGTCAAAGTTCTGAATACCGACAATCTCAGCTCCGAAGAAAAATCCATGCTTCGTGTCTTGGCTCAATCTTCCACCCTACCCGAAGTCGGTGAAACTTTCAAGCTCAAACAAAATGACTCCTACTCGGTCAACCAACTCATTATGAGCTATGATACGAATATCAAACTTGATATCGCCGAAAAAGGTTTAACTGATGATAATAAAAGAGCTGGCATAATGGGCGTTTTCGACAGCATCATTGGGGTTCAATTTATTGTCATTTTTGGTGGTATGCTCTTCGGTGTCGCTTCATTCTTTCCATTCTTCCCGAAGCTCCTTTCCTGGCTTCTACGCATCGCCGATCAAACCATCCATATCACTTCTTTCTATATTTATAAGCCAGAGCTCTTCATCTTAGCTGCCGCTATTTTCATCGGTACATCTATTGCCGCCTCTACTTATAATCATTTTGCTAGAAAATATCGCGATTTTACTAATGCTGGACTCGATATTGTAGTCTATATGCAAGGTCTCAAGGATTACATTAATCTTGCCGAAAGCGAACGCATTAATTTCCTTCAAAACGCCAAAGATGTCGACACCTCACCAGAGGGAATCGTTCATCTTTATGAAGAGCTTCTGCCTTACGCTGCACTCTTTGGACTTGAAAAAACCTGGATTAAGAATCTCGACAAATATTACGAAGAACTCGGCACCGATTATACGATTCCAACCTGGTATGCGCTATCATATGCCGATTTTGGTAGCTTCACATCTAGTATTTCAAGCTCGTCCTCAACTTATTCAACTAGTAGCAGCAGTGGCGGTTCTGGCCACTCCAGTGGCGGTGGCTTCTCCGGCAGATGCGATGGTGGTTTCGGGTGAAAT
>JABZKD010000013.1 GCA_015257455.1 Nanosynbacter sp. | reverse complement strand
CTTTGTTTTTCCTTGTCTACCTGAAGCTGTTTTTGCAAACGCTCAATCTGCTCGCGCAGCTTAGCATTCTCGGCTTCAGTCTTACTTAACTTTTTGGGCCTTAACTTAGGACCGTCAAGATAAGTGTAGACAACAATCGTAATTGTAGCCAGCCATGCCATAAGGGGTACGAAGACAAAATCCATGTTACTGAAAATTGTCTGATCCATCTTATAGTAGCTAAAAAGCTGACACCAAACTAGCGCAATTCCAAAGAGTTGCACCAAAAGGTAAACTAGTTTCGTCATTCGGTGATTCCTCTTATGAAGTTCACGGAAACCAAACAGCGCAACCGCTGCCAATTCCACGATAAAAGTTATCGTAGCTAGGCGTGGTTGAAACTGTGGAAACAGCAAACTTCCGAAGATTGGTAGTAAGAGTAAAACTAAACTTACTAAACAACCCTTTAAAAGGTTCTCCCGAAGCGCCGAGACTTCTTGATTGGTCTCGGTTTTTCGAGCGCATTCACCATAAATACCGAAGAATGTTACAATAACAATCACTGCTGCAATAAACACAAAATTCATATGATTCCCTCCTCATGTGTGCCCGATTTTCTCAAGGCAAAAAATGTTTGCATCTTCATCTATAATAAACAGGCGTGAAATTATTTTACGCCTGAGATGATTCGATTTTAATGGACGTCTTGGTAATTCAAGCGGTTAAGCCAGATTACAGACTGAGGTGATTATACTATAAATGCTTGAAAATGTCAATGGTTATATCACAAGCATTAGCGTTTTCGGCTTGTGTATTTCAATAGCTAGAAAATAATCATAAGTGTTTTAGATTTTTAAAAGCAAGTACGGGGGGTTTCATAATAAACTACGGGGGTTTTGCTGCGATTTTTGGTTTACCAGTGAGCGCGAGTGGACTTGGTGATAAGTGACGAATGTTGCGATAAGCTAAGAGATTAAAATTTGCTATAATGGAAGAAAATGGAGGTGAAATGGGCGGTATAATTGGCAGTTACGGACAAAGTGATCTGATGCGGGGAAATTCTGGCAAGCAACAGGAGGCCGGGAGGCTTTATCAACAGTCGCGCGGAATGTCTGGGAATGGCGCTAACTTCGACGTCAGAGGTGGAAGCGCCAATGAAGGTGCCAATGGCGGATCTAATGGTAGTTCCGGAGGTAGCTCTAGTAGTATGAATGGAGGCTACGGACGTGTAGAAGGTGATACCGGTAATCACGGTTATGGATATGTGAAAAATCCCGAGGAGCTGAAGCGTGGATATGGAGTGGTAAGCGAGAGTGAGAAAAACCGCGGATATGGCGTACTGAGTAGCGGCGGCGAGAGGCGCGGATACGGCGTGACCCCTGGAGATGGGTATAAACGCGGATATGGAAGACTAGGTGGAGTTGGTTCTAGTGGTGGAGTATCTGGAGTGCAACGTGCCCCGAGTGAAACCATGCAACGCGACAAGATGATGGGAATGAGTGGCGGACCAGCTGGCGGTGCTGGTTTTTCGGGCGGTAGTAGGCCATCTGGAGGCAATATTAGGCCAGTAATTAAGCCGAATTTCTAGATCTTAAATAATTCTAAAATGAATCTCTGATTGAAAAAAGAAACTGGGTTTGCTATAATCTAGGAAGCGTACAGCGCATTTTGAAAATTTGGTGGGTGTAGCTCAGTTGGTTAGAGCGTCTGATTGTGGTCCAGAAGGTCGTCGGTTCAATTCCGATCACCCACCCCATTAGCGAGTGTAGTACAGCGGTTAGTATACAAGTTTTCCAAACTTGGGATGAGAGTTCGATTCTCTCCACTCGCACCAGAACAAAAAAAGAAAGAGTATTTATACTCTTTATTTTTTTGGTCGCCTGTATGAGAAAATTTGCGAAGCAAAGTTACTCGCACCAAGTTATAAAAAAGATGTTCTTAACCTCTTTTTCCTTTATTGGAAGAAGGCGAAATAGACGATGGCGCCGACTAGTGCACCGAAGATACTCATGGCGATGAGGGCAAAAACTAGTGAAAGGTTGGTCTTTCGCATGGAAGGATCGTCGATAATGACAGCCTGTTGCTTAGCCTTGGTCTTTTCGGATTTATTTTTCGCATAAATAGTTTTGCGAGAATTATTTTCCTCTTCGAAAGTATAATCCTTAATCTTGGAACCTGGGCCGAGGAGCTCAGAAGTAAAATCAGAGGAGACGAAATTCTCTTGCCCGTTAGCAAGTGGACGTTTTTGCACCTTATCAGTATTGATGAATGGACTTCGGCCACCAAGGACATAGTTGGCATTATTATTCGCAATATCGGACTCAGCATAAAGCGAAGCAGTTTTTGGTTTCTCATTATCTGAAAAAGAATATGGTGAACGAGCGGGAGCGACCGTAGCCATAGCCTCAAAACGTTCAGTCTGGTCGTCCGAAGCGAAGGCAGAATCGATAGAATCCGGCGTAAGCGTGCTTCCCTGATTTTTGGGCAAAGTAGAAATAGTATTCGAATGGCTGACGGTCGGATAATACATAGTGGCTGAAGGATTGCCAGAGGTAGGGGCGGATTTTTCACCATGGAGCTGGTCACTATCGACTGAATCAAAGAGGGCCTCGAGGTCTTCTATTTCATCATAATTGTCATAATTTTGCAAGGCATCACGTACGCTTGAGGAAACAAGAGTAGTCGGAACCGGAGCTTTGGCTGGGTGAGCCGGTTGAGTATCGGAGTTTATTTCAGATTCGACTTTTTTAGCTGGACGAATGCGACCAAAGAGAGTGCGACTTGGGCTGGCGGTAATCTGAATACGGGAAACTGGTGAAGGAGCCTTGAATTTTGAGGCAGCGGAAGTAGTAGATCTGGCAAGAGAATTCACACGACTAGAAGCCGAAGTTATTCCAATGGAAGCGGCAGTTGCCCCAGTGGTAGCGGCAGAAGCGACTGAGATTGCGGTTGGAGCAGGCTTCATTTTCGGAGCTAAGCTAGCACTACCAACTGGAATTCTACCAGTAGCACGTGGCAATTCACCAACCTTACGCTTGGCGAGTTCTTCTTTAGCGCGTTGCTTTTCATATTCATAGCGCCTCTGTTTGGCTTGATTTTCACGTTCAATAGCCTGGCGTCGCAAAAGAGCTTCTTGTTCAGCCTGTTTTTTGGCAATAGCCTGCTGTTTTTCTTCGATTTCACGTTGCAATCTAAGTTCACGATTACGCAAAGATTCTTCGGCCTGAGAGCGAGCTAATTCCTGTTTAGCAGCCTCAATGCGGCGACGATTATAATCCATGGTTTGATTTTGGAGTTCAATCTGGCGCTGAATTTCTTCACGACGTTCGCGCTCTTTTTTTGCCTGCTTCTTACGTTCTAGTTCACGTTCAGAGAGTGAATAAGTGTAAGCCGGGGTGAGAGTACGAGTGCGAGAGGGGCTAGCGATGGCGGAATTCGTGGCGCCAGAAATAGTGCCAGCAGTTTTGCGGACAGGAGAAAAATCCATCATGCGACCTTTGGCAGTGGTATTTTGGGCGTTTTTTCCTTGCATATTCATGTTTAATTATACTCGATTTTCCGATTATTCACGGACCTTTTTTGCAGTTTCAATGATACTGGTAAACGACTCAGAAACTAGACCGGCACTACCGATTAGTAAACCATTCACACCTGGCACGGTAAGGTAGGCGCCGGCATTATTTGGATTGACACTGCCACCAAAAAGTACCGGAATTTCAGCAACGGTTTCCTCACCATAAACAGAAGTAAGTTGATCGCGAATAATTTTCACGGCGTCAGCAATTTCATCTGGACTGGCGATATGAGCAGCCTTAGTACTAGAGATAGCCCAAACTGGCTCATAGGCGATGATACATTTTTTAATATCGTCGCTATCGATTTCGGAAAGACCGCCAAAAATTTCGTCACGCAAAACATCGACGGTTTCACCAAAATTACGTTGGCTTTCAGTCTCACCGACGCAAAGAATTGGAGTGATGCCATTACGAATCGCAGCGGCGACCTTCTGAGAAATTTCTCGGTTAGTTTCACCAAAGACGAAACGGCGCTCGGAATGACCGATAATAGCGTAAGAAACTAGACCGCGGAGCTGAGCGATAGAGACCTCACCAGTATAGGCACCAAAATCACGGTAATAAAAATTCTGAGCAGCAAGCTTGATCTTAGATTTATTACGTTCAAGTTGAAGTGAAAGACTAGAGAGCGAAGTAAAACTTGGAGCAATCACAATTTCGAGGCCACGACTAGGTTTGATTTTTTTAAGTAATTTCTGCAAAAAGATAGAAGACTCACCGATGGTTAGATTCATCTTCCAGTTGCCCACAATATATGTTTTCATAATTTTATTATAACATAATCAGTTTGGGATTTTTAAGGTTTTAGTTAGGTGTGACTTCTAGTTTTTAATAAAAAAGGTAAGTATGGACTTTGGTTTTAACTACAAAAAGTGAGCGTTTTTGCTATAATAAGCAAAAGAAATACCGCAGAGAGGAATAGAGATGAAGAAAGTATTATCCTTTGATATCGACCAAACTTTAAATATCGCTAAGACGCCAATTCCAGACGAGATGGCCTTTTTACTCAGTGAGTGCTTGAATGAATTTGAAATTTGTCCAATTTCTGGTCAGAAATTTGAGCAGTTTTTAATTCAAATCGTAAATCGCTTAGTTGAAGTCGCCGATGTCACTCCAGCGCAACTAGCGCATCTTCATCTTTTTGTGGCACAAGGCACACAATACTATCACTACCAGCCAACCGCCAACGGCAACGATGGGTCAACTTACAATGAGAAGAACTGGGAGCAAGTTTATAATTATCCATTAACCGAAGATGAGGTGGCAAAAATCACCGAAGCCCTAGAAAGTTCCGCCAAAGAAACTGGTTACTGGGAAGAGGATAAGCTCCAACCGGGTGATGAAATTATTGAAAATCGTTTATCACAAGTCACTTTCTCGGCACTCGGCCAAAAGGCGGGGACTGAGGAAAAATACGCCTGGGACCCAGATTGCAAAAAGCGTAATTTGATTGCTAAGCTAGCCAAGGAAAAGGTGCCAGATTTTTCTTTCGAAGTGGCAGGAACTACCAGCATCAATGCCTTCCGCGATGGTCTGAATAAATCTTTCGGCATGAACCATTTGATGGAAGAACTAAATGTCGAAAAAGACGATATTCTCTATTTTGGTGATATGACGCAAGAGGGTGGCAATGATTATCCAGTCGTGCAGATGGGCATCGATACGATTACGGTGCGTAATCACGAAGATACCGAATATGCCCTGAAAGGAATTTTGGGAGTACTATGATTCTAGAAGCTTCAAAATTAATCGGATTTCGCATTTTAAGCTTAAGGTCCGGTGGGGTGATTAGTACGATTGAATCGATTATTGTTGATCCGAATGATTTGAAGATTTTGGGATTTTTTCTTAACAAAAATACCGTAAGCTTTGACTCGGGAGCAATTTTAGATGTCCGAAGTATACGAGAATTTTCACATCTCGGGATGATCATTGATTCAGATGAAGAACTACTCAATGTGGGCGATGTAGTAAAAATCGATGAAATGGTGAAACTGAATTTTCAGCCAATAAACTTCAAGGTAAAGACGCAAAGCAAGAACAGCGTAGGGACAGTAATAGATTACACGGTCGATGTAAACGATTTTTATATTCAGCAACTAATTGTCAAGCGTCCAATTCTGAAGTCATTCATTGATCCAGAATTGATTATTAATCGTTCGGAAATTCTGGAGATTAATGATGAAGCGATCATTGTAAAGGATGAACTGGCCAAGCAAAAAGGGCGCGAAAAACTAGAACAGGAAGAGTTCGTACCGAACTTCGTCAACCCATTCCGCCAGAATGACTAGAGACTAGATTTGACTAGAAAACTAGATTGAGCTACTCAGACTGAATAACTTCTAGATTGAATTAGTTTGTTTTACGCTGATTCTGGCTTGTACTAGCTTTTTGATTGGAGATTTTCGGATTCGATAGCAGAGAGTTTGGATTTGATTAGATCATAAGAAAAACCTTGACGAACCAAGTAGGCCATTAGTTTTTCTTGAGTGATCGGACGACGCAATTTCTTCTCGATCATTTTATCGATTTCAGTATCATCTTCGCGCTGAGAAAAAAGCTCATCACTCTCAAGTACTTCGCGCACCAGAGATTCAGAAATTCCCTTGCTTTTAAGTTCGTAGAATAGTTTTTTTCGACTAATTCCCTTCGACTGGTTACGGTTATCAATATAGAAACGCGTAAAATTATAATCAGAGAGAAATTTTTCCTGCTTCAAACGCTCAACTACGAGATCAATCTGAGTTTCCGTAATCTCTGCGCCAGGCTTGGTAGGAAGATTAAGGGATTTGCGGCCAGTATATTCATAGGTATTATTTTCTGTAAAATCAATTTCGCGAATCTTTTCATTCTGAGCACGAACATTTTTTCGCATTTCTTGAATTTTAGCACGGTATTCTTCATCCTCGGCTAGGCGTTTTTTAAAATTATCATACTTTATCTGTGACTGACGACGACGAAGTTGCTTGCGATGCAAATAGTCGCGAATCTCCTTTTCAGAATGTGGGCGTGACAAACAATACTCTAAGGTAGATTGATAGAGTTTGTCGAGTGAAGATAGGGCAACCAGTTCGGCGATACGTTCTTCTGTGAGTATATCGCCGACTTTGAGATTTTGCTCAGAAAAAACTTTGAAACTGAGTGAGCACAAAAATTTATGATTAACAAAAATATTAATACGATTCGGATCTTTGACGCCCGGTTTGAGTTGCGAAATTTTCTGAAAAGTTTCCAGAGTGAGAGCGGTCACTATTCGCTCGCTTCGGCTTTTTCGCGAACTTTTTGCTCAATTTCAGCGAAGAATTCTGGCTTTTCTTTAAGTACGCGCTTCACAGCTTCACGGCCTTGGCCAATAGTTTCACCGTTGTACTTGATAAAAGCACCGGCCTTATCGAAGACGCCATATTGCACAGCAAGGTCAAGCACATCGCCAACCTTGGAAATACCTTCGTTATACATAATGTCAAATTCGGCAGAGCGGAATGGGGCGGCAATCTTATTCTTCACGACCTTAATCTTGGTGCGGTTACCGATGATATTTTCACCATCTTTAATCTGACCGATACGGCGAATATCAATACGGACGGAAGCGTAGAACTTCAGAGCGTTACCACCAGTAGTAGTTTCAGGGTTGCCGAACATCACGCCAATCTTCATACGAATCTGATTAATAAAGATGACGGTTGCCTTGGACTTGGAAATAATGGCAGTGAGCTTGCGCATAGCTTGAGACATCAAACGAGCTTGAAGCCCCATCTGAGCATCACCCATGTCACCATCAATTTCTGCCTGTGGGACAAGAGCCGCGACTGAGTCGACTACAATTAAATCCACGGCATTCGAGCGTACGAGGGTCTCACAAATTTCGAGAGCCTGTTCACCGTTGTCTGGCTGAGAAATCAAAAGATTATCGACATCAACACCGATACGCTTAGCATAAGATGGATCGAGGGCGTGCTCGGCATCAATGAAGGCAGCCTGGCCACCGGTTTTTTGGATTTCAGCAATGGCGTGCAGTGCCAAGGTAGTCTTACCTGAAGATTCTGGACCGTAGATTTCAATAATACGGCCCTTAGGATAGCCACCACCAAGAGCTAAATCAAGTGAAAGTGAGCCTGACTTCAAAAGTTCAACATCAATATTGCGATTATCACCTAACTTCATGATGGAACCGTCACCGAATTGCTTAGTAATTTGAGCAATAGCAAGCTTTAAGGCTTCGGATTTTCCATTTTCAGCATCTGTTTTTTTAGTTTCTTTTTCTTTGACCATAATTCCTCCGTTATTTATCGAATTTCTGTAAAATTACTCTGTAAAATCGTTCTTGGAACGAGAATTTAATGGGTATACATATGATATTCTCCTTGCATCTCGGAAAAATAAACTTTACCTCACTTTTTCTATTTTAAGAATACGCTAGTCGAGAAGTAAAATCAATGGAAAAAGCAGATTTGTCGATTATTTGACAATAGCAAATTTATTTTTGCCACGCTTCAAGATGGCGAAGGAAGAAATTTGATAAGCTGGATCTTGGATTTTCTGATTATTTACAGAGATAGCATTACCCAAAATCAAAGTTTTAGCTTCGGAACGAGAGCTCGCCAAACCAAGTTCAGTTAGTGCGTCAATGAGATTAATTTCGCTGCCATTAAGCTCAAAGTGTGGCAGAAGGATGGTAATACTTTCAATCTCCGATTCAGAAAGAGTCTCTACCTTACGACCACCGAAGAGTAATTCAGTAAGAGTAATCACCGCGGCAGTAGAAGACTTACCGTGAACCACCTCAGTCGCACCACGAGCAAGGGCTTTTTGGGCAATGCGAAGCTCTGGATGAGCTTGATGTTCAGCAAGAATCTGATCGATTTCTTCCTTAGAGAGAACGGTGTAGATTTTAATCAAAGATTCAACTGTCTGATCGGACTGATTGAGCCAGAATTGATAAAAATCAAAGATAGAAGTGTAATTACCGGAACCATTATCCTGGCTAGCTAGCCAAATAGCATTACCCTCAGATTTACCAAATTTACGACCAGTCACCGGATCAATAACAAGAGGAGTAGACCAAACATCGGCGCGACCACCTTCGAGACGTTTAATCAGATGAACACCAGAGGAGGCGTTACCGAATTGATCGGCGCCACAAAGTTGCAGATCAATGCCATAATGACGATAGAGATGAAGAAAATCATAACCCTGAATTAAAGAGTAAGAAAATTCCGCGTAAGAGATACCAGAGCCGCCTTCGCCGATACGGTTTTGGATAAATTTACGGTCGAGAAGCTGAGTCATGGAAAAGTTTTTCCCGACTTCACGCAAAAAATCTAAGAAATTAATATTTTTAAACCAGTCATAGTTATCAACTAGGCGTAATTCATAGTGATCATTGTCTGGATCGCCGTCATTACGCGTATCAGCAGCACCATCAATACTAATCACATTAGCCATTTGACGACGAATGCATTCCTTGTTGTGTGCAACTTCTTCGAGAGGCTTTAATTCACGTTCACCATTTTCCTTCGGATCACCAATTTGACCAGTAGCACCACCAACCAGAAGAGTAGGTTCATAACCGTGACGCACGAAACAGGCGCACATCATGAGAGCGGCTAGATTACCGATAGTCAAAGAA
>JABZKD010000012.1 GCA_015257455.1 Nanosynbacter sp. | reverse complement strand
CTCTCCGTCTACCTCTATCTTATCATAAATTCGCCACATCTCTAATAGTTTTTCCAAATATTCCTCAAATATCTCTGCAATTGAAAATTTTCCATTATATCAACGCAATACCTTAAAAAGCTAATTTAGCTTGTTTAGTATTTTACTTGAGATGTTAATTTAGGCTTTTCGTTGCTTTTTCGCATATCTGTGTTAAAATAATATTGTCGAATTTAACCGCGAGATTCTATATTTCATGAAAAAAATTACCAAAATTATTACACAAACTTTTACTGGTCTTGGCGCCTTTGCCTGCCTTTTTTCGAGCCGTCTCTTAGCTTCTGCTACTAGCGTCCAAGAAGGTGCAAATGCTGCCCGTGCTGATGGTATGCCTACTGAACTTATCGGCGACAACGGCGTTTTTAGCCGCATCACTAATACCGTCTTACTCATCGTCGGCCTCATCTCGGTCATTATGCTAGTTTACGGTGGCCTTCGTTATATTCTCTCTGGCGGTGACTCTAAAAAGGTTACAGACGCCAAAAACACCATCCTTTATGCCATTATCGGTCTCATTATCTCAATGCTCGCTTACGCCATCGTTCATTTCGTCCTCAACTCCGTAATCGGTGTCGGTACCACCAACTAATTAACGTTCTTTCATTAATACTGCAGCCCATACCTGATCGGCCTGCAGTATTTTTTTCGCCGCCGCAAGGGAAGACCCCGTCGTTGTTACATCGTCCACCAATATATAGAGCGTCTTATTCTCAATTTTTATCCCTTCCCGAATTCCGTATGCCTTTTCCGCCTGTTTCACACGCTCTTTCTTTTCTTTACCCACCTGCACTGTCTTATTTTTCCTAACTAAAAGACTTTGATATTCCACACTTATTCCAAAATCGTCTAATCTTTTCTGTAAAAATTCCTCTAGTTCAAAACATAATCTTAAAGTATGATCGAATCCTCTCTCTCGAATATGTTTTCGAATCGTCGGCAAGGGAACTAAAATAATTTTTCGAATTTCTTGTATCTTAGTATTCATCATTTCTGATGCCTCAATTGGAACATCACCCGACTTGCCACTCAACCCATCATTAAGCCTTATTCTCTCAACATCACTCGACTTATCATCAAATTTCATTCTCTTAACCTCAGAAAAAATCACCTCCCCTAATTTCTCCGCCAAAAATTCACCATAATCTCGCCGACCTTTATATTTAAAATCTCGCACCATCCTCTCAAACCATCCCTCCTTCAGCCCCGCTACCAATAATTTTTCAAACCCATACATATCATTCATTACATAGCCCGGATTGATTATACTTATATATTTTTTACAACGGTCACAAAAAATCCCGCCCTCTCTCTGGCATCGCACACATCTGTTTGGCAAAACCATATCTAAAATAAATTTTTCTATTGTAATTTTTACACGATAAAGCTGTTTACTCTTGATTTTTAACATAACCACTCTTATAATAATTAAGAACAATAGTTAATGTGGAGGAATACAAGCAATGGCTCGTACTAATGACGAAGACATGCTTATGGAAGATGAACTCGCGGCCGCTTTTCTGGATAATGATGGCCTAGACTCTGAACCAGTTTCAGCTCTAGAAGAACAACCGAGTCCACTTCCAGCAGAAGAAGATCCAGAGGCGTGGGAAGAAGAACCTGGTGATTTTCCAGGACAATTAGCAGTGGATGTATACGAAACTGCCGACAAGTTAGTTGTCAAAGCTCGCACCGCAGGCATCTCCAAAGGGGACCTCGATGTTACCATTTCTGACAATATCTTAACCATCTCCGGTGTCCTTAGCGGCGGTGAAGATGAACAAACCACTCGTTGGCACATCCAAGAGTGTTATTGGGGAGAATTTTCTCGTACTATCGCCCTTCCAGTCCAAGTTCGCGAAGACGAAGGTAGCGTAAAAGCAGAATTAAAAGACGGCGTGCTCACCATTTCTTTCGAAAAAGAAAAGACCGAAGCACCTATTCGCATCCCAATCGCATAACTCATTGTCTAAAAATTAAATATACCGTGAATTCGGTATATTTTTTTCGAATCCACTAACTTCAATATATGCCGTTTCCCAAATACTGCAAGCATGAGGGAATTAAAAATTAATTAAATTTAGTCAAAAAATCTAAACTCAAAAATTATCCGGCAATTAAAAAAGACCTCTATATTAGAGGTCTTTTCTAGGAATTTATCTTAAATTTTTATTCCACTTTTCATTACGAAGTTTACAATTGCGTAAGCCAACATCACTAAGATAACGCCGATAATCGAATAGGTAACTACATCTTTTCCGCGTTTGATTTTCGCCGGGTCACCTTGTGCAGTGAGTAGCATGAATCCACCATAGATAATCATCCCCACTGCCAGAAAACCCATCACTGAAGCAAATATATTAATCAACATAGCCACATTCGACATTAGTGATTTATCGCCATCGGTTTTTTCTACATTACATTCTGAAAGTGCAGATACGGATTCATCCACACGTACCGTTTTTTCTGGACAAGTAAAAGCAGAAACTGGTTTCACTAAACTGGCAAATACCAGACAAGTAATAAACAGCAGGGAATAGATGATATTTCTTAAACTATTTTTAATCATGGCGCTGTAGTTGTGGTAGTACTATTTTGTGCTGCTGGCGCGCTCATCGTACTACTTAATACAAAGTTAATAATCGACCAAGATAATAATGCAATTATCAAACCGATAATACCCCAAGTAATTGAATCCTTACCCTTCTTAATCTTACCCGGATCACCCTGAGCAGTCAGAAAGAGGAAACCACCATAGATTACCACTGCAACTGCAACTACACCGAGCACACCAATTACCACATTAATGATTTTATTCGTATCATTAATGAGGTCATCACCCTTATGCGCAGGGTCAATATTACATGCTGCAATATTTGCTGCACCTGGATTTTTCGATCCCGGAGGACAAATACCACTAGACCCACCAGAACCGGAGTCACTAGAACTACCTGCACTAGCACCACCTGCCGCTGATTTTGGTGTCTTCGCAAATACCGAGCCGCTTAAAGCTCCACCCGCGAATAATCCAGCTAACATAAATACGGCTAGAAAATTTTTAAAACTTTTTTTCATTTACTCTTTTCTCTAAAATTAAATCTTAAAAATACCCCCTTAGGGGTATTTTATTAATTAACCCTTAAAAACGTTAGCAAGCACGAAGTTCACGATTGCGTAAGCAAGCATAGAAACCACAAGACCAATAATTCCGTAGAGAATAGTATCCTTAGCTTTCTTCACCTTACCTGGATCGCCCGCAGAAGTCGTATACTGCACACCACCGAAGATAATGAAAGCCACAGCCACAAAACCAATCACACCAATCACCACGTTAATAATAGTGTTAGCTTGTGCCGTTAAATCATTCTGATTTGAACTACCTTTTAAACCACCACATTCAGTTAAGCTATTTCCAGTAGCATCTTTACCATCAGGACACTTCACCTTACCAGCAAAAGTATTGACGGAGTTACCTAGAACTGCCACTACGCTCGTGCCACCCATTGCCAAAGCTTTTAGTTTATTCGAAATTTTCATATTATTCCTTTAATATTAATTTACCAAAATTATAACATATCTTCTGGAAAAACAGAAACATTTCTCTCTGGAATTAATCTGTAATTATTTCAAATTCTTCGTCACAAAAATCACAATACCGTAAGCCAAGAATGCGACTACTAGTGCCACCACCGCATAAACTACCATATCTTTACCACGCTTAATTTTCGCTGGATCAGATTGCGCCGTAATATAAGTGAAACCGCCATAAATAATTGAGAATACCGCCAGCATACCAACCAAAGAAATCACTACATTCACCCCACTCTGCACAATTCCTACTACATCCTTATTTTTTCCGGTAGGCTCATCACAGCCGGCGATTTTCTTCACATCTTCATCTTCAATGTCATCACAAACCCCGTAAAAATTCTCACGCGAAGACTCCGCATATACATGATTAGAAAATACTAAGCTAAATAAAAATCCGAAGCACCCCACAAAGAGCATCAAACTCGTCACTATTCTTTTCATACCTTGCTTCATTTTAGATTCCTATTTTTAATTAATTTACCTATATTTAATTAATTTAATGCCGTTAGTGCAAAATTCGTCACTGCAGCAGCTAACACCACAATTATTAAACCAATCACTGCAAAAACAATTGTATTTTTTGCCTTTGTCACCTTACCCACGTCCCCATGCGCTGTCGCAAAATTCACCGCTGCCAGCACGATATAAAATACCGCCACTAGACCGATTAAAGCATAAATATAATTCAAAATCGTGGTTAGCGTAAAATTACCTTCTTTATTTGGTAATCTATTTAAACCTTCATTTAGGGAATCAATATTTTCCAAATCTACTGTTGCAAAGTTTTTCATTTCTCTCCTTAGGTTGCACTAATAATTACACTAATAATCGTATTCGTAATTACCGAAGCGAAGATCGTCAAAATCAAACCAATCACCGCACCCTGAATAATATTCTTACCCTTCGCTGCCTTATTTGGGTCACCCTCACTCATTACGTAAGAAAGACCACCATAAATAATAAATCCGGTCGCCGTAATACCTGCCACCAGGGAAACATCATAAATGATATTCATCACCACTACCCAAACAAAAGGCGCCCAGTTCGTCGTACCACTATCTGAGGTAGCTGGCTTACCAATCACACATTTATCATTATCATCACGTGTAGCTAAACCCTTATACCAAGGGCGAAATCCCAAGAAAACGTTCGCTTCGCAGCTTTCATCTACGTCACCGTCAATCACTGCACCTACCTGAGTCAAAACTTGTTGACCTGAAGCCCCTAAATCATTCAAGCTTAAGGCACTCACAGAATTACTTGTCATAAGCCCCAAAAATCCGGCTAATACCAGAGAAAAAATCCCTAAATTCTTCAAAAATTTTACAGTTAGCTGTCGATTGACCTTTTTCATACATATATTATATCATGAGTATAAATTTTTCTGCTTTTTATTATTCGGTCGTTTCAGTGGTCAATGTTGACGGCATTACCGTTATGTGATATAATAATAAGCATTAATTGAGTTATTTTTTATGAACAAGGGAATCAACCATAGAGGAAAATTCAGCACGGCAATTTTTGTCTTGTTTTTTACCTTGTTTTCTCTCTTTTCTCCTTTAACCACTCTAAATACCTACGCCACCCCAAATAACTCAAACAATTCTTCTAACTCATCCGAAAATTCTTCCCGAGAAACCACTGATTCTGAAAGTAATGATTCCGACGAAACCGAATCTGAAAAAGCTGAAACCGAGAACCAAAATCAGAACCAAACTAATACCTCTAATAATTCTGATGGGACCGCTAATTCCGAAAATCCAGATTCCGAAAAACAAAACGAACTCAGCTGTTCTGAACAAATCGGCATTCTTTCTTTCATCGTCTGTCCGACCACCGGTCTCCTCGCGAAGGGAATCGACGCACTTTATTCTACCATTGAAAATTTCCTCGTTATTAAGCCAATTACCACCGATAATAAATCCCCGATTTACATCATCTGGTCTTACGTTCGCAATATTGCTAATATTATTTTCATTATCTTCTTACTTTTGATTGTTTACTCTCAGGTTACTGGCCTGGGTTTTTCTAATTACAATATCAAGAAGATGTTACCAAAGCTCATCATTGCCGCTATTTTGGTTAACTTTAGCTATCTGATTTGTCAGGTTCTCGTCGATGTTAGTAATATTATTGGTAACGCCCTCAAATCTTTCCTTGAAGGCATCGCCACCACTGCTATTCAAAGCCAACATCCCGAAGCCAAGCTCGACGAACCTCTCAATCTTTATGATATTTTCCTTGCTATCGCCGGCGGTACTTCACTCACCATTCTGGGTGGTGTCGGTATCGCCACGGCGGTTGCCGCTTCCGGTGGTTTACTTAGCGCCCTCTTTACACTCATTCCAATCGTCCTCGCTGGTTTTATTGCCGTGGTTGTTGGTCTGATTACCATCTCACTTCGCCAAGCCGTGGTCATCCTACTCACTATTACTTCACCACTCATCTTCGCACTCTATGTTCTACCAAATACCCATAAATATTATCTGAAATGGAAATCAATTTTTGCTCAAATGCTGGTCTTTTTCCCAGCCTTTAGCTTCCTTTTTGGCGTTTCCAAGGTTCTCGGCTACCTCTTTATTTTCAGCTCCGAAACTCCTTTCGGCGTAATTATCGGTATTGCCGTCCAGGTCCTACCAATCATGTTCGCCGTCAAAATGCTCAGCATGTCCAAATCTGTTCTCGGTGACGTTAATCAGGTACTTAGTGGTATTGGTGGTAAACTTAATAACTCCGTATCCAAAGAATTTTCTACCGCTGCCAATCTCGCTCGTACCAACTACCAAAAACGCGCCCTCGAAGGTAAAGGTGGTGCCCTCCGCCCAGACATGACTATTAGTCGTATTGCTATGCAAAATCAAGCCTTCCGCGAACATAGAGCAAAGCGTAATGAAGAAGATCAAAAACTCTTACTAACTGAGCAACTTTTGGCCCGCCAAAATAACACGCCAATTATTGGCTATCACAAAAACGGCAAACCAATTTACTCCAAAGCCGACCCGATCAAGAAAAACTCCGAAATGTTGGACGAATATCGCCACCGTGAACTTAAATACCGTACTGAAAACGCTAATAAACGTGTTGAAAATTTCATGAGTAACATGGGTGATTACATCGATAAGTATAATTATCAAAACAGGGAATTAAAAGATCTCGCCAAGCGTCAGACCCAAAATTTCCTCGAGCAAAAGACTGTCGATCGCGAAATCCATAACAATGATGTTGCTTCCGATAAATTCTATCTCAATAAGATGAAGGAAATTAACGAAAAATATATCGATTCTCATTCTGAAAACAGTGCTAAACGCTTCAATCTCACCGAAGCCGAAATTGCTAAGAACGATAAAGAATATCAAAAATATATTGTACGCGCCGCTGGTACCAGTGCCTGGGATTATGATCCAGCTCTCAATATTAAAAATCCTAAGCATGTCATTGATGCCATCGATAGTGTACTAGGTGATATTTCCGTCGATTATGACAGGGAATATCAAGCCAGCCTCAACCGCCGCACCACCTATTACAGCCGTATTCACTCTGGCGTACTTAATAATGACTTCAAGAAAGCCATTAACGATGCTGACTTCGAACGTGTGATTGCCACGATGCGTGTCATGGCTACTCGTGGTGACTACGATAAAGTTCTTGAAGGTATCATAGATCTTTCAGATAATGGCAAAATCATTGCTGGTACTGAAAATGCCAACGTTTTCTTTAAGGAGTTAATGGCCTTTAAGGATGCTGACCCAGTGCTTGGTCGCTTTGGTAAGTTCGGTAATATTGAAACCGCTGCCTGGAGTACTGGTAAACGTCAAGATAATCGTATTACCTTCGAGCAGTTTGCTACTGGTAAACTTAAAGACCTCGATGGCGAAGAAAAGACCACCAAATTCAATCTCGCTCAAGCTCTCAAAGGTACTTCTCTCGTTAAAGCCGAACGTACCGTCTTCGGTGAAATTAATAACGTCTCTCAAAAATACGGTGTCGACCTCTTCGACGCTACACTTTCCAATGTCTCCAGTGCTGCTCTTAACTTCCAATCTGGTGGTGATCAAATGTACTCTCTCATTAATATGATTACCGGCCTTGATGCTGCCGACTGGAATAACGCCGATACTCGCGACGATAAGGTTCTCGAGCTCACTCAGGATCCTAAGAAGAGTAGTATTCTCGAAACTGGTCTCAAGAAAGCCACTACCTTCCTCTCCAAGCAGAAGGCTGCCAATATTATTTCTATGAAGTCTGATGTCTTTAATGGTATTATGCAGCTCTTCACTGCTAAATCCTTCAAGGATCTCACCGCCGATGAATCTGAAATTCCTACCGATCCAATCGAAAAGCAGAAATACTACGAAGAAAAACTTGCTGAAGCTAAGAATGCTGCCAAAGAAATCTTCGTCAAGCAAATTGAAAGCTCTGATGCTCGTAATGTTATTCTCTCCAGCCAGAAGAGTGGTGCCATTGCTCAAATGGATAACAATGTCCGTGCGCTCGTCTTCTCTGATGAACATGGTAATTTAGCCGAAAAAATTAAGACCATGAAGAATAGTGAAGAAGGCCGTCTCGAACAAGACGCTAAAAAATATAATCACAAAAAATCTTCAAAGTAATCCTCAAATTAACTCTAGCCTTTTATGCTAAAATAGTATTATGGCTACATATAAGGTCCCACAAGACGTTGAGGCAGAGGATAGACTCCTTGGCCCCTTCACTTTTCGTCAATTCGTTTATCTTTTAATTGCCGCGATTGCCGGTGCCTTAGCTGCTGCTCTCTTTCAGATTTTTCCTCTACTTGCGATTTTACCATTACCGGTTATCATTTTCTTTTTAATTCTAGCCCTACCTCTGAAAAAAGATCAGCCGATGGAAACCTACCTTGCCGCCATCGTTAGTTTTTATATGAAACCCAATAAGCGTTTTTGGCGTCCCGGTCAAGGCGAAACCACCATCCAAATCACTGCACCTAAAATTGTCGAGAAATCTCGCACGCGTGATATTAGTGAGGAAGAAGCCAGTCATCGTCTGAGTTTTCTTTCTAACCTTGTCGATTCCGAAGGTTATGCTATTCGTGGTAATCATAATGGTAATTTTACCGAGAATTTTATCGCCGACACTGAAGATGTGAACGATTTTATGGATGATAGTCAAAACCAAAATCTAATTAATCTCATGCAAAAAGAAAAAGTTGCTCGTCACGCCGAAATTATCAATCAAATGAAAGCCGCTATTAATAATACGGAAAACGCCATGGGTCCTGCCACGATTTCTTCTCATCAAGCCACCCTCGGCTCGAATCCATTTACTCAAAATCAAACTACGCCGAATCAGCCCACACCTAATCCATTTACCCAAAATCAAACCACCTCAAACCCTTCAATCCAAAACGCCAATACTCTCGCCAACCGCAATCAATCGATTTTGAATTCTAATTATCAAAACCTCGCCAATAATCAAAATTTTTCCATTAATACTATCAGCAAGGAAGCGAATCGCTATCGTGAAAATCTCGCGCCAAATTTAGCTCCTCAAACCTTCGTCACTCAAACTCCTTATACTCCAAATTTCACTCAGCCACCGACTACCCCTCCTAATATTAATCAAAATCCATTTATTCAAAATTAAAGGCGCCTATGAATCAAAATAATTTCACTCCAAACCAAACCAATCCCCAAATGAACCAGGGAACCATGCCAGGCTATCCACAGACTAATAATCCTCAAATGATGAATCCCCAAACTATGGGTTCCATGAGCCAATTTATCCCACAGTCACCTCAAGCCGCTGCCGCTGCTCCACGTCAAATTGTCGACCCTTCTTCCACTCAATCCACGTTACTCTTTTCCGAACTTCGCGACGGTTTAATTATCATGAAAGATGGCTCCTTCCGTGCCGTGGTCGCCTGTAAATCTATCAACTTCGATCTCATGTCCGAACCAGAACGTGAAGGTGTCGAATATTCCTACAAAGGTTTCATTAACTCTCTTAATTTCACCACTCAGATTCTTATTCGTTCTCAGCGTATCGATATTGCGCCATATATCGAAAAGCTTACCGAAATTCGTAAAAACAATGACAATATGCTGCTCGGTGTTTTGATGGACGATTATATCAACTTCATCGACCTTCTTTCTCAAGAAGCCAACATTATGGATAAGTCTTTCTTTATCGTGGTGCCATATTTTATCAATAATGACCTTGAAAAAGCCAGCACTCAAACTAAGAACATCTTCAGTAGTTTCTTCGGTGGTAACGACACAAATCTAATCACCAAAATCGATCGCAATACTTATGACAAAGCCACCGCTGAAATCGATAAGCGTGTCGAAACCATTGTTAGTGGTCTCTTCAGTATCGGTGTCAACGCCGTTCGCCTTAATACCAAGGAACTTTCTGAGCTTTTCTATAATTTCAATAACCCTGACACTGCCGTCCGCGAGCCGTTTATTGATTTTAATAAAATTGGTACCATCTATACCAAGAAAACCCCTAGTCCATATGATCAAAATCCAAGGCCAAACCCAGAAGCGCCAAGGCAATTTAATCCTGGGATGAATCCAGTTTCAACGCAAAATCCCGGTCCAATCCAAAATCCAGCTCCAATGCAAAACCCAATGCAAGCTCCAGGTCACGCATTATCCCAAAACCCGGCCCAAGCCTCAGTCAATCCAGCTCCAGCTAATAATCCCACCCCTACTAACTACCCAGGGAATCAACCAAGATAATTTTAAATAATTTTATAAACATAATAGAGGAAACACATGGCTAAAAAACTTACCGCTGCCGAAATCGCCGCTCAAAAACAATCGATGGAAGAAGCAGAAATTCAACGCGCGTTTGAGCAGGGTATCACCACCCTTCGCGATTTAATTTCTCCATCTTCTATTGAAATTCAATCCGATCATTTCCGTCTTGGCACCAAATATGGTCGCACTATTTATGTCTATGGTTATCCTCGTACTCTCAGTACCGGCTGGCTCAGTCCTCTCATTAATATCGATGAAGTGCTTGATATTTCTATCTATATTTATCCGGTCGATACTACCGTCGTGATGAAAAACTTGCGTAAAAAAGTTACTCAGCTGGAAGCTGATATTTCACTTAACGCCGAAAAAGGTCGTATTCGTAACCCAGAAACCGATGCCGCCATCCAGGATGCCGAAGAGCTTCGCGACCAATTACAGCTTGGTTATGAAAAATTCTTCCGTTTCGGTCTTTATGTCACTCTTTGGGCTGATTCACTCGACGAATTAAATTACGTCCAGCACAAAATTGAAACCATGTTTGGTCAATTAATGATTTTTTCTAAGGTTGCCACTTCTCAACAAGAGCAGGGAATGAACACCACTATGCCGATGGCGACTGACCAACTTCAAATTCGCCGCAACATGAACACCAGTGCCATCTCAACTTCCTTCCCATTTACCTCTGCCGACCTCACTCAGGAACGCGGTATTCTTTATGGTGTCAATATGCATAACCAAGGCTTAGTCATTTTTGACCGTTTCACTCTTGAAAATGCCAACCTCGTAGTCTTTGCTAAATCTGGTGCTGGTAAATCTTTCGCCGTGAAGCTTGAAGCTATCCGTTCCATGATGATGGGTACCGAAATTGTTATTATCGACCCAGAAAACGAATATCAAAAACTCAGCGACGCCGTCGGTGGATCTTATGTGCGTCTCTCTCTTAATTCTGATGTCCGTATCAATCCTTTCGACTTACCAAAAGTCATCGATTCCGAAGATGCTTCTGACGCTCTGCGCGCCAATCTCGTTACTCTACATGGTCTTTTTCGTCTCATGCTCGGCGGTACCCAAATCGGTCCGAACGGTCAGCCAATTTCTTCACTTTCCGCTAATGAGGAAGCTGATCTTGATCAGGCTCTCATTGATACTTACGCCCGCGCTGGTATTACTTCCGACCCACTCACTCATCAATCCACTCCACCTACCATTATTAATCTTTACGATACTCTCGCCCATATGGGAGGTTCTGGCCCACAACTCGCTCAGCGTCTTCGTAAATATGCCACTGGTACTTTCGCAGGTATTTTCTCTCAGCAATCCAATATTGATATTAATAACCAAATGGTCGTCTTCAATATTCGTGACCTCGAAGATGAACTTCGTCCAGTCGCTATGTATATCGTCCTTAATCACATCTGGAATATCGTGCGCGCCAAACAAAAGCGCCGTATTCTCATCGTCGATGAGGCCTGGCAGCTCATGAAATATGATGACTCAGCCAACTTCCTTTTCTCCCTCGCTAAGCGTGCCCGTAAATATTATCTCGGTCTCACTACTATCACTCAGGACGTCGAAGACTTTATGAGTAACAAAATGGGTCGCGCCATCGTAATGAACTCTTCTATGCAGCTTCTCTTAAAACAATCCGCTGCCGCCGTCGATGTCTTGTCTGATGTTTTCAAACTTACTGAAGAGGAAAGAAAACGTCTATCGAGTTTCCCAATCGGTCACGGTCTTTTCTTCGCTGGCCAAAACCACGTCCACATCCAAATCGTCGCTTCTGATACCGAAACCAGTTTAATTTCCACCAACCCAACGCGTTACGATAAAACTAACTAATAACCCACTCGATTTTTTTCCAAAAATTTCATATAATATTCTTATGTCAAAGGTCTATTACGGCGAAGATAATATTAAGCCTGATTTTTCTGTGTCGAAAAATTCGGATAATGATTCTGCTGTTTTTAGAAACCAAATTGCCTCTCAAAACACTAGTTCCAGCCAAAACGCCTTACAATCTCTCGAAAATTCTAGCGCTGTCGCGAATTCTGAGACTAATTCTTTAGCCAATCTTCGCGATCTTGAACAAAAATCTTTCTATACCGGCTCCGGTAATTTCCAAAATCAAAATCGACTTTCTGGTAAAGAAAAAGCTAAAAAACTCAAAAAATACGCCCCTCTCATTGGTCTTATCGTCCTCCTTTTTGGTGGACTTTTTAGTGTAATTTTTGGTATTTCTAATATTGCAAACCATATCGAAACCCTTATCACTCGCGCTACCGACACCATGTTCGGCACCTATTCCGCCACTTCTCTCCAAATGACTAAAGAATATATGCAAAAGAAGCATGGCAAATTCCCGGATTATCTCAAGCAGCGTCTCGCTAAGAACGATATTGAAGTTCAGGAAAAATCCAACGAATACGTACTTATCTATAATAATAAAACCATTACCGCCGACAAACTTAAATCTGTTTATGATTCTGATCAAAAATTTCAGCTAGCCTTTACTAAATCCAAGCGCGGCCGTTCTGCGAATTTTTTTGATCCAGGTGCCGCTGCTACTTTTAGTTCCATTAAAGTCACTAGGAATCTTTTTAAATCCTTCAAACGATCGGATAATAAAGCTGCTGACGAAAAAGCCTTTATGGAGACCGATATTAACCAATATAAAGGTCAAGGAGCTGAGGGTCGTTATGTTACCGAAGAAGAAAAACCAGAAACCGATGAGGATGGTAATACTAAAACCGTAGTCGAAAATGAACCTCAATCCGTAGAGAGTAAATCTTATAACTCCGACACCCCAGACGTTGATACCGATGGCCAAAAACCAAGTTCTATTGAAACCGAAAAGGCCAATCTCAAAACTGCCAACACTAAAGCTCAAAAATTCATCGACGGCTTATCCGTAATGGCTGGTGGTGCGGCACTCGGTTGTGGCGTATTACGCGTCGCCAATATGGTAAGTTTAGCCGTAGCTGCCTCTCAAATTATCAATATGGTGCATCATTTCTCCTCCACTATCGAGCCACTCAGTAAGGCCAAGGCTGGACAGGGAAATACTTCACCGATAGATGAAGCTTTATCAAGACTAACAACATCAAAAAAAGCCAAATATATTGATACTTCCGATGGACAAGAAAAAGAAATTGAAGGCGCTCCAGTTCAGGCCCAAGGTGCTTATTCTGTACTTTCAGGCGAAAAAGCTCAACTCAGTCAAACCAAAAACTATGCCATTGAAAATGTTTTTAATGCGGCTCAATTCAGTATTGCCACCTCCACTACCGCCAATGCTGGATGTGCCGTTGCCAGCTTCGCTGCCTCTGTAGTTGATATCGCTTCTAATGTTGCAGCTGTGGTTGCTACACCTTTTAGTGCTGGTACTAGTATTGTTGCTGTAACCGTACTTAAAAAATTTGCCGCCCAAAAAACCCTTAGCGTTATTGCTGGTTTTGCTATCAAGGCTGGCCTCGCCGTACTTATTCCATATGTCGCTAAAACTATTTTTAGTAACCCAGCCCTTGTTTTACAGGGTATTCCTGGCGGTGAAAGCTTTGTTGGTGGCGCAAATATTATGAACGGACGTATCGGTCGCCAAGCTGCTGGTCAAGGTCCCGCCTCAAAGGAAATTGCCGATGCTTATTTCCAAGAAACCGTCATTGCTGCTAATGAAGAGGCTAAACTAGATCGTATGAATCGTAGTCCATTTGACGTTTCTAGTCCAAATACTTTTCTCGGTAATCTTGTAGTTCGTTTTGGTTATATGCCATACAATAATAGTCTCCTAAAGAATCTCTCCAATCTCACCACAAATACCTCTAGAAGTATTAGTTCACTCGCAAATATTACCACCACGAATACTTTTGCTGCCAATGGTGTAGTTAGTACAGTTTATGATTCTAATATTGCTGGTGTAAATTTCAAAAATCAGAGACAAGATTCCAAAATTTGTCAGCGTCTTGCTAATATTGGTGCTGTCTGTGATATGTATGGTTCAGATATTAGCGCCTCTGACCCAAGTCTAAAGAATCTTGATGAATCCGACTCTACTTATCAAAGTATTATCAAAAAATATACAACTAAAAAAGATAATAAGACTCAAGTTATCGAAGCCAGTCTTCTCGACAATAAAATTCGTTATTGCGACAACCGTGAATCTCCATTTGGTGTCTTCGACCAAAATATTATGGATGATTTAGTGCAGAAAAAAGAAGATGCCCTAAAAAAT
>JABZKD010000011.1 GCA_015257455.1 Nanosynbacter sp. | reverse complement strand
GTTGAAGCTCTTGTTAAATCCAGCAAGGTTGAGGCACCAGCTATTTTAATCGAAGATCAAATCCGCTTCATTCGCCAAGATATGGAGCAGAACGCTAAGGCTCAAGGTTTTACTCTTGAAGATTATCTCAAGCAAAGCGGCCAAACCGAAGAAGAATGGATGAAAGAAGTGAAAAATCTCGCCGAAAAGCGTGTGAAGGCTTCTCTAGTCTTGCAAATTCTGGCCCGTGACCAAAAAATCGAAGTCGAAGACGAGATCGTTGAAGCTAAGATCAATGAACTTAAAGAAGTTTACAAGAAATCCAAAGAAGCTCTCGAAAGTTTGAAAAATCCTAATGTCCGCCAAGACATTAAAAACCGTCTTACCATCGAGAAAACCTTAAACTTCCTCGTACAAGAAAACACCAAGTAATCAAAATACTTGTTTTTAATAAAAATAACCCCGACCACAGTTGGGGCTATTTTTTTTCAAAAAAAGAACCCCACTCGTCGGCGGGGCTCGGTAAACATTTAGTTAATCATCATACTCTTCGTCTTCTTCATCATCGTCATCTTCAGGAAGATTGTAGATACTAAATTCTTCATACAGGTAGTATTTCTTACCACATTTAGCGGTGGCGCAGTAAACCTTATCTTTTAGTGCCCGCTCAATCTCTGTCATAGTAACACTATCAATCTCGCCAAGAAGCTGTTTAAAATAATCAATTAAGAGTTTTCTTTTTTTAGCTTTTGACATTTTAACTTTCTCTAATTTGATTAGAAAAAACTCCTTCTTCGTTGGCTCCTCATCTATGCCGCTAAATATAAAAAATCTAACTACAGTATTTTTGGGAAAATCCATTTCAGGTGTTCCACGCTTTTTGAAAATTCCAAATCGTTTCTGAATCTTGTTGTCAAGATCCTCGTCATTGTTAAGTGATTCAATGTACCAGTTCCAACAGATTAGTGGTTGTTCTGATTGTGCAGAATTTGCTGCATTTTTTTCGTAATTACTCATGGTAATCCTCCTTTTTTATTTTTTCGAAAAAGCAAAATAAAACATCCAAGTGATATTGAAGAAACTAAATGTTTTAATGTGCTTATTCGGTATCTATATTTGGTATCCAAATATGTCAATATATTAACATAATTTACAATGAAGTCAATGATTACGTTAAGGTCCTGGACCTTAACGCTCATATTGACGTATTTGTATATTTATTGTAAAAATAACTGATTGGGTGGCGTTCTTTAGTATCTTTGTGAGTTTTAAAATTAACGTGTTCACCCTAGTCTTGTTTCAGTCCACATTATTTCAATATCATAAGGAGGTATGTAGTATGGAAGTAACAAATTTTTTCCCCATCATCATTGGCGCAATAATTATCTTGGTTATTATCATCGCCTTGTTTGCAATGATTAAAACTGCCAACGGTAATGAAGCGCTAGTTGTTTCCGGAGTCGGCGCTACTGACAAAGAGGGTAACCCCACAATTAAGCGGGCCGGTGGCCGAGTCGTCATTCCTTTTATTCAGAAAGCGAAGTATTTCGACTTATGTGTTCGTACGGCCAAAGTGGAGGGTGATGTTACTAAAACGCAAACTGGTGTACCGATTCAGATTGACTGGGCTGTGGCTTATAGCCCCGATACTTCATCTAATGCAAGTCTCCAGCGTGCAGTTTGTAATTTTCTCGATAAGAACGACCACGAGCTTGAGCGTGTTATTCTCGATGTTGTTTCCGGTGGTGTTCGCGCTGTTATTGCAAAAATGACACCAGAGGAAGTCATGAATGGGAAGGATAAACTCGATGATCAGGTTAAGGAGTCTATTTCAGCTCAGATGAAAGATCTTGGTTTTAATACTATTCTTTCGATTCATGAGGTTGAAGATGCCAAGGATAGTACTTATTATCAGGATCTGGCAGCCAAGGATCGCGAGACTAGAAGGCGTGATTCGGCTAATATCTCTGCGGAGGCCGAGCAGTCTATGCGCGAGAAACGTGCCGAGACTAATCGTGCCGCTCAGGAGAAAGAGCTGGATGCTCAGGTTGCCGTTGCTGAACGTCAGCGCGATACTGATGTCCGTAAGGCCCAGTTCAAGGCCGAAACCGCTCGCGAACAGGCCAAGTCTGAAATGGCCGGCGAACTCGAGCAACAAGCTATTAATCAGCAGCTTGAGGAAAAGAAAGGTGCTGTCGCCGTGATGCAGGCTGAACAAGCCAATCTCGCCGCACTGAAGCAGCAAGAGGTTGAAGTTACCCGTGCTGAAACAGCGAAACGTACCACGATCATCTCCGCTCAGGCTGAGGCTGAGCGTAAAAAGGCAGAAGCCTCTGGTGATGCCGAGGCTCAGAAAGTCAACGCCGCTGGTCAGGCTGAGGCCAAGAAATTAACTGCTGCTGGTGAAGCGGAAGCTGCCGCTATGCGTAAAACACGTGAAGCCATTGCTACCGCTGAAGCTCGCAAGACTGAGGCTGAAGGTTCCGCTACTGCCCGCAAGACAGAAGCAGCCGCAGAAGCCGAAGCAATCAAGGTTCAGGCGGAAGCTGAAGCCACTGCCACTAAGGCAAAGGGTGAGGCTGATGCCGCAGCTATCGCCGCAAAAGGTAAAGCAGAAGCTGAGACTATCGAGGCTAAGGGAAAAGCAGAAGCCGAAGCGGCCCGTGCACTCTCTGATGCTCAGGCGGCTAACGACAAGGTTAATTTCGAACTGAAGAAAATCGAAATTGAGCAGAATACTCGTGTTCAGGTTGCAACGAATGTCGCAACTGTCATGGCTGAGGTTGGTAAGAACGCCAAGTTCTACGACTTTGGTGGTGGTGTAAAACAAGAAAGTGGTGGCGATTTGCTAACTAGTGTTCTTGGGCGTATTCCCCAGATTTTCGCTCAGGCGGACATGCAGAATCAGGCGCTCAATGGCGAGGAAGTCACTGAGACTGTAAAGAAGCTAGTTGCTGCCGTCGCGGACCCGATTAAAGCGCAGGGTTCAGCTCATGAAGCTGATACCTCTAAGGAGTAATACAACTTTTCTTTAAACTCACAATCCCCCTCTACCGAGGGGGTATTTTTTTATTGTTGGTAAAATTTTGCCAATCTATGTTGCAAAGGTTGTGAGTTAATACGTACCTATTGTAATTATGCTAAAATGTGATATAATATAAGCATTATGCAACTTGGAATTGTTAAATATCTCAAAAATCTTTATCAAAATAAAGAAGAGCTGAAGCTTGTTGAGGTGACTTATGGTTTAGTCGCTCTCGTTTTCTTCTTACTCGCCGCCGTGGTTTCCTTATTGGATCGCGCCCTCGGCGTTGCTCTTCTGATTATTCCACTAATTAGCTTTATTGCGCTTGCGACCAATGTGGTAGTCTGGGCTCTCCTCAAGCTTTTTCTTGAATCGAAAATCAGCCAAAATCTCGAGAATGACGATCTAGGCGATTTAGAAATTACAGATAACCAACCTCGAGCCTATCGCAAGTCAATCACTGACGATGCGAATCAGCGAATTCTTGTCGAAAAACCAGTAGCTCGCACCCGAAAAACCACCGCAAAAACCAAATCCAAGAAATCTAGCTAATTTGATTTATGAATACGGTCCAAAAATGGCCGTATTTTTTTGACAAAATTCCTAATAACAGGTATAATAACTAACGAGTTTCAAGCCAATTCTACTGCTGTAAAGAAAAGGCTCGCTTGAGGTTGTAAAATATCGTATTATAGCTATTCAAGCTGTGAAGTTTTATCTAGAGCTTCACCACTGATGAAGAATCAGATTTTTATCAATAACACAAGAGGAAACTAATGCCAACAATTAATCAGTTGATCCGTAAACCTCGTAAGGTTGCTGCTAGAAAGTCTAAGTCACCAGCCCTTGGTTCTATCGTCAACACCCTTAAAACTCGTTACTACAACCAAGCTTCACCTTTCAAGCGTGGTGTTTGTATCAAGGTTACTACCAAAACCCCAAAGAAACCTAACTCTGCTCTTCGTAAGGTCGCTCGTGTGCGTCTTACCAACGGTCAAGAAGTTTGGGCTTACATCGGTGGCGAAGGTCACAACCTTCAGGAACACGCTGTAGTGCTCGTTCGTGGTGGTCGTGTGCCTGACCTTCCAGGTGTCCGCTATCATATCGTTCGTGGTGCTCTCGACCTTCAAGGTGTTAATGGTCGTAAGCAAGGCCGCTCTAAGTACGGCGCTAAGAAGGAGGGTAAGTAATTATGCCACGTAAAACTACCAAATCTCTCGAACGTAAGGTGATGCCTGATCGCAAATATCAGTCAGTCCTCGTTCAACGCTTGATTAACAAATCAATGCTTGATGGTAAAAAGCAAGCTTCTGAACGCGCAGTTTATGCTGCTATCGAAGGTGCTGCTAAGAAATTGAACTCTGAGAATCCAGTCGAAGTCCTCGAAAAGGCTGTCGCTAACGTTTCTCCAGATTTTGAAGTGAAGTCCCGCCGTGTCGGTGGTGCTAACTATCAAATCCCATTCCCAATTTCTGGTCACCGTCAAATGCACTTTGCCTTCTCTTGGCTCGTGCAATCAGCTCGTTCACGCAAGGGTATGCCATATTCACGCCGTCTCGAAGCTGAAATCGTCGATGCTTTCAACGGTTCTGGTGCTGCCTTCAAGAAAAAGGAAGACACTCACCGCATGGCCGAAGCCAACCGTGCTTTCGCTCACTTTGCTCGCGCTTAAATACCGAGTCCGAAAATACCATCTCTTCGAGGTGGTATTTTTTTGTTTTCAGGAACTCTCTTATGCTATAATAAAAGAAAAAGGAGGAAAATGATTAAAATTGCAATCAATGGTTTTGGCCGTATCGGTCGAAATGCTCTAAAAATTGCTTTGATGCGACGTGATCTCGAAGTTGTAGCTATAAACGATTTGACCGACACCAAAACGCTCGCTTTTCTTCTCAAGCATGATTCCAGTTATGGTACTTACAGTCGTGAAGTGACTTTTGATGATCAAAATATTATCGTGGATGGCAAAAAAATCCGCGTATTCTCAGAAAAAGATCCAGCCAATCTCGCTTGGGGTGAATTAGGTGTCGATGTGGTGATTGAATCTACGGGCTTCTTCACTGACCCAGAGAAAGCCAAGGCTCATCTCGCAGCTGGCGCTCGTAAAGTAGTAATTTCTGCTCCAGCCAAGGGCGAAGGTGCTAAAACTATCGTGCTCGGCGTGAACGAAGGCGAAGTTACCAAGGAAGATAAGATTCTTTCTAACGCTTCTTGTACTACGAACTGTATCGCACCAATTATGAAGGTGCTTGAAGATAATTTTGGCGTGAAAAAAGCTATGATGACCACCGTGCATTCTTACACGGGTTCACAGCGCCTACTCGATGCTCCAGCGAAGGACCTTCGTGAAGCACGTTCGGCTGCCGAAAATATCGTACCTACTACCACGGGTGCTTCAAAAGCTGCAGCCTTGACTATTCCAACCCTCAAGGGCAAGTTCAATGGTCTTTCTGTTCGCGTCCCGACCCCTGTAGTTTCTCTTGCTGATATTACTGCCGTACTTTCTCGTCCTACTACCAAGGAAGAGCTTACTCAGCTTTTCGAAAAAGTTGCCAGCGAGCCATTCTACGAAGGTATTCTCGGTGTTTCTCATGAAGAATTAGTTTCATCCGATTATCGGGGTGATTCCCACTCTTGTATTGTCGACCTTCCACTTATTGATGTGGTGGACGGCGATTTGATCAAGATTGTAGCTTGGTATGACAATGAATGGGGTTATTCTAACCGTCTCGTCGAATTAACTGCTGATTTTGGAAAGGAATAAAATGCAACTTTACGTCGCCTCTGATCACCGTGGATTTACTGTTAAGCAACGTCTTCTGACTTTTTTGGCCGAATATCAAAATCAGCATCCTGAAATGAATATTGAAGTGAATGATCTCGGCCCGCTCACGATTCAGCCAGGCGACGATTTCAATGATTCTGCAATTGCTGTCTCTCGTGCAGTGCGCGAAAATCCTACCGCGCGTGGCTTTCTGATTTGTGGTTCCGCTCATGGCATCTCGATGCAGGCTAATCGCTTCCGCGGTATTCGGGCGATCTGTGGCTACACCGAATCTCTCGCTCGTATCGGTCGCAAGCATAACGACGCCAACGTCCTCTGTCTTTCTTCAGACTATATGACGGAGGAAGAAATTGAAGCGTCCGTCACAGGATTTTTAGAAGAACCATTTATTCCAGAAGAGCGTTATATTCGTCGAAATCAGCGCCTAGATGAGGAAAATATTTACTAAAAAGGACAAATATGGGTGAGGACACAATTATCGTACCAACGATTTTAACCGATGACACGAATGTTTTTGTCGAGCAAATGAAGGCCTATATTTCGTTTGCTAAACGTATTCAGATTGATCTGATGGATGGCACTTTTACGCCGAATCGTAGCGTGCCAGAAAGTTCAATTTCTCAGCTTCCGAACGGTATTCAATTCGACCTCCATATTATGGCCATTCGTCCGAGCGACCATTTGTCAGAGGTCCTGCGTCTTCATCCATCCCTTGCGATTTTTCATGCCGAGGCTTCCGAGGACTTACTTCCTATTTTTGAGCAATTGAAAAAAGCTGGGATAAAGACTGGGGTGGCAATTCTACCTACCACCTATCCTGGTCTAGTTAAAAAATATCTTGAAGTCGCTGATCACGCTCTGATTTTTGCTGGCAATCTCGGTCAGCAGGGCGCCAAGGCCGATATTTTGCAGGCCGAAAAGGTCAAAATTATTCGCAGTATCAAGCCTGATATTGAAATTGGTTGGGATGGCGGTGCTAATCTGACTAATGTTCGCGCTCTGGCTAATTATGAAGTGAATGTGATTAATGTTGGATCTGCCTTGTCTCAGCCTGAAGATAAAAAGGCCGCCTACGAGGCCCTAGTTACGGAAGCTAAGAAACGTGGGGTCTTCCTATGAGTCGGGTAGTTTGTCTCGGTAGTGTCTTGCAAGACATCTATATGATTGACCATAATGATCTCGGCGAAATTAAGACCGGCGAGAAGCTCACTATGGACAAAAATAGTTTCGAGGTTGGCGGTGGGGGGGTCAATGCGGCTACGAATTTTGCTAGACACGGTCACGAAACCATTGTGATTTCTAATTTTGGTCGTGATAGTGCAGCTAATGCCATTTTGAATTTTCTCCAAAATGAAAATGTCGATACCAGCTACCTGAATTTTACTCGCAAAAAGACTGGCATTTCAGTGATTTTGCTCGATTCTGAAACCGGTAAGCGTACGATTTTAACTTGTCGTGGCGCCTCGGAAAGCTTTACTAAACTCGAAGCCTCCGATCTTGATCTGTCTAACCCGGATTGGCTTTACGTCACCAGCCTAAACGGCGACATGAATACCGCACTGAAGTTTTTTGAAAAAGCCAAAGAGAAGGGCGTTAAAATTATGTGGAATCCTGGTATGGAGGAGATTGCCGAAAAGAAGAAGCTTTTAGGTCTACTTCAAGATGTCGATATTTTAATTTTGAACGAAAAAGAAGCTAAAACTTTGATTGGAGGAGAAATCCTCGAAGAGTTGTTGGTTAAACTAGCTCGTTATGTTAAAACCGTGATTATCACCGCCGGCGCTCGTGGGTCCATCGCTACCAACGGTAAGGAAACTTATCGTCTCGCTGAATATGAAATGAAAACTCCGAAAGACACCACCGGAGCAGGTGATGCTTTTGGTGCGGGATTTTTGTCCGCCACCCTGGATGGTAAAAAATTTAAGGATGCACTAATTTTTGCCGCTGCTAATGCCACCTCTGTGATTTCTCATATTGGCGCTCAAGCCGGCACACTTTACGGCGATGAAGACCTCCACCCGATGCCAATCCAAAGACTTTAGTAAAAATAAAAATAGAGCTTCGATGGCTCTATTTTTTGTTAAATTTGAAATTGTTTTTTAAGCTATCTAAACCGATTTGAAAGTATTGTAAATATTTTGATCAATTTTGAGGTGACCAATCTTATTTGCAGCTATTACCACTTCACGCACATCATCCGTGACCTTGAAAATCTTTAGGTCCTCTTTCTTAATCATGCCTTCTTTCAGCATCTTGTTAGTGAAAAACTTAATCAGTGGCTTCCAGTATGACTTGCCGATGAAGAAGAATGGCATCTTCGGCATCTTTTTGCCCTGCATCAGCATCAAAACTTCAGAAAGTTCATCTAGGGTACCGAAGCCACCAGGGAAGAAAGCATAAGCCTTACTCGACATTACTAACATCACTTTTCGGGCGAAGAAGTAGTGAAATTCCATGGTGTCAGTAAGGTACGGGTTGATTTTTTGCTCATGCGGTAAAATGATATTTAGGCCCACTGATCGACCACCATATTCGAAGGCGCCACGGTTCGCTGCTTCCATAATGCCAGGACCACCACCGGTGATCACTGGATGGCCATTTTCTGCAAGCAGGCGACCAAGCTTCATGGCTTTTTGATAGTAAACGTCTTTTTCTTTAGTTCTGGCAGAACCAAAAATTGTCACACCTTGGGAGAATTGACTGATCGTCGAAAGCCCCTTCAAGAGGTCCTTGGCATAAGCCATCGAGCGGTCTATATCTGGTCCAGTGATATTATTGTCTTTCAGCTCATTTAACCAGTTTAATGTTATTTTATCCATAAGCTTAATTATAACATTAAATAGAATCATTGATTTAACTATAAATAATTTACATTGACAAAATAAAAATTTTATTGTATTATTCAAAAAAGGTGGCGTACATTTAAAAGGAGGTGTTTTTCATGGTTGTTTCTAAGTATGTTTATTTTTTATCAAAAGATAAGAAGCCGACGGTGATATGACATTCGATATATGGTCGAGTTATGCAAATTCCAAAAGATCTTGCAATTTACTTAAAAGAGGCAAAAGAATTTAATAAGGAAGACTTCACTAAAACCTTCGATATTGAATCTTATGATTTCCTAAAGAAAAATCATATTTTGATAGAGTCGGTAAAAGAGGATGATAATTGTCTTAAAAAACTTTTTGAAGTACATAATGTTCATAAAGTTAATAAGGTTAAATATTTATCCCTAATAATGTCGGAAGAATGTCCATTTAGATGTAGTTATTGTATTCATTTTGCAAATTCAAAACATTACTATAATAAAGAAAAAATGATGTCTTTTGATACTGCAAAATTAAGTATTGATAATTACATTTTACTCTTAATTAATAAAGGCGAAAGGGACTTTTATATAAATTTTGGAGGAGGCGAACCACTACTTAATTATGCTACAATATCAAAATTGCTACCATATATTAAAGAATGTGAAAAAAGATATGGAATCCACATTAAAATTGGAATAAATACCAATCTAGCGTTATTAACAGAAGAAATAGCAAAGAGACTCATATCATATAATGTAGAGATTGCAGCTAGTTTAGATGGCACTAGAGCTGGTAACGATAAAGTTAGATTAACTAAGGACCTACAGGGAACTTACGATTTAATTATAAAAGGATTTACGTTACTATCGGACCTCGGCCATCCGTTAGATGGCTTTGCGATGACCGTAACGGAAGAGAATTTATCGGAAGTAAACACTGATATCATTGATTGGGCATATTCTCTGGGGATGACTGAAATTCGTATTGACATAGACGTAGTGGGTATTGTAAAAACCCCTATCCGTGAAATCATAAATAAATTAATTTATGTTCGTAAATATGCGGATAAAAAAGGAATTTCAGTTA
Organism: Nanosynbacter sp.; assembly: GCA_015257455.1. Lineage (GTDB taxonomy): Bacteria > Patescibacteriota > Saccharimonadia > Saccharimonadales > Saccharimonadaceae > Nanosyncoccus. The sequence goes on along the minus strand of JABZKD010000011.1, from coordinate 6,730 downwards.
TTGGATTCTGGTCTAGGCCTGCAGAAAATTTAGGTTTGATACCAGAACAAGAGGACATTGGCTTTTGTGGTGGTGAAAGAGGTAATTCAATATGTGTTACTCCAAGTGGAGATGTTCTACCATGCGGATATAGCAACTATCAAATGGGGGCCGCTACTGAAATCCTAGAAATATCAAAAAACAAGAGATATCAAGCCTTATTGTCGAACCGAAACCTTGAGCGAAGTGCCGAAAAGTGTAAACGATGTCCAATTTTTGGATTCTGTAGGGGTGGATGTTTAATTACGAGGGAAGCCAATGGCGAATTCTCGGAAAAGGAATCAAGCATGTGTGAGCTCTATGTTGAGATGACGAAAGAAATTATTTTTCAGCAAATCGAGACATGAGTTAACATATAATAAATAAGAAAGGGGGATACATCATGAAAAACAGCAATTCCAAAAAGGTAAAAATTAAGATGGTTAAAATGCCAGTTTCAGCAATGACATGCAAGAAGCCAAGTAACTGTCATTAATTTTTATCTCACAATCGGGCGGTTCTTTATGAACCGCTCTTTTTTTTATATAATATGCATATTATGAAAATTGAAGTGCAAGAAATTATAGAAATTATTCAATCTCAATATCAAGATATTGATACAGTACTTTTGTTTGGCTCTGCACTTACTTCAGAATGGACACCAGAATCAGATATTGATATTTTTTTAATTGACGATAGATATAATGATTCTAGATCAGAATTAATTATTAATGACATTTCGGTAGAGATTCAGGAAGATAATTTTAGTAATATTTTAAAAGATATTGAATCTGAACGTGGGCAGCTACTGAATCGTAATGTCTCGACTATGATTGGCACCTCAAGAATTATTTCAAGTAAATCTTCCGAAAAACTTGCAAAACTTATAAATTTCGCCAAGTTGACCTTATCTTCCACCCCGGTCTATAGTGAGCAAGATGTAAAAATGTGGAAGTATTCTATCGCAGATTACCTATCTAAATTAGAAAAAGACATCATAACGGGAGATAACATAGCTTTTTATCTTCATGCAAATTATGTGTTGCAAAATGCGCTTGAAATGTCTCTTGCCCTCAATGGTGCTTACATGCCACAACCAAAATATTTGGGCAAATTATTAGTAGAAAAGGACCCAGAGCTATTTGAAATTTGGAATCAATATCTTGAAGCCGATTCATTGACGCAAAAAATAACAATATTGAATAGACTCAAAGAAAGGTAAAGCCGTGGCTCGTGAAATTCATCTTATCTTGCATAATATTCGCTCGATCTTGAATGTGGGGGCGATTTTGCGTACTGCCGAGGGGCTGGGTGTGGAAAGAGTCATCTTCTCTGGTTATACACCTACTCCGATGCCAGTTTCCCCAGAATTGCCACATATCGCCGAGAATATCACTGCCAAAATCCATAAAACCGCCCTTGGCGCTGAGGCTTATCTTAACCTAGCGACGACTGATAATATCATTCAGATCTTAGAGGATTATCATGCAGAAGGCTTCCAGCTAGTTGGCCTAGAAAATAATTTTAACGACCCACGTCTAATCCAGATAAATTCACCTAACTTTCAAAACCAAGTTGGACAAAAAATTGCTTTGATTCTCGGAGAGGAAGTAGAAGGCATTTCCGACGAGCTCAAGGCACTATGCGACCTTTTTGTCGAGATTCCCATGGTGGGCCGCAAAGAATCATTTAACGTTTCAGTAGCCACTGGGATGATACTCTATGAATTAAAGTGTTATAATATAGAAAATAGGAGCTAAATGGAACGTTATAATCCCTTAAGAATCGAACAAAAATGGCAAAAAATTTGGGCCGAACAGGAAACCTACAAGGCAGAGGAGAATTCTGACAAACCGAAAAAATACCTCGCCGAAATGTTCCCATACCCATCTGGTGCAGGTCTTCATGTGGGGCATGTGCGTAATTTTTCGATTGTTGATGCCTTAGCGCGTTTTTATTCTCAGAATGGCTATAATGTTCTACGTCCATTTGGTTACGATACTTTTGGTTTGCCAGCCGAAAATTATGCAATTAAGACCGGTGTTTCTCCGAAAGAAGCCACTCGCATTAATACAGAAAACTTCCGCAAGCAGGCTCAGCGTCTCGGTTTTGCCATTGACTGGTCACGCGAAATTAATACTTCCGATCCTGAATATTATCGTTGGACCCAGTGGTGTTTCTTGCAATTATTTAAAAATGGTCTAGCCTACCAGAAAGAAAGCTATCAGTGGTGGTGTCCGAATGATCAAACCGTTCTTGCTAACGAGCAGGTAGAAAATGGTCATTGTTGGCGCTGTGGTACCGAAGTTGAGAAGAAGAAAATGAAGCAATGGTTCTTCAAAATCACGGATTATGCTGACCGCCTACTCGCTGATGTTGATAGCCTCGACTGGCCAGAGAAAATCAAAACCATGCAGAAAAACTGGATTGGTAAATCAGTCGGCTCAGAAGTTGTTTTTCAGGTATCCGATTCTAATCGTCAAATTAAGGTCTTTACTACTCGGATCGATACGATTTTTGGCGCCACCTTCTTGGTGCTTGCCCCAGAACACCCACTCGCTCTTGAACTTTCTACCGAAGATCGAAAAGCCGAGGTGGCAGAATATGCTAAAAATGCCATTAAAAAATCCGAAATCGAACGCCAAGAAAACAAGGAAAAGACCGGTGTCTTCACTGGAAGCTTCGCGATTAATCCAGTTACTGGTGCCAAAATGCCAATTTATGTCGCTGACTACGTCTTAATTGGCTACGGTGAAGGCGCTGTAATGGCGGTGCCAGCTCATGATGAGCGCGACCGGGCTTTTGTCGAAAAGTACGACCTTGAAGTCAAGACCGTGATTGATGAAAATGAAATTTTAATTAATTCTGGTGATTACACCAGTCTTACATCGGAAGAAGCTAAGGCTAAAATCACTAAGGATCTCGAAAAAGAGCACATTGCCGCCCCTCGCACTACCTATCGTATGCGTGACTGGTTGATTTCTCGTCAACGTTACTGGGGTTGCCCAATCCCAATCGCCTATGATAAGGATGGGAATCCTCATGCGATTCCAGAAGATCAATTACCAGTAGTCTTGCCGGACATTACCGACTATAAACCTGATAGTTCTGGTCGCTCCGCTCTCGCCAAGGCTGAAGATTGGAAGAAGGTCATAATTAACGGCGAAGAAATGACGCGTGAAACCGATACCCTGGATGGTTACGCCTGTTCCTCTTGGTATCTCTGGCGCTATACTTCACCTCATGATAAAGAGCACGCTTGGGATCAAGAGGCTGTCAAATATTGGGCTCCGACCGATATCTATGTCGGTGGTGACCACGCTGTCGCTCACCTTCTCTATGTGCGTTTTTGGGCCATGTTCTTCCATGATTTAGGTTTGCTACCTTTCGAAGAGCCAGTTAAGACCTTGCTTTATAACGGCTACATCAATGCGCCAGATGGCAAAAAAATGAGTAAGTCTAAAGGTAACGTGATCGATCCGCTGGATGTGATTGATTCTGGCTATGGTGCAGACACTTTGCGTACCTATGAACTCTTCATCGGTCCTTACAATGAAGATGCCGCCTGGAGCACTAAAGCCATTGGTGGTGTATATCGCTTCCTCAACCGCTGCTTTAATCTAGTTTATCTCGAAAATACCACCACCAAGGTCGATGACGAGACTAATCTTATGGCTCGCCATAAAACTATCAAAAAAGCCACCGACGATATGAATCGTGCGAACTTTAATACCGTAGTAGCTGCTCTCATGGAATTCGTTAATCATCTCTATAAAAACGGCGCCGCCCAGGCTGACCTAGCAGTCTTAGCCAAACTACTTTATCCATTCGCCCCACACCTTGCTTCTGAAATGCTGGAAACCTTAGAAGCCGATTTTACCTGGCCAACCTACGATGAATCGGCCTTAGTCAGCGAGACCGCCGAATATATCATTCAAGTGAACGGAAAGGTCCGTGCCAAATTGCAACTTCCAACCGATATTTCTCAAGAAGAAATTCAAGAACTCGCCCTAGCTGACGAAAATGTTCAAAAATATTTGAATGGGGAACCACGAAAAATTATTTTCCCACCAAATACTCGCCTCGTCAGCATCGTGGCCTAAATCTAAAAACTTTTCTCAAAAATCCACGAAAAAATCTCTCGCCCGCTCTGTTTTTTCTTGCAAACCATGGGTTTTTATAGTACAATAATACAAATTTATATATTAACAAGGAGCATTTAATGCCTGAACCTAAAAAGCAAAGCAGCCCAAGAAAGACTGGTCTACGTCGTAGCCACCTTCGTCTTGTCTTAGCTCGTGCAGTTAACAAGAAATCACCTGTTAAGGCTTTCGAAACTGCTAAGAAAACCCCAAATCTTAAAGTTAAAACTGTTAAAACTGCAGTTAAAGCTACTAAAAAGACAAAGAAAAGCGAAAAATAATGGCAAGTAATCGGCACCTTGGCAGAATTATTATCCTTCAAAGCCTCTATGAATATGAGGTGAGAAGTTTGGCGGGCGACGCTACAGCCGACATTAATGTTATTATCGCAAAAAATATCGAACCATACGTTAAAGCCGTTGGTGATACTGATTTTATTATCAATACCACCAAAGGTATTTTGGAACATCAAGAAAAACTTGACCAAGAATTACATCCATTGGCACCAGAATGGCCACTTGCATCTATTGCCGCAATTGACCGTAATATTTTGCGCCTCGGGCTTTACGAGCTTGAAGCTCAAGCTGTGCCACCAAAAGTTGCTATCAATGAATCCGTTGAACTAGCTAAAGCTTTTGGTTCAGAAAATTCATCTAAGTTCGTCAATGGTGTTCTCGGTACCGCTTACAAACAGCTCGGGTTCGAGAAATCTGAAGGAACAAATGAACAATCAAAGACCAGTTCAGTCGAAGGTGAAAAACCTCAAGAAGACTAAACCAAAGGCCAAAACTGATTCTCGTCGCGCATTTACCCCCAAGACTCGAAATTCTCGCGACTCCAATCTTAAAAAACTTCAACAAAAAATTCTCAAGAAAAAACCAACCATCAAAGAAATTGTCCGCGAACCGACCTCTGGTGGTATCGTTTTCCGACTGACTAAAGATAAAAAAGATATTGAAGTTTTACTCATCCAAGATTCGAAAAACCGTTGGACTATCCCAAAAGGGCATATCGAGCCGGGTGAGACCGCAAAGCAGACCGCCATTCGCGAAATTGGCGAAGAAGCCGGTCTGAACCATATCCAAGTCCTTTCTTGGCTCGGCAAAATCCATTTCAAGTACCGTCGTATTGATAAATTAGTGTTAATGACTACCCAGATTTATCTCGTACGCTCACTGGATACTACGGAGCGTCCAACCAAAGAAAAGTGGATGAATGGCATCAAATGGTTTAGCTTCCAGGATGCAATAAATGTGATTGAGTATGAAGATATTGAAAAACTCATGCTTATTGCCAAAAAACGCATCCGTCAAGGAGAATATTAAATAAATTTGAGTTTCTCAGGATACTTGAAACAGTTCAAGTATCCAAAAGATTCCCAAGAAAGTAGTTATGGAACAAGAAATAAATCTTGCTGATTATCAAATTAATATCGCGGATATTAGGCAACATATTGACGAGGTGGCAGTCAATAAGACCAAGAAACAACCTCAAAACGCTGAAGAATTTACGGCCGATACCAAAGCTCTCTACGCCGACTTCGCCAAAGAAAAAATGGGTATCGAATTTAAAGATATCTCACTCTTCATCACCGCACTCACTCACCGAAGTTATGTCAATGAGCATAAAAAGGCCCACATCGAGCATAATGAACGTCTCGAGTTTCTCGGCGATGCGATTTTAGAGCTCGTCACCTCTGATTTTCTCTATCGTAATTTTACCGAGCCAGAGGGGATTATGACTGCTTGGCGTTCCGCCTTGGTACGCACCGAGTCTATTGGTCGCGCCTCTACTGAAATTGGCTATCTTCATCTCATTCGTCTATCGAAGGGTGAGAAGCTCGGAAGTGATCGCACTCATGCCTCAATTATTGCTGACTGTTTCGAGGCCGTGACTGGTGCAATCTATCTTGATCAGGGCTATCTTCGTGCTAAGCAGTTTATCTATCAACACATTTTGACTAAAATGGACGAAATCATCGTCAATGAATCCTGGCGCGACTCCAAAAGCTATTTGCAAGAATTAGCCCAAAAAACCGACGGCGCTACCCCTCAATATCACGTTATCAAAGAGGAAGGTCCAGACCATGACCGTGTCTTCTCGGTTAACGTAGTAGTCGCAGGCCATATTCGTGGTACTGGTTCTGGACATAGCAAGCAGGAGGCTCAGTCTAATGCTGCTACTGAGGGTATCAAATATTATAAAAAACACCTCGGCAATCAGCTTCCTGCCACTGGTCGTCTCACTCTTCGCAAGTAATTTGCAATTTTTCAGAAAATCAGTTAAAATATCTAAAATTAATTAAGGAGAAAACATGCTCGCGATTCGTATGCAGCGTAATGGTCGTACTCACTACCCAACATTTCGACTAGTCGTCCAAGAATCCCAGCGTCATCCACTTTCTGGACGCGTTGTGGCTGAGGTTGGCAATTACAATCCAGAAACTAAGAAAACCACCCTCGACAAAGAAAAGGTCGAGTTCTACCTCAAGAATGGTGCTCAACCATCTACCCGTGTAGCTCGTATCTTGAAGCTCGAAGGTGTCAAACTTCCTGACTGGGTCAAGGAAC
>JABZKD010000010.1 GCA_015257455.1 Nanosynbacter sp. | reverse complement strand
CGGTAATAAATATGAAATTTCCGCCGCCATGGAAATTCCAGGTGGTAAAGTTATCGCCGCTAAAGATGAGTGCTCTAACATCTTCGCCGGTATCGACATCATCGAAGCTAAATTAATGGGCCAAATTCGTCGTTATAAAATCGAGAGCACCCCACACCTTCGTCGTGGTGTTTTCTCCCGCATTTTTAGTAAAAAATCCAATTCTTAATTTTAACCTAAAATTAAGAAACTAAAACTTAATTAAAAATACATGTTCTCTTAAAAACATGTATTTTTTATGATAAAATATCCCTATAATATTATTCCGATTTGGAGGTTTCGACTGTTTATGTCTCAGAAAAAAATTGAAAAAATTCAGGAAGCCAAAATTAAGGCTCCAAAAGTTAAAAAAGAACGCAAGCCAACCGATAAATTAGCTGATAAAACCACCACGACCCGTATTTTGCAGGGTGTTTTTGGTGACCCAGCCAAGCGTAATCTCGCTCGCATGCGCAAAATCGTTAAGGTTATTAACGGCCTTGAATCAAAATACGAAGCCATGTCTGATGACGAACTCAAAGCTCAAACTAATGTTCTGAAAGAGCGTCTCGACGCCCTCAATAAGAAGGCCGAGGCCAATATTGCTCGTGCCAAACTAAAAGCTTCAGCCAAAAAATCTGAGACAAAAGCTGAATCTACTGACAGCACTAAGAAGCAGTCTACCTCTGTTAAATCGGAAAAACTTGAACGTAACGAAACCAAAATTTTAAGTGAAATTCTTCCAGACGCCTTCGCTTTAGTGCGCGAAGCCACTAAACGCGTCCTCGGTATGCGTCACTATGACGTTCAGATGATTGGTGGTATCGTTCTCCACGAAGGCAATGTTGCTGAAATGAAAACTGGTGAAGGTAAAACTTTGGTCGCTCTTTTACCATCTTTCTTGAATGCCTTAACTGGCCGCGGTGTCCACGTCGTCACCGTGAACGATTACCTCGCTCAACGTGACGCCGGTTGGAACGCTCCGGTTTATCACTTCCTCGGCATGAGCGTAGGTGTAATTATTGCCGATGCTAGCTTCCTTTATGATCCAGAATATGTTAATGAAGAACACACTGATGAACGCATGCAGCACTTGAAGCCTTGCACTAGAAAACAAGCCTATCAAGCTGATGTGACTTACGGTACGAATAACGAATTTGGCTTCGACTATCTTCGTGATAACATGGTCAACGAAGTTGATTTTCTCCGCCAACGCGAACTTAATTTCGCCATCGTCGATGAGGTCGACTCAATTCTTATTGATGAGGCCAGGACTCCATTGATTATTTCCGCTCCAGCTGGCGATAATCCAGATTCTTATTATCAATTCGCCAAAATTGCCTCTCACCTCGGTCCAGACGATTACGTGCTCGACGAAAAACACCGCTCCGTCTCGCTCACCGATGCTGGTATCGAAAAAGTCCAACGCATGCTTGGTATCGACAATCTTTATTCTGCCGATAATACCCGCTTAGTCTATCACATGGATCAAGCTTTACGCGCTCAGGTAGTTTTCCAGCGCGACCGCGACTATGTTGTCACTAATTCTGGCGAAGTTATTATTGTCGATGAAAACACTGGTCGTCTCATGCAAGGTCGTCGCTATAGCGAAGGTCTCCACCAAGCTATTGAAGCTAAGGAAAGCGTCGTGGTCAAAGAAGAATCTATGACTCTAGCCACCATTTCTTTCCAGAATTTCTTCCGTCTTTATAATAAGCTCTCCGGTATGACCGGTACCGCTTTCACCGAAGCGGAAGAATTCCAGCAAATCTACGCCCTCGACGTAATTCAAATTCCACCTAACCGCCCAATTATCCGTATCGATAAAGATGATCTAATTTTCCGCACTGAAGCCGGCAAACTCCGCGCCATCGTCGAAGAAGTGAAGAAATTCCACGAAAAAGGTCAACCGGTTTTGATTGGTTCCGCCAGCATCGTGAAGAACGAATTAATTGCTAAGTATCTCGATGAAGCCGGTCTCTCCTACGAACTACTTAACGCGAAGAATAATGAACGTGAAGCCGCCATCGTGGAAAAAGCTGGCCAAAAAGGCGCTATTACTCTCGCTACCAACATGGCTGGTCGTGGTACCGATATCAAGCTCACCGACGAAGTCAAAGAACTTGGTGGTCTGGTAGTAATCGGTTCCGAACGTCACGATAGTCGTCGCGTCGATAATCAGCTCCGCGGCCGTGGTGGTCGTCAAGGCGATCCAGGTATCACTCAATTCTTTGTCTCTTGCGAAGATGATCTTATGCGCATTTTCCAAGGTAACCAGATTGGCGCAATGCTCAACCGTATCGGTATCGATGAAGACACCCCAATTCAAAATCGTAGCGTCACCAAAATGCTGGAAGCCGCTCAGAAGCGTATCGAAGGCTTCAATTTCGATTCTCGTAAAAATGTGGTGCAGTATGATAACGTCATTAACCGCCACCGTCGTATTGTTTATCTCATGCGCCGTCGAATTCTCGAAGGGGCAAATATCTCTGACGAAATTAACCGCCTCATCAAGGAAGCCGTCGCTGATTTAACCGCCGAAAGCATCCGTGTTAACCGTAATTTCATCAAAGAATTCCAATCTGTTTTCGATCTTGATCGTGACTTAATTATTGAAATTGGATTCAAACGCAAAGAAGAAGAGCGCGCCAAACTTGCCACTCTTGCCGTCAAAGAAGCTTACGCCACCAAAGAGCTCGAATTTGGCGCCGACGTTATGCGCAAAATTGAACGTGAAGTTTATCTCAAGGTCCTCGACGCTCTCTGGATGCAGCACCTAGAAAACATGCAGTACCTCCGTGAAGGTATCCACTGGCGCTCGATCGGTCAGCGTGACCCACTAGTCGAATATCGCACCGAATCTCAAAAACTTTTCGAAGGTCTCCAAAAGAACCTCCGTGAAGAAGTTTTGAAGATTCTCCTTTCTATCACCCCACAAGAAGCTGTCGCCACCGACACGATTGACGGGGAAGAATACGACACCGAACTTACTAAGATGGCCGAATCTGCCACCAATCGCGGCGTTAACACTATTGAAGCTGGTGAGAAGAATCTTGATAACGAATTTGCTAAAAAACCAACCAAATCCGCTAGCCTCAGTGAAAAACGTAATAAGGCCAAAAAACAGAAAAAAGCTAAACGCCAAAACAAAAAGCACGGCCGCCATTAAACATGAAACATTCTATTGAAGAAATCGAACTAAAGAATGGTGCCAAAGGTCTTTTGATTGACGTACCTGGCGCTTCCGTCATGAACATGAAAGTACAATTTCGTGGCGGTATGCGCTTCGCTAAAAGCCCAGAACTCTACGAAATTGCCCACATTGTCGAACATCTTAGTTTCGGCGCTAATGCTAAATACCCTGATGAATCTACCTACGAAGCAGAATTCACCAAGAACGGGGCCTACCATAACGCTTGGACTTCAGACTACTCTGTTTGTTATGAAACCGAATGCGCGGATTTTGAATGGGACCGTATTCTAGATCTTAAACGCATTGCTATTACTTCACCAAAATTTAACGACGCGGAATTAAAAAGTGAAAAAGGCAACGTTCGCGCCGAACTCACTGGCTACATGAACGACTATGGCCGTCTACTTTGGCCACGTCTCCAAAAAGCCATTGGCGAAAACGTTCTGAACTTACGCGAACGTCTTTCCACCATTAATAACATCACCCTCGACGACATTAACGAGCATTACCGCCGCACCCACACCGCGAACAATATGCGTTTTATTATTGCCGGTCAAACTAAACACCGCAAAAAAGAAATTATTCGCAACCTCGAAAGCTGGGAATTAAGCCCCGGCGAACGTTTTGAAATTCCTGTCGACGAACTGCATTCATCTAATGCTGTCCTGATTAAGCGAAAAGACGCCAGCAATATCACCTTTGGCTTTTCCATGATTACTCCAAGACGCCTTTCCACCGAAGAAACTCAAGCTATGGGCGCTCTTAATCACCTACTGAATGGTACTATGAGCAGTCGCATTTTTGGCCAAGCTCGTCGCCGTGGTCTAGTCTATGGTATGGGTAGTGGCATCAATAGCACCAATCATTATTCTTCCTGGGACTTTGACGGAGAAGTTAACCTCGAAACCTCTGAAGAACTCTTTACGTTAATTCAGCTCGAAATGATTAAGGCTCTCAATGGCGAGATTTCCGACACCGATATCGAAGCCGTGAAGACCTACGCTCTCGGTCGTTATCAGATGGGTGCCCAGACTGTCAGCCAAATTTCCGACTACTATACCGACGATTACTTCATGACCGAAAAAGTCGAATTTTATGACAATTTCCCTAATATTATTAAGCAATTAAATAAACCTCTGATCGTCGAACTAGCCCGCGAATTTGCTGGCTCTGGCATTCACGCCATGGTCGCCGTCGGCTCTGTCGAAAAGCAAATTATCAATCAACTGGCTAATTGCCTGGTTTTCTAGTTAAAACTAAATTTTGCCAGAGTGCTATAATAGACTTATGAAAATTGCAGTTTTAGGTAAAGGGGTGGAAGGTAACGCCACCGCCGAATATTTCAAGCAGGACGAAATTACTTTTTTCGAAAAATTCACCGATGAAGAGCTTGATTCTTTTGGTCTAGAAAACTTTGACCTAGTTTTTCGTAGCCCTTCCGTACATCCACTTTATCTTGCCAAGCAAAAATCACCTCATCTCATCAATAATTGGACCACCATTACTAATTATTTCTTTAGTCACGTCAAAGCTCCGATTATTGGTGTCACCGGCACTAAGGGTAAGGGAACTACTTGCTCCATTATTGCGTCAATCTTGCGTGAATTCTCCGAAAAATTCGAACATGTCCATCTGGTCGGTAATATCGGTAACCCCGCCGTCCTCGAACTCGATCAAATCACCGAAAAAGATATCGTGGTTTACGAAATGAGTAGCTTCCAATGCTGGGATCTCGAAAAATCCCCTCACATCTCCGTAGTGTTGCGAATTGAACCCGACCATCTCGACCGTCATCCAGATTTCGATGATTACGTCGATGCTAAATCTCATATCGTGCTAAACCAAACTTCTGAAGATTCCTGCATCTATTATGCTAACAATCTCTATTCCGAAACTATCGGTGAACTTAGTAAGGGTCAAAAATTCTCTTATCCAATCAAGACTCATCTCGAAGAATTAAACACTCTACTTGACCAACTGCAAATTCCTGGCGAACACAATCGCGAAAATGCCGAAGCTGCCATTTTGGCCGTACTTGCCCTACTTGGTATCTCTTATGACAAGCTTTTCCTGCCAGAAAATCGCGAACTCTACCAAAAAATTGCCGCCGGACTTCATAAGTTCCAAGGTCTACCACATCGTTTGCAATTCGTCCGCGAGCTCAATCACGTGCGTTATTATGACGACAATTATTCTTCCGCCTTCCCAGCCGCCGATGTTGCCATCGCCGCCTTTGAAAATTATCCCACCTTCTTGATCGCCGGAGGTTTTGATCGCGGCCTTGACCTCACCGAAATGAAACAACGCTTCTTTTCCGCCAAAAATCTCAAGAAAATCATCCTCATCGGCGAAACCAAAACTCGCCTCGCCGCAGGTGAAGACCCAGAAAAATATTGCTTTGCCGAAACTCTCGAAGAAGCTGTCAATATCGCAAGAAAACTTGCCGAAGCTCAGACTGAACTAGTCGCCAGTAATTACGATCTCTGTCTGCCAATTTCTAAAAACTGCCCAAAAGAAGCCATTGTTTTGATGAGTCCAGGCGCCGCCAGTTTTGATATGTTCAAAAATTTCAGTGATCGCGGCGAGCAGTTCCAAGCTCTCGTGAAAGACCTAAAATAACCATAACCATCTACCAAAATCTCTCAAACCTAAAATAACCATAACCATCTACCAAAATCTCTCATTTTTGATAAAATTAATGTAATGAACGAAAACGCTATTAGTTTTTCTAATTCAACCAATCAGCCTTCCTCTGGGAATCCAGTTTTTCGTTTTGTCAGTTACTATCTCGATCGCGCCTCTTTGACCGCTAGTTTTGTCTACCAGGGAATTGATAATATTTTCTTCACCGAAAAAATTCATTTCGCCAAAAAAGCCGACGCCGATAAAAAATATCGCTTCAATCCTAATGCCGATCCCGCCCTTGACCAACTACTCGACAGTGCAATGTTTCTTGCTTTTATCTTAATTGGTACCAGCTATTATAAGACCCATCCGACTCCTGCAGTCAAACTCGATGTGCCAATCGACGCCTTTCAGGCACAGTTCTTTAGCACGGTTTATCAAGAAGGGCTCAGCCAATACGCTTTCGAAAATCGCCTCACCCGCGCTCATTTAGCCCACTTCCAACCGACCCCGAATTATCAAGCCAAGCCAGCCGTAAAATATACTGGGCAAGGCAACCTCGCCCTACAATCTGGCGGCAAAGATAGTTTAATAGTTGCGAAATTACTTAAAGAGAAGAACATTCCATTTGAGCCTTGGTATGTCACTAGCGACCCCAGTCTTTCGCATCCACACGTCATCGATACGCTTGGCGATTCTTTCACCCACATGAACGCCAGTATCGTTTACCGCGAGATCGATATTGCTCATCTTCAAAAATCCCACGGCCTCAATGGTCACGTCCCGGTTACCTTCATCGTCGAAGCCCTCGCTCTAATTCAAGCTATCTTAAATAACCAAAATGTAGTCCTTACCAGCATTGGCCACGAAGGTGCCGAACCTCATGCCATGATTGGCGACCTACCAGTCAATCATCAATGGTCCAAAACCTGGGATGCCGAACGTTTCTTCACCGAATACGTGCGCCGCTATCTTTCACCAGAACTTCATGTTGGCTCAATCATCCGTCAATATACCGAATTAAAAATTGCTGAACTTTTTGTGCAAAAATGCTGGAAAGAGTATGGCTACAGCTTCAGCTCCTGCAACGAAGCGAACTACAAGCAAAAGAATCAAAACTCTACCCTCAAATGGTGTGGCAAATGCGCCAAATGCGCCAATTCTTATCTACTTTTCTGCCCATTCGTCCCACCTCAATACCTCCAATCTCTTTTCAATGACGAAGATCTCTTCAAAAAACCTGAACTCTTTGACACTTTTAAGGGACTACTCGGAGTCGGCAATACCATGAAGCCTTTTGAGTGTGTCGGAGAAGTTGACGAGCTTCGCACCGCCTATCATCATCGCATGGCCTCACCACCAATTCTCATTGAAGACCTTAAACAGTTTAATCAAGAAAATAGTAATAGCCTAATCTCTGGCCTTTCCGAAGCCACCAAGCGCCTTGGCCTAAGTAATCTCTTAAAAAACCCACTCTCTTCTCGCACTTCCAATGCACTTTCGAATAACTCTAACTACTGGCAACCCCTCTATGCCAATCTGCCGTTCCCAGTGCCTGAAAGTAATTTCGACTATAATCAAACCTACGAAAACCAACCTTTCTTCAAAGATTTTTTAAATAATTACGGAGCCGCAAATTAGCATGAAAATTTATACTCTAAGGCACGGCGAAACCGATGCAAATAAACAAGGTGTCAGTGCTGGTTTGCTCGATACCAATCTTAACACCACTGGCGTCAAACAAGCCCTCAAAATCAAACGTCAACTAAAGGATGTGCATTTTGATTGCTGCTACGCCTCGCCCCTGATGCGCACTAGTAAAACCGCTCAAATCATCACTGGTCACCTCGATCCTAAAACCCAACACATTGATCACCAGCATCTCTGCTACATTCAGTATGACCGACGCCTTGTCGAACGGGCTTTTGGTGTTTTCGAAGGAAAGGATAGTCAAAAATTACACAGCATTAGCTGGAAAGATCGCTTCAATAGTGAAAGATTTAATATGGAGAGTATTCATTCCATGTATCTTCGCGCAGAAGATTTCGTTAAAAATGAATTATTCAAAAATAACGATCCAGATGCCACGATCTTAATCGTCTCTCACGGTGATTTTCTTCGCCTGATTGACTTTGTTTTACGTGGCGGCACCGCTGAACAACTTTTTTACTCATTCCTTTACGACAATATCATCGAAGAACCATATCCAAACTGCGCCCTACACTATTACGAAATCTAATTTCGAAATTATCCACCTACTTTCTAGAATCCAAATCATAGCCAAAGCATTCCATTAACACCAATTTTATTGTGAAAAATCATTTTTCGTGCTAAAATATAACAGATTGGATCGTCGCCAAGCGGTAAGGCACTGGGTTTTGGTCCCAGCATTCGCAGGTTCGAATCCTGCCGATCCAGCCACAGAAATTATGCTCCCTAAATCGCAAGATTTAGGGATTTTTCTTTCATTAAATATTACCCACATCAGAATATCATTTTTACGTCCACAATAACTTAAATATCCTTATAACAGACCAACGTGAAGTCAATATTATTTTCAAAATATAGATACCCACCATCTTCAAGATTAATACCGAGGCGCGTGATAAAAAAATCTTGATTATAACTAAATCCCCCATCAATAAAGCCACCATGTTTAAGAATTTTATTCACATCATCATCCTTTTTGACATAAAAATCTTTTATTTTCTTACCAACAATATTTAAGAATATACTAGCAACGGATACGTCACCTTCTTTATACTCTGCTTCTTTCTCTATATCAAAATCCGGGTTTATATGTACAGAAACATGAGAAGCCGAACTAAAGTCAAAACCTATACGCCTCCCGTCATCTAATGTTAATAAAGTCAACATATCAATCTCTGCATCCTTATACCAGGTTTCATATTTTCCTGTTTCAGCATCGAGTCTGTCCTTTTTTATGGAACTAAAAACATAGCTAGGAGATTCGATTTTAGTAATAGTTCTCCCTTCCAATTTCAAGTTAGATAAAATCCTTTCTAATTCTGCCGGCAAATATGTATCGTAAACCACCATAAAAATATTATAATATCTTTTCAATAAAATATCCGCCACCACTAACTATTAACATCAATTCCATAAGCAATACATTAACTATTATTTAGCTACATAAAAAAATCCCCCTAAACTATAAAGTCTAGGGGGAAATAATTTCAACTTGGCTGGAGATGAGGGATTCGAACCCCCGAATGGTGGGACCAGAACCCACTGCCTTACCACTTGGCGAATCTCCAATGTGTTTTTTATTATACCACATTTCCTCGGCTCCTGTCACTTTATCAGTTATAATAATTATATGAATAACCTCGAAAAACGCCTCACTCTCTTGCAAGAGGGAATTGATGATACTTGGGCTAAGCTAAATCTTGATGAAAAATTTGCTAGACTCGCCCATCTTCAAGAAGAATCCGCCAAACCTGAACTCTGGAATGATCTTACTCGTGCCAAATCCGTCAATACCGAACTCAAGAAACTCGAAAGCGAACTCAGTACTTGGCAAATCCTTAAATCCCAAGTGAATGATCTACACGAATTAATCGAACTTTCCGCCGAAGACCTTGCCGAGGAAATCGAAGCCCAACTTACCGCTCACGAGGGAACTTACGCTGAACTCAAAAAATCTCTCCGCTTCACTGACCCACTCGATCAAAAGGATGCCATTATCCACATCACCGCTGGTGCTGGTGGCACTGAAGCTATGGACTGGGCTGGCATTTTAGAGCGTATGTATCTAAGGTTTTTCGAGAAACATGGCTACGACGTTGAGTTAATTGAACGCAGCACCGGTGAAGAAGCTGGCATCAAAACTGCCGTTTATGAAGTTTATGGACCCGAAATGTATGGTCATCTTAAATCCGAACATGGCGTGCATCGCCTAGTGCGTCTTTCGCCTTTTAACGCCGATAATCTACGTCAAACATCATTCTCGCTAGTGGAAGTACTACCAATTCTTGACAGTGAAGATGATCTTAAAATTGACGAAAAAGATCTTCGCATTGATACCTATCACGCTGGTGGACACGGCGGACAATCCGTCAATACCACTAATTCCGCTATTCGCATTACTCACTTACCGACTAATACTGTGGTAGCAATTCAAAACGAGCGCTCACAACTGCAAAACCGTGAAAAAGCAATGGAAATTCTTCGCGGTAAACTACTTAAAATGCAGCAAGACCAGCAGGCCGAATCTATCAATCAATTACGTGCTGGCGAATCCGCCAGTTGGGGTCAACAAATCCGCAACTACGTCATGCAGCCCTATAAACTCGTCAAAGACACCCGCACCAAATACGAAGAAACCGATGTAGATTCCGTTCTCGACGGCAAAATTGACAATTTTATCGACACCTACCTCGAGTCCCTAGTCGGTAGCAATAACTAAACTCCTTCTCTCTACCTTTTCCATTTTTAATTCTTCCCGTTTATGGTAATATAAGAGTATGATATTGTTCGATCATGTCACCAAGCGCTACGGTAAGGGCACCCGCGCTGTTCTCGATGATATTTCCTTGCATATTAGTGCTAATGAATTTGTTTTTCTAGTCGGTAAATCCGGTGCCGGTAAGTCCACTTTACTTAAGATGATTACCAAGGAAGCCACCCCAGATTCTGGCAAGATCATCATTGGTGGCATCGATCTTGATTATGTAAAACGTCGCCATATTCCAGATTATCGTCGTCGTATCGGTGTGGTTTTCCAAGATTACAAACTACTTCCATCGCGTACCGTTTTTGAAAACGTCGCCTTCGCGCTTGAAATTGCCGGCATGTCGAACCATGAAATTGAAAACACCGTACCAAAAGTACTTGATCTTGTCGGCCTCTCCGATAAAGCTAATCGTTTTCCAGCTGACCTCTCTGGTGGGGAAAGACAGCGTGTCTCGATTGCTCGCTCTGTCGCTCGTCAACCAAAAATCCTCATTGCCGATGAGCCGACTGGTAATCTCGATGTCTTAACTTCTAAGGAAATTATTGATTTATTGCAAAAAATTAACAATTACGGCACCACTATCTTAGTCACTACTCACGACGCCAATATCGTTAACCTATTGAAAAAACGCGTCATCACTATGCGCGATGGTAAGATTATTTCCGACCAAAAAGAGCACGGTATTTATCGCCTTGATACCGATAATGACGGTATTTCCGATTTACCACAACCAGGCCACATGCGCCCGACTTCTTATCTTTATAAAACCGCCGAAGCTGAGCTTCGCCGCGAAACCGCTCCGTCTTACGAACCTAATCGCCGCGAGGCCACCCCTCGACGAGAAACCGAACCTCGTCGCGAAGCCGAATTCCGTCATGAGACTGAATCTCGCCGTGAAACCACTCCTCGTCGAGAAACCGAACTTTACCGCGACAGTCAACGTTCACAGCTCAGAGTACCTCACGAAAATTCCAATTCTATCACTAGCTCCAGGCCGCCTGAATCTAACCCGACCAAACGCTCGCGCAATCACCGTTTAATTCAATAAGGAAGCCTATGAAACAAAAAAATGAAACCTTAAGAAAACTTAAGACCATGCAGAAAAACAGTCGCGGACATCTCCTTCGCACTAATTTACGCATCATGAAATACGGCATCATCGGTTACGGTCGTAATATTTGGCTTTCTATCACTTCGACTTTCGTGATGACTCTCACTTTAACACTGCTTTTTGCTACCGCCACTGCTAGCTTGGTACTATCTTCTACCGCCGATAAAATGCGCGAAAAGGTCGATATTACTATCTATTTTAAACCTAACACCGAAATCATTACGCTTGAAAAAATCAAGAAAAAATTCTCCGCCGACTCTAATATCCGTCAAATTTCCTACACTACTACCGAGGAAGAATTCAATAAATTCGTCGAGGAAACTAAGAAAAATAATGAAAACAATCTCCTTTCTACTCTCGACGATCCAGACATGAAAGAGCTTATGCTATCCTCCATGCCTTCCGCACTTCGCATAAAAGTCTACGACACCAATAAACTTAATACTATCAAGGAAATCGTTAATACCGATTCGGAGGTCCACGAAAATCTCGATCCAAAAAAGGAACCGACCTACGACACTAATGACACCGCCATTGAAACCATCACTTCTTGGTCCAACATTGCCAAAACTGGTGGTCTCGCCATTTCGCTCATTCTCTTAGTAATCTCTG
Source organism: Nanosynbacter sp. (assembly GCA_015257455.1). GTDB lineage: Bacteria > Patescibacteriota > Saccharimonadia > Saccharimonadales > Saccharimonadaceae > Nanosyncoccus. The sequence continues at coordinate 9,815 of JABZKD010000010.1, read as the reverse complement.
TTCTGGTCATTTTCAACACCATCCGCATGGCTATTTACTCTCGTAGTGAAGAAATCTACATGGAGAAACTAGTTGGCGCCGATAATCATTTCATACGTGGTCCATTTCTTATCGAGGCTATCATGTCTGGCTTCTTTGCCGGTATTTTATCAACCATTATCGGTTTCTTCCTCTTCCGCCTCATCGCCCCAAAACTCAGCGGCTATGACATTGACGTCACCCTGGTTTCTAATTTCGTAAATTCGCCAAGTATCTTTCTGATTGGACTAGCCCTCACCCTACTTGGTATCTTCATCGCCTTCCTATCATCTTCCATTGCTGTCCGTAAATATCTCAAGCGACTCTAATATTTTATTCCGCTCTGCTTAAAATAAGCAGAGCTTTTTCTTCCACCAAGCCAAAATAAGCATTGCTTTTTCGTATTCATTTGTGCTAAAATATAGCAAAAGTATCGTAAGATACCAAAATAACAAATTAAATTATAGTGGAGTATAGTTTAATGAGCAAAATAAAAAACAATTTTAAGATTCGAAAAAACGCAAAAAATTATCGTAAAGTTAAAACCATGAAAAAGGGCCGTACTCTTATTTTTACCCTAATTTTTGCGCTCATTTTAGGCTCTATTCCATTCATTCAAAAGAACGACTCTAATGTTTCAGCAGTAGAGAATGAGGCCTACTGTACCAGCGCCGCCTGTCGTACCGCTAAAAAAGCTGAGGTCGAAGCCGCCGAAAAAGCCAACCAAGCTGCCAAAGCTGCTGTCACCCTTGAAGGCGAAGTCGAACGTATGCAACAGGAAATCATCGTTTACGAAGCACGCATTAAGGCAAACGAAGCCGAAGCTAGTGACCTCAAAATCAAAATTGAAGACACTACTAAGAAACTTAAACTTCAACGTGCCGCTCTTGCGAATATGTTAGTTAATATTCACCTTGAAGGTGAAACTGACGCTATTATGGTACTAGCTAGCAGTAGCTCACTTTCAGATTTTGCCGAAAAGAAATCTCGCATCGACACTGCCAAAGACCAAGTGAATTCCTCGGCTCAAAATGTAAAGACCATGAAAGACGATCTCGAAAAGCAAAAGACTGAAATCGATCGCATTATTTTAGACCAACAAATCCAACGCAAGGCCATTGAAGATAAAAAAGCCGAACAACAGGAATTAATTTTAAAGTATAAAGATAATGCCGCTTCCTTCGCTGCAGAAGCTGCCGCTTCCAGGGAAGAAAAGATTAAGTTAATTAATAAAGAGTATCAGGAATATCTCTCCCGCGCTTCCACTAGTGCTGGATTCGGTACCAAAGCTGACGGTTTTAACAGTTACGGGGCATTTGTCGGCAATTACGGATATTCTTGCCCTCGTGACAATATTGCTGGCGTTCTAGACTCTTACTACATTTGCCAATGTACCAGCTACGCCGCTTACAAGGCTGTCGAATACTATGGCCGCAACATTCGTATTACCGGTTGGGGTAACGCTTATAGCTGGGCCGCTGCCGCTCGCGCCCGTGGCTACCGTGTTGACCGCGTACCTGCTGCCCACACTATCGCTCAAACCACTAGTGGTCAATTCGGTCACGTAGCCTGGGTTGAATCTGTTAATGCTGATGGCACTATTACGGTCTCTGAATATAACAACCCATACTCATCTAAATCTGGTCAATGGGGCGACTTCGGCGTCCGTACTCGCGTCAGCCCAAATCAATTCACCAGCTATATCCATTTCGACTAAACTCTTTCTAATCAACCAGGAACTACTAAAATACCACCCTCCATTCGGTGGTATTTTTCTAAGAATTAAAAGAATACCCTTTTCCCGATTATGCTATAATTAAGTAATGAAAACAGAGTGGAAACCACGAAAAATCAATCTTAGCACTTCAATTATCACCTCATTTATTTTCCTCGTCGTAGGATTTTTTGTTGGCTCTAATTGGCAATTTATAATTACTAATTTTTCTCCCTATATTGGCTTTCGTAAAAGCGAACAGGCCAATTGGGATTCTCTTAACGAAATCTACACCGAGTTAAAATCCTTCTACGATGGTGAAGTTACCGAAGAAAATGCCCTCACTGGAGCTAAGCGTGGTATTGCCGCTGCACTTGATGACCCCTACACTACTTATCTTACAGCCAAGGAAGGGAACGAATTCTTATCTGACCTCAACGGTGAAATTAATGAAGCTGGAGTTGGCATGGAACTCACTTTTCGTAATAATCACACTGTGGTGGTGCGCACACTTCCAGACAATCCTGCTCGTAAGGCCGGAATTAAGCCAGGTGATCGTATTATGAAAATTGGTGATGAAAACGTAGACGGTAAAACCACCGAAGATGTCGCCAAAAAACTTCGCGGCAAAGCCGGAGAAAAGGTCAAAGTCGAAGTACTCCGTGGCGCTGACACTCTGACCTTCGAAATGACTCGCGAAAAAATTAACAACGTCTCCGCCGATATTTCCTATAGTGATAAAACCGCCATTATCTCTGTTTATCGCTTCGCCGAAGACACCGGCTCTCTTGTGCGTAAGCTCGCTGAGCAAGCTAAAGCCAAGCAGGTTGATAAAGTTATCCTTGACCTTCGCAATAACGGTGGTGGCTATGTCTCAGCGGCGGGTGAAATGCTCTCTCTTTGGCTTAACGGCGGTGATAAATATATGATTGAAAAATCCATCCACAACGACGACAAAACCGATTATGTCCCTCGTGGCAAAAATCCTATCTTTAAGGACACCAAAACCATCGTTCTAATTAATCGCTCTACTGCTTCTGCCTCTGAAATCGTTGCAGGTGCCCTCAAAGATTATCAAAAAGCCACTATTGTCGGTATGACTTCTTTTGGAAAAGGTGTCATGCAGACTATGCTCAATCTCAGCGATGGCGGTAAACTCAAGGTCACTACCGCTCACTGGTACACACCGAATGGCTCCTCAATCAATAAGACCGGAATCAAGCCAGACATCGAAATTGATCGCACCGTCCAGGATATCACCGAAGACAAAGATCCTCAACTTGATAAAGCCAAGTCGCTCTAGTTTAATCCTTGTGATTTTTCCTAAAATGTTTTAGAATAATATAATAATTAACAACGAAAGGATGTTATGATTAAAGTCATTACGAGTCCTACTTGCGGCTATTGCCACGCTCTTATCGATTGGTTAGAGCAAAAAAATCTTGAGTACGTTGAACTTGATGCTAGTAATTTTCCAGGGATTTCTGCGGTTCCAATTACCATCATTACTGATGAATCCGACAAAAATCCGATCCAAGTTCTTGGTTTTGACCGTGAAGGAATTTTGAACGCGCTCGAAAAAATTAAAGCTGTTTAATTAATGAAAAAATCCGACCAAAAACCACCCATTCTCCTCGTCCATGGTTTTCGTGGTAATCATTTGGGTTTGGCTGAATTTCAAAAACTGCTCGAAGCTGAGGGGTACCAGGTTTTTAATCCCGATATTCCACCAGCCTTTAATACACAAGATGAGACTCTGCCAAAATTAACCGACTTCACCAGAGACGGTTATGCAGATTTTATTGCCAATTATATTCTTGATAAACATCTCGATCATCCGATTCTAATTGGTCACTCTATGGGATCTATCCTCGCCGCCGCCACTGCCGAAAAATATAGTCACCTCATTCATAATAAGATTTTCTTCCTTAGCCCTATCGCTACACATCCTCCAAAATTTATTTTGCCCCTAATTCCATTAATTGCCTTGGTGCCTAATAAATTCGTCAGCTATGTCTGCACAGAATTTCTCATTGCGGGTGCCCATCGTTCTAAGAAACGTCAAATTCTCGATCTCACCTACGCGTGTGCTCGTAAATTTACTTCCATTCGAGATGAAATGCGAGCTGCTGTTTTTTCTATGTCTTACTCCATTTCTGATTTTAATTTCGAAAAACAAGCCTACTTCATAGCAGGTAAAAAAGACCGCATGAATCCATCTCGCAAGGTAAAAGAAATTGCCAAAAAATTCCACGCTGAGGTAGATTTTATACCCCAGGCCGGCCATCTCATTAATTATGAGACTCCAGAAAAAATCGCTGAACTAGTCTTACCAAAGCTTAAAGATTAACTCAAAATAACAACAATTACTTCTTATGGCCACAATGGCTCCTTTTTATTTATCATTATTTCGTCTCCATAACTTGCTTATGCTTAACTAATTTTTTCTTAAAATAACAGGGAAGAAACTTCATTTTTCCCTCATTTTTACTCCTTTTCACTTGTTTTATTTTGCATTTCAGCCAATAATCAAATTAGAACTTTTACCGAAAATACAAAATAGAAAGGAAATTATGTCCTCATCAAGACAGTCTCATTTTGTTGTTTGTAAAAAACCTAAATCCAAACCGAAAATACCACAGAAAACTCCGCGCTTTCTCTATTTTTCCAGTGCTTTGGCCGTATGTATTACTAGTCTAACACCGCTAGCCTCTGTCAATTCGAAAGCCGTTGAATGCAAAGATATTCAAGCCGTCTTCGCTCGAGGTTCAGGAGAGAAAGCCAAAACCAATATCAACTATCAAAAATTTAAAGATAATCTCGTCGGGGTTTTACAATCAGCAAATAAATCCTACGATTTTTATGACCTCGGGGAATCAAATCAATACAAATATCAATACCCAGCCGTGAGTGTGGAGAATCTCGGAGCTATTGCCAATACTTATATACATGCTGGCAAAAATGACTATTTTAATAATAGTGTTACCACTGGCATCAAAGAGATGCAGACATTATATCAAGAGATTACACATCGTTGCCCGAATACTAAATTTATTCTCGGTGGCTATTCTCAAGGCGCAATTGTAATGACTCGCGCCATTCGTACATTTGATCCCGAAAAAATTATCTATCTCTCAACTTTCGGCGATCCTAAATTACATCTCCCAGAAGGAGAAGGTAAGGACAAACCATGTTATCATGGCATACATTCCGATTATCGCATTAATATTCCCGATTGTGATGTAGAGCATGGCATCCTGGGAGCACAAAAACCTTATCTACCAAACGCCAAGTTCTCCGGAAAAATTGGCACTTGGTGTAATTCTGGTGATTTTATGTGCGGCAGTTTCTTTGACCCACTAGGTCTTTCCGAAATTAATCTCGGGAAATTCCAGTTTATCCATCAAAACCTTATTTCAGGGCATCTCGCCTATGCAGGCCGCGATGCTTACGCCGAATCTGCACATATAGTTGGCCAAATTCTACATGGCGCCAAAAAACTCGCAAAACCAGGAGTGTTAAAAGTTGGCTATTCATCACATTTTATTAAGCAGCTCCAAGATCGTTTGGCTCATCCAAAAATCAATAGCATCGACCATGAATATATTGTTGCCATCAATTTCAATAAAGCCAATCCAGCTGCTTTGTCTTTGCAATACAAAAAACTAATTAGCAATATCGAAGCCAGAAAACATAGGCATGCACTTTTTCATATCTATAAAGTAGATTTCGCTACCGACCATCATGGTTTTGCCAAATATCAAAAAATTACAGATTTTAATACCAACACCGACAATCTACTTCAGTTAGAGCAGCAACTAAAACAATATTACGACGAGTCTAATATTTCCGTAAAAAACGCATCGATCATTGACCTATACCAAGCAATCTATCAAATTTCGTCCGAACAAAAACTTCAACACGACACCACTAAAGGTTTCATTCTCTCTACTCCAGCCGAAATCTATTTCGATTACGCTAGTGGTGAGTACATCCAGAAGCTTAAATATCTTTTAGAGGCTAAACATCTCACACCGTTTATCATCAATGGCGATGGTGGTAGGTCAGAATATACCCGTTCGGTTTATGATTTTACCCTTGATATGCATGGTCATTATTTTAGTAACGCCGCTAGTGAAAAATTCATCGATGAAAAATTAGAGTTAGTGGAGAATAAGCCAAAGACTCGTGCTCAAAATGGCGATATTCCAACCTATACTGTGACATTCGACGGAAATAATTTCAGTATCACCAACACCTACACTGATCGACCACTTCGTCTGCAACAAGATCCTGAGCATTATGCAACTAAATTTGTCGAATTCGAAGATTTAAGGCCAAAAATCGTCGAGCTTGAATTTAAAGGCCGTAAATGGCGTGCTGAAATCACCCCGCTTCCGACTAAAATTTCTGACCCAAATTATCACCATGAAACCAAACAGAAGCTACTGGTTATTGACGGTGTGGCTCAAGGGTTCACTTCCAGCGACAACCTAAATTTTGACAAACTCAATCCAACCAAAGCTCATCATATTTTAGTCCATCATATCGGCGATGATGCTAGGATTTATAAAACTGAAGAACAAAACATTCCAATCAAGGATAGCGAACCAGATAAAGCCGACGATTCGGAAGATTCAGATAATTCAAGCAATTCAGGCGACTCCAATAAGACAAACGGTTCGAGTAATCTGAGCAACCCTAGTAATCCAAGTAATCCGAATGACTCCACCAATCCAGACCCTTCCGAGCCACCGAAACCGCCAGAAGAGCCTGAAGACAATCATTTTGGCGACCTACTTCGAGAATTAGATATTCTAAAACATAATGCCTTTTCAGAACAAACTGAAAATCTTACAGACCGACTCCGTGGCATTTTTAATAAAAAGTTCGAAGATAAAAAGGAATCCGAAGGCAAAAAGGAGTTCGAAGACAAAAAGGAGCCAGAGAGCGGAAAGCCCGATAAGCAAAAAACTGATAATAAATCTAAACCAGATAAGCATTCTAATTCCGAGAAAAATAATGAAAAACATAACAATAACTCCGATACCCCTAAGACAGAAAATCACCAAGAAGATCATTCATCTCATCCGAGCATAGAATCAAAAGAAAAATCTAATCATCAGAAACAGCCAGACTCAACAACTACCCAAGATAAGGATACTAAAAAAATTATTCCAGCCGTACCTGACTCTGGCATGCCTAGATATCTTAAGAGAAGACTGTATTCTAAATAGATGTGTTAAAATACAACATCTTAAACTTCTGTCAAGAATTACCGAGAAGACAAGTGATAGTGGTCGCCATATTCACAACGATACACTGAAAGAGCCGGCGCGTGGTAATCATGCGCCGCCACCATAGCGGCCACCTCGGCTTCTTCACGAGTCCTGTAACAGATTTTCTGTGAATCACCCACCCAGCACTTTTCCGGCATAATAATATTATTGTTTAACTTTTTTCTCATCTCTGAATATTATACATCTATAACATAAAATGTCTAAATAATACAATGAATTTTATGTTGACACGCTACATATAGCGTTATAGAATAAGCATAGACACTATATATAGCGTAATCGCCAAAACATATATAGCGTAAAAAGCAAACAAAAATAACTAAAAGAGAAGATTGTTAGAATAAGGAGATTTATTTTTTATGCTCAAAAAAGTTGTCAAGCGAGATGGAAAAGTGGTCCCATTTGATATCGAAAAAATCACCAACGCCATCAAAAAAGCTGGTGCTGCCACTGAAGAATTCAAAGAAGAACGTGCCAAGCGCCTAGCCGAAAAAGTTGTTTCAGAATTCGAAAAACTTGACCAAAAGAAAACCCCATCCGTTGAACAGATTCAAGATATCGTTGAAAAAGTTCTCATGGAATCCAGCTATAAGAAGACCGCCAAAGCCTACATTTCCTATCGCAATGAACGCACGGTTCGTCGTATGGCTCAGACTAGCCTCATGGATGCCTATCGCACTATTGCCGTGCTCGATGCGAAACAAAATTCAGATATTAAGCGCAGCAATGCGAACGTCGACGGCAACTCCGCCATGGGTAAAATGCTTCAATTTGGTGCTGAAGGTGCTAAGTTTTTCGCCAAATCCGTTCTCATGGAACCACGTTTCGGTGCCGCTCATGACCGTGGCGACATCCATATTCATGACCTAGATTTCTATGCCACCGGTACATTAACTTGCTGCCAAACTGATCCATTAAAACTCTTTGCTAATGGCGGTTTTAATACCGGACATGGGCATCTCCGTACGCCAAATTCTATTGGTTCCTATGCTGCGCTTGCTGCCATCATTCTTCAGGCTAACCAGAATGAACAACATGGTGGTCAAGCTATTCCAAATTTCGATTACGCTATGGCTCCCGGTGTCGACAAAACTTTTAAGAAAACCCTCCGCGCTAATCTTAAAAAATATAACGAATTCTCCGGTAAAAAAGTTGATATAACCATTCCAGAAGATATTAAATACGGCGACGAAGAAACCCTAAAATCCCTCAAGATTCCAGCTATTATCATTGATGAAGCAAAAAAGGATACTGAGAACCAAACTTTCCAAGCTATGGAGGGATTCATCCATAACCTTAACACTATGCATTCCCGCGCTGGAGCACAGGTTCCATTTACCTCTATTAATTTCGGCACCGATACCACCGAATCAGGTCGTCTCGTTTCCAAGATGCTTCTCGAAGCTACTGAACGAGGTCTTGGTCGCGGCGAGACACCAATCTTCCCAATCTCCGTTTTTAAAGTCAAAGAGGGCGTTAATTACAATCCAGAAGATCCAAACTACGACCTCTTCAAGCGCAGCATGGAAGTTTCCTCTAAGCGTCTCTTCCCAAATTTCACCTTCATCGATGCTCCATTCAATATCAAGTACTACAAGAAAGGCGATTATAATACCGAGATCGCTACCATGGGTTGTCGTACTCGTGTTTTCTCTTCTATCTTCCCAGAATCCGACGGTATCGCAACTAGCCGCGGCAACTTATCTTTCACCACTATTAACCTAGTCCGTCTTGGCATTAAGCATGGCATCGCACTCAAAGAACGTAAAACAGCAGACTGGAAAGGCTTCTATAAAGAACTCGACGAATTAATGGATCTAGTCGCCGACCAGCTACTCGAGCGCTTTGAGTTCCAAGCCAATCAACACGTCCGCAACTTCCCATTCCTCATGGGAGAAGGGAACTGGTTTGGTAGCGAAAAGCTCGGCCCAGACGATACCCTGCGCGACGTAATTAAGCATGGCTCACTTTCTATTGGCTTTATCGGCGTTGCCGAAACCCTCAAAGCCATGCTCGGCAAACATCACGGTGAAGACGAAGAGGCTAGAAAGAAAGGTCTCGAGATTATCGAACATATGACCAAGCGATGTGATGAATATAGCCAAAAATATCACCTCAACTTCACTCTCTTTGGCACCCCTGCCGAAGGTCTCGCTGGACGCTTCACCAAAATGGACCGCAAGGAATTTGGCCTCATTGAAGGTGTAAACGATCGTGATTACTACACTAATTCATTCCATGTTCCAGTTTACTTCCCAATCTCAGCCTTTGAAAAAATCGAAATTGAAGCACCGTATCACGCACTCTGTCCAGCCGGCCATATTTCCTACGTCGAACTCGATGGTGACCCTTCACAAAATATTGAAGCCTTCGAAGCTGTCATTCGTAAGATGCACGATTCTGGTATTGGCTATGGCTCAGTCAATCACCCAGTAGACCGCGACCCAGTCTGTGGTTTCTCTGGAATTATTCCAGGTGAACGCTGTCCATCCTGTGGTCGTCTTGAAGGAGAAATTCCTTTTGAGCGTCTCCGCCGCATCACTGGATATCTAGTTGGTTCTCTTGATCGCTGGAATGATGCGAAGCGTGCCGAAGAGCATGATCGTGTTAAGCACAATGTTTCTGGCACTTACACCAAGGCCGAAAAGGCCGCCCGCGAACATGCCAAACACACTGCTAAGTCGTCCCTAGGAAAGGCCTAAATGCCGTCCCGCGTCCCCGGTTCCGATAAGCATCACATCCGTCTTTCCGGTCCAATTGAACACGATAGTATTGTTAATGGT